>DASZQB010000021.1:0-377310 GCA_035550135.1 Verrucomicrobiales bacterium
AATTTTTTAAACCGCTCACGGAGCGGCACCGGCATGAAGCGATGGAAGTCAGTCATAGGAACAGGCCGGCATTCCTAACTCAAAAACTGTGGTCCGCAACCGGTCTTCCCGTTTGCAGGGGCCAATGTAAACAAGCCCTAAAGAGGCAACCGGCGAACTGTCCCATGCGAGAGTGGCATTGAGCGATGCGGTTCCAGAGCGGCTGGCAAAGGCTGCCTCCAGTTTCAACCCGCAGGCTGCACCCTCCCATGAAGACGGAATCTCGAGATCGGGCAAAGTGGCGGACTTGCCGAATCCCGCGGGATGGGGAACATGGCGCTGCCATTTGATTTCGTTGCGGTGCTCGCCCTCTGCTGCAACGGCGGCGAAGCCCGCGCAGCGAACGTCCGCTGCCCCTAACCGCTCCAGCAAACCGGAGGCGTCACCGCCGGCGGCAAGCGTCCGGCCGCTCTGCTCTGAAACAGACAGCAGCATCGCCTCCAGCCATCGTTGCGGTTTCTGCTGTTTCTCCGGAGCAGTGGGCGGGGGAGACTGCACGAAGAAAAGGATGTCCGTCATGCCTTCCGCGGCCTCGCCTTTTTGCGTGGCCGGAACAGACGAGATCGCCCCTGCGCAGAGAATCCCGGAGGCAGGCACCGTAACATGCCCCGTAAACTGGCGCGAAGTGTATTCGATTTGCGGGATATAAATGTTAGGACGGCTCTTGTCCGGGTAGAAGTTCGTAAGTTCGGGCGCTCCGCTGACTTCGAGAGCCACCGTCCAGTCTCCCGGAAGGGGCTTTTCAATTTCCGCGAATTCACCGCCGGCATCAGCCTCCATCAACGTGCCGAGCGGACGGTAAGACCACTTGTCGGGGAAAAAATCCTCATAGTTCAACGGGTATGGAAACTGAAGGGTGCTTTCGATTCTGCTTCGCTGACCGTTCCGGCCCAGAATCGCAGTGTTACCGCTAACATCGGCTTCGCCGCGTGCTGCTTTGGCGAAGAGCGCGGTGAAAAGCGCATGATCGTCGCTGCGCCGGCTCATCAACGTGACCGCTGTTTCCGTGGGCACCCGCAGCGAGACCGCATGGAGGCGCCGCTGGAATGAAACGGCAGGGGGCGAGATAACATCGCGCTTGGGTGTCTCGCCCTTCACACCTGCCCGCAGAAACGTGTAGAGAAACCTGGTCTTCATATCTTTGTCCGCGGCACGCTGCGGTTCGCCCGCCACTGACAGCAGCATTGTCATCCCCGTTCCGGTCAATGCCTGCAGATTCGACTTATGGATCGAAGCGAGCGGCATGGAAACGGAACCCATTTCTCCCTGACCGCGCAAGTCCGCTACCGGCCAGGCCATCTGCGACAGCATCGTTTGGTTTTCGGCACCCACATTCAAATCGATGGGACGCCCCGGGAAACCAAGGGATCTGGAAACGCCCACCGTTGCCTCGGCCTCAAGTTGGGGACCCGCGCTCTGCCAGACAAGGAGAGTCGGGATCATGAGGCCGAGGCTGCTGTCAATATTGTGACCCGTCGCGTACGGAAATTCATATGCCGCGATGGCTCTCGACCTCTGCCCTCCGCGCACGAGCAGCACCTGGTCGGACACAATCTTCGCTTCTCCTCCCGCAGCGCTTTGACTGAGTGCGGTGAACAAATCATTGTCACATCCGGGGCGGATGGCCTGGAGAGCAGTCTCCACCCCCGCATCCGCAAACGTCACCACGCGCACCTGAACCTGTGAGGGCGTATACTGGGCGGGCACACAAAGGCTTGTGGCAAAGAAAAAAAGCAGAGTCAGTTTCATGGAGCCGCAAGCGGTTCGACGGTTACAAAAGTGAACATTTGCCGGTCCTCCAGGCCGCCTGTTTCAGGAAATCGCGTCATCGAGACCAGACAGGATCGACCGGGTTCCACGCAAGCCTGTGCGTTGACCTCCACACGACGGAATTCCGGAGCCGTCAGGACCAGCATGCCGGTGGTGGCCGCTCCGGACAAACTGGTGGGAAGCTTCTGCAAAGCGGGGTCCGGAAAGTTACAGCGCAACTGGAGGTTGAGATCACACAGGTTTTTCTCCGCGCTGACAGTGGCTGCAACGGTTGCGACCGTTCCAAGGTCTTGCTTTTTGAAATCGACCGGCACAATCGGTCCGTCTTCCAGACGGCTCCATTCGACGGGATATTCCCAGGGCTTTGCCGCGCCCAATTCGACCATGCCGCCGCGCGGACATTGTCCCGTTAGTTTAGCCAAAACGGAAATTCCTGGCGGACCGGTGCGTGCGCGTTGCAGCAACTCGTCAAGCAGCGCTGTATCGTCCTCGCCGCCCCAGCGATTCGCGAACAGACTGGCGGCGGAGGTTTCCGGAACGAGCACCAGGCGAACGGTGATGTCCACAGGTTGCTTTTCAGGCGGTGTAGCTGGCCGACTGGGATCGATCGGGATATTTCCCATCCTCCGCTGACCGGAACGGTCACTGGGTCCTGACAAAAGATGCCATGTAAAAAACGAACCGGCGAAGAGGATGACCACGCCCGCGGCGATGGCTCGCTTCCTTCGCCAAAAAGCCGCCAGCTTCGCCCCGATGCCTCCAGTTGCTGTCGCGGACGCTGCCTTCGCCGTGACGGATCTCACAATCTGCGCAGAAAGGCCCGCCGGCGAGGCGGCTACCGCGTTCTCGTTCAGCAGTGCCACCAGAGCGGCAACTGTTAAAACGGCAAATCGCTTGCCAAGGATGCGCCGGAGTTTCTCGAGGGCGCGTGTAATTTTCATGCGAGCCGCATCTTCACTCATTCCCAGCGCGTGCCCGATGGAACGGAAGTCATGCTTATCGAAAAAACGCAGTACCACGGCATCCCGGTCGGACGCCGGTAGAGCCTCGAGCGCGGCATCGATCCGCGGAGCGAGATGCGGCCACGGGTTGTCGGAGTCGGCATTCATAGTGGCTGCGACGGTAAGTTCACGAGCCCGCCGGCGTGTGGCTGCGCGCAGGGCATTTTGAGCAAGAAAACAACTGTGCCGGTGTAACCAGCCGCCCAGAACGACAGGCGGCTTCAACCGGTGCGCGTGCTGCGCCAGCCGGGTGAACACTTCCTGCGCGACATCTTCAGCCAGCGCCGCATCCCCGTTCACTACGCGGCGGGCCGTTGACCACACCGCTGGAAGGTAACGCTCCACCAGCACTCGAAAGGCGGCTTCGGAACGTTCCGCGCAGTATGTCCGGATCAGCTCGGTGTCGTCATTTGGAACTTCTTCAGGTGGCATGGCGTGGTAATGTCACCTGAAGTAACCGCCGGTGGGTTGTTCCGAACAGGATATTTCAGAAAAACGGTGACCGGGATACCGGGTGGAAGTCCCGCTTCCTGAAGGTTAAGTTTGGAATTACGGCGTCTTGCCGGCGGTCGAAAACAACCAGTCTTCGTGTCGTGTCTTCGGGTCCGTATTGTTGGAGTCATCCTTCCCGTCCCATGCCACTGACCAGAGACGGAACGACTTTCCTTCTGCATCGGTGTGGTAGCGCAGAGGTTGCCCGTCGAGATCGGCGAATGGGTGGGTATCTGCGGGCAATGCGGCTTCAATCGATGCGGGATAGCGACCATTTTTCAGGTAGTGGAGTTCAAGGAGGCATGCCACGCGGAAAAGGCGCGAGTGCATAACGGGCCTCACAACAAGCTGCGGGGTTCCCTCGCTTATGCTTTCGCCAAACCATGTGGGCATGCCCTCGTTGATTTGCGCCTTCGCCCGCTGCTGCCAGGTTTCCCCAGGCTGAAGAGGACGGGTGACGTCTTCCATAAGACTGGAGTAGAACCGGCTGGTGCGCGCGCACAGTCTCAAACGCGGTCCTTCCGGTGCCAGGTTTTGATGGTTCAGCAGCAGCCACCAATAAGAGCGCAACATCATTCCCGATCGTCCCGGAGACGACATCCAGTTGGGAATCAAGGAGGGAAATTCCAGCCACCTGCAGGTGGAAGACCTTTGAACGGCTAGTGCGCGCGACCATGCCGTCACCACTGCAGATTCGGAGGCATTTTCCATGAAGGCGCTCAACTCGGCATCGGTCCACGTGTGCCGCCGCATTCCGGCCCGGACGATCTCCGATGTTTGGCGGTCGATCGTAGCAGACACCAGGAAGGAGATTATCCTGGTTTCGTTTTCCACGGCGTCAGAGAGACGGTTCAGAATTCGCATATCCCGCAGGGCTTTTTGCTTGTCGCCGCGGTTTATGCAAACTTGCCCGTGCAGCAAGAGACTCTTTACGAGGGGCAGTATTCGGTGATGAATGATTCGCTCCGTTTCATTCGGCGCTGGAATGAATACTGCGGCGGGTCGAAGCGTGGCGGCATCGACGTTCTGCAGCAGGTCCTCCCACTGGACGGCGCTTAACATGAGTTCCTCCGCTGGATCAGCAGCCAGCGGTTCTTTAGGGAGTGCGCCAGTCTTGCGAAATATCGCACAAACTTCGGCGAACGATGTATCCGCATCCACCCACGGAAGACCGACTTTTCCGCGAAACGTTTTGCCATTTTTCAGCGTTCTCAGTTCTGTGTCCTGCCCATACCACATCAAAATCGGGTCATCCTTCCACGATGGACCGCGTGCTCCCGCGGAGGTTTCCGATTCAGGAAGGAGGCGCAGCGGAGCGAGTTCGGGAATCGCGCAAAAGTTCTGATCATCCGGAGGTGCCGCGGGCACCAGGTCGGCAAAGTTCAATGACTCGCCGGCGGCCGCTAGGCGGGCCTTTTCCGTTTCCCACGCATGACGGCCATGCCAGCGATCGGCGAACCAGGTGAGCGTTCCGACTGTTAGGAGAATCGCATACACCACCACGGACTTCCGGCTGAAGAAGACCAGCCGAATCCGTCGAAGACACCGCAGCGTCACGCGCCTGACGAATCTTCCGAACGCACAAAATGTTGGAAAAGCGGAGGCATTCACGGGAGGGCGGGGTAATCGGGTTCGAGTGCAACGCCCGTGCGGTCGGCCAGCCACAGTTCGGAGGAGGGGTCCGGCACGGGATAGGAGGAAGGAACTCTAACACTGCCCTGCGGTGGATTGGCAGCGGGCGGCATGGTCACTTGCATGAGTCCGACCGCTGCCCAGCAGGCGGCCAGGCCCCACTTTACTGGCTTTGTCAACCATGGCCAGGCAGGCTGTGCAGCATTTGTCAGGATGGCGTCTCGCCAATCCGGTGGCAGCACGGGGCAGGGGATACCGCGCAGGGCTTTTTCCAGCGCCTCGTCTGCACTATCCGCAGGCGGGAGATGATCGTCGGCATTCATACGTCAGGTACAGTCAGGGGGAGAGCCGCTCGCAGGTTTTGCATCGCGTAGCGATAGCGGCTGGCGGCAGTGTTAGGGGAAATCTCGAGCACCTCCGCGATGCGGGCGAAGGTCATCTCCTCCCAGATTTTCAAATGAACGACTGCACGCTGCTCACGAGGAAGAGATGCCAGGGCCTGCGCTGCGAGTGCGGGCGGCAGTCCTTCGGCATCAGTCTCCGAAAATGGCGTTGGACCATTACTTGTCTCGGAGGCCATGCGCTCCAGCGCCCGCTGCTTTACTGCGCGGCGCCGCGCGTGATCAGTGACCAGATTCCTCGTTGCACGATACAGCCATGCTGCCGGGTCATGAATTACCTCTTCAGCAGGTCGCTTCGCCAACCGCAGGAAAACCTCCTGAAGCACATCGCGCGTGTCCGCTTCCGTCCCCGTCAGTGCCATTGCAAACCGAAACAGCGCCGGTGCATGGGCATCATAGAGACGGGCGAGTTCGTTGCGTGACATGAGGCTCCGGAGAACGGTGCTTTTCCGGAAGACGCACCAATGCCCGGATTTGTCTGCCGTTGTGAAAATTCCTGCCCGCCTGAGAAAATTATCTCTGCAGAATCAATTGAAAGCGGGCGCTACTTCAATTCCTCCAGGAGCTTCGCGCGCAACTCGTCTGAAACGCCGGCGCTTTCCGCCGCCTGCCGTGCTGCTCCTGGATTGAATCCTTTCCAGGTGGAGAGGGTGCTCTTCAGCAGGGCCAGTTGCTTGTCTGCATCTCCCACCGTAGCCGCCCACTGAAACGCGGCCTCCGGATCACCGGCGGCGATGGCTTTGACGAGGCTGCTCACCGCCTCGTCCCGGGAATTTCCGGGCGGCAGCGATTTCACCCATTGTGAGGCGCCGGTCTGATCGGTCTCCGCCCATTGGGCAGCTACGCCGGCCAGCGCGGCATCCCGCACTTTTCCTTCGGTTAGGCCGGCCGCCCATGCCGCGGCTACGCCAGGGTTCTTGATCGTCCAGGTTTTCGCCACCGTGCCGGCGGAAGCGTTCAAACCGTCTGTGGCCCCGCTGATTCCCGATGCCTCCTGAAGCGCCTGTGCCAACTGACTTCCGGACTTGGCAGGATCATCCGTCGCAGTGACTGCCCATACTTTTGCCAGTGCATTGAAGCGATCCTCCGCTGGAAGCCCGGAAGCCCATTCCAGCGCTTCCTGCGGCGACTTCCGCGCCCAGGCTTCGGCGATGGCGGTTCTCGCCTGGCCGCGCGTATCCGCATCCGTGATCTCACCGCTGGCTGCTGCTGCCTTGTCAGGTGCCGTGTCCGCCCACGCCTGCAGGATGCGCGCACTTGCGTCTTTGCGCATCTTTTCGGTTTCCAGACTGCCCGCCCATTTCAATGCGGCCTCGGGATCACGACTGGCCCAGGCGGACGCGAGATAGCCCGTGTTTTCGATAGCGTTCGCAGTCGGCATCAAACTCCCCACCAGAGAGGCTGCTTTTTGAGGATCGCTCCACCCGATGGTGCCCACCATGCGCTCCGCCGCCGCCTGGCGATCGTCCGGTTTCAAAGTTTCCAGCCACACCAGCGCCTGATCCGCGTCGCGGTTGGCCAGACCTCCTGCCAGGTTGGAAATGCTGTCACGGCGCGCCTTTCCGTCAGGCAGCAATTCCACGAGCTTGCGCATTTCATCCGGCCGCACCCAGCCGGCGAATCCGTCGGTGACTTTCGCGATGAGCGATTGTTGCAGCGCCTTGTCCTGCAGCGAGGCGATCCATTGAGTTCCCTTTTCAGGATCGGCCCGCATGTAGCCGTCGGCGACCGTCGCGTACAAATCCCGGCGCTCCCTCGCTGGTTGCTGCTCCACGGCCCGCAGCGCCGCTTCCGGATCACGCTCCGCCATGAAATCCACGATCCGTCGCGTGTAGGCCACTGCTTCACTCGCGCGCGGCAGCGCTTTGGCCCACGCCAGAGCCTGTTGCGGATCATGGCTCGCCAGGGTGTCCGCGGCGATGAACAGCGCGCGGCTTCGCTGCGGTCCGTCGCCAATGGCTGCGGCGGCTCCAGCAAACCCCGCCGGATCACGCGCGCCCCACGCTCCATACACACGAAACCAGGAGAAGTCGCCAGGCGGCACCTTCTCGCTGTTCATCAGCCCGATTCCCTGCGCTGGATCGAGCTCCATCAGTCTCGCTGCCATCGAGGGAACCACGTCTTTTCGCTCGACCGCACTGAGGCTGTTCAGCATCGACCGCGCCTGAGGCAAATCTGTCAGGGCCATGTGTCCCAGGACCAGACTAAGGGCGTTGCTTTTCTCCGAGCCTTTGGCGGACTTTGCCAGAGCAAGTGCGCCCTTCGGGTCAATCTCGACCATCCTTGAAATAATCAGTTCTCTCACTGCCGCCTGCTTTGGGTCATGCCAGTTCTGGGATGAGGCAAGAACCGCCGACGCCGCATTCCTGACCTGTTCGGCACTCCAGCCATCGATCACCGGTACAAGAGTCGCCAAACCCCGGTAAAGATTGGGCTTGGAACGCGCAAAGTCCATCAACTGCCGCAGCGATTTCTGCCCCTCCTGCGGGTTGCCCGGTGTCTGGAACACCATGCCCGGCGCTGCCGGCATGACGGCCGGCTCCTGTTTCACCGAAGCAGCAGCAGGCTCAGCCGGCACAGGTGTTCCCGGTTTTCGCGGCAAATACCAACCGGCAACAACCCCACCCGCGGCGGACAGGATAACAGTTAGGATGAAGGGAGCGCACTTCATAAGGCATACGTTACGTTATGATCCTTCGCCTGGTCCAGGAAAGTTTGCGTCTTCCTCTCAAATGGGGAACGTTGCGCCCCGGTGGCAAACGGAATAAATGGGTGAGTTGAATCAATCAGGAAGGTCATTTTCCGGCAAGCGGTCATCTTTTTGACAGGCTTCGCGCTGACTTTGTTCACTCTCCGCCAGGGTCGGGGACTCTTCGCAGTGCATGCCCGGTCGACGGCGACTGCGGAACTCATTTCAAGCCCTCCAGGACGGCGAAGGGCACCAAAGCCATCCAGCCGCGGGAGGAATTTCGCCCGCTGGAGTTCACCGTTCAGCAGCCCCGTCCTTTTTGTGAATCCGCCGCGGCAAGCTGGCTCACTGGCGTTTCCATTACTGGACCACAAACAGTTTGCGATAATGCGAGGGCAGTTCCTTGCAGGAAAATTGATTACTCTGGTAGCAGTTGCCCGCCTCGTCCATCTTTTGCTCAAGCACGTTGAATTTCCCGCCGCGTTCCTCGAAAGTGACTTCCGTAATCCCGCGCCCGAAATCGAAGAACTTCTCGCGGTGATGTCCGGAGAGACTTCCTGTCAATGCCTCCCCCCGCTCGCGGCCTAACGTGCGTTCGAAAGTTTCACGGGACTTTTGCAGTTCAGCGTCTCCCTGTTTGGAAAAATCCGCGATACGATACGTCTGCTTCGCGTCGCCGCGCTCTTTCACTGAGAAAGCAGCCTTCTGCAGTTTGAACAGCGCCTCATTCAGCCGGGCAATTTCTGTGTCGCAGGCCTTTTGCTCTTCCGGCGACAATTGGAGGATTAACGCCGCTGCTTTGGACACGGTCCAATCATCGTTCAGGTATTTGATTTGTGAGCCATTGAAGACCGACGCGAGCCGCCGGAACTCAATTTCAGGTTTTTCGCTTACCGCAGATTTTCGGTGTGCCTCCCGCGTTGAAACGGAACTCTTCACCGGTTCTTCCTGCCGCATCACCCGAGGCCCCGTGGCGGCGGATTCATTCCCTGAAACAATGGCATCGGCGTGGTTCTGAAAAGCACACAGCCATCCGGCATAAAACAGGCCGGCATGGCTTACAATGAGCAGCATAATGCCCGTGCTTTTCTTCATTCGTAAATCTACGGTCAACCGCTCATTCTTCAACTCCGAATAGAATGGCGAAGGGGCGCCGCTGTATGTCGGCCGCGAGTCCCCTCTGCATGTATCACTTCAGTCTCTGCAGAAGTTCCTGTTTCTTTGCAGAGGTAAGCGCATTGAACGGCCTCGCCTCCGCAACGGTCTCCGCAGTCGTGAGCGTCTGCCGAAACGCATCGCGCTGCGGTCCGGCAGGAAGTGTCAGGGCCCATTCGAGCGCTTTGTCAGGATCGCGCCGGAGCAATCCGCTGACAGCTTTGTCCACAATTCGCGACTTGTAGGGTCCGTCGGGCAGTGCCGCAGCCGCGGCGACATCCTCATCGCGCCATCCCTCGGTGAAGTGCTCGGCGGCCCTGCCGGCACCGGCCCCGGTTAATTCGTTGAGCCATGCGTAAGCGGCAGCGGGGTCTATTCTCAGGACATCCATGATGTTGGCATACGCCTGCGGTGGTAACGCGCCCTCGGGTGCCTCTTTGGCCCATGCCGCCGCCGCTGCGGCATCTTTTCCCGCCCAGGTTTCAGCGGTGCGTATGAGCGATTGATCACGTGCCGGACCGGACGGCAATTGGGCTACCCATTCAAGTGCTGCTCTTGGACTCTCTTTGGACCAGACGGAAGCGAGGGAGGCGATCGCATTGTCGCGAACCCCATCGTCGGCCATTTTCGTCACCATAGCCACGGTGGCGGGTAGATCAGCTTTCCCGGCGGCCTCCACGGCCCACATGGTCATATAACTCCGATCGGATGGGGGGGCCGACGCGCGAATCCAGGCAAATGCCGCTGTAGCGTCTTTCCCTGCCCATTCCTTCAAGAGTCCCCTGCCGAAGTTTTGCCCCGGAGTGAGAGTGGTCAGAAATTCTGCCGCGGCCGCGGGATCCTGTTTCGCCCAGGTTTCCAGCACGGATGGCATCATGGAACCGGCAATCGACCCCCTTTTCTTTACCAACTGCGCCAGCCACGCAGCGGCAGCGGGCGCGTCCTGTGCCGCCCATGCCTTCGCAGCATTTTCTGTCAGGGAGAGGTTGTTGTCCAACGGCAAATCACCGAGCGTGCGAGCCGCGGCGGCGGGATCTTTCAGGACCCAGCCCATGGCCTCCTGCGGCAGCAGCCAGGTTTTTGGAAAATCCTTTGCCATGGCAAAAGCCGCCGCGGGGTCGCGGGCAAACAGCGCTCCGGTGAGTTTTTCCATCAATCGATACTGAAGCCTGGTATGGGAAGGTTCCTTAAGCCAGGACGCGACGCTTCCGGGATCGGCGGTCGCCCAGGATTCGATAACGGTACCGAGGGCCTCACTGGAAACTCGGCCGTCGCGCTCCGCGACTTCCGTCCATGTCGCTGCGCCGCGGGGATCGACGGCAGCCCAGCGCTGGAGGATCAACACAAGGATGTCCGGGTCATCCGCCGATTGTTCGGCCAGCCGCCGGAGAGAGGCTGCGCCTGCATCCGCCAGAAGGAAAAGTAACGTCTCTGTGCGGCGAACGGGATCTTGTTGTGCAGATGCCGCGGACCATGCTTTTGAGAATTCGGCGGTGGCAGCAGTGGAGTCGGAAGCGGGCAGGTTACCTGCAACTGCATGCGTCCTGACGGCGTCTGATACAGGCCTTGCCGCATAGCCTGCTGCAAATGCAAAGCCACCAACGGCAAGGTAAAGCGGAAGCTGTCGCACGGAACGTTTCATCGATACTTTGAAATGCTTTGCTGCAGCGACGCCTTTTGGTCCTCCGGCAGCGAGGTCCCCTCAATGGCTGCCGAAGCCGCTTGCCAGTCTTCGCGAGCCCATGCCAGCGCCGCATTTTTCGCCGCTTCGGCCTGTTTGCCAAGGTCCGCAATGGATGAGGCCCATGTGAATGCCGTCGCGGGATCACTCTTCTGGAGTTGCATGGCGAGGGCAGACGCGGCGGCATCGCGGCGGGCTCCAGGAGGTAAACTGTCCACCCAGCGGGAGGCGGCTCCGGCATCTTTGTCATACCAATCGATCACCACTCCTTCGCTGGCAATCGCCTGCGCAGATTCATCAGGCAGAGACTCGATCCACACACCGGTGGCTTCGATACCGGAAGCACCGTTGTATCGGATGGCCAGATTTCGGAGAAAATCGCCATCTGCGGCCAGTGACGGATATTGTGGCACCAGAAATGCCGCCTCCTGGATATCATTCGAGAGTGCGGCCCATGCCAGTTTCCGTACGCCCTGCGGGCGTACACTCTCCGGGAGCGAATCGACTGCGCTGCGAAATGACGCGAGGCTGGCGCGCCAGTCATCGTTTTCTGTGGAAGTATATCCGATCCAACCCTTAAACGACGATTCAAGGAGTTCCTGCCGCAGGGCATTGTCAGGCATCTGCATCAGATCGTTGATGACTTCCGCCGGTTTGGCCCATACGAGTTTTTGCGCCATTTGAGCAAGAACAAAGGTGCGCGCGGGACTGTCAGGTTCCGTCATCACGCGGTCCCACGCTGGCCTCAAGACATCATAAAAGGGCCATCCCCGGGTGAACAGTCTGGCATCCTTGAGGGTTTCCGGCGGCAACTGGGCCACCATCCGGCAAAGTGTCGAAGTGCACTCCTGAGACCCGCCGTCGTTGACCAGCAGCCTCCAGGTAAAATCTCCCAGGTTTCTTTTTAGCTGTTCCGATGGAATGTACTTCGCTGCAAAATCAACGGCCTCCTGCGGATTGGACGCGCAAAGGCGCGCTACGGCCTCCGCCGCGGCACCGCCAAAAAAGCGGTCCGGAGCGCCGGTCGTTTTTTGCAGGAGCATCGGTCCCACGGCAGCGGGATCGCGCCGCGCCCATTCGGTCAGGACGGCAGCCGATGCCCGTTCCCGTGCACTGGCTTTCGTCTGCTGCTGCGCCCATGCAAAGGCCGCCTGCGGATCGGTGCGCGCCCAGACGCTGGCGGTAGCCTGCACCGCATTCTCTCCCATGAGGCCTTTCAAAGACAGAGCCATCGTCCGCGCACCGGCCGGATCACGCCCCGCCAATTGCTTGACAAGGGAAACCATCTCCTCGTAGAAATATTTGTCGGACGGGGCCTTTTGCAGGACTGACTGGATGGTAGCGGCATCAGCGCGTCCCATGCCTGCGATCACTCCGCGCATGGCCGCCTCTGCATAGTGTTCCTTAAAAGAGAGAGCTTCGTCCATCGCCGCCGCCGGATCGAGTGCGGCCCATGCTTTGAAACAGAGGATAAGCGGCCGCCGGTCGCCCGGGTAGTCTTTGATGTCGCCCGCGTCAAAGGTGCGCAGCCATGCCTTTGCACCTTCCAGGTCCACGGCCACCCTGCGGGCCATAAGGAGTTCGAGTTCCAGCGTATTGCGGGCCGTTGACTTCAACGCAGCCTCAAGCCTCGCCTTCACGGCGGCCGCATCCATCGCAGAAACTTTGAGAACCGGCATCTTCCCCGCCAGCCCTTGAATACCGGCTTGCCCGGGACCACGGGAAACCGTCTCCCCCTCCAGTCGCACCCCGCGGCAATACCACCCCGCCGCTCCGCATATCGCGAGTGTCAGCAGGAGACGAATCCATCGGCGCATCACGGCACTGTATAGCAAATCCCGGCTTGAAGCGATGCCTTTATTCAGTCCCGGAAGTGCGCTTCCACCAGCGCTCAATTCAGGTTCGTTGAGGCCGTCGTTGAGGCCAGTATTCGCGAGGCCTATAGAGTAGCCTGGCGGTCTGAGTTCAGTCGTTCCGGTTTGGTGGCGGTCACGAGAGGAGTGGCCGCCGAAGCACCTGCCCGCCAGAACTGCCAGCCCAGCCGGCGGCGCACCACATCGTTCATTCCCATCCTGGCAAGTTGGGCGTAATATTGTTTCGTGGCCCTAACGTCCGTAATCATCAGCCGGCCTCCGGGGCGCAGCACCCGCACGGCCTCTGCGATCGCCTTCTCCCGGCCAGCACTTCCCCGGATGTTATGGATGGCGAAACTGGAAAGCACCACATCGAAGCTGTCATCTTCAAAAGGCAGCGCCGTCATATCGCCCGTGTGCAGTTCCACCCGGTCGGCCACTCCCTCCGCCACGGCATTGCGCCGGGTCGCCGCTTCACAATTCCCGGACTGATCGACTCGTTGCCAAAGATCCACGCCCACGGCGCGTCCCCTGGTCAGGCGCTCCGCAGCCATGAGCAACACCGCACCTCGGCCACAACCCAGATCCAGGATGCGCTCATCGCCGCGAAGACGCAGCTTATCGAGCAATTGCGTCCAAACGACGAACTTGCCCCGCCGCGTCGCGTCAAGATATAAAACGACAACAGTCACCATGAACGTGACGGGCACAAGCCTCTGCCAGCGTCCGGAGAGGATCGCTGAAACCAGGAAGAAGACGGCCATCACCGCCATGAACGCGAACCCATAGGGAGCATCAATCCCATACGAACCGCGTCGTCGAGGTGGCGTCTGCTGAGTCATCTCAAGTGGAGGATAGGATAGGCAACTGACGCGGGGTGCCAACCGGTAGTTGAAACGGCACGGAAAAGAAAATGGCCGGGATCATCGTCGCCGGACGTTCTTAACTGAACCATATAGTCGCCGCCCGATCGCCGCGCTTGTGAGGGCAATTTACAAACCGTTTACGACAGCAGGCGCAGGATGGCGATAATTCATGCACACCACACGGTGCAAAACAACATGAACAAACGAACGACGCTCCGCTATTCCGCCGTTCTGCTTTTGATCCACTGCGGTACTGCGCCCGCTCAAGTTCCGGCCCCGAAGGCCGACGCCAGGGACCAGACGCCGGTCGTCGCCGTGGGCGAGGTCGTTTCCGAACTCGCCCCGGCCATCTGGCGCGTTCACCAGGCCAGGAACGGCGACTACTGGTTTGGAAGCACGGACCGCGGCGTGTACCGCTACGACGGGAAGACCCTGGTCAACTACACAGCGAAAGACGGGTTGAGTTTCGATGCCACCGGACGCATTCAGGAAGACAAAGCGGGAAACGTTTACTTCGAGACCACCACCGACGCCGGGCCGGGCCCGCACGGACACGGAGTCAGCCGGTTCGACGGCAAGGCGTTCCGTCCATTGACGGTCCCCGGGAAAGCCGCCCCGGCCGATGTCTGGAAACTCCAGCCCGACGATCTGTGGTTCGGCGGCGGCGGCGATACCGGCACGGTGCTTCGCTACGACGGGAAAACCCTGCACCGGCTTGCACTCCCTCACACCAAAGAAGGCGACGATCATTTCGCGAAATACCCGCGCTCCAAATTCCCTAACATGAAATACAGTCCCTACGACTGCTACTTCAACTACAGGGACACCAGAGGCCATCTCTGGTTCTGCACGGCAAACCTCGGCGTCTGTCACTTCGACGGGAAATCCTTCACCTGGCTCCCCGAGAGTGAATTGCAAAACGGGTCGTTTGGCACACGGTCGGTCATCGAGGACAAGGACGGCAAGTTCTGGTTCTGCGATTCGTTGCACCGGTACACGGTCGAACTGAGTGACAAGTCCGGGCCACGTTTCAAGAAGGAGGAAGGAATCCGGGACGCCAGGGATTCAACCAAACCGCGGATCGAAGGCATCATGTCCAGCGTGGTGGACAACACCGGCGTGCTCTGGATGGCCACCTACGGCACCGGCGTCTGGCGGTATGACGGGAAGGACGCCACCCGCTACCCGGTCAAGGACGGGGAGAACGAAATCACCCTGTTCACCATCGCCAGGGACAATCGAGGCGATCTATGGCTCGGCACACACACCGCCGGGGCCTGGAAATTCAACGGCAAGGCGTTCGAGAAGTTCAAGCCGTGACGCAAATACCCCGCCGAACCAGCCGCTGCAGCAGACGGCGGGGGCATGCAGGGGAAGAAATGGAGAAATCGGGTCAGTGTGGGGTCAGGCGCCCCATCCCCCTACAAAGGACACAAACCCGGGCAGCGTCCGGAGAGGATCGCCGAGACGAGGAAAAAGACGGTCATCACCGCCATGAACGCGAACCCATAGGGAGCATCAATCCCATACGAACCGCGTCGTTCGAGGTCGCGTCTGCCAAGTCTTCTCAAGTGAAAGGGATAGGCAACTGACGTGGGATGCCAACCCGTTGTTGAAACGGGCCGGAAAAGGCAATGGCCGGGATCATCGTCACCGCCGTCCTTGTCGGTTTCATGGTTTGGTGCCGGTAGACTTGGCGGGGGCGCGTATGGAAATCCGGGCCAGACTACGAGCAGACTCAGCTTGTAGTTTTTGACTTTCTGCGATCGCTTGGCAGGCGGTGCTTCACCCCCCAGAACGGGAAAATGCCCTTCATGCCCGATATGGGCTCTTGGTAATGGCGACCCCACCTGTAGAATTGTTCAACGCGCTCGTGAATGGGACTGGAAACGAGGATTCCCTCGCGTTCCTTTCCCGCGAATTTCCTTCCTTCCGGCACGGGTTTCCCGGCCATAGACTCCAACTTTTGGGCAAAATTTACCTCGGCACCAAAGACCGAAGAGTGGTCCCGATGGGAATTCCTGGACCTTGCTCCAGGTAGCACGGTTAGAGCGCGCCCACAGTTAATGCCTATACCAAGTCGTAACTCAGGAAATTCTTTGCGGAAATCCCGGCGGTTGGCTTTCATCCATTCTTTCACCACGTCCGTAAACTTGTCCCGTAGGTCAAATGCAAACTCGACGGCATCTTTGGCGCTCTTCAAACAATGGGGATCATTTGATAAACCGCTCGAGGCTCCGAAGAGAAGCATGGCCCCATCCCCGATGAATTTATCGAGCAGGCAGTTCGGCCTTTCGGAAAGTTCACAGACTGATTTGAAATAGCGCGACAAAAGATCACTCAGGATTTCCGGATAACCAAATAGTTCTTCCGATAGGTTGGAAAAGCCCCGGATGTCGGCAAAGAGGATGGTCGCCTTGATGATCGGTTTCGGAGGTAAACCAGAAATCTTCGTGAAACGCTCACTCTTGCTGTAACGGTCATCCTTACCTTTGTTGGCCGCGGCATCCTGTGACGATTTCAGGAGCGTGGCTCCCAGAGCTCTGGCTTCGTTCAGCCTTTTCATAGACTCTGTCTCAAGGGCTATTCCCAGTACATGCCAGAAAGGTTTTCCCTCCTCCGGATAGCAGTCGGCATCTTCGTCGCCGAAGACCGAGGGATGGAGGCTCATCTTGAAAGTTGTTAGGTTGAGCTTGCTTTGGCCGTGTCCGATTGTTCCATGATTTCTTTGAATGGTCAGGCTTTCTTCTTTCACAGTTTCCGCATGCGGCCCTCCACTGGTGATGATTTTCTGGTCGCAGTGGCTGAAAACTCTTGCTTCGCGCTTCGAGAACCCCAGATCAAAGTCCGCCAAGCCGAATACGTCGGTCATGGTTTTGCCCAGTTTTTTCAAAAAAGGCTCATTCATGTAAAGAATACGGCCCCTCCGGTCCTTTACGAAAATGTAGCCGGGAAAATCCGTGGCGATGTGTCCGCCGAATAGAGAGGCCAATTGCGTCGCCGCCCGCCTTTCGGTAAGATCGTAATGCTTAATCCAATAATAGTAGGAGCTGTCGGCGGCGAGGATAACACCTTCCGCGCGCATCCAGCACCAGCCAGCGCTTGGGGCGAGGCTTTTGGCGCGGTAAATTACCTGCTGGAGCGCCCCTTTGTTATGCTCTTGGAGCAGGCGGTCCATCTTTCTCAGGAAATAATGCACCCGCCCCCTGTCATCGGGATGGACCATTGCCCACCTCCCACTGCGGCGTTCCTCCGGAAACCGTTTCAAAAAGTGTTGATCATACCGAGTAATCTCTCTGCCGGAAGTCCCGCTGGATTTGATATAGGAACCCGCAAACCAGTCTCCCTCCTCAGGTTCCGGCAGCTCGAGTTCACGCGTCACCCCTAGGATGCCGATGATCGTCCCGTTCTGGTCTCGGGCCGCCCACCGCCGTGTTTTGACGCACAAGAATTGTCTCCGGCCACCGACGGTGGGCATTCTATGGAATTCAACTTCAATCTGTTCCGTTCTTTCAATTTTTACCCTAGTGCGGTAGCTAGTGGCTCTGTTCAGTAATGTCTCCTCGGTCTTCAGGGAGGTCTCAAGATGCTCCCCCTCAAAAAAATCTTCATCTCGTTTGCCGCGCAGACCATCGAAACTGTTGAGTCCAAGTGACTCCCAAGTCGCTCGGTTTGCCCAGACGAAACGGCGGCTCCGATCCTTCACATAAATCCGGTCCCGGGAGAGTTCGGCAAACTCTTGAAAGGAAGGATGCTCTAAATTAGGGATTCTCATTGGTGGCAGCATCTCCTGGTTTTTAGTCGTGCTTCATACCGGAAAGGTCCCCGGTGCGCGGCGCTCCGTCAATCCCCGGTTTCACTTGTGGGTTGCTTAGAAAAATAGCTGTTATACTGGTGCATAAGCGTGCGCTACTTCCACCACCTCGCTCGGCGGCGGACGGTGAAGGCATTTTTGAGCGTCCCAAAAACCTGGACGATGGGTCGGCTAGAACTGTCACTCACTCTCTCCAGTCCTGATCTTTAAACCAGGAAGATCACGCCAATTTTCCCAATACGGGACGCGGTCTATCAAAAATTGCCGCCTCTCCGGGGTTAACCACGGACTCTTCGAAATTGCCGCCGTGATGTCCTTAACTCCATCCAACAGGGCGGAAAAACTTGGCCCTATCTTGACACATGCCGGGAAACTAATCGCTTCGAACCCTTGATTATCGCGAGCCCGCACACTGAGAAAATCCGAAAATAATCGATTTGGCCTCAACCGGTCGAACGTCATAAACTCCTCTGAGTCAAGCTGCGAACTGCGACGTAGATGCTTGAGCGCTGCGGATTTGCCGGACTCAAATTCAGCCCGCCTACCGTAAATCAAAACGTAACGAGGTTTAAATGCCATTCCTCGCCAATTCCCGCCCCTGAGTCCGTAATAACTCCTGAACACATTTTGGTTATCACTATCCTCCATCCACGTTCGCCATATCCTAAGTTGATTCACAGCTTGGGTGAACTCAGCCGTTGGGTCTCCCTTTCCGTTGTACCACATCTTCTTCGGATGCTCAATCTCAATGAGAACCGGTATGATGGTCACACTATTAGAACATATCCACATGAAGTCCGGCACCCGCCGCGTAAGGCCTTGCAATTTCGGCTGAGATATCACAGCTCCCGGGTAAGGGCAGTGTGAATCCGCAGTCGGGAGTAAAGACGGATGTTCTTCTAGAAATCGCTGGACTTCGCTCTCATTGGACGCTGAAGCCAAAAGGCCGCTCCATTCCAACTCTACACGCTTCGCATAGTCCTCCCAAGACATGGGCGGCGACGGAATATCCGCCATCTTGAATGTGAGATTGAGCAAGCTCATATAGACTAAAGTATGGCCCAAGAAAGCTCACTTGGAAAGGCGGGAGAAGGTCAACCCATCGACAGGCCCGAAAGCGTACCGTTGCTGGTGCCGAAATGGTCGGTCTCGATGCCCAAGGCGCTGGAGCATGCTGACGTAGAGGTTGCACAGGGGCGGCGGGTTTTGGGGATCGAAGTGGAGGTGCTGGCCGTGCTGGAAGCCGCCGCCGGCGAGGAGGACGGGGAGATTTTTGGTGGAGTGGCTGCTGGCGTCGCCGGGGTTGCTGCCTGGGGCTGGTGTATAGGCTTTAGCCGATCACCATCCCCTCCGCGAAGCGGCACTACTCTTTGATAGTGGCGGCTGCGCCGCGGTTGGGTTTTGATCGCCAGCGTTCTTAACATCACGCGGCGGTCCTCCAGAGCTTCGGCTGCGGGGTCTGAAATGAAGCCGGCAGATCAGGCATTGCGAAAACACCGGCAGCGGGTAAGATTTTCCTACAATGACGACCGTGCTCTCAAGGAAAGGCCAGATTGTCCTGCCCGCCGCAGTGCGGGATCAACTCCATTTGGAGGAGGGCCAGGATTTCGAGGTTTTCGTGGATGACGAGGATACCATCACCCTGCGGCGAATTTCGCACCCCGCCAATCACGGGCTGGTCGATTTGCTGCTGGCATGCCCGGCGCCGTTTGAAGTTCCGCCACGGGACAAAGACGACTCCCGCCCCCTGTCGCTGTGAGCTGGCTAGTCGATACCAATATCTTCAGCGAACCGGTGAAGCGCAAGGCTGATCCGAAAGTCGTCTCGTGGCTCAGGGACCACGAACCGGAACTGTATGTCAGCACCATTACCATTGGGGAACTCCGCCGCGGCATCGAACGCCTGCCGGCGGGAAAACGAAAAACGCAACTCCATGCCTGGCTCCAGTCTCTCTGTGATTGCATGAAAGGGCGTGTCCTGAGCTTTAATACGAGCACTGCTCACGTGTGGGGCCAACTGAAAGCCAAATGGGACAAGGCAGGCCTCAACGTTCCATCTCTGGACAGCCAAATCGCAGCCACCGCGCAGCGGCACCACCTCACTCTCGTCACCCGGAATACGTCCGATTTTTATCTCACTGGAATCAAACTGCATAATCCCTTTTCCGCAGCCTGACCGCCGGGGACGGAAAACGCTCACGCCATCGCAAGCCCCGAAAGCGTCCCGTTGCTGGTGCCGAAATGGTCGGCCTCGATGCCCAGGCGCTGGAGCATGCTCACGTAGAGATTGCAGAGGGGCAGCGGATTTTGGGGATCGAAGTGGAGGTGCTGGCCGTGATCGAAGCCGCCGCCGGCGAGGAGGACGGGGAGATTTTTGGTGGAGTGGCTGCTGGCGTCGCCGAGTTGCTGCCTGGTGCCTGATTGCATAAAAAGCGAGAGGAGTCCGAGAGTGATTTTGGCCCCGGGCAAGGCGGCGGTGCGGGCCGCTATCAGAAGCATAACGGCCAAGCCGCCAACGGAGTCCGGGGGCAAAAGCGCCCCGGAATACCGATGACTTTTTATGCAATCAGGCACTAAGAAAACGGAGGTGCGGTCGAGGAGGTTGGAGTCGCCTTCCTTTGACTGGCGGAGTTTGGTGAGAAGGTCACGCACAGTCTTCACTTCGATCTCGACGATTTGAGCGGCGCGAGTTTGCCGGGGTCCTTGCCATGGTGCGGGAGATCGTGATGGCCCGGACTGACGCCCTGGATGGGGGGGGCGCGGCGGTGGCGCTGGCGGTGGTTCAGGAGGAATCAAGCGCGGTTGTAGCGCGGCGGTCAGCTCCCGTCTGGTCTGAACGGGGTTTCCCGCGTTCGGATCATCGCGCCAAAAATTCTTTCGCGGCTCCCGTTACCTCCGCAGGCAGATGGCCCAAGAAGCAGATGTCCTCAACATTAACTCTGCTCGTTATGTCATTATTTTATCATATTTATGTGAAGGAACACAATGGTGTGGAACTCAATTTCAAGACGCCATATCTTGCCTTCAATCTCGGTGACGACTACGCCAAAAGCGTGCCCACAAACGAAATCACGGGCGGCAAGGCGTTGGATGAAATCCACGCGCACCGCCTTTTCGGCACTGTCGTCCAGGCGGGGCACACCAAACTCGTCCATCTTCTTTTCCGCGCCATCGAGGGGGAGTGGAAAGATCTGAACGTGGACATCCACCTCAGAAGAATGGTGCGCAACAGCGACAGGTTCGTTGGGAAGTTGACGATCGAGGAAGTGCAAGTCCTGAGATTCAGTACCATCCCCAATGCCTATTTGTTCAGTTTTCAAATATGGGGAAGCAGTAACCGATGGGACGCCGGCGAGTGACGATGGTGACGATCCTGCAAATCGATCGCGTCCGATGCGGACGCCGTGGAGACAAGAGCAGCCGGTGTGGTCACGAAAAGCCGGGAGAAAACAATGCCGGCACACCTTCCGCCGCCATCAGGCGCTGGATAAAATTCACGGCGTCCAGCAGCTCAAACGCGGCCTCTGCTGCCGGCCCTCCCGTCATGACAACAACCCGGGACTTCCAGTTCGCCTCAAAGCTTTCCCCTCGCGGCCGCCCGGGTGCCGCACCCATCCTGACCCCGCGCCCCTCCGCCGCGAATCGTTCAACCAAAGTTAGCCTCGCGGCTCCGCGCGAAGCCAACTATTTTCGTTAGGCAGCAATATGATGGTAATCACCACGTAAGCCCAACAGCCTTTCTCATCGCATCTTCGAATGCCTGATCGTCGAGGCTTCTTCGCAAGCCCAAAATCATCTCAGCGTCCTGACCGACCGGCACACGGAACGGTGTCGCGGGGTCTTCGATTGCTTTGACGATGGCTGATGCGACCACTTCGGGTCCGGGCGCGCCTGATGGCCCCATCACTCTGTGATGGGCTCCCGTCCACTGTTCCCAAAGTTCAGCGTATTCGGCTGGTCCTTCATGGCGCTCGATCGCTTTTATGCCCGTAGCGGTGAGTCCGGGCTCGATTAAGACACAGCGTATTCCGAAGTGGCGCACTTCCACACGCAGTGACTCCGTAAAGGCTTCGAGCGCGAACTTGGAGGCGTTGTAGGCTGCTTCGAGCGGCGCGGAGACCCGGCCGCCCACACTCGACACGTTGACGATGACCCCGGACCCCCGCTTGCGCCAGCCGGGCAAGACCGCCTGGATGATGCGCAACGCGCCGAAGGTGTTTGTCTCGAACATCTGCCGGATACGATCCAGAGGATAGCTTTCCACCGGTCCTTGTCCAAAGATGCCTGCATTGTTGACGATGGCATCGAGCGGACCAACCTCTTTAAGGCACCGCGCCACGGAGTCATCGCTGGTGACATCGAGCGCATGCGTCTGGATGCCTTCCGATTCACTCAAAGCGGATATGTCGGTGGCGACCACTGAATGCCCCCGGCTGGCTAGTGCCTGTGCTGTTGCCATTCCTATGCCGCGTGCCGCGCCCGTAATCAAAATCTTCAGCGTCTTTGACATTCGGAAGTCCTCTGTGTTCTTTGGATTGCGCCTAACGATTAAGGTGAGGCACGGAGCGAAGCGGAGTTGCCTCCACCACCATGTTCGGCCTTGGTGTAGCGTGGTAGTCGCTCATGGCATGGTTAGGCGAGGTCGTTTGATTATAATCCATACTTCTCGATCGCGTCCTCTTCCAATCCCAAATGATGGCCAAGCTCGTGCAAATAAGTCCTCTCAATCTCGGTGCAAAAATCCAGCGACTGCTCTAAGCAATCTTCTCGTATCGCCTCAACGTAGAGTTCGATCAATTGGGCTGACCGCCAATAACAGCCCCAGAGATGCTCGTCTCGGCAGCGCTTGTGCAGCTCATAACCGATCCGAAGCGCTTCGAGACGTAACTCGTCTGGTGACCGAGCGATGAGGGCATCCACCGTTTGCTTGGCGGTGGCTTGAAGCTCTTCCCATGTTTCGCGCTGCGATTCGGTGGGATTCATAGCGTGGAACCGCCGAACTAGTGAATAATCCGCAAGCAGCAGAATAGCTGAGCGCCGTTATATTGGGCAAAATGCGGAATAATCACGGGTGGACGGGATAAAGGTTGCGGGAAAAGCAGCGGAGAAGACTGGTTATTCCGCAAATTTGCGGGAAAGTAAGCAGAAGTGGTGGGCTATTCCGTGCGGAATATTACTCATCAAGTTGAAGGCAGCGGCACTTAGTGAAGCAGGAAACCGGGCAAATGCTCAAGTCAAATCTGAAATGCTCTGATCAATACCGGCAGGTCGGCCCGATTAGTCTAGAGTCGGGTGATAGTCCGGTAGACGTTTGCGCGCTGGCGTTGGCGGCGGCGCGGGCCTGGCTTTGCGTAATCAAAACGCGGACGCCGTGGGAACTGACAGGGAAGACGGCGTATATCCCGAGGGCGCAACGGAGAGTTCGCCCCGGGAAGGCTGCACCCGGGACGGCGGAAGACGCTCACGCCATCGCCAGCCCCGGGAGCGTCCCGTTACTGGTGCCGAAGTGGTCGGTTTCGATGCCCAGGCGCTGGAGCATGCTCACATAGAGATTGCACAGGGGCGGCGGGTTTTGGGGATCGAAATGCAGGTGCTGGCCGTGTTTGAAGCCGCCGCCGGCGAGGAGGACGGGGAGATTTTTCGTGGAGTGGCTGCTGGCGTCGCCGAGATTGCTGCCGAGGAAAACGGAGGTGCGGTCGAGGAGGTTGGAGTCACCTTCCTTTGACTGGCGGAGTTTGGTTAGGAGGTCGCGCACGGTTTTCATGGCTTCGATCTCGACGATTTTGAGCTGGGCGAGTTTGCCAGGGTCCTTGCCGTGGTGCGAGAGATCGTGATGGCCGAGATTGACGCCCTGGATGGGGGGCGCGGCGGTGGAGCCGGCGAGCATGATGGTGATCAGGCGCGTGGAATCGGTCTTGAGGGCGAGATGCGTTAGGTCGAAGAGGAGGCGGGTGCGCCCGATGAGGTCCGCGGGGTTGGGGATGTCCTGCGGCGGGGGGACCTCGACTTTGGGCTTCGGTTTGCCGGCCCAGTCGCGGTCGCTAACCATTTGCTTTTCCAGCTCTCGGATGCTGGTGAGGTATTCGTCGAGCTTGCCGCGATCGTCTTTGCCGAGATTTTTGCTGAGGGCATTCGACTGCTCGCGGAGGTCATCGAGAATGCTGCGCCCGTCATCGAGATGCCGCATCTGCTCCTGCTTTTGGGCTGCGGTGCCTTCGAGGAAGAGCCGGGCGAAGACGCGCGCCGGCGAGTCGTCCGAGGGGATGAGTGCGCCGGTGCGCGTCCAACTGAGGCCGCCGGATCCTTCCCCCGTCAACGCCAGGCTGGGGAATCGGGTCTGCGCGCCGATGTGGCTGGCGGCGAACTGGTCGAGAGAGATGCCATTGCGAAAGCCGGGCCGGCCCGCGCCGGGGACGCCGGTGAGGAAGCTGGCGGAGGCCTGGTGCCCGAACGACGAACTCATGCCCGCGTGCTCCAGGCCGGAGATGACGGTGAATTGATCGCGGAAGTCTTTGACGATTTCGAGATGCGGCGACAGCTCGTAGTCCCGGCCGGTCTTTACTGGAAAGAAGTAGTCCGGGTGCAGGCCCAGCGGCGCGCAGATGCAGACCATGCGGCGCGCCGGTGTATTCGCGTTAGTGCCCGGGGCGGCGAAGGCTTCCAGCCATGGAAGCGCAAGCGAGACGCCGGTGGTGCGGAGGAAATGGCGGCGCTGGATTTTCATGGCATCAAGAGGAGGGAGTTAGCCTAACGGAAAACGGGGAACTGCTGAGACAGGAAGAGGAAAGCACCAAGCTCCAAAGAAGCACCAAGCACCAAGCTCCAACATTGCGCCCCGGACCTTCGTCGCAGACGTCGGTACTACGAAAACGCACCCGCTTTGGTGCTTGAAGTTTGGGGCTTCTTTGGAGCTTGGATTTTGGTGCTTGGTGCTTTTCATTGCGGTTATTTACTCTGAAACAGCGCACTCTGCACAATCTCGTGGATCAACGACCGGAAGCCATAGCCCTTTTCGCGGATGCGGCTGGCGATGGAATCGATTTCCGGGGCGTCGAGCGGGGCGGGCGGGGCACCGGTGGAGTAGGCGAGGAGTTTCGCGGCCAGGTTGCGGGCGAGTTGGTCTTTGTTCGCCAGCAGCAGTTTCTTGTAGTCGTCGATGTTTTCGAATTTTCGCCCGTCGGGCAGGACACCGCTGGAGTTGACGGGCGGGCCCTTGGAAAACCCCCGAGAACCCTCGCGAAGGGCCCGGTAGTGATCGCGCCATGCGCCGGTGACGTCGAAGCTCTCAAGGGCGAATCCCGGCGGGTCGATTTCCACATGGCAGCGGGCGCAGGTTTCTTCATGGCGGTGTTTGTCGAGCTGTTCGCGAATGGTCGTGGCGCCGCGGATGTCGGGCTCGATGGCACCAACGTCCGGCGGCGGTTTGGACGGCGGCGTGCCCAGGATGCGATCGAGCAGCCATGCGCCGCGCAGGACGGGTGAGGTGGTGGTGCCGTTGGCGGTCACTTTCAGCACGCTGGACATGGTCATCACTCCGCCGCGATGGCTCGCCGGCGTCAGCGGCACCTTGCGCATGTTCGCGCCATCGATGCCGGGGATGCCATAGTGCTTCGCGAGGCGGGCATTGAGGAAGGTGAAATCGGAGGACACAAAGTTCGTCAGGCTCAGGTCGTTTTTCAGCACCTCTTCGAAGAACAGCTTCGGCTCTTTGAGCGAGGCCGACTTGAGCACGTCGTCATACTCCGGATAGAGCGTGCGGTCCGGCTCGGTGGCGTCGATGGCGCGGAGGCTGAGCCACTGGCCGGTGAAGTTTTCCGTAAAAGCTTTCGCACGGGAGTCCTGCAACATGCGTTCGACCTGCTGGCGCCGCACGCCGGGCTCGCGGATTTTGCCGGATTCGGCGAGGCCTAACAGTTCCTCGTCCGGCATCGAACTCCACAGGAAGTAGGACAACCTGCTGGCCAGCGCGTAAGCATCCAGTGGCACGGAGGACGTAGCGGCAGCGGCCTGTCCTAACGGATCCCGCCTTTCGCGCAGGAACAGGAATTCCGGCGAGGTCAGGATGCCTTTGAGGCCCACCCGCACCGCCCGCTCGAAAGTGTAACCTTCATCCAGCCGGGACTTCACCCTTGTTAGGAACGGCCGGATGTCGTCGTCCGTCACCGCGCGGCGGAAGGCACGCCGCGCGAAGCCCCGCAGGATGCGTTCGGCATCGGGCACGGGCTGCTTTGAAACGACCTCGCGCCGGTCCTTATCGTCCGCGCCCGGGATGCGCTCGCGGGGCAGGTCACCAAAGATGGACTTGTGGCTCAGCGGCGGCCAGCCCTCCAGCAATGGCCCTTTCACTTCCACCCATTGGATCGCGAGCCCGGGGCCCTTGTATTTGTCGGCACCCTCCTTTTCCACCTGCGGGGGCAGCGCCGGCAAACCGTCGGCGATGATGCGGAGGCGGTTCCCGGCCTCGAGTTGCGTGGTGAATTCGAGTTCGGTTGGCTTGTCCGCGGGAAACGAGAAGTAGTCGAGGAGCCGCTCCTCCGTGACTTCCTTGAACGTGCCGGCGTTGACGTGGAAATCGACCGGCTTCCCCCCGCTCTGATACCCGTAGCCGGAAATGCGAATGCGATACTTGCCGCGGAAATGAGTCAGCACGTTCCACATCGTCACGCGGATGTTCGCCGACTCCCAGACTGCGAAGATGGCCACGCCGTCATCCAGATGGCGGTAAACGCTTCCTTTCTTCGCCACTGATCCCTCCTGCCTGAGATCGAACTTTTTATTCAACTGCCAGGGTTCGCTGCCGTTCGCGATGGCCGCATCGAGCACGCGGTCGGCGGCCGCGAGGTAATTCCGCAAGAGGAACGACGAGGTGTGCAGCGCCTCCGCGTTGTTGTCGAACCCGCTGGTGGTAGTGTCCGGCGGCAGCAGGTCGTTCAGGTCCACCTCCACATGGAGGAGATCGCGCACGGTGTTCGTGTACTCAAACTGGTTGAGCCGCCGCAGCACCACACGCCCTTCAGTGGCCCGGTGCGCGATCTCCCCCGCCCGCGCCTGTCCGCGGATCCACTCGACCGCAGCCGTCATCTTTTCCGCCGGCGGGCGGGCTTCCTTCTTTGGCGGCATGTCGCCCGCTGCGAGTTGTTCCATCACCGCCAGCCACTTCTCCCGGTTCTGCCGGTCGGCGAAATTGTCCGTCAGGCTTTCGATGCGGAAATCGCCCTTATGTTTGTCTCCCCTGTGGCACTTCTGGCAGTGCGCTTCGAACAATGGCTGCACCGGCCCCGCCGCTGCCGCCCGCGGTTTATCGTCCTGCGCGCCCGCATCCATCGCGCCGAACGCGAACCACGCGGCAAGCACGATGCTCGACCGGAGCAGGCAGGGACATGAGTTTCTGGACATGGTGGTAATGTAAGCGTCCGCAGGGGAAATCATTCAAGATTCCGTGAACCATTTGTCCGGGGCGGGGTGTTGCCGAAGGATGGCATCTAGCGCGAGCCTGGAAGCGACGGTGGAGCCTGCCTGCAAAGCCGGTGTGGGCGGCGTAGTGGAGGTGCTGGAGGGGAGAGGTAAACCCCATAGAAGGAAACTGGATAGTTTCTGAAAGGACCATCGCACGGCTCCCGTTCTTGCTCGGATGCCATCCCGTTGGGAGGCCGCGATTGAGAGAATCTGCGCGTTGAAAAGTTATCCCTGGGATCGCAACTTTACCGACTGTGCAATTCCTTTTACCGGAAGAGAATAATAATTATCTGAGCACACTGATGAAAATAATTGGAGAAAGATACCTGAGTAGCGAGAATGCCCACGCCCTTTTTGGCAAAAACAATTGGAGCATTTACGAACCGGAATTAAATACTGTTCGTGGATTGGCGCATCGCGGCGCAGATGCAATTGCGCTCTACACAAGTGGCGATTTAGCCGGAACATCGCGACAGGTATTTGACGACAAACCCCATATTGGGGGAATTGATGTGATTGCTTATGAGGCAAATCCCAAATTTAAGGGGGAGGGCGATATCAACGTCTATCATTCAATCGTAATCCCGATAGCAAATGGCCGTGGTGATTACGTTTACAGGTCGGTCACCTATGCCCAAGGAGCAAGGGTTCCGCATTATCCCAAGCTCGAGGAGGTAATTAAGGTATACAAAGAGGCTTTTGCGAATGATGTGGAATACTCCACGCTCCATTTCGACAAGAAAACAAACCTGTGGATTCCACGGTCGGAGATAACCGGCAATCAGGCCCGGGCCTCCCAGTTTGTGTTTATTGGAGAAGGGAATTGAGCGGGTATACTTACGGCCACGATCGGTGCGTCTCCTTGGAGACTCTCACGCACCAATCCTGAACAAGCCCGATCTTCTCACAGTCTCCGTAGTCGTTGAGTGCGCGGCACGCAGCCCGGCTATTGACGACATCCGCAATGGCCCCGGCATTCCACGCGGCGGCCCGCGCCCGAGATGTCAGGGTGGCGATCTGTGAGGCTTTCATGCGCGGTAGCCGTGGAAATGGGGTCAGTGTGTAATGGCGCTCAGTTAAGGCCGAACGTAAGCCTTTGGCGGACCACCATGGTGGTCCGCCAAAGGCTCACGTTAGGTTTCGAGATTCTGCAATTCCATCAGAAACACTGGTTTGCGAAAGTTGTCGTTCACTCGGAATTCGGTTATCATTATTGGTGCATCCTCGGCCTTATAAAGGCCGACCCGAACAACTGCCTGGGATTTAAGCAATTCCTGAAATGCGGCCTCATCATGTGCGCCTGAGAACACTAAAACCACCTTGAAGTCATCAAAAGTTTCGCCATCGAAGTTTTCACAGATTCGTACAAACAGCTTTTTCGCCAGTAACGAAAGTTGATCGAAAGCTCCGCGTACTGCATCCAAAAACCCTGCCATACTTCTCACATCCGGGATAATCATATCGAGGCCAATGTCTTCGAGAAGCTCATAGAATTCACTATTTAAAAACAACCAATTGGCCGCCAAAAGCTCAAACAACTCTGACTTTTCAATCGTAAACCCTCCCTCCTCCCGCATTTCACGCAGTTCAAGTATTCGGGCGACAATAGCCGGTTGCTCTGTAAACCATCTTTGAGCGCGGACTCCATCCACATCATTCATAAAGCTCACGTAGGACCTCAGTTCTTGAGGCAACTGCAGGCCCCCAGCGGTCGTGGCGCTGACTTCTTCCGCATCATCAGTATCTTCCTCTGATGACGTGAATTTAATGCCAAAAAACTCCTGCCTTTCTGTCGGGGATAAGCTCTTCCCTAAAAAAATCGCGGTTATGGCATTATAAATTGATTCCGCAAGGCCTAACGGGATAGAAAAAACTGGTTTAATTCTTTCCGCAGCATAGATATCCGCGGCAGCGGATTGAAGACATGAGTGGAGGACTATGTTGATGTTCCTGCTTTCAAGATTTCCAATTCGGAGTTCGCTCTTTTCAACCAAGAATGGGATTTTCAATTGGAACTCCTCGTTAACATTTAACTCATCCTCCCAACTCGCGAAAAAGTCAGGCCGCTCCATCCTTGCCCTGGCCGCTCTTTCGCGCAGATGCAAAATCGGGTCGCTCTGGGAAAATGATGATGGGTTCTTAACCGATTCAATAAACGCTGCGGCTATCATCGAAGGCGTTTCCCATCCCAAATGACTGCAGACAGTTTCGACCACTCTGGCATAGTCAGCGCATGGATTTCCCGTCACCTCAATTGAAAGAGCTTCAAAGGCATCCAGAGACCGCACGAAACGGTAACCGGGGTGCAAATCTTCCCAGAGGACCTCTGACTTTTTTCCCGGGGAACCATTAGAGTAGAAAGGTCCGCTGAGTGCTAGGTCTGCCAAGATAAGCAGCAATGATCTCCTCCTTTTCCATTCGAGATTGGAAAACCTGTTTGCTAAGTGCCGCCGTACCCGCATGTAAGAAGAATTAGCGAAAGTAGGGTTAATTAGTCGCAAGAATTCCACAACGCGCCGATCAATGTTCCCAGCAGACAGATAGTTCAGTTGTAGTTCCAGCGCCACCGCTTCAAGAATATCACGCCCGCCCAAGTTTCCCTCTTCAAGCTGAGGACAGACAGGACTATTAGGAGGAAGATTGGTTCGTATTGCCGATGGATGGGTTCGTTGTTTGATAGACATGTCCTCCGGTGTATCAACGGCATCTTCCGCACGATCGAGGGCTTGTAAAAACCATGTCCACAGTTCGCAGGCAATCTCAATTGTTTCTGGGGCGGACACTTCTTCTTGGAAAGATCCACTTTCTAAAAAGAGTTTTCTCAACTGAGTCCCCTGTGCATGGATTAGAGCAAGCATTGCTTTGTGCAACGCCTCATCCTTGGAATCGGAATCTCCGTTTTTCCCGATCCATGTAGATAGAGGGAACGAGATTTTTTCCACAAAGCCTGACACTGCGGCACCTTTAAACCAACGTGACAGGTCCAAAGTAAAAACTCGCTCCATATCCGATAAGAACCTGCCGAACGGAGTTGCTATAATCTGATAAAAATGCGTCTCTTCATGCACAGTCACAGAGGCTGGAAGCAGTAAGTATGGATGGTTTACATACAAATTCTTAGCAAAACTCCAATCTTCCCCGGATTCTTCAAAAGAAAATTTGTCCCGTTTCGCTTTCTCGAAAAGCTCTCGGAAATTTTCGGGAACCGTACCGATCCCTGAATCAATTAATAACCCCATCCATCCGCTGGCTATATCACAATAACCCAGCGAGGCGAGCAAACGGCGTTTATCGTCAGTCATGACTTCTCGATTGCTTTGGGGGTTTGATGCAGGGGTTCAGAGTTGCGGGCATATGTTTTTCCCCTTTGCAACGATCAGTCGTTTTAATTCCAAATCCCTCAAGCCTTCTTTCCCTTTATCCTGCGCAATGCCAGAGGCCTCCAGCTCAGACAGCAATTCAGCTTCATTCGGATAGGAGCCGGTCTCTTTGAAATGCTTAATGATCGTTGCATAAACGCGAAACTCAATGCTATCAGCCTTCAGGATACTTAGATTACCCACAATAGTCTGGAGGATTTTCACTGTATTCGCCGCAGTGCCGAGCGCGCTTCCTGCAGCAAGGGCAGCCGCAAATCCGACAAAGGTGCTTAACGACTCCCATACAAATCGTTTGACGGAGAAGAATACGGTGCCTCCGAAATGTGCATCGACTTGTCTGCTGTTTACCTGCGCTGGAGGTTTCACAATAATGGCCACCTCATGCTCCTTGAGGAAACGCACCGCTAAAGACACGATCGACTCCTGAGTCGGGTTTAGCTTTTCGAGACGATCGCCAATGAGGCTATTGTAAAGCTCCACCTGGGATTTTCGGAACTCGATAGTTAGTTCTTCTGCCATGACATTGTTAATGGGTTCATTTTAGACTAGAGAACGTGGCCACTTGTGCCAGGAGAAAGTTCCACATGTATGTAGTGCTGCTTCTTTGTCCGGCTGCCTTCGTCTGCTTGGTGGCGTCGTGCGGAGTCCGATTCTGGGAGAATGTCAGTGTGCAATGACACTCAGTTAAGGCGTAAAACATTGATTATCAAAGAGCGCAAAGGCCAAGCGAATCGTAACGGAATAACGAAGACTCAAAGGAAATGGAGTTAGTGTGCATTGTTTGACAAACGGCAGTGCTGCTGATGGATGGCATGCAGCGCGAAGCAACGGTACCCATTAGCGGTGATCCCTGACCAACAATAAAAGCGCTTACACGATTAGCGGCGGCGTCGCGAGAGCAGTCCGGCGGTGGCGATGCTCAGCAGAAGGGCACTGCCGGGCTCCGGAACGATCGTGCCTTCGAATGCGATTTCCGACAATCCGTAGAAATTGTTGTCTCCGCCCCAACTGCTCTGGATGTCGAGGCGGAAGTAGCGGAAGGCGAGCGGATTGCCGCCGTTGAAGGCGGCGACATTGACAAAGTCCCCCGTGTAGGAATCATTCCCCGGCGCCTGGGCGATCGTGAATAATCCGAGAGGGACGTAAGTATTGTTATCAAGAGAGATGAGGACGTTGGTGTCCCGCACTCCCCGCATCGTAAACAACGCAGGATTATTGGAATTTTCGTTATAATTCCAAACACGGAGGCCGGTGACGCCGTAAACCGCTCCAAGATCGACGGTGTAGGTTGGATCAGGATCCACGCCTCCGAAGGCAGCACCGCTGGAAAGCCACATGTTGCCATCCGGGACGGAGGAGTGAGATTGATCCGGCGTTGCCAGACTCGCGTCGCCGGGAGTCAACCCGCTGTCATCAATGCCGCGCAGGACTCCACGATCAAAGGGCAAGCCAATGGAGGATGACGCGGTGGCCGTCTCACCGAAGATGATGGCAGCGCGCGACTGATTGGTGTTGAACAAACCGGCGACAGCCGCCGCACCGAAAAATTGCCATGAAGTCCAGCGCATAATAACCGTGAGGGTATGGGTCCGGCGGCAGAGTGTCAAACTCTTCCCGCGTCTTTTGCAAAGGGCCCATGCCAGTCTTTGTTTCGCGCGGATTGCCGCCGCTCCCCCGCGCTCCCTCACCTCAATCCTTATGCTCTTCATCAATCCACCGCTTCACCCCCCCCTCGAAGCAAATTCCCTAACAAAAAACACCCTCCCAAAACCCATCGTTACCATTTCGTGCGTAACGATACCCCGGGAAATTCCACCCCCTCACCTCCTCTTTTTCCTAACATTCCTGCCGCCCGCCCGCCCACCCTAACATCCACCCCCTCTTCTTCCCGCGCCTCAAAAAACGCCCTTACCCTCATTTTCCCGGTTCAACCCGCCGCGTTCGTCCCGCCATTCCTTCGTCATTCGAAGCTTTTCGAAACCATTTGACAAAAAAATTTTTAATCACCTTCAGGGTCTAAACACTAACTCCATCCTCCCATGAGCAGACCCGGCAAAATCGCCCAACTCCCCCCTCCTCTCCGCGACGAAATCAACCGCCGCATGGACCGCAACGTCCCCGGTTCCGTCCTCGCAGGGTGGCTTAACAGCCTCCCCGAGGTCCGGGAAATCCTGGCCACTTATTTCGACGGCGCCCCCATCAACGAACAAAACCTCTGCAACTGGCGCCGCACCGGTTTCAGCGCATGGCAAACCCATCAGGAATTCCTCACCCTCCTCCGCGAATTCTCCTCCCGCGCCGCCGACATCGAAGCCGCCGCCCCCATCTCCATGGCCGATCACGCCGCCCACCTTCTTTCCATCCATTTCGCCGTCGCCCTCCAAAACGCCTCCCTCCCCTCTGATCCTGCTCATACTCCCACTCCTACTCCTACTCCCTCCGAACCAGGTCATTCTCCTACTATCCATTCTCCATTATCCCCCTCCTCCCTCAAACCCCTCTTCGCCATCGCCCGCGCCGTCGCCACCCTTCGTCGCGGCGACCACGCGGCCGCCCGCCTCAAACTCCAGCAGGAGGCCCTCCGCGCCCGCACCGCCGCTAAAGAACCCGTCGCCTCCCAGGGACCGCGGATTTTCAATCCTCCCCAACAACCCGGGCCTCTTCTTACAAGCCTTCCCTCCAAACCCGCCTCCGTCCCCGCCCCGGGAAATCAAGCTAAATCAAGCTTCTCTCACCTGCGGCCTTCGTCTTCTGCCGTTCCTGGCCACTCTTCCCGTTCATCCATTATCCATTCTCTATTATCCCTCCCTCCGCTTCCTTCCCTCTTCCGCTCCACCCCGCCGTCAACGGCCACTCTAATCCAATCCCGGGCGGACTGCTCAAGTCCGGTGTCGCCTCTAAATACGCAGACACTTCCGGCAACTCCGCAACCTCCGGAGCCGCCTTCGCGACCATACTCCGTTAGCCCGTCTCGCACCCTGGGTTTCATCTGGGACTTCCGCCTTCGAATTGACAAATCGAAAAATCTCGTTACGACTATCTCCGATGCAATCCCTTGTCCTCTTCGCCCATGCCCTGGCCGATGAAACGCGCTGGCGAATCCTCCGGCTCGTTAGTGAGGAGGCGCTCTGCGTGTGTGAACTCGCCGACATCCTGCAAATGCCGCAATCCTCCGTCTCCAGTCATTTGCAGGTGATTCGCAAGGCAGGCCTGCTCGACAGTGAGCGGTGCGAGAAGTGGATCTACTACCGGTTGAGCGGAGAGTTCATGTCTCTGCTTGAGGAAATCCGCACGCATTTTGCCGGTCGCGGCGGAGACTCCACGTGGGCCCGGGACGCAAAGAGAGCCCAAAAACGCCTGACACAACGCGCCTCCTCCTGCTGCCCCGGGCCGCAGCAACTGGCCGGAAGCACCTCCGTAACTTCGACCCTCCGATCACCATGACCCTTCACGAATTAAAGACGCTCCTCAAAGCGCATCCCTCCAAACAACTCCGCATGATCCTGCCCGCGGGCGCAGACCTACCCGTTTCCTTTCATGTCACCGAAGTCGGACGCATCCGGAAAACATTCATCGACTGCGGCGGTAACCTCCGGGAATCAACGACCTGCCAGCTTCAAGTCTGGGTGGGCGGAGATGACGATCACCGCCTCGAATCCCATAAGGCCGCCGGCATTCTCGACAAGGCGGCGGCGTTCCTAACCGATGACTCCGTCCCCGTGGAGATTGAGTACGAGGATTCACTCATCTCACAATACACCATCGAAGGACATCAGACGGACGGAGCTGCAGTCGTCCTGATGCTGGGAGCCAAACACACGGATTGCCTCGCGAAGGAGCTTTGCGGAGCGCCCGTGCCCCCCACAGCCGCAGCAGATTCGGAACGATCCCCCTGCTGCTCGGCAAAAGGCGGCTGCTGCTGACCATGAAGCGGAAACTCGTCGCAGAGCTCTTGGGAACCTTTTGCCTCGTATTCGCGGGCACTGGCGCCATTGTCATCAATGACGTGTCTCATGGAGCACTCGGACACGCCGGCATCGCCCTAACCTTCGGCCTCATTGTGCTCGCGATGATCTACACGTTTGGGGACGTGAGCGGCGCGCACCTCAATCCGGCGGTCACCCTGGCCTTTGCCTCCGCAGGCCGGTTTCCATGGAAAGCGGTGGGACCCTATGTGTTCGCCCAGATAATGGGAGCTCTCGCAGCCAGTGCCCTCCTGCGCTTTCTGTTTCCCGCCCATGCGTTGCTGGGAACCACACTTCCTGCCGGAAGCAGCAGCCAGAGCTTCGTCCTTGAGGTGGTGCTGACTGCCATCCTCATGATCACCATCTTGAGCGTCTCCACGGGCGCGAAGGAGAAGGGCGTTACCGCCGGTATTGCCATAGGAGCTGTCATCGGATTGGAAGCGATGTTCGCCGGTCCGGTCTGCGGTGCTTCCATGAATCCGGCCCGCTCTCTGGCTCCGGCGGTGATCAGTGGTCACCTCGAACATCTGTGGATCTACCTGACGGCACCAGTGTTAGGAGCCCTGCTCGCCGTTCCCTTGTGCTTTTGTGTTAGGGAAAACTGCTGCGGCCGGCAGATCAGCGAAAGCCCATCATCCTAACAGTTCTTATGAGCGACCCCGCGCCACCATTGATCCTCGTCTTGTGCACCGGCAACAGTTGCCGCTCCCATATGGCGGAAGGCATACTAAGAAGGGCTTTGGGAGACGGATTCGCCGTAGCCAGCGCGGGCTCACATCCGGCGGGATACGTCCACCTTCTGGCCATCAAAGCCCTTTCGGAAATCGGAATCGACATCTCAAATCACACCTCGAAGCACGTGGACGAATTCCTGAACAAAGGTGTCGAGACCGTGATCACCGTTTGCGGCAACGCCGACCAGGCTTGCCCCATATTCCCCGGACGTGTGAACCGTCACCATTTTCCATTCGATGACCCCGCCCATGCGTCAGGCACTGACGAGGAGAAAATGGCCGTGTTCCGCCGCGTCCGCGATGAAATCCGCATCGTCTTCGAAGCCTACGCCGCCGGGCGTCTGGACGCAATGGCATCCACCGCCGCAGAGAACCCTTAATCAATTGCTGAGTCAGAAGTTCACGGCAATCGTCAGCGACACGAGACGCGGGGCGCCGATGCTGACAAGTCCACTGGCGCTTTTGCCGACTTCGGTTTCCCGGTCAAAGAGGTTCTCAATCTTCAGTGCACCGGTGAGGTGGTCATTGAACTCGTAGCCGAGAGCAAGATCGACCGTGGCAAAACCTGCCAGCGGCAGCGTGTTGAGGTCGTCTTCGTATTGGCCGCCAACACAGCGCACTTGCGCGCTCGCCTGCCAGCGGCCGGGCGTCCAATCGAGCGCAGTGACGGCCACGTATTCCGGAGCCTGAGCGAGACGCTTGCCTTCGAGTTGTGGCGATTCCGCAGCATCCGCGACGATGGGATGAGTGTAAAGGAATTGCACGCGCAGCCGCCAATCAGGCGCAAATTCCCAAAGAAACTTTGCCTCCACGCCGAAGACCTCTACGAGATCGAGATTGCGCCGCTGCCGCAGGACTCCGCCCGCCGGTACGAAGCCACCGGGATCGAATGTGCCTGGTCCCTCTCCGATGGTCACGTTGCCGATGGCATTGTGAAGTTCGTTGTAGAAGACGGTCGCGGAAAAACTGACGCGCTCGACAGGCTTCCAATCAACGCCGAGTTCCGCTCCATAGAGCCGTTCAGGTTCCAGCGCGGCGTTGGCTTCGGTGATGTCGTTACCGACGCGGAACGGGCGGTAGAGCTCATTCAAGGTCGGCGCACGGAATCCGGTGTAAGCCGCGGCGCGTGCCCGCACGGTGGGCTTGAGTTGAACGTTGATGCCGAGCCTTCCATTCGGCGCCAATCCATCCTGATCTGCGAATTCCTGATCGCGCAGAACAGCGCCCGTCGCGCGGTCGCGCTCCACGCGGATTCCATCATATTGCCGCCAGTAATCGACACGTCCCCCGGCGACAACTTTCACCGCGTCGCTCACACGCCAGTTTTCTTCGACGAAGGCGCCGGCGAAAAGCTGCTGCCCGCCGGCAGTGCGCGAGCGCGTGAGGATATCGCCAACGCGCAGGAAGTGCTCGTTGGTTTCGCCCTCGATCCAGCGAAAATCCGCTCCGCCAATGAGCCGGTGTGCATCGCTGATTTGCTGGCTCCAGACCGCGCTGCCGCCCGCGGCCGTCGCGGGCACATCGAATTGATCGAGCGCGAGGGTCTCGATCGTTCGATCCGCGTTCACTGAACTGAAGGTGCTGCTGAAGGTCCTGTCCTGCACGTATGCCTGGAGCCGAAGATTGGCATTCAACTCCGGGATTGAACGGTCGAGCGTTGCGCTGAAATCCTGACCGGCGCTTGCATTGTGAGTAAGCCGCGTGCCGTTGTTGCGGCGTTCATCGAACGCGCTGCCCGTGAGTTGGAACTTCGTGTCGTCATCGATCTTCCAGTTGAGCCGGCTTTGTCCGACCCAGGAGTCGGCGTTCGCATCCGTATCCACCGGCCCCCGCTGATCCGCCCGGAGCACGGGATAGCCGCCGGTTTCAAAATGATCCACAAAAGTGGAGAGACTCGCGTATTTCCCTTCAGTGCGCGCATCGAGCGCCGTCTCGTACGTATCGCGATTGCCAACTGTGCCCAGCAACCGCGCTGCGTTGCCGTGAGTCTCGTCGGTCACAAGAAAAATCGTGCCGGCGAGCGCGGCATTTCCAAACAGGCCCGCCCCGCCGCCGGGATTGACGATGACTTCGCCGATGCCCGATGGCGGCACGCGCGACCACTGCACCCACCCTGCGAAAGGATCGTTCAGTGGGATGCCATCGAGAAGCACGAGTGTGCGCCCCGCGCCGTTAGGGCCGATGTTTCGCAGGCTCACACCCTGCGCGGTGGGATGCGCCGCGCGGCTGCCCGAACGGCGGAACAGCGAAAAGCCCGGAGCCGAATTGCGCAGAATATCATCGAGCCGCAGTTGAGGCGCAGCGCGCAGTTCTTCGCGTTCGATGTTAGTGATGGAAAAAGGCCCGTCCTCCGCGCTGACCGGCCGCCGGTCTGCGGTGACGACCACCGTCGGCAAAATCTCCGGCTCGTTCTGCGCGTGCGCGCTTGACGTCAGCGGCAGAACGAATGCCACGCTAAAGACAATGCGCGCATTCATGCGAACTTTGGAGCAAGCCGCTCTGGCAAATGCATTTCACTGTCACTTCCTGTCGCCCGCATAACTCACCCGCCAGATGCAATCACCAGTATCGTCGCTGACAAGAAGGGCGCCGTCTTTGGCCACAGTCACGCCCACCGGGCGGCCCCACACATTGCCGTCCGGCGTCACGAACCCGGTTAGGAAATCGATGTATTCGCCCGTCGCCTTTCCGTCTTTGGTCGGCACGCGGATGACTTTGTAACCGGTGCGGCGTGTGCGGTTCCATGAACCGTGCTCGGCGGCGAAGGCGTGCTCGCGGTACTCGGCGGGGAACTGTTTGCCGTCGTAGAACGTCATGTCGAGCGAAGCCGAATGCGCCTGAAGAATGACATCGGGCGTGATCACCTTTTCCCTCAGTTCGGGACGTTTGCCGGCCTGGCGGGGATCCTGAATTCCACCCATATAATACCAGGGCCAGCCGTAGAATCCGCCATCCTGCACCCGCGTGATGTAGTCCGGCACGAGGTCGTCACCGATCTCGTCGCGCTCGTTCACCGATGTCCACAATTCGCCCGTCGCCGGATGGATTGCCAGCCCCACCGGGTTACGGATGCCCCACGCGAAGACGCGCTTGTTCCCGCCGTCTGGATCGGTCTCGAAAATCCGTGCCCGCTCGTTCTCCTCCGGCGTGTCGTCCACGTTCGATTTCGATCCTATCGAAACGTAAAGCTTGCGGCCGTCGCGCGAGAAAACGATGTCCCGAGTCCAGTGCCCGCCTCCGGTGAGCTGGCCGCCGCCGGAAAGGTCCACGATCTTCTGCGGCTTGCCCTCGGCCTTGGTTAGGCCGTTGTGATACGGCAGGCGCACCACGCCGTCCGTGTTGGCGATGTAGATCTGCTGCGGCTCAGGTCCGGGCGGATGAAAAGCGATGCCAAACGGCTGCTTCAGGCCGTCTGCGAAGACTTCCTTTAGCTCCGGCTTTCCGTCGCCATCCGCATCGCGCAGCACCAGCACGCGATTCGCCCGGCTCTCCGCCGCAAAGATGTCGCCGTTCGGCGCGGTGACGAGCACACGCGGCTTTTTCAAATCCCGCGCAAACTCCTCCACTTTGAATCCCGCGGGCGCTTTCGGCCACGCGCCCTCCGGACGCTTCACCTCTTTCGGGTTGTTTTTCGCGGACTCCGTAGCGTTAGGCTTCGGCAAATCAGCGACCGTCAGTTTCCGCCTTACACCCGGCGCATCGGTGGTCCAATCACCCATCGCCGCCGCGCCTGTTAGCAGCTTTTCCTGGGCTGGAGATTTTGAGGGACAAAGGATCGGGAGGACGCAGGCGACAACGGAGGCACAAAGGGCGGTTTTCATAAAGGCGAACAGACTCGTCCTGCATAATTTGTTCCCTCTCGCGGGAATGCCCGCCTTTTTCCCCCGCAATGACGTGGATGCATCCGCCAGCCTTTCTTCCTGTGAACTCAGGGGCGCAGGCCCTTCAGCTCGACTTTGCAGGACGCCCCGTTTTCCGTGGTGATTGTCAGGGTGGCCGAATAAGCGAAGGCGCCAGGAGCCGGCGGGAGGGTGAAAGTGACGAATCCGTCCTCGCTGTTGCCGTGGTCGCCGCCGATGTCGCGGGGGATGACACCGCCGGAAAAGTGGGCAGCGTCGGGCCCGGAGAATTCGCCAATGTTTAGCCGGGTGGAGGGTCCGGTATAGATCACCGGACACGGGATAAGGATGGAGGTGGCGCCTGTGGCGGGTTTCAATACAAGGTTGCCCGGAGCGGCAAGGGCTGCGGTGTTCGCGTCGGCTTCCTTGCGCGGAGGCGGTCCGCCAGGGTGGGTGATGGTCAGGCTGATAATGCCCGGCTGAAAATCCAGTTCCTCAGGCAGAGGCGCGGACGGTACGATGCTGACTTCTCGATGTCCGGTGTTTCCCTCCAGTGCGTTGGGCAGGAGGAGCCATTTGTACATCTTGGGCAGGTCCACGGTGATGGTGCCGGGGCTGGACCGCGCGTACTTGTCGAGGAGGCTAACGGAAATAGCATTGCTCCCGCCCCTCACTTCGAATCCGTGCCAGTCCGGCTGGAAGGAGAAGCAGTCGATCGGATTGTGAATACCGGTGCATTCGCCGGTGACAGTGAATGAAACGCTGGCAGTGGCGTCGCCCGCGCTGGCAGGGGCGATGGACGCTTTCGTGGGAGTAACGATCGCCACATAGTCCCCGAGTTTGTTTTCAGGGTCCACATCACCATCCTGTTCGCGGGAGGTGAGGGCGCATCCCGCCACCAGAACCGTGAGAGAACCGGCGAAAAGGCGGAGTGCCGCGCGGTGGAGCGAAGGAGGCTTTTTCATCACGGCGTGGTCTTTTGGCTGAAGTTTTTGATGACATGCATTTCCGACCCGGAGAAGGGCATCCAGGCATCGGACTCGGCGTCGAGGCGGGTGATGACCGTGGCGCCGGCGGGCGGCGGACGGTAGAGGGCGGCGGTGAATTTGTGGTCCCAGGTAACGCCCGGACTGAGGCGGAAACTGCCGGTGTTGTTCACCATTTCAAGGATGACGCCGTCGCCGTCAGGATCGTCCTGAGCATAAAAGGTCGCGAAGATGATATTGGAGACGCCCACTTCGAAACGATGCCGGAGCGGCGGACCAGCCTCTGTTCCCACATAGCGAATATCCAGGCTGCTCGGCTGGCCGGTATAACCATTGATCGTTTGCGACGTGCCGGCCACCTGCCCTGCAGTGAGTCCGGCGGTGGAGAGGCGTCCGCGGTCGAGTGTAACGGTGAATTTTTTTGGCGGCACTTCGCCGAGAGTTTCCCCTTCATCCACGGGCTGTTGATGGTAGAACCGCGGCGCGACCGGAGTGTCTCCCTTCAGGGCACCGAAAATGAGCATCATAGAGGGAGCGAAACGGACGGCGAAGCGGAATTCATTGCTCGTCTGGCCGCCGGTTTCTACTCTAACAGGACCGGTGATGGCGCCGGCGGGCACGGTGACGATGAGCTCGCCCGGGCTGTGGCTGGTGATCTGCGTCGGCACCCGCGTACCGTTAGGCCCCGCAAAGGTGACGGCATTGTGCGCCGGATCTGTTGCAAAGCCGGTGCCGCGGAGTTGGACATAGCGATGGATTTCCCCGTGCACCGGCAGAAGCCGCTCCAGCCGCGGCGCGCCCGCGGTAACGCCGGTCGTAGTTAGGTTCACCGGCGGAGAGGTAAAACGCTTGGGCGCATAACGCGAGGGATGCAGGGAGACCGAGGTGAAGGTCGCGGTTAGGATTGCAGTTTCCCCCGCCGCCGGAAGGCGGAAGATCCCGTCATTGAAAAGGATTTCCTGATCCACGGTGGTCGGCATGTAGGTGGCCGCGCGCTGATTGAAGATGCTGACACGAAGAGTGGCCGGCTGGGCGATCAGCTCTCCGGCGGCGATCTTCGTCGTTTCGTCTCCGGCGTAGGAAATCATATCGAACTTCACGCGGTCCGCCGTGGCCTCTGTGACCCCCAGTTGCTGGAAGGAAAAACTGGCACGGCTGTTGTAGAGACGGAGAAACCCGAGCGTGCTGCCTGGCTGCAGAGTGGTTAGGTCGATCTGAAGATTTTGAAATTTCACCTCCATCTGTTCCGGCTGCATGCCCCCGAACTGTGAAGTAAGGGTCAATCCCGGCGCGGTGCCGCCCAGCAGCGTGCGGAACGACGCGCCGAACGGGATATCGAAATAACCGTCCCGTACGACGACCGACTGCCGGACTTCCTGCGGAATCGGGGCGCTGTCCCTGACGATCACATTCGCGAAACCGGAAGTGACGCCCGGCAACCCGCTGACCGTCACGACGGACCCGTTGATTTGCGCCGAGACTTTGGTCGCCTCTGATGCGGTGAGCGGAACGAGTGTGTAGGGCGGAGTGCCGCCGCCCACAAGGAGCTTGTCCGTTGTCGTGCCCGGCGGCGCGAGCAGCAGGACGGATTCAGACGTCGGACGGATCGTGAGCTGGTGCGTGCCGGTGGAGTTTACGAATATGCCGACACCGTTGCTGGTGCCGCCGGCGTTGGTGACCGTAATGCGATAGGGCAATCCGCCCTGGATGTCGTCAGGCGGCGGGGTCCCCGGCAGAGCGGCGGGCACGGTGACGGCGAGGAATTCGGCGGAGCTTTCCGTGGCCGCCACCGTCCACGAATCCGGGCCGCGCTCAAATCGAACCATATTCTCGCCAGGCACAGGCGAAAACCGTTCGCCCAGCAGATTCACCATCCGCCCTGGGATGACATATTGTTTCGGTGAGACGAAGCGGATCCACGGCTTCGTGTCGGCAGACGCAAGCTGCCGGGCGCGGTAAAAACGCTGTGAAGCGCCGGGTGTCACAGGTACCAAAAACTCCCGGCCCCCAGGGATGACGTTGCGCTGGAAGTCCGGTTCCTTCGCCCAGGGGCCCAGCAGCGAAGAGGACGACTCCAGCAGCAGCGTGTCAGGGTCGGCAAGGTTTGTTTCGACAGGAATGCGCACCTTGCCCGCCGGCAGCAGGCTCACATCACGGATCCGCCCAGGCGAATCCTGAGCCGGAACCGGCGTGATATTGAGGCACAGTGCGAGCAGCAGACAAAGGCGAACGGGCAGTGAGCAGGACAAGGGTTGCATACGAGGAACGCATCAGGGAAATGCGGGTTCCCCGGCCGGAGTAACGGTGACCTGCGATTTTTTCGCGCCGGAGTCGTTTGCCGTCCCGGATGCGCCTCGGCAGGCCGCAGGCGTTTAGCGGGCGCGTTCAGCAATTTTCTGCATACAGCGATGCGCCATTCTCAGTCCTCAGGCCTCAGGATTTCATTCATCGGTCCCTCGTGACCTTCGTTGAACAACCAGCGGAGAAACACAGATGCAGCCTCATCCGCACTCATCTGATTGGGTACAAAGTGAATCACCTTCATGACGTCCGGCATCCAATCGAGGACGGCGCCGCGTGCCAAAACCCCTTGTTCCACCAGTTCGATAAAGACCAGTTGTTCGGCGCGCACGTTTGTGAATTGGAAAGAGCGGGGTGTGACTTACGGACAACGAAATTCCGGAACCGCGCCTGGAAATAGCGGGCTTGGTTTTGGTGGGGAATTGCCGCCGGTCCGTAAGGATCAGCCGCGATTCAAGTACGCCGGGGCTTTCTCAATGGATGCCAAAAAAGACATTCCCCTCCTCACCGGACGCCGCTTCCTGCGATAGTCGGAGCATAATGCCTGGCGGATTCGCCGCCCTCGAGCCCCTTTTGCGCCTGATCACATCGTTCCAGCAGGTCAGAGTCGTCCGCATTGATCGCCGCGAAACTGTGCCTGCAATGCCGCGGGACCTTTCCGGAAGGCAGTTTGGGTCTTGCCTTTGTTGCCGTCTATCCGCTATGATCCACCGATCCTAACGTGTCCCCGTCAGTGGCAAAGAGCATCCACCGCAGTCCGCCGGAGGGGGCGATTCAGCTGAGCCTGTTTATGAAACAAAGCCTCTCCGTCCCCGCACTTTGTATTTCACTGTTGCTGCCGCTTTCTGCCGGGGCGGCGATTCACCGCGTCCGCATGGGAGCCACGGGAACGAACAATGGCGGGTCGTGGGAGAATGCGCGCACGGATCTGCATGCAGCCCTGCTCGCGGCGGCTCCCGGGGATTCGGTCTGGGTGGCGGCCGGCACGTGGCATGCCGACTGGAATGCGGCCACAGGCGCTCGCACCGGCGACCGGGAACGCCGGTTCACTCTAAAAACCGGCGTCACCGTCCTTGGCGGGTTTGCGGGCACGGAAACGGGCGCCGGCCAGCGCGACTGGTGGAAAAACCGCACCATTCTCAGCGGCGAGCTCGGGGGGCCAGGCCGGGACGACAACACGAGGACCATCATGGCGACACCCTTTGGCGTCAGCGTCACCGGATGTGTGGTGGACGGGTTGACGTTCATCGGAGGGAGGGCGGACAATCCCCTGGAAGGCGGCGGGGGTGATCTGATAGGCGGCAATGGCGGGGCGCTCTTTCTGCGCGGCGAGACCGTGGTGCAGAATTGCATCTTCCTCGGAAATTCCGCGACCTATGGCGGCGCAATCAAAGTGATGTCCGGTCCCGCACACCTGTGGCTGCGGCAGTGTCTTTTTGTGGGCAACACCGCCACATGGGTCGGCGGAGCCCTGGACTTTCACGCCTACAGGCAACCGCTGGAAATCACCGGCTGCACATTTCTGATGAACGGGGCGTTCCGCGCGCCCGCGGTGGGAACGAATTCCGCCGTGGCCACATGGAAAGGGAATGTGGCGGGCGCAGGGCAGGGCGTTGAGAAAGGCACCGACGGCACGATGACAGAATGGAATGTGTGGGCCTATCCCGATGACAAGCCCCCTCCCGGCGAGGGTAATATCTATGACTACAATCCCCAGTATCTTGATGAACCATTCGCGGGATCGGATACCGGATGGGGCACGGAGGACGATCTCCTCCTGCTCGGACTAAGGGCCCTGTCTGCGGCGGTCAATCGCGTGCCGGTCACGGCGCTGCCGCCGGATATCACCGACGCCGATGGCGATGGCGACATCACGGAACCGATTCCCTTCGACCTGTCCCATCGCCAGCGCGTGCGCGATGGAGCGGCGGATTCCGGGGCGTTTGAAATGGTGAACGAAGCGCCCACGAAAGTTACTTTTGTCCCGGTCAATACTCTGGAGGGTGAGCCGGTGGAAACCTGGTTTGGTGGGCTCAGAGTGGAAGACTCCAACGGCCCGGGACACACCCTGAGCCTTGTGGCGGGTGCCGGGGACACGGACAATGCGCTCCTGCAACTCAGCATCGACAACCTCCATACCACCGCGGTGCTGGACTTTGAATCCAAACCCGCGCTGTCCATTCGCGTGCGGGCGGTGGACCCCCTGGGGCTGGCGGTGGAACAGCAACTCACCCTGGCCGTGAAAGACCGCATCGAGCGCACGCTGCGATTTGAGATTGTCAAAGCCTTCGCATGGGAACCGGCGGGAGGCGTCACCGGACGTTCGGGCCCCGACGACTGGCCGGAACACTGGGCCGCGGTCCGTCTCCTGCGCACGGGCGAGCCGGGGCCGCTGGACGTGACGCTGCAGATTGACGACCGGACGTATGTCGTTGGCGAAGACGCATGGCCGTCGGATGATCACGGCGGGAAGGAATTTCGCATCCACATTCCAGGGGCGGAAGTTTATCCGGCATCGTGGGAGCCTCCCGTGATACACTTTGATGCCGCGCAAAATGAAGTGCTGCTGGGCATCGAGCCGCTGTTCGACGATGCGCCGGATGAAGGTCCAGGAGAACTGGAAATCAAATTGACCGACGGCGGAGCGGACTATCAAAGAGGCACTCCCGCGTCAGCCGTGATCACGATCTACGATTCGCCCTCGCGCGCATGGGCCACACTGCCGGATCGCGCGCCTCTCACACCGGAACAACTGGCGGCCTTTGCGCTCGGCGCGACGCCGGACGGTCGCGGTCCTGGATTGCGGGCGGCCCTTCTTCAGGAGCCGCAGCAGATCGAGATCACCGGAACGCTCAATCCCGCCGCGCGGGATGTTAGTCTCTCATGGGAACTGTCCGCGGATTTGCAGTCGTGGACGGCGGTCCAGCCTGCGGCGCTGAGTATTTCCGGCACGGAGGCGCACTGGCGTTTTCCCGTTGCCGGCCCGCGCGCATATTACCGTCCGCGCGGCACAGCGTCGGCACAGGCCACGGGGTTCGGCGCGGGAATTGCGTCCAGCTTTGCCTACATCCCCGCCGGCGCGGCAGGTTTTGCCCCGTCCATCGATGAGCCGGAAGTCCCGGGCATCCGCTACCAGCAGCGCCGCCCCTTCTGGATCGCCCGCACCGAACTGCGCCGCGGGGACCCGTCGAGTATCGACGTTTTCCTTCCCGCCCTTTCGGACGAGCATCCTGTCACCGGCATCACCCCGGATGAACTAAGCCTCTTCCTGCAAAAAGCCACCAGCCAGCATCTCTACGGCCCGATCCCTCCCGGCTATGAACTCCGCCTGCCCACGGAAGCAGAGTGGCTCTACGCCGCCTCGCTGCCCGTTGGCGCACCTCTCCCTGCCACGCCTCTCGCCAGCCGCGCATGGTATCTCGACAATGCCTTCGGCATCGTGCATCGCACCGGCCTCAAACAGCCCGATGCCCGCGGCCTCTATGACACCCTGGGCAACGTCTCCGAATGGACGCGCGGTCGCCTCCGGCTCCCCGCCGGCTCCAGCCTCGCCGACGACACTTCGATCGTCTCCGACGAAGGCTGGCCCGCCGTTTGCGGCGGAAACATCCTTCTCGGCGAGGGGGCGCAAACAACAATGCACCGCTTCTCCTACCCCGTCACGGAGCCATCACCGGTCATCGGCTTCCGGCTTGTCATCGCGCCCGTAGTGGAACAAAAGTAAATTAAAGGGTGTCAGGAGATAAGCTGTAGACTGTAAGCAAAAAGTGGCGCCATGAAGCGCCGGCCAAAGGCCGGAATCAGCATAGCCTGGGTCGTAAGGCCCAGGACCGGAAACAGAATCCATTCGACAAAGCGCCAACGGCACGTGTCAATCGATCGTGGACGTCGAGGTGTCCCGTTCGCACGCCGTTTGTGGCCGATGCAGTGAAGGCTTCGCAAGGTCATGGCGTGAAAGTAGAGCGACTGTAGCGCAGCCCAGTCGCTTTGGCTCAACGCGGGAGAAGACAAAAGCGACTGGCCGGCGCTGCAGTCGGGTCTCATTTACAAACGATTTACAGCGCCCCCGCATGGAGGCGGAGACCGTTCAGAGGCTGAGATCGGCATTTAAGCGCTGTAGCGAACCGGCATCTTTTGACAACTTCTCAACTTCTATCGGATAAGACCGCGCATTTGTGCACACACCCATTCCCCCTGATGACCCGAATGCTTTGTATTGTCTCCATTGTGCTTCATCTGCTTGCTGCGCTGTGCATCGCGCAGACGAAAGAGGAAACGAGTCCTTATCAAACGAAGGCGAATGAGGGTGCCTTCCCGTATCCGTCGGCCTTTCCAGTCGTGACGCCCGGGAACACCGGAACGTTTGACTGGAAGCGGTATGTCAAAGAGGCCGCCTCTGAGGCAGACAAGGCGTTTAGAGCAACGTCGCCCTGAAGTGTGGATTTCGGCGCGAGGATCTGTTTGGCATTCGCGGAGCCGGAGAATCCAATTCCGATGACATGGTGAGATATCAACTGGCCCGCGATGAGATGGCTCAGGGATGCAGTCAATTGGAAGCGCTCTACCGCGAAAAGTTGAAGGACCAAAAAAAACTGCTGGCCGTGCTGAATCAGTTCATTGTCGCCCGTCGGTTGGCCATCGACGCCGAAGTGAAACTCGTCGGGGGCTCATGGGACGGTGGCTCCGGAGCCCGGGTGGCTTATCCCTCGGCACGACTTCACGCCTTGGTCAACTATCGTTTGGCCCTGGACGACCTGCGATCCAGTTTGCATCTGCAGGATTTGCCGCCCGTTCCCAGGGTCGCGACCGTGAAGCCTAAAGCGAAAGAATAGGCCATAACTGAGACGCGCCCTTTGGCGCGTGTTGCTTTATTGGGGCCGTTCCCGGGTCTCACGATCGGAGTAAGCTGAGTCGCATCCCGTCAGGATTTCAACGGCTCATGGACCCATCGTTACGTTCCGTTTGGTAACGATACACCGGGACTTTGCCTCCCGTCTGCGCGTCCTCATCGCTCGTTTCTGAACCTCCAGGACCCTCTCCTAACGCTCTTTGTCGCTCACCTTCAGAGTTCCCCGCCACCCGGCGTTGCCGCCGTGTTTTTGCAATCACCTGAAGCTTAGAGCCTTGAGAATTCCGTGATTTTTGCCGCTCGGAGTTTGAGGTTTTTCTCCGGAATCCTTTGACATTTTCCAGTTTAATCACCGTCGTTCCCTAAGCCCCATTCCGTCTTCCATTCAGCCCCACCGTACATTCCCCCGAAAATCAGCGCATGAATCTCAATGTCATTATTTATAAAAATCCACGGCTTGCCGCGCTGGCTTGGACGCAATTTTCAAAAACTTCCGACTCGCCACTCAGGAAATCAGACAAAATCAAGCTAAATCAAACCACTTATTTTTCGAAACCCTGATAAAACTTTAAAAAGATTGCAGCCGGCCGCCTGCGCTCGCCGACGGCAGTCGCCCGGCCCATTCCCCAATTCCCGTTGCCAACCCCGGGCTCGGCGTCAGACTGCGCCCCTTTTCTGTCATGTCCACCGTTCCGTTGCAGCCTTCGTTTGAAGAGTTCCAGACCCTTGCCGCTCAGGGAAACCTGATCCCGGTGTGGGCGGAGCTGACGGCGGACTATGAGACGCCGCTTTCGGCGTTTGAGAAGATCGCCGATGGCGCGCCGCGTTTCCTCTTTGAGAGCGCCGAAACCACGGGTTTCTCAGGCCGTTATTCTTTTATGGGTGCGCACCCTCGAGCCATCATCACGGCGCGGGGCAGGGAAGTGGAGATCAAGTATGCCAGCGGTGCCGCGGACACCTTCACGACCGGAGGCGATCCCCTCGCCGACCTGGAGCACGTCATGGCGAAATTCCGCCCCGTGCCCCAGCCCCGCCTGCCGGTCTTCAACGGCGGTGCCGTCGGTTTCCTGACGTATGACATGGTGCGCTTTTTCGAGCCCACCGTGCCTGCAGCTCCGAAGGACGAACTCGGCCTTCCGGAAATGGTCTTCCTCATCGCCGACAGCGTCGTCATTTTCGATCACCGCTACCGGCTCATGCAGGTTGTCGTGAACGCCTGCCTAACCGATTTTCCCGATGCCCGCGCCGCCTATGACGATGCCCGCCGCCGCATCGATGAAATCATCGCGCGTCTCAACCGCCCGCTCCACGTGAAGCCCATGGCCGCCGTCCCCGCCGCCACGCCGGAGACTGCGGTAAGCAACACCACGCGCGCCGAGTATCTCGGCATGGTGGAGAAAGCGAAAGAGTATATCCGCGCCGGCGACATCTTCCAGGTGGTCCCCAGTCAACGGTTCGAGGTTCCTTACACGGGCCGCCCTATCGAATTGTTCCGCGCGCTGCGGCACGTGAATCCCTCGCCGTATATGTTCTGTCTGGAATTCGGCGACTTCGCCCTCGTCGGCAGCAGCCCGGAAGTCCACGTCCGCTGCATGAACGGGCGCGTGGACATCCGGCCCATCGCCGGCACCCGCTGGCGCGGCAAAACCGCCGCAGAGGACGATGCCCTCGCCGCCGAATTGCTCGCCGATGAAAAAGAGCGCGCAGAACACATCATGCTCGTCGATCTCGCGCGCAATGACGTGGGCCGCGTCAGCACCTACGCCACCGTCCAGGTTTCCGATCTCATGACCATCGAGCGCTACAGCCACGTCATGCACATCGTCACGAATGTGCATGGCCGTCTCGCCCCGGACAAAAGCGCTTACGACGTCATGCGGGCTACTTTCCCCGCCGGAACGGTCAGCGGCTCCCCCAAAGTGCGCGCCATGCAAATCATCAATGAACTGGAAAAAAGCAAACGCTGCGCCTACGCCGGCGCCGTCGGCTACTTCGGTTTCGATGGAAACCTCGACTCCTGCATCGCCCTCCGTACCGTCGTCCTCCGCCACGGCAAGGCCTACGTCCAGGCCGGTGCCGGCATCGTCGCCGACAGCGTCCCCGAAAGCGAGTACACCGAAACCGTCAACAAAGCCGCCGCCGCCCTTCGCGCTGTAGAGCGGGCGAGCCGACTGTAATCATTCTCCAGAGCCCAGTCGCATCAATACCGGAATCGGAATTCTCCCCTGGATAACTGCACCCACTAAATGAATATTGACCGAACCGGACACCTATGAAATCCGTCCACAAACTTCCGGAACTCACCGCCACTCTTATTCCGTGCGAAGAGGGTGGCTTCACTGCTATTTGCAACGAAGTTTCGGGGGCCATAAGCGAGGGGGAAACCAAGGAGGAGGCGATTGCCAATCTCGCCGATGCCATTCAGGCCATTCTGGAAGTCTCGAACGAGATGTCCGCCCGGAAGCTCCGCGCTTACGCGAAGCACTTCGGTAAGAACCGCCGCCCCATCAAGTCCAAAGTGATGGAACGCGCGTGAAGCACAGTGACCTTGTGAAACTGCTGCGAAAGAACGGCTGCTGCATTCAGCGCGATAGGGGGCCGCACACGGTCTGGATTAATCCAAAAACCAACGCTCTGACGACCGTCCCGCGTCATAAAGAAATAAAAAAGAACACCGCCAGGAGCATCTGCAGGGCGCTTGGCATTGACACCGATGGAGTTTCCTTTTCGTGAAGCGCCCTTCCTCATTATTACCGTTCTGATTTCTGATTTCGTTATTCCCCCTCATGGCTTCCAAACCTAAACATTTCCATTTCACCGGCATTTGCGGCACCGCCATGGGCGCTGTCGCGGCGGCCATGAAGGAGCGCGGCTTCAAAATTACCGGCAGCGACAGCGCGGTCTATCCGCCGATCTCCACGTTCCTTGAAGAACGGAAAATCAGCATCGAGAGAGGCTATCGGGCGGCAAACATTCCGTCGAAGGCCGATAGCATCGTCATTGGGAATGCCATCTCCCGCGGCAACGAGGAACTCGAAGAAGTCCTCAATCGCAAACTCCCTTACGTCTCCATGCCGGAGGTGCTGAAGGAATATTTTCTCCGGGGAAAGCGCAACTTCGTCGTCACTGGCACCCACGGCAAAACCACTACCACGTCTCTCCTGACATGGCTTCTGCACGAAGGTGGCAAGGACCCCAGCTACCTCATCGGCGGCGTCCCGCGCAACTTTGATGGCGGCGCCAAATTCACCGACAGCGAATTCTTCGTCCTCGAAGGCGACGAATACGACACTGCCTTTTTCGACAAACGCTCCAAGTTTCTCCACTACCTGCCCGAAGCCGTTATCGTCAACAACATCGAGTTCGATCACGCCGACATTTTTGACGACCTCGAAGCGATCAAGAAGAGCTTTCGGCTGCTCCTGCGCGTCGTCCCGCGAAATGGCATCATCTTCGCCAATGGCGACGACGAAAATGTTAGGGATGTCATCAAAAATGCTCCCGCACCGGTCTTGAAAGTGGGCTTTGGTCAGGACAACGACCGGCGCATCACCGACATTTCCTATCAGGAGGAGACCACGGAGTTCACCATCAACGCCCAGCGTTATTCCGTTCCCCTCAATGGCGACTACAATGTGCGCAATGCCGCCATGGCTGTGTGCGCCGCCGAATTCGCGGGCATGGCCTCCGCGAAGATCGCGAAAGCCCTCGCCGCCTTCAAAGGCGTTGCCCGCCGTCAGGAACTCCGCGGCGAAGTGAACGGCGTAAAGGTTATCGATGACTTTGGCCACCACCCCACCGCCATCAAGGACACCGCCACCGCCCTCAAGCGCCGCTACAACGCCGGCGGCGGACGCATGCTCGCCATCTTCGAACCCCGCAGCAACACCACGCGCCGCAAGATCTTCCAAAAGGAACTCGCCCTCGCCCTCGGCGCCAGCGAATCGGTCATCATCGCCCCGGTCGCCGATCCTCACAAAGTCCCCGAAAACGACCGCCTCGACGTCAACCGCCTCCTCGATGACATCCGCGTCATGGGCCGCCAGGCCTTCATGGAGGACACCGTGGATAAAATCGTCGCCCGCGCCATGACCCTCGTCCAGGACGGCGACACCATCGCCGTCTTTTCCAATGGCGGCTTTGGCGGCATCCACAATAAACTCCTCGAAGCCCTCAAAAATCTAAAACCTCAGCCCTGACAGTTTCGGGGTCTCCTCACACGGCTAATACAGGCTGGAAAATTGTTTAGATATCTGTAATATCTTCCCATGCGCTCACCGACCTGCCTCCTTTTCCCCGCTGCCGCCGCCCTTTTGACCGCCTGCTCCGGACCCAAAGACCCGGTGATCGACGATATGCCCGCAGTGCCCACTATCACCGACGCCGCGCCGGTCCCCACCGCGACCGGGAAAATGGAGCGATTTGTGATTAAGGACAAACAGCAGCGCCTGCGCGTGGACGGACGGGTTCAGGGCGGTCATATGCAGGGACCGTGGACCTACTACGATCCTAACGGTGAAAAATTGGCGATGGTGACTTATAAGATCGACCAGCGGCATGGTCCGGCGCAGTTGTTTTACGTCACCTCCGACGGCCCCGCGGTGGGGCGCGTGCGCATGACGGGCAGTTACGCCGACGGCTCGCCTAACGGAATGGTCGTGAGCCACTGGCCCTCCGGCACTCGGAATCTGGAGCGCGACTTTGACCGCGGCATTCTTCAGGGCGCCCGCGGCTGGACCGAAAAAGGCGTCCGCCTGAGTGACGGCGCGGCCATGAAAGCGGCCATCGAGGAAAGCAAAATCGAAGAGGCGCTCCTGACGGAATTGGAGAATTTCGTGCAGCTCCAAATGCGAAAGAAAGGTACCGCCCCGGCCGACAGCGTGCCGGATACCGAATTGGAACCGATGCCCCCGCCCCAGAGCACCACCGGTTCCTATCCAGGAGGCACGCCCTCGCTTGCCAACTGATTTCATCCTAACTATTTTCCGGATCCTGCGATGATTACCGTGCTCCCAGCCGATCGCGGTCCGGTGGATATGCATGTCCATTTGGTGGGCAACGGCGTGAGCGGAAGCGACTGCTGGCTGCGCCCGGGTTTTCTGCATCGCTTCATGGCGAACTGGATGCTGCGGCAAATCGGCCTGCCGGTTTCATGGCGCGCGGCGGAGTTCGATGCGGCGTATGTCGACCTGGTCGCGCGCCTCGTTAGGGAAAGCGGCGTCTCGCATGCCGTATTGCTCGGGCATGAAGAGGTCTATGACGCCTCCGGCCGCAAGCTGAAGTTCGGCTCCTTCCACATTCCTAACACGTATTTGTTCACCGTTTGCCGCGGGCATCCGCAACTCCTTCCCGCAGTCTCCATTCATCCCGCGCGTGCCGACGCCATGGACGAGTTGGAGCGCTGCCTCGAAGCCGGCGCGGTCATGATGAAGTGCCTTCCCAACTGCCATAATATCGACACGCGCCTGCCGCAGTACCGCGCCTTTTGGGAACGCATGGCCTCCGCGAAGCTTCCCCTCCTGGCTCACACCGGCGGCGAACACACCGTCCCGCAATTTGACAAAAAGCTCGCCGATCCCGCCACTCTCGCAGGCGCCCTCGACTGCGGCGTCACTGTCATTGCCGCCCACTGCGCCACCAAAAGCGGCCTCACCGATCCGGATTACCTGTCCGCCCTCGTCGAAATGATGGCGCGTTATCCGAATCTCTACGCCGACCTCAGCGCTCTCAATCTCCCGCTCCGCAGCGCCGGTCTGAAATCCATGCTCGCCCGCCCGGACCTCCACTCCCGCCTCCTCCACGGCAGCGACTTTCCCGTCCCCGTGCAGCCCGTCTGGGCAAAGTGGCGAAAAATCATCACCCCCGCTGACGCAATTCGCTCCCGCGGCATCAAGAACCTCATTGAACGCGACTATCAGTTGAAAAAAGCCATGGGATTTCCTGACAAAGTTTTCACCCAGGTCTGGGACCTCCTGAGAGTCGGATAAATCGGCAGCCACAAGGAAATGAGTTTCCCTCCAAAGCCTCTTCGCGCATCCGCTCTCATCCTGAGCGCGCTCGCGTGCGGCGCGCTGCGTGCCGATGACTGGCCGCAGTGGAGAGGGCCAAACCGCGATGCAGTATGCGCAGAGTCGGGTCTCATGGAAACATTTCCCGCCGGTGGCTTAACTGTGCGCTGGCGGGTTCCCGTGGGATGGGGCTGGGCGAGTCCGGTGGTGGCGAAAGGGAAAGTATATCTGGCGGATGCCGAAGTGAAGCGCCCGCAGCCGAAGGAGCGTCTGCGTTGTTATGACGAAGCGACAGGCAATGAACTGTGGACTCACACCTATGATTCACCCTATCCGGACTGGGCGTATGATCCCGCACAGGAAAGCGGTCCGGTCGCGACACCTGTCGTGGGGGACGGGAAGATCTACACGGTCGGGCGGATGGGACAGATGTTCTGTCTGGATGCGCTGATGGGAAAAGTGGTTTGGCAGAAAGACCTCGCGAAGGAGTACGAAGTCGCCATGGCTCCAGGCACGCCCTCTCCTTTGATCGAAGGTGACCTGCTCATTCATTTCGCCGGAGGAAAGCGCGGCGCGTGTGTCGTGGCCTTTCAGAAAGAAACCGGCAAGGAAGCATGGAAGGCGCTGGATGAAGCGCCGACATTCAGTTCGCCCATCGTCATTGCATCCGGCGGGAAACGTCAGTTAATCGTGTGGACGCAGGAATCGGTCACATCGCTCGATCCACTCACGGGCACGGTATTTTGGCGGGAGCGGCTGATTACCGGAAGCGACTATGTAGTGTCCACCCCGGTCTTCTTTAAAGACCGCCTCCTTATTGGCGGCATGATGTTTCAATTGAATCCTGACAAACCGGCCGCCACGGTTCTCTGGCCGGACACGAAAGCGCGGGAGCGCCGCATCTTCAGTCACACTTCCACGGCGATGTTCCATGGGGAACACGTGTTCTCCGCAAAGTCCTCCGGGGAGTTAATCTGTGTGGAGGCCGCGACCGGCAAACAGTTGTGGCAGACGACAAAAGTGACTGACTTGAAAAACGGAGCCAGCATCCACCTCACGCCGAATGGTGATTCCGTGCTCCTTTTCACAGACCGGGGAGAACTGATCCGGGCCCGGCTGACGGCAAAGGACTATGACGAGACAAGCCGCGCGCCCTTGCTGCCACCCACCTTCCCGTTCGGAGGCAGAAACGTGGCATGGTCGGCTCCGGCTTACGCCAACAAACATATCTTCGTGCGCAGCGGGAAGGAACTCATTTGCGCATCCCTTGAGGCAAAACCATGACGCCGGATGACACGCTAACAGTCAGGGTCGAACCTGCCGGAAGTCGTTCCCGCACACGTTCGTTGCACGGCAAAGGTTGCAAACCCTCCGCTCCGGAAGCAACTTGCCTCAAGTTGAATCGTTATCCATGAGCACCGCCCCGCCCCCCTCCTCGCCAGTCATGCCGCCGTTGCCGCCGGCGGCGGCGGAGCGGCTCGAGACGTTCCGGAAACATATCGAGTCCCTCTCGACCAGTCTGGTGGGTTATCCGTGCAGCCAGGATTACGATTATCCGGAGATCACTCCGTTTCTGAGGTATGCGCTGAACAATATCGGCGATCCTTTTGCGGACAGTTACTTCCGGCAGAATACCTATCCGTTCGAGAGAGAGGTCATTGAATTTTTCCAGAAACACCTCCGCGCACCGCAGGGAGCCACATGGGGCTATATGACGGCGGGCGGCACGGAGGGAAATCTTTACGGGCTGTATCTCGCGCGGGAACTGTTTCCGGCCGGGGTCATCTACTTCTCCGAACATACGCACTACTCCGCGGCAAAAATTGTCAGGGTGCTCGGTGCGCGCAGCATCATGATCCGCGGACAGGAAAACGGCGAGATCGATTACGAGGACCTGCGCGAAATGCTGCAACTCCACCGTGACGTTCCGCCAGTGATCTTCGCGAACATCGGAAACACCATGCATGGCGCCGTGGATGACATTCCCCGCATCCGCGCCATCATGAAGGAACTGGCCATTTCGCGCCACTACATCCATGCGGATGCGGCGCTCTCCGGCATGATTTTGCCGTGGGTGGAAAGTCCGCAGGCATTCGGTTTCGATGAAGGAATCGACTCCATCGCCGTGTCCGGGCACAAGTTCATCGGCAGCCCCATTCCCTGCGGTATCGTGCTGGCGCGCCGCAGCCATGTGGACCGTGTGGCGCGCGGCGTGGAATATGTGGGTTGTATGGACACGACCATCGCCGGCAGCCGCAATGCGGTGACGCCACTTATTCTGTGGAGCGCCATTCAGCGCTGGGGAGAGGAGGGAATGCGGCGGCGCGTGGCGGCAAGCATTGCCATGGCCGACTATGCTATCGGGAGGTTTGCGTCGCTGGGAGTGAAAGCATGGAGGCACCCGAATTCGGTGACGGTCGTCTTTCCAAATCCCGGCCCGGACGTCATCAGCCGGTGGCAGATGGCCCCCAGCGGGAACGTGGCGCATCTCATTACCATGCCGCATATCACCGCCGGCATTGTAGACCGTGTCACCGCGGACGTGGCGGCGGCATTGAACAAAAAATCCTGACGCATCACTGCCATGAAAGAAATTACGATAGTGACGCCTCCCGACCGGCCCGGGACGCTGGCCGATATTGCAGAGAAACTGGCGGCGCGGAATGTGAACATCACGGAGATGGAGGTCATCGATGACCATGCACACGGCATCATTCGTCTGCAGGCTGAGCCTTATGATGAAGCCCTGCGCGCGCTCAGCGACGGCGGCTGGCAGGCGCTCAGCGAGGAGGTGCTTCTCATTCGCCTCAAGGATGAGCCGGGTGCCATTGCCCGTGTGGCCTCCCGGTTTCGCGAGCCGCAGATCAATGTGAACGCGTTGCGTATCCTGCGCCGCTTTGGCGGCTGGGCCACGGTAGCGTTGAGCACCAGTGACAATCTGCGCGCGAAGCAACTGCTGAGCGACTGTCTGGTTTGACCCCCGTTCATGAGTCTCTCCGTCCTCGATCTCTTCACCATCGGCATCGGGCCGAGCAGTTCCCATACGGTTGGCCCCATGAGAGCGGGCTGGCGGTTCGTCCAGAAGTTGAAGGAAGCCGGCGTGCTGGAGCGAACGGCGCGGGTGGAAGGCCATTTGTACGGCTCGCTGGCTCTGACGGGGAAGGGACACGGTTCAGACAAAGCAGTTCTCCTGGGACTGGAAGGTGAGACGCCGGAGCAGGTGGACGTGGATGCGATCCCTGCGCAGTTGGCGCGCATCCGCAGCACGCAGCGGCTGCGGCTGGGCGGCGAAAGGGAGGTGGAATTCAACGAAAAGACCGGCCTGATCTTCCATCGCCTCGAGAGTCTGCCGGTGCATCCTAACGGACTGCGCTTTGCGGCGTTCGATGCGGCGGGCGGGGAACTGCTGACCAAAACCTACTATAGTATCGGTGGGGGATTTGTCGTCGGCGAGAAGACCGCCGGACGTGATGAACTGACGAAGGATGAAACCGCGCTCCCGTTTCCTTTTCGCAGCGGTGCGGAACTGCTGCAGCACTGCGCCGCCACCGGCCTCAGCGTCAGCAGCCTCATGCTGCGCAATGAAGAAGCCTTCCGCCCCGAAGCCGAAACCCGCGCGGCTCTTCTGCGGGTCTGGTCCGCCATGCAAAAGTGTGTCGAACGCGGCTGCCGCAATGACGGCACGCTGCCTGGGGGACTGAAGGTTGCGCGTCGCGCCCCGAAACTCTTCCAGGAACTCTCCGCCCGGCCCGAAGCGGCGTTGCACGATTCCCTCATCGCGCTTGATTGGGTGAGCCTGTGGGCCATGGCGGTGAACGAGGAAAACGCCATGGGTGGCCGTGTCGTCACCGCACCCACAAACGGCGCCGCCGGCATCCTTCCCGCCGTCTTGCACTATCTTGCGCGCGTGCGTGGCATCTCGAGCGATGACGCCGCCATTCGCTTCCTCCTAACAGCAGGAGCGATCGGCATTCTTTACAAGCTCAATGCCTCCATCTCCGGCGCGGAAGTGGGATGTCAGGGCGAGGTCGGCGTTGCCTGCAGCATGGCCGCCGGTGCCCTGTGCGAAGCCCTCGGCGGGAGCCCCGCCCAGGTGGAGAATGCCGCCGAAATTGGCATGGAACACAACCTCGGCCTGACATGTGATCCCATCGGTGGCCTCGTGCAAATTCCTTGCATTGAGCGCAATGCCATGGGTGCCGTCAAAGCTATCAACGCCGCCCGCCTTGCCCTCCGCGGCGACGGCACCCACACAGTTTCTCTGGATAAGGTCATCGCCACTATGCGCCAAACCGGTGCAGACATGAGCACCAAATATAAGGAAACGAGCCGTGGCGGGCTCGCGGTGAACGTGACGGAGTGCTAGGGGACGGAGCCAATGAGGACACGACCGAATATCCGCGCCCCAATGACTGTGAATGTGCGCCAGACTTCCGTGCGGTTGCCGCCCCTGGAAGCCGGCGTAATTTCACCGGCGTACTCTGTGTCTTCGATCCCGAAACCTTTGCCCGGCCGTTTCCATGAAACCATTTGCTTTTTTTGTCTTGCCGTCAGCGTGTCTGTTGACGCTAACACTTTCCGCCGGTCCTCTGTTTGCTACAGGTGACTATTGGCTGTCGCCGGAGTACTTGGAGGGAGACGGAAAAACGTTGAAGGCGGCACCAGAGTTTTTCTGGTCCCAGGAAATCGAGCGACTTGCCGCCAAATACCGGGACAGGGAGTCCGCAGGATTGAAACGGAAGACATCCGGGGGCGCAAAGCGCCGGGACTTCGGCAACGACGAAGCTATTCAGGCCATGGCGACGGAAACTGCGGAGGCTGACAAAGCGGACTTTGAAGATGCCCTCAAATCGGGCCGCCTCAAACCCGCTGACCCGGAAGCCGCGCGCAAGGCGCACCTCGCCGCGCGCGCCGCGATCGATGAAGACAAGCCTGTGCCCGGCGGGGAGACGAACAGCGAATTTGCCGACTATCACACAGGCGCTGCGGGGCCGGTGGCGGGTGAGGCCGCCGCTGCCGCATGGCAAAAACTGCTGACGCGCCCGAAGGAGCAGCGGCACTATCGTTCCGTGTGGGCGGCGTTCATGCTGGGCAAGCACGCGCTGGCGAAAACCGAATACGCGGAGGCTGTGAAATGGTTCGAGCAATGCCGCGCGCTGGCGCGTGAGGGATTCGCTGATTCGCTGGGCCTCGCTGCGGACAGTATTGGATGGCAGGGACGCGCGGAACTTCTGGCGGAGCACTATCCACAGGCGGCACGGCTTTATCTAACACAACTTGCGCTCGGCGATGAGTCTGCGGTCATTTCTCTGAAGCGCCTCATTCCTGAATGGATGTCCCCCATGAGCGGCGGTCTGCCCGGCGAGCCTCTGGCGGAGGAAAGTCCCGATGCCAAAAAGGCGGAGGAGCAAAAACCGGATGAACAAAAAGCTGCGGCGGAAAAGGCCGCTGCCGAAGCGAAAGCTGCAAGCCGCTGGACGGAGGCGGCGCGCGATCCTGTGCTGCAGGAACTCGTCACCGCGCACATCCTCGCGACGAACACAGGCATGTACACCACGGACGACGGGCGCAGCCGGAAGTGGTTTGAGATCATCGATAAGGCCGGTGTGAAAAAGGTGGAGGACGCCGTGGCGCTCGCGTGGGTCGCCTACGCAACAGGCGATTACAAGGCGTCTGCCGCGTGGCTGGCGAAAGCGGAGAGTGATTCACCCCGCGCCCGCTGGCTAAAGGCGAAGTTCGCTTTGCGCGAAGGCAATTTTGCCGCCGCCGCCAAACTAATGGAGGGCGTAGAGGATTCCATCGCCCAGCCGAAGGAGTTTGATTCGTATTCGCTCACTCAATCGGAAACCGCACATGGTGAAATCGGTGCGCTGCATTACGCCAAAGGCGAGTATGCTGAGGCCCTGGAGGAATTCAGAAAAGGAAACTGCGAGGGGGAACTGAAGTTCATGGTGGAGTCCATCATGACGCCGGAGGAATTGATCGCTTATGCGGCGAAAGTTCCCGCCCCGCCAAAGAAAGAAAAGAAACCTGTCAAAGAGGGAGAGGAACCCGAAGAGGCGGAGCCCGTGGTTGACTTTGCCCGCGAGTTCACGGAGCCGCAGTTCGTGCGCAGCCTCATTGGCCGCCGGCTGGTGCGCGAAGGGAAGGTGAAGGAGAGCCGCGCGTTTCTCTCAGAGGACGAGCAGAAGTGGATGGATGAGTACATTGCGCAAGTATTGAAGGCGGAGGACAAAAAGACTCCGGCGGCGGAGCGCGCCAAAGCGTGGTGGGAGGCCGGTGTCATGATGAAGGAGAACGGCCATTATTTCCGCGGCACGGAGGCGGACTTCCACCGTCCTTCGGAGGATGTGGCGGACTACACCGTGCGCACGGCGCGTTTGTCAGGGAAATCCGGCGGCGGGGAAAAAACTGAAGACGGCGAAAAAGAAAAGGGGAGCGGTGCCGCTTTCATTCCAGTCAGCAAAGAGGAAAAGAAGCGTCTTGCCGCCACTGCCAAACATCACACCAAAGCCATGCGAACCCGCATCGTGGGCTCGAATCACCTGCTCGCCGGCGCGGCGCTTTTGCCGAAGGGCTCGGAGGAACAGGCCCGCATGCTCAATACCGCCGGCTGGTGGCTGCAGGATGCGGACAACCCTGCAGCGGACAGGATTTACCATCAGGTTGAAAAGACCTGCGGGAACACCGTGGCCGGAAAAGCGGTCATCAAAAAGCACTGGTTCCTCGGCGAAATCGATCCGTGGGAGAAGGATCTTCCGGAACCGGAGTGACCGTTCAATCGTATCATCACGCGCGGCTTTGACATCTTTCCTGAACCGGCTCCTTTCCCTGACATGAACCCCAAGCTTATGCTTCCCCTCGTCCTTGGCAGTGCTCTGACCACGCACGCCGTTGATAAAGCCTCCTATCCCTCTGCCCGCCGCGATGCGCTCGTGGAGAAACTCCACGGCTTCGATGTCGCCGATCCCTATCGCTGGATGGAGGACATCGACAGTCCGGAGACGCGCAAGTGGGTGGAGGCGCAGGCAAAGATGGCGGGCGAATATCTTTCCAAACTGCCCCGCCGTGCCTCCTTCCTCCAACGGCTGCGCGTGCTGCAGGACTATGACAAAACCAGCGTGCCCTCGGTGGTCGCAGGCCGCCTTTTCTACAGCCGCAAGAAGGGGCTGCAAAACCAGGCAGTCGTTTACTGGCAGGAGGACAAAGCGGGGGCGGAGGAAAAAGTGCTGCTTGATCCTAACGCTCTCAGCAAGGACGGCACGGTGGCGCTCAGCGGGTTTGACGTGACCGACGACGGCAAAGTGATGGCCTATGCGGTGAGCGAAGCCGGCAGCGACTGGCAGACAGTGCGCATCCGCGATATCGATACCGCGAAAGACCGTGAAGATGTCATCCGCTGGGTGAAGTTCAGCCGCCCTAACTGGAGCCGCGACGGCAAGGGATTCTATTACAGCCGGTTTGCGGAGCCGAAAGCCGGCGAGGCGCTGAAGGCGGCGAACTTCAATCAGAAGGCCTACTATCACACGGCCGGTCAGACTCAGGACAAGGACCGCCTCGTCTATGAGCGCCCGGATCATCCCACGTGGGGAATTCACGTTGGAGAGACGGAGGATGGGAGATACCTCACCATCTTCATCAGCGAGGGCACCAAGGCGGAAAACAATTTTTTCTACCGCGATCTGAGCAAGGGACCGGATTCTCCAGTGGTGGAGCTGCTGACCAACTTTGAATACGACTGGAGCTTCCTCGGCAATGAGGGCACGCGCTTCTTCTTCCTGACGACACACAAGGCGCCGAACCGCCGCGTGGTCGTCATCGACATTACGAAACCCGAGCCCGCGAACTGGCAGGAAATCGTGCCGGAGGGGAAAAGCGTTATTGAGTCCGCGAGCGTCATTGGCCGGCGTGTTTTCGTGCAGCGCCTCGTGGATGCTCACGATGATGTCAGCGTTTACGATCTCGCCGGGAAAGAGACGGACAAACTCAAGCTGCCCAACTTCGGCACCGCCGGCGGATTCGGCGGGCGTTTCGATGACAAGGAAACGTTTTACGCGGTCACCGGTTTCGATACGCCGGGCGCCATCTATCGTTATAATGTCGATGCCGCAAAGAGCACGCTGCATGAGGAGACGAAGGTCGCCTTCGATACAAAGGATATTGTGGTGGAGCAGTTCTGGTTCGCTTCGAAGGACGGCACGAAGGTTCCGATGTTTGTGGTGCGAAAAAAGGCGACGCAAAAGAACGGCGAACTGCCGGTGATGCTCTACGCCTACGGCGGCTTCAATCACAGCCTCACGCCGGCCTTCAGCGCCAGCCGCATCGCGTGGCTGGAGGCGGGCGGAGTCTATGCGCAGGTGAATCTGCGCGGCGGCGGCGAATTCGGTCAGGCATGGCACGAGGCCGGCATGAAGGACCACAAGCAGCGCGTGTTCGATGACTTCATCAGCGCCGGTGAATTCCTCATCAAAGACGGCTGGACGAAACCTTCACGGCTGGCGATCAGCGGCGGAAGTAATGGAGGGTTGCTGGTTGGCGCGTGTTTGCTTCAGCGTCCGGACCTCTTCGGCTGTGCCTTGCCCGCCGTCGGCGTCATGGATATGCTGCGCTTTCACAAGTTCACCATCGGGCATGCATGGCAGGAGGAATATGGATTCCCTGACAAGGCCGATGACTTCAAAGTGCTGCGCGCCTACAGCCCGCTGCACAATGTGAAGCCGGGCATAAAATATCCCGCCACCATGGTGCTCACCGGCGATCACGATGACCGCGTCTTTCCAGCGCACAGCTTCAAATTCGCCGCGGAGCTCCAGCAGGCTCAAGGCGGGTCAGCGCCCGTTCTCCTGCGTGTCGATCTCCGTGCCGGCCATGGAGCAGGCAAGCCGACCGCGAAACAACTGGAGGAAATCGCCGACATGTATGCCTTCGCATGGAATGCGCTCGGCATGCCCTGATCCGCTTCAGAAGGCAAAACAGTCGCAGCCGGAGAACCCGAACGGCCGCTCGGTGCGGCTCTTGGCGGGCGCAACACGTGAGGCTCCTGCCGCCGCGGGCACACCAGCCCGTGCCGCTTTGCGCACATCCAGCGGTGCTCCATAGCCGCCGAACACTTTCACCGGCGACCACTCAGGCAGCACTGGCAAAGGAGGAGGCGCGTGCGGAGTGAAGTCACCAGCGGCATGCACCACTTTGCCGCCGAGGACGGTCAGTACGGATTCGATGCCCTTGATGTCTTCATCGGGAACAGAGAAATAGTCATCGGTTAGCACAGCGCAGTCCGCCAATTGGCCCGGCGCGAGTGTGCCTTTTTTTCCAGTCTCGCAGGAGAACCAACTGCTGCCCTGGGTGTAGAGGCGCAGGGCTTCCTCACGGCTGAGTTTGTTTTTGTCAGGATACAGGGGCATGCCGCCAGCGGTTTTGCCCGTGGTTAGCCAGTAGAGTGAAACCCATGGATTGTAGCTGGCCACGCGCGTGGCGTCCGTGCCCGCGCCGACGGGGAGGCCCATTTCCATCATGCGGCGCACAGGCGGCGTCCGCTCCGCCGCGGCAGCGCCGTATCGTTCGATGAAATATTCGCCCTGATAGGCCATGCGGTGCTGGATGGCGATACCGCCACCGAGCGCTTTCACGCGCTCAAGATTCCGGTCCGAGATCGTTTCGCAGTGGTCGAAGAACCAGTTCAGGCCGGTGAAGGGAATATCGCGATGCACCTCTTCGAAGACGTTGAGGAAGCGGGTGATGCTTTCGTCGTAAGTGGCGTGGAGGCGGAAGGGCCACTTGTTAGCAGCGAGGAGGGATACGACTTCGCTGAGTTCGGTTTCGAGGGAGGGATTGAGGTCGGGGCGGGGTTCGAGGAAGTCTTCGAAATCCGCCGCGGAGAAGACGAGCATTTCGCCCGCGCCGTTGCAGCGGAGGAAGTCGTCGCCCTTGCCCGGGCCGGTCATTTTGATCCAACGGGCAAAATCCTCTTTCTCCTCCTTCGGTTTTTGGGTGAAGAGATTGTAGGCGATGCGCAGGGTGAGTTCATCGTTGCGGTACAGTTGTTCGATAACGGCGTAGTCGTCAGGATAATTTTGAAACCCGCCGCCGGCATCGATAATGCTGGTGAGACCGAGCCGGTTGAGTTCACGCATGAAGTGGCGCGTGGAATTCATCTGGTGTTCCGGCGGCAGTTTAGGACCTTTGGCGAGCGTGGCGTAGAGGATGGTGGCGTTAGGGCGTGCGATGAGCAGACCCGTCGGATTGCCGCTGTGATCGCGCTGGATTTCTCCGCCGGGCGGATTCGGCGAGTCTTTCGTGTAGCCGCAGGCGCGCAGTGCAGCTTTGTTCAGCAGCGCGCGGCAGTAGAGATGGAGGATGAACACAGGAGTGTCCGGCGCGGCGGCGTTGATCTCCTCCAGCGTTGGCATGCGCCGTTCGGCGAATTGGAATTCGCTCCAGCCACCCACTACGCGCACCCATTGACCCGAGGGCGTACGCTGTGCCTGTTCACGCAGCATGCGCAGCGCATCGGAAAGCGAGGGAACACCGTCCCAGCGCAGTTCCATGTTATAGTTCAATCCCCCGCGAATGACGTGCAGGTGGGAATCGTTGAGGCCGGGAATGACGCGGCGGCCCTTGAGGTCGATGACCACGGTATCGGAACCGCGTTCGTATTCGTCTGCATCATCCACGCCGATGATTCGCCCGTCTTTGACGGCGAGGTTGGAGGCTTCAGGATGCCGGGGATCGAGAGTGGTGATGCGCCCGTTGAAAAAAATGAGGTCCGCAGTGTTCATATGCGTATTTGTTTGGTTATTCCGGGGAGTGCAGCCAGGAATACAGCAGCCGCACCACCGGCGGCATCACCACCCATGTGAGCAGCGCCACCATGCCCGCGCCAAATGCCAGCGACGTCAGCGGCATGGGCCATCCGGCGATGAGGGGCCCGAGTGTGACGCCAAGGAGCAAACTTACGGGATAGACGCCCATCAGTGTGGCACACGCCATTTTCCATTTTGGCGGTGCTTGTTGGGGGTGGCGGAACCACGCCTCCAACCCGTGAAGTTGATGGTGAACCGGTTCGCCGTCAGTCCATGCTTTCGAACGTTCGCGCCATGCCTTGTAAGCCGCGGATTCGTAAAAGGCATCCCGCTCCGCCTCACCGGCGAAGGTGCGCAGGATTCCGTATTCGTGGGGGTTCTGTCCGGGCGCGGGTGAAATGATACCGGCGCCCAGCACCCCGTCCTGCGCGAATGACGCGGACAGAAACTCGCGGATCGCCTCTACGAATTCCGCTTCGCATCCCGGGCGCACCCGGCGGGTGATGGCGACGTGGATGGCCATGCGGATCAGTGCGGCGTCTTCTTCACCACTTGAGGGGATTGTGCGGATTGCGGTGCTTTGTGGACCATGGTATAAGCATATTCGGCGCCGCTGCCGTAAGCGCCGCCCTGCTGTCTGATGATCGACATGAGTGCGTCGTAGTGGGTGTGATTTCTCCAATCGCGCTGCCATTCCAGCAGGGCGGCGATGGTGGTCACCCTCACCACGCCGGCCTGGACCATACGGGAGAGGGCCGCATCCTGCGCCGTCGCCGAAGTAGCTCCGCAGCAGTCCTCCACGACGTAAACGTTATAGCCTTCCGCCATCATCGAGAGGGCGGGCCAGCACACGCAGACTTCCGTCCAGAGTCCCGTGAGGAGAATGTTCTTTCGCCCGGTCGCTTCGATGGCTTTGCGGAATCCGGCGTCGTCCCAGGCATTCATGGAAGTGCGCTCCACCACCTGCTGACCGGGATAGACGTCGAGCAGTTGCGGCCAAACGTAACCGCTAAAGCTCTCCGTCTCCACCGCGGACAGCACCGTCGGAACCTTGAATTCCTTTGCCACTCGCGCCAGCAGCGTCACATTATTGATGAGCATCGCGCGGTCAATATTCGCGACGCCGAAGGTCATCTGCGGCTGGTGATCGATGAAGACCACGGCGGAATCCTCGGCGGTGTACAGTTTGTGATAATTGGTCATGGTGTGTCCTGAGCTTTAGGTTTGGTTAGGGTGGAAAAGACTTCTCTGCGGTGCTGTGCCGGCTCCGGCGATACCGCCGGACGGGTGCTTTTCTTCAGCCGCCGGACCTGCAGCGCCGCTCCGGCGACGAACAAAAGAAACAGAATACCGGCGGCCTTCTCCAACTCCGGACCATCGCGACCCGCCACCAGCGGCGCGCCTGCAGGCAGGCGGGTCGTCGTTTCTGTCATTGCCGGAATCATGTGGAAGAAGAACGTCGCGGAGTAGGACACGACAGCCACATAGCGGGACAATCTTCCAAAATACCGCGTCCGCTCCGCCACGGCCGCCACGCCCAGCACGATGAGGGTAATGATTCCCAGCGCGTGCGGCTTGCCGAATCCTCCGTGCTGAAAAATCGGAAATCCGGTGAGGCAGGTGAGCACCGTCATGATGACGTAGATTTTCCCGGTCCGGTTGCTGGACGAAATTTCGCGGTCGCGAATCAACGCGATGAGTCCTGCGGCGACTGCCGCGAGGCTGATGGCGGTGTGGATGATGCCAAGTGATGTGAGTCCCATGGTAGCGGTTAGGTGAGGATTGACGTGATTTCAGATTTGGGATGGCCCGCCATCGACGAACAGTTCGATGCCGGTGATGAAGCTGCTGTCGTCAGAAGCGAGAAAGGCGACCGCTTTGGCTATCTCGTGCGGTTTTCCGGTGCGTCCGAGCGGACTGGTTCAGGAGCGGATGAACTCGAGAAGATCGGCGTTCAGTTGCTCCTTGCTTGTGTCACCAAGACTGTGCGTGCCGCCGGGATAGATTTTCAGGACGGCGTTCTTCGCCAGCTTCGCCGACAACATGGCGGAGGCACCGATGGGCACGATCTGGTCATCGTCGCCGTGAATGATGAGCGTCGGAACATCGAACTTCTTCAAGTCCTCCGTGAAGTCTGTCTCCGAGAAAGCCTTGATGCAGTCGTATGCGTTCTTGTGACCTGACATCATGCCCTGCATCCACCACGACTGGATCAAGCCCTGCGAAACTTTAGCTCCGGGACGGTTGAAGCCAAAGAATGGTCCGCTCGCGACATCGAGGAAAAACTGCGCGCGGTCCGCCAGACAGGCTTTGCGGAAACCGTCGAAGACCTCGATCGGCAATCCTCCGGGATTTGCCGGAGTCTTGAGCATGATGGGCGGCACGGCACCCATGAGGACGGCTTTGGAAACGCGTTTGGTGCCGTGGCGTCCGATGTAGCGGGCCACCTCACCGCCGCCGGTCGAGTGGCCGATCATCACGGCGTTCTTCACGTCGAGCTTTTCAAAAAGCTCCGCCAGATCATCCGCGTAGGTGTCCATTTCATTCCCGGTCCACGGCTGACTGGAGCGCCCGTGCCCGCGCCGGTCATGTGCGATGCAGCGATAGCCGTTCGACGCGAGGAAGAACATTTGTGCTTCCCATGCATCCGAACTGAGCGGCCATCCGTGGCTGAAGGTGACAACCGGACCGGTGCCCCAGTCCTTGTAATAAATTTGCGTGCCGTCTCTGGTGGTGATCGTGCTCATGAGGGTGGGGGTAATTGGGTTCACTGTGTTCCTTGGGAAAACGCCCTGCCCGCGTGACAAAAAATTTCGCGACGGCGCTATTTCATATCGGTCACCCTGCCGATGACCCGCCAACTGCCGCCCGGGATGAGCATCTTCAGGTCTGCTGACTCTTTGCCGGCGGGATTCGGAATAAATACCTGCTGGCCGCCGTCGTTTCGACGCACTTCAATGCCATTGATCCCGTCAACCGTCAGCAGTCCGAAAATCGCATACCGGTTGATCTTTCCGGAGGGTTCCGCCTCCGTCCAGAGCAATCCCTCCCGCCTCCATTTCCGAATTCCGGGATCGTCACCGCCCTTGTAGTCGAAGCAGAAGGCGGAGGCTATTCCCTGAGGCGGTGCCGGCTCTTTCGCTGCGAGGGCTTTGAAATCCGGACGTTCCCGCAGATCGATGGTGATGTCCGGTGTACGGAACTGAGCAATGCCGGTGTAACCTAATTCGACTGCCTCCTTCAGCATTTCCACCGCCTTGCTCCCGCAGCGTTCGATCAGTTCCTCGCGCGCGGCCCTTTCCAGTTTGGCATCCGCCGCAATGAGGGGCAGGGCACGTCCGATGCGCTGCGCCACCCACTCGCGCTTTTGCCAGTTGGGCTTTGCCAGTTCTGTGGACTCGAGAGCGCGCCGAACGGCCGTGGCGTGATCGCCCATATCGATCGCAATGCCGCAAAGTATGGCACAATAGGTATCGATCCGGTGAGTGGCGAAGGCTTGTTCATAACGGTCCTTTGCCGCCGAGAGATCTTTCTTTTTCAATGCAGCGTCGCCGAGCTTTGCGAAGGTCTTTGCCAGCAGAGGAGGATAAGCAGTGGACCGGGGGAATGCCGCCATCAGCCGCTGCTGCTCCACCTTCAATTCCTCCAGCATTTCCAGCGCCTCATCATCGCGGCCCCGCTGCGAATAGGAATTTCCGATCATGTTCAGCACGTTCATGAGATTCTCGCGGTAAACAGAGTAGCCTGGGTATTGGTCCACATTCCGCCGGGCGAGTTCGCGCGCTTCCCGGAAGAGAGCGTCACCTTCCTCATAGTCACCTGCGGAGAATGCGCTTCGTCCGCATGTCAGGAGGCACAGACAGAGGGAAGTGCGGGCTTCGTGGTTGGAAGAGTCTCTTTTCTCCGCTTCGACAAATGCATCCATGGCCGATCTCCAGCGCTCCCTTGCTTCGTTTTCGCGTTTGGTGTCGCTGAGAAGATGGCCCAGCATTACACGGCATGTACCGAGATTCTGCCACGACGTGCTGTTCACGGGATGATCTGCGACCAGTGATTCGAACAACCCGATGGAACGAAGATAGGCGGCTTCGGATTCGGGCAGCTTTTTCTGTCCTTTGAGGAAAGTGCCGCGGTTCATCAAAACCGTCGCCAGGTTGGCCCGGTAACCCGAATTGTCCGGTTCCTCTTTTACGACGGACTCGAGCAGTGTGAGCGCGCTTTCCTGACTCGCAATCGCCTCCTCCGCGCGTTTGCTGGAATGCTGCACGGAGGACAGATTGTTGTGGCGCATGGCGAGTGTGTGCCGGTACGCGATATTGTCAGGAAACCGGCGCACCAGTTCATTGTCGATGGCCATCGTTTTGCGGTAAGCCTCCTCGGCTTTTGGAAAGTCTTTGATGGAAAGATACACATCCCCCATGCGCCCCATGGCCCATGCGCGGTCGGAGAGCAGGGACGGGTCATCCCCCTCCACCCTGCTCATATCCTCGTAGAGCGGGAGGGCCGCTTTGAACAGCTCCACTTGCAGATCCTTGAAGTCCTCCTGCTGCAGCCGCGGGTGATCGGCAGCCTTGCTCAGATAAACCTCCACAGCTTTTCGCGTACGGTCGTAGTTGGTCTGTGCATCCTTTCGGCTGCGTTCCGCATTCGCCGCCTGCCACAGACTCACGGCGGTGCCGGCGATCAACGCGGATACAGCCAGCGAAGCGGCGATGAGTGCTCCGCGGTGACGGCGGGCAAACTTTCCTGCCTGGTAGCGCCACGCGGGCGCGGCGGCACTAACGGTTTTTCCCTCAAGGTGTTTTTGGACGTCGATCGCGAGGGCCAGCGGTGTTTCATAGCGGCGGCAGCGATCTTTTTCGAGCGCTTTGAGCGTGATCCAGTCAAGATCGCCGCGCAGCGCGCGCCCGAACCGCACAGTGGTGAGGCGGCGCTGAGCCGCGGCCTGCTCTACCGCGGACGTGACCGGCTGCACCAGCAGGCTGGGCCTGACCGACGCCGAGTCACAAATGAGGCGCAGGGCGCTGGTAAAATCCGCGGTTTCCGGCGGCAGTTGCGTGCGGCCCGTGAGAAGCTCGCAGAGAATCACGCCGAGCGAATACACATCGCTGCGGGTATCCACATCCAGCCCGCAGCCGGCCTGCTCCGGGCTCATGTATTGAGGTGTGCCCACCACGATTCCGGCCTGGGTTCTCCCAAATGGCAGCGCGTCCGCCGCCGGAGTCAGCGCTTTGGCGACACCGAAGTCGATCACCTTTGGCACGGGCTGCCCATCGATTTCGGCCACGAGAATGTTGGACGGTTTCAGATCCCGGTGGAGCACCGCCTTCTGGTGCGCGTGCTGCACTGCCTGACAAACCGGAATGAACAGCCGCAGACGCTCCGGTATGGTGAGTTTCCGCGCGTCGCAATACTCCGCCAGCGGCGTGCCCTGCACCAGTTCCATCACGAAATATGGACGCCCGTCCGCGGTCGAACCCGCGTCAAAGACGGCGGCGATGTTAGGATGATCCATCAGCGCCAGTGCCTGCCGTTCGGCTTCAAAGCGGCAAATGACCTCGCGGCTGTCGAGTCCTGGTTTGATCACCTTCAGCGCGACTTCGCGCTGGATCGGCTCGTGCTGGCGAGCGCGCCATACGACGCCGAATCCGCCCTCGCCGAGCGGCTCCATCAGTTCGTAGCGTCCTATCATGTGGCCGGACTGTTCGGATTCGGAAACGGCCGCCTGCGCCGCTCCGCCGGTGAAAAATCCGAGCGCCAGCAATCCTGCGCCGGGCGCGGAAGGCTCTTTGGAAGTCTGGCTGCCGGCGGTTTCGGTTTTCATCCTGCGGGGGTTGTCGGCGTTCCTGTGGAAATACCAAGCAGGATTGATACCTGTTGACGGTCTCTTTTTGCAGCGTTTGCCTGCGGTTCCTTCCCATGGCCACTCCGCACGCGGATTCCCGGTTTCCGATTACCCGCTGGACGGCGGTGGTGCAGGTTTGCCAGGCGAATGATGATGCCGCGCGGCGCACGGCTCTGACAGGTATTTGTCAGGATTACTGGTATCCGCTTTACGCTTTTGCCCGTCGGATGGGACACAGCCCGCCGGATGCCGAGGATTTGACCCAGGGATTCTTCGGTTACCTTTTGGAGCACAACGTCCTCGCCACCGTGAGCCGCGGTCAGGGAAAACTGCGCACATTTCTGCTGGCAGTCTTTCAGCGCTACATCGGTGACATGGAGGACCGGCAGCGTGCACAGAAGCGCGGCGGAGGACAGGTGTTCGTCCCGCTTGATCTGCTGAACGCCGAGGAACTCTATCGCCATGAGCCCGCCGATCCCGCCACGCCGGAGAGTCTGTTCGAGCGCAGCTGGGCGCTGCACCTGCTGCGTGGTTCGCTTGATCTCCTGCGCAAGGCGGAGGCGGCAAAGGGTGGTGCGCGGTCGTTTGGAATCCTCGCCTGTTTTCTCGATCCCGAAACCGGCACTGCCATGACCGCCGAATCCGCTGCCCGGGATCTCGGCATGTCCCCGGAAGCCGTGCGCCAGGCGGTAAGCCGCCTGCGCCGCAAATTCCGCGACACCCTCCGCCGGCAGATTGCCTCCACGCTTCATGATCCTAACGAGTCCCAGGTGGATGAGGAACTGCGCGCGCTCCAGGCTGCGCTGCGCGGATGAGAAAAATGGCCACGGCGGGGGACGGCCTTGCCGTGGACGCATTTCCGGCCATTGGTGGCAACCAATATGAAGAAGAATCTCTCCATTCTCTCCGCCGTTCTCGCTTTCGCTGCCTCCGGAGCCGTCGCCGAAGACTGGCCGCAGTGGCTTGGGCCGCGCGGTGATTCGACGTGGAATGACACGGGACTCATCACTAAATTTCCCGCAGAGGGTCCGAAGGTCGTGTGGCGCGCGCCGATCGCCAATGGCTATTCGGGTCCGTCCGTTTCCGGCGGGAAGGTGTTTGTGATGGACTTTCAGATCAGTTCCGGGAAGGTGGATGACAATCCGGGCGGGCGCACGAAGGTCACCGGAAAGGAGCGCGTGGTGTGCGTCGATGAGAAGACCGGCAAACCGATCTGGGATCGGGGCTGGGATACGACGATCCATTTGAGTTTTCCCAACGGGCCGCGATGCATGCCGGTTGTTAGTGACGGCGTTGTCTATTCGCTCGGCGCGGAGGGACATCTGACGGCGTTGAATGCTGCGGATGGCAAAGTGGTGTGGGAGAAGGAACTGAAAAAGGATTACGGGAGCGAGTCGCCGATTTGGGGCTTCGCGGCCACGCCGCTGGTTCACGGCGATCTTGTCTATACGCTGGCCGGCGGCAGGGGCACGGCCGTGGTGGCGCTGGATCGCAAGAGCGGGAAGGAAGTCTGGCGGGCTCTTGACACGAAGGATGTCGGTTACGCGCCGCCGGTGATGACGAAGCGCGAGGGGAAAGACGAACTGCTTGTGTTCCTGCCGGATTCGTTGAACGGGCTCGATCCCGCGACGGGCAAGGTTCAGTGGAGTCAGCCTTACCAGGCGGCTTATGGCATGTCGATTATGGCGCCGCGCGTGACGCCCAGCGGAATCTTCGTGGGCTCGATGATGAAGAAGTCGATGATGGTAAAACCGGGCGGTGGCAAGGCCGAGGTGGTGTGGGAGGGGAAGCCGAATCAGGCCATGTCGCCGAAAAACGGCACGCCGGTGGTGGTGGAGGATTTGGTTTACGGATGCGACATGGACGGCGATCTGCGCTGCTTCAATTCGGCGACGGGCGAGCGTGTGTGGTCGAGTCTGGAGGTGATGAATAACAAGAAGGCAGGCTCCGGCACGTTCTTTGCGGCGCGCACGCCGCAGCAGTGGGTGCTCTTCAATGACGCCGGTGAACTCATTCTCGCGGACCTCAGCGCGTCCGGTTATAAAGAGGCAAGCCGCGCGAAAATTCTGTCCGCGGAAACGCCAGGCATGGGGCGCAAGGTGGTGTGGAGTCATCCGGCGTTTGCGAATCAGTGTGTATTTGTCCGCAATGACAAAGAACTCGTCTGCGTTTCGCTTGCGGCGAAGTAGTCAGGCGAAAATTTCCCTAACAACATTTGCGTGTTCGACGCCGGTGAGGCGCTGATCGAGGCCCTGGAAGCGGAATGTCAGGGATTCATGGTCAAGTCCAAGGGCGTAGAGAATCGTGGCGTGGAAGTCGCGGACGTTCACTTTGTCCACGGCTGCCTTGTGGCCGATGTCGTCGGTTTGGCCGTAGTGGGAGCCGCCGCGCACACCGGCACCGGTTATCCACACGGTGAAGGCGTGCGGGTTGTGATCGCGCCCCGGTTTGTCGCCCTTTTGGGAGACGGGGAGGCGTCCGAACTCACCGGCGCAAATGACCAATGTCTCGTCCAGCATGCCGCGCTGCTCCAGATCAGTCAGGAGGGCGCTGAAGGGCTGGTCCACCTCTGCGGCGAATCCGCCGTGATTTCCTAACAAATCCATGTGGCAGTCCCAGCTCAACTGATTGTCCATGCCGCCGGAATAAATCTGCACAAAGCGCACGCCCCGCTCCACCATGCGGCGCGCAGTGAGGCATTGCGCGGCCATGTGCGCGCACTTCGGCTGGTCGAGGCCGTAGAGTTTGCGGATGTGTTCCGGCTCGTTGGCGACATCGAAGGCCTCCGGCGCAGCGGTTTGCATGCGGTAGGCCAATTCAAAGCTCTCGATGCGCGCGGCGAGTTCCGATTCGACGGGCGAGCCGGGAAGGCTGTGGCGGTTGAGCTGCGCCATGAGGTCGAGTTGCGCCCGCTGGCCGGAATCGGTTAGGGAGGCGGGGCGTTTGAGGTTGGCGATGGGCTCTCCCTTCGGCTTGAGCCACGTGCCCTGGTAAACGCTGGGGAGGAAGCCGGCGTTCCAGTTGCTGGCGTTGCCTTTGGGAAGCCCGCGGTCCTTGGGATCGGACATCACCACGAACGAGGGCAGATTGTTGCTCGCGCAGCCGAGGCCGTAGGTGACCCACGAACCGACGCTGGGATAACCCATGCGCGTGACGCCCGTGTTCATCATGAAAAGCGCGGGGCTGTGGTTGTTAGAGTCTGTGTGGCAGGAGTGGATGAACGCCATTCTGTCCACCTGCTGCGTAAGCTTCGGAAAGAGGCTGCTGCCCCACGTGCCGCTTTGGCCGTATTGCTTCCAATCGAAGGGTGATTTCATCAGCGGACCGACAGCGTCCGGAAAGAACCCGGTTTTGTTATCAAACCCCGCGAGCGCCTGGCCGTGGCGTTTTTGGAGTTCCGGTTTGTAGTCCCATGTATCGACGTGGCTCGGCCCGCCGTTCATGAAGAGCCAGATGACGGACTTTGCGCGCGGCGTGAAATGCGGCTGACGCGCAGAGAGGGGATTCACCGCCGTGGCGGCTGCGCGCTGCATCATGGCAGAGAACGCGAGCCAGCCAAAACCGCCGCCGGCCATTTGCAGCATGCGCCGTCGTGAAAGTGGGGTACTCATGGGATGTAGAGAAACTCGTTGAGGCCAAAGAGAGCCTGGCAGTAATCGGTTAGGCTTTCGCGATCCGGATCGCTCTGGCCGGAGGCACGATGGAGAGCGGATTGTTTTTCGAGGAACGGCAGCACGGCGGCCAGTTCGTCCGGGGTGGCGCGTCTGCCGAGGGCGCGCAGACAGGCCGCGTGGACGCGGGCCTCCGGCGTTTTTTCCTCCATGAGTTTTGTCGCGAAGGTGCCTGCCCAGTTGCGCGCTTGAGGACTGTTCATGAGAAAGAGCGCCTGCGGCGCGACGGTGGTTGTGGGCCGCTGCCCCTGACTGGACAGGGGCTCCGGCGCGTCAAAGACGACCATGCTGTTTACCAACTGGCTGCGCTTCACCGTAAAGTAGATGCTGCGGCGACGGCTGTTTTCGTCCAGTGTGCCGCGGCCGAAAGGCGTGAGGTCCAACTGGCCGGAGACGGAGAGAATCGCATCGCGCGCGGCTTCGGCTTCAAGACGGCGCGGCATGGCGCGGAGGAAGAGGGAATTGTCAGGATCGGCTGCGAGTTTTTCCGGGGAGGCCGCGGAACTTTGACGATACGCCGCGCTGGTCATGATGAGGCGGTGGATGGGTTTCAGCTTCCAGCCGTTGCGAATGAGTTCACCGGCCAGCCAGTCGAGCAGCTCCGGATGAGAGGGCAGGGTGCCCTGTTTTCCAAAATCGTTAGGAGTGCTCACAATGCCGCGGCCAAAGTGGTGCTGCCAGAGGCGGTTCACCGCGACCCGGGCAAGAAGAGCACCTCCGCCGTGCTCCACGTCCGTCATCCAGTTGGCGAGGCTGCGGCGGCGGCCTGAGGATTTTGATCCTTCCGAGGGCTTCCACGCCCAGCGCTTTTCTTCCGCGTCGCGCATGAGCACCTGGAGGAAGCTCTGCGTAGCGGTCGCTGTCTTTTGGTTTGTGTCGCCGCGTTTGAGAATGTGCGTCTCCTTAAGAAACGGCGGGCCTTGAGAGTGCATCACGAGCGGCTCGTATCCTTCCGCGCAAATGAGCACTGGCTGCAGCGTTTTTGGCGCGGCTTTGGTGTGTTCGGCGACCTTTCGCTCCTTTTCTTTCCATGCGGCGTCGTTTTGCTTCCACCAGTTGAACAGGGTGGTGCGTTCCGTTGCAGAGAGAGTGTTTAGCTTTGGAGCGAGCGCCGCGATTTCTGCGGGAATGGCGGTCGCGTCGAGAACCGGCGCGCCGCCGGTGCAGAGGGAAAGTCGCGGACGTCCGATGCTGTGGCTCGTGTTGACCGCAAATTCGAGTGTCACCGTCAGCTTCGCGCCGCCGGGGATCGTTGCCGGGTCGGCAAAGGTGAAGATGGCGGCGTGGTTTTTGCCGATTTGACCGTCCACCGCCCAGCCGCTGGAGGCGTTGTTGTCCAGGGATGCGGCCACGGAGAGATGATCGGCGTTCTGCTGGTGCGTGAAGGCGCCGGGCGCGAGTTTCACCTCCTGCGCTTTGCCTCCATCGTTAGGCCCGGCAGTGACACGGATGCGGCTCAGGGCGAAATTTCCGTTGCTGGCGCGGCCCGGTCCTTTGCCCTTCATCGACGGGTCCGTGAGAGCTTCCAGTTTCAACGCTGTCACCGGCGAGGCACTGGAAGCGGTGATGACATAGGTATCGGACGCGGCGTTAGGGCCTTCAGCGAGCCATGAGCCGTCGGGCAGGGCTTTGAACTGCGCGCCGCCTTTGGAGGTGATGGTTCCGCCGGCCAGAACCCACGGGCTTTTGGCATTCAGTTCGGGATTCGAGCGCAGCCATTCGTCGAACTTTGGCTGGAGGGTGGCGGTTTCCCATGCGGAGAGTTCCGATGTTAGGCGGTCGTGCTCCGCTTTGTGTTTCGCGAGGGCTTCAGCGGTGCGCTGCGGATTGGTGTCGAGATCGACATTGCTGCGCACGGTGGTGGTAAAGGTGGAGAGGAGCCGGTAATAATCCTGCGCGGGAATGGGATCGTATTTATGGTCGTGACAGCGCGCGCAGCCGATGGTCAGGCCCAGCATGGCGGAGCCGGTGGTGGACAGCATGTCATCGAGTGCGTCATAACGCACGCGCTCGACTTCATTTGCGGTGATCTGCGTGGGAAAGACACCGGCACCGAGGAAACCGGTGGCCGTCATGGCCTCGGCATTGCCCGGCGCGAATTCATCGCCCGCGAGTTGCCAGTCCACGAATTGATCAAAGGGCATGTCGCTGTTCAGCGCGCGGATGACGAAGTCGCGGTAATGCCATGCGTTGGGGCGGTCGTAGTCGTGCTCGAAACCGGAGCTTTCCGCGAAGCGCGCCACATCGAGCCAGTGCCGCGCCCAGCGCTCGCCGAACTGCGGAGACGCCAAAAGCTTGTCCGTCAGGGTCGCGACCGCGGCCTCAGCATTGGCTGCATATTCCCTGGCGAAAGTCTCCACTTCGTCCGGCGAGGGCGGCAGGCCGAGGGCATTGAGGAAAGCGCGGCGCACGAAGGCTCGCGGCTCTGCGGGTGGATTCAGCGTCAGCTTTTTCCCGGCGGCTTTGGAGAGCAGGAAGGCGTCCAGCGGGTGAGATGCGTCCGCCGGCGCGGTCAGGTTTGCAAGCGGCTGGAAGGCCCACCATTTCCGGTCCTCCGCCGTCACTTTGGATTTATCCCGCGGCGGCGTTTTTCCCGCCACCAGCGGCGCGTCGTAGGGAGCGCCGTGATCGATCCATGCCGCGATCTTCGCGATGGTTGCGTCGGACAGTTTCGGTTTTTTGTCCGGCATCGACGGCTCCTCCTCGTGACGGATGAGTTTCATCAGTTTGCTGCCCGCGGCATTGAAAGGGACTACTGTAACACCATCCTTTACGCCAGCGAGGAGGCCCTCGCGCGTCGCCAGATCAAAATCAGCCCTCGTCTTTTCTCCGCCGTGGCATTTCACACAATGCTCCTTCAGCAGTCCGCTCACTTCCTTGAACATGTCCAGACCCTTCGCCATGCGCTCTGCGTGGTCCGCAGGAAGCTGCGCCTTCAGCGAGGCGGTCGCGAGGAGGAAGGTGAGCGAGGGTTTGATCACGGGCTTGATGAGGAGAAATGTGAGGAATGATTGTCAGGGGCGGCAGCGCAATGCTCCATACTACAATGGGACGGCGATCTGTCACTTTTGCGAGTGAACTTCGGTCCTGGCGAGGCGGAGAGCGCAGGGGGGAGTCAGGGACTTTTTAGACTTTTCAGGGGGATGCAAAATAAAGTGGTTTGATTTGGTTTGATTTGGCCTGATTCGGTTTGATGAAGTGAGGTGATTTTTTTGGATTTGGGGATTGTGCCGCCGGAATTTTGTGAGAGGCGGGATTCCTGGATAGCTGTGTTCCGGAGACTGCAGGCGGGCGGGAAGATTTTAGAAACGGGCGCGGGCGGGAGGGCTGTCATGATGGAGTTTTTAGAATTCAAGGTTGGAGGGAAGAAATGTGGTTTGATTTAGCTTGATTTAGCCTGATGGGGCGGTGGAAGTTTTTAGAATGGAAGGCGGGGTGGGGAGTGGCGGAGTGTTTGGGAGGACGGACATGGACTGGCACGACTGACATGGACGAACACGGACGGACTGATGCTGGAGTGTGCGGGCTGGAGTTCGGGCGTCGCGCTGCGACGCGGGTCTTTTGGTTCCGATGATTCCCGGCCTTGAAAGGCCGGGCTACGCAACGGTCGCCGCTCTGCGGCGGAGCAGAGAGGTAATGGCAGCCATTGCAGGGTGGCGCGGCGGAGCGAGGGAGGTAATGGCAGCCGTTGCAGGGGGGCGGCGGAGCAAGGGAGGTTATGACGGCCATTGCAGGGCGGAGCGAGGGAGGTTATGGTGGCGGTGTGGAAGTGTACGAGGGGCCGCTCTGCGGCGGAAAGACGGAAATAATGGTCGCCTTGCCCCGGATCGCGCGAGGTGGCCGTTCGGTGGCTGCGAGAGGTAACGGAGGGCGCCCGGCGGCCTGTGTGAGAAAGGGGTTGCCGGGTTGTCTGCGCGTGTGAGGTGCATGACAAACTTCGGTGATTAAGCGGAGTGCGTGTCAACCGGTTTGAGGAGAAACCTGCGGAGTGCAGCGCATCGCAAACACGTGTTGGTTAGGAAATGGAGTGCGCTGAAGCTGAACCAGAGGAAGGGCGAGGGCTTGAATCGCGGGGTGTGTGCGGTACAAAAAAAGTCCGGCTCACACTTTTCAGCGCGAGCCGGTATTTGAATCGCTCTTCGTCTGAGATTTCTTCCGATTTGCGATTCGATTTTAAATGATGCAGCGGGCGTGCCGTGGGAGTCTTCCGGTTGAATGGGAGGCGATGCGGTGCAATGCCGTGCGAATCGCATGCGAAAATGGTGCGTTTCCATGCAAACGACAGCGGAGGAGTTGGGAAACGCCGTTCTTGAATTCAAATGGTGCGGGGCTATGCGGAAAGGGATGTCATCGATGCTGCCGGCGGTTTCTGAGAATGTGCCTTCAGGCAGGTGGCGGAGGTGCGGTGGCTGCATCCGCGGAGTGTGTGGTTTTGGCTGGTGACGACGCCGGGGGTGCTTTGGGCCCTGATTCTTTTTCTGATGTGGTGTCTTGGATTGAGGTTCGAGCGGGAACTGTCTGACCGGGTTTATTTCGTTCGGGAGCATGTGGAACGCGTCCGTCCGGCGTGGGAACAGCCTGACGGCCGGGAAGAGGATGAAAGGGCGGTTCTCCACATGGGGCGGTTTGAGATTCGCAGAACGACGGGTTGCCGCGATGCCCAATACCTGATTCTTGCCGACGGGTTTCATACCACCTATGACGACTTCGTCTGTCGAGCCGCTTACATCCGGACTGAGGAAGTGGTGGCGGTGACTTATCACAAGAAGGAAACCGTCGGCTGGACGACTTACAGGCCGCTATTGGACGCCGGGCGGAAACGGTGAGTTCTCAGGCTTTGAAGCGGCGGGAGCGGCGCCGAAACAAAAAAACGTCGGGGTCCTAAAAAAAATGCGCGACTCAAACGAAAGTCAAAGCCCCCGAGTGCCGAGAGGCTCCGGAGGCTTCGTGCGGTCAGATCCCTGTTTTCTGGCCGATGAAGAAAGAATTAACAGATCAGTCGGCCTTTGCAATAAAAATCAATGCAATGTGGAGCCCCGCGGGCGTTTCATTAGGTGATTTTCGACCCGCGGGGCTGTCTGACAGGGCAGACGCGAACACGCAAAGCAAGAAAGCCATGTAAGGGCAAGTTACGTGTCGGCGGGGAAAATAGGAGTACGCGCCAGGGAACGGATGAAAAGGCAGCAGCAAAAATCAGTGTTCTTTCCGGATATCGCGGTTTTCGTATTGCTGAAAATAGTTGTCCGATATCTTTTCCTGTTGTTTGGCAATGAAATAGACACCCCACACGGGAAGTGTCAGGAACAGGATAATCAGACCCCTGCCTGGCGCTCCGGTAAACATGGTGACCCCGGCGCAAAGCACCGCGACCCCGGCAAAAATGACCGACCAACGGATGACCCACGCAGAAGCGTGAACAATCGAAAGCGCTGCGCTCTGCGCGAATTCATCCGTCGTCCCGGGAGTCAGCGCGAGAAGGAGAATGACCGCGAGCGCTAACGTTGGCAGAAGCGCGCAAATCAATCCCGCAATCCACGGACCTTTCCAGCATCCCGCGGGTGCACGGGGCGCTTGATGCGTTGGGGAGGGCAACGGTGGAACGGGAGGCGGGCGATTTGGCGGTTGGGGCATCTCCTGACTCTCGCTCGTGCGGGGGAGTCCTACAATGTCCGTTTTGCGGAGGCGGCTGGCGGGACGATACACGGATGATGGACGCGGAGGGTGCGAACGTGTCTCACGGCGGCGAGGACAACGTTTGCGTCCTCGCGGCTATAGGTGATGAAAGGGCCGTGGGGGAGGCCGCGGGTCAAGCCTGCCCCGGCAAGCAACTCATCGAAAATTCTCCTGACCTGTGCTCCAAAAACCTTCCACTCTCTCATGTAAATGAACGCCGAATCTTCCCATTTTATTGCCGTGTTGGCGCTCGCTTTGGTCGCCGTTGGCAAAAACTGAACTGTGCTGTTCGTCGAAATAATTCGAGCGTGGAAGGATGTGAAGTGGAAAAGGAGCAACCCCCAAGGAGAGGTAGTCGAGAACAAGCCGAAGCCGGATTCGTCTGACGGAAGAAAGAAGGCGCGGATTGAGAATGAAAAACACCTTGGAAATGGTAAAAGTCTTCGAGAGGGCAAAAAAAGGCGATGCTCAATCAAGATGAGAGGAGACAATTGCTGTCCGACACGCACGGAGACTGCCAGAAGGGAAAGAAATGAAAGACCAGAGGCACGCAAAACTCTTTATGGAGTCAAGCAGCCAACTCGTTTTCCTCAACCGGTCTTCGGGGGCGGCGCGCTCTTTCATAAGGCCGGCGGCGATTTTGCGCTTGCGGGCGGGGCGGCGGGATCTCGCGTGGCGCTGTTTTGTCGGCTCGCATTATCGATGGTGGTGTGCGCAATGCAGCACCGGGCGACGATGGAAGGCGCGGCCTTAATCGAAATGGTTGTTCGTTGGCGTCAGTTGCAAGCCCCGTTCTTCGTGCTTCGTGTCGAAGTAATAACAGAACCGGGTGGTGTGTTTTCCGAATTCATCGTCGTACCAAATGAAACCATGGAGATAGATGTAGCGATACGGGCCCAGCATTCCGGGGGAATTCAGGCGCGCTTTGAATTCCCAAACCAGTGGCATCGTTCTCGAACGACGGGCGGAAGGTATCGGCGGGGCGGTCTTCACCGGCTTTGCGGCGAGGGGACGGTGAGTAGTGCCACATCATTGGGGAACCACGCTGTGGTTCAAGTTGCGTTGGGGCCTGATCCGGGGTTCGCTATCGCTCACCCCGCGCTATTTACAGAGAACCACGCTGTGGTTTGATGGATTGATGATTGATGACACGGGTAGTAATTGATGCAGTTCGCTGAGAGGTGTCTGCGCTCGTCGCTAGTTACGCCTCGTCGCTGCGACGTCGTGCTGGTTGCTGGTGATCCCGCCGGGGGGCTGGCGAGAGATTTTAAGGGGGGCGATGAAGTTGAGATTTGCCGTGTGCGGGCGGTTGCAGGGAGACGCCGGCGGGGATTCTTTCGCCGCTGCGCGGCTGTGGATGCGGCGGCATAACACCGTGGGCTGGAAGCCCACGGCTATTGTCTGCCGCCGCTACGCGGCTGAAGAAGGATGCGTTGCGTTTTGTTCGAGACTCCCCCCGGGTTTGAGGCTGAAGACGGTCGCCATCATCGATATGCGCTGGCTCTGTTCTTTAGGGCAAAGACACTCGGCGCTTGCGCGAAATGGAAAGGGGGACGAATCGTTGGGTGTCGTGTGTGAACCGGTGCCAAATTTTCGCCTGAAGGGGTGGGGAATTTGACTTGGTTTGCGCAGGGCACTGAACATCAACGAACGCCCGGATGGTGGAATTGGCAGACACGCCAGACTTAGGATCTGGTTCCGCAAGGAGTGCAGGTTCAAGTCCTGTTCCGGGTACCCATTAGCTCATTTCCTCGACCATGACTGCAACCCCTGCTGCCCGAGCCGCTTCGCGGATCCGTTTGACGACGTGGGATGAGGAGGAGGTGGTGGAGGTGGCGAGGGAGTTGAGGAAGGAGACGGGAGGGGCGACGGTGGCGTTTGCATTTGCGAGTGCGGACTGGCGGGCTCATGCGGGGGACCTGGTGGAGATACTCCAGGTGGAGGGGCATGCACGCATAGTGGTGGGGTGCTCGGCGGACGGGTTGATAGGGACGGGGGAGGAGGATGAAAATGTCTCGGGGTTTTCGGTGCTGTTTCTGAATCTGCCGGGGGCGGAGGCGAAGACTTACCTGATTGATGATGAGTTTCAGATTCCGCGGGGGTTGAGATCGGACGGGTGCTGGATCATCACGGGGCATCCGGCGAAGTTGAATGCGCAGATGCTGCTGGAGGATATGAACCGGGCGTATCCGGGGATGCCGGTGTTCGGGGGCATGGCGGGCGGGGGATGGGAGGCGGACAGCATTTTCCATTTTCACAGCGGCGCGAAGGGCGGGGAGATCGCGGGAATCGCGCTGCATCTCGCGGGGGCACGCGTGGAGGGAATTGTTAGTCAGGGATGCCAGCCGATCGGGGAGCCGTACACCATTACCAAAGTGGAGGAGGACCTGGTGTATGCGGTGGGGGGGCGGCGGGCGTATGATGTGCTGACGGAGACATTCGAGGCGCTGCCGGAGGAGGATAAGTCGAACGCGCGGGGCGGGAACATCATGGCGGGGCTGGCGGCGAGTGAGTATCGGGAGGAATACCGGCGGGGGGATTTTCTAGTGCGCAATATCCTTGGGGGCGATCCGCGGACGGGGGCGATCAAGCTGGGGGCGGTGCCGCGGGTGGGGCAGACGCTGCAGTTTCAGCTTCGCGAAAAAGATGCGGCGGACGAGGACATGCGGATGCAGTGTTCGGCGCTGCAACGGCGCAGCGGTCAGCCGATGGCGGCGCTGATGTTTTGCTGCAAGGGCCGCGGACAGAAGCTGTTTGGCGTGCCGAATCACGACGCGGGGATCTTTGCGGAGACGTTCGGGCCGGTGCCGGTGGCGGGATTTTTTGCGAACGGGGAGTTTGGTCCGGTGGCAAAGGTGAATTTCATTCACGGCTACACGGCGTCGGCGGCGATCTTTTATGCCTAACCAATGAGAGGAGGCGCAGAGGGCATGAAACGATTTGTTATTCTTTGGTGGGCGCTGGCTGTTGCGGGCGGCGTGTGCGGGCAATCGACAAAGTCTGCGCCGGCGGAGAAGGAGAAGAAGCCGGTGGAGAAGAAAGCGCTGGAGACGGTGGGGCCGGAAGCGCCGCCGCCGGGGATGGTGTGGATACCGGAGGGGACGTTTTTGATGGGTTCAAACGACAAGGAGCACGAGATGCCGGTGCACAGAGTGACGGTGAAGGGATTTTGGATGGATGCGACGGAGGTAACGAATGCGCAGTTTGCGGCGTTTGTGAAGGCGACCGGGCATGTGACGACGGCGGAGAAGGTCCCGAAGCTGGAGGATTTTGCGCCGGAGGAGCGGGCGCTGATCCCGCCGGAAATGCTGAAGCCAGGGGCGAATCATTTCAAAAAGACGGCGGAGCCGGTGGAACTAACCAATCCGCTGCAGTGGTGGGAGTATAAGTTTCACGCCAACTGGAGGCAGCCTGACGGGGAGGGAAGCAGCATTGCGGGGAAGGATAATTATCCGGTGGTGTGTGTATCCTTTTTTGATGCGGAGGCCTATTGCAAATGGGCGGAGAAGCGGCTGCCGACCGAGGCGGAATGGGAGCGGGCGGCGCGCGGCGGCATGGAGCAGCAGAAGTATGTGTGGGGAAAGGAGTTTCGCCCTAACGGAAAATGGATGTGCAATATCTGGCAGGGAACGTTTCCGGTGAAGGATGCGGCTGAGGACGGATTTCACGGGCCGGCGCCGGTGAAGGCATTTCCGGCGAATGCCTACGGGCTCTATGATATGTCCGGCAATGTGTGGGAGTGGACGCAGGATTGGTATTCGGAAAGCTATTATGCGAAAAGTCCGGTGGAGAATCCGGTGAATACCACGCCTGATCCTAACAATCCGCAGGGGAAGCCGTGCCGGACGATCCGCGGTGGGTCGTGGTTGTGCAATGACTGCTATTGCGAGTCATACCGGCCCGCGGGAAGACAGGAGACGACGCCGGATACGTCGTCGAATCACGCGGGGTTCCGGTGCGTGAAGGATGGGGCGCGGTGAGGGAACGGCAGCGGCTGGCCGGGTGCGGTTTCCGCCCTTGGGCCACCACGCTGTGGTGGAGAAATTGGTGGCGGATTATCCAGGGGTTCGCTCATGCTTCGCTCACCCCTGGCTATTCACAGGGAACCGCGCTGCGGTTCCAAATTCATTGGTATGTTCTAATCACATGGGTGACACTTTCTCCCAGGCACACAGGTAACACATTGCCGCCGTGGGAAGAAAGCCAAAAGGGCCTGATGGCTTGGAAGACAACAACCCCCATGGACGAACGCATCGATCTGATCAGCGACTATCACAGTGGCGGCTACAGCATCGCGGAGTTGGCGCGGCGCTACGCGGTCAGCCGCAAGACAGTGTATAAATGGATAGAGCGCTACGAACAGTGGGTCACGGGCGGTCAAACGTGTCCGCGAGTCAAACCTGTTTGGTTAGACGAAAGGCACCGATGGAAAGTCAGCGGTGCCGTTTTATCCTGGGGATTTGGCGGGGTCGGCGCTGCGGGGGTAGGTGCGTTCCTCTTCGATGGTGCCGTCGGATTTGTGGATTTTGAGCGAGCCGGTTTCGCGGGAGACGACGCGGGCGGAGCCTTCGAGGGCTTCGGCTTTGTTTTGGAAGGTGGCGACGGGGCCGCCGCCTTCTTCGGCGAGTTGCCAGCGGTCTCCGCTGGGTGTGAGATGATAATTCTTCATGGCGAAAGTGGTGAGCGAATCAGCCCGCCAATCCTGACCATTGCAGCAGCCGTGCCCTTCCTGGGGGCAGGAAATTCAGAAAGATTCCGTATTAATCATAGGCCCCGGTGTCATCGGCCCCGGTTTCCACGGGCACCGGAGCGGGCTTTTCCTCTGCACGGTTTGACCATGCGAAAACGGCGGTGCCGGAAAAAAGCATGGCGGCAAGAAAGGCGAGACCGTGGCCGGTGGAAAACAGGACGCGGTAGATCAGGACAAACAACGCAGCAGCGGGCAAGGCTGCCGCGGCGGCCCCCATGGGAGCGAGTGGAACATTCGCGGCGCGGCTGAGGCATCCGAAAGCAAAAAACACGAGGATGCCGCCGGAGAGCCATCCCGCCACGCCGGGAGTGACGACGGCGATGCGGAACCGGAGACAGGCCGCGAGCGCGGCACCAGCACACAAGGCAGCGGCAGCGAGGGGACGGGCGACCATGTTTTGCGGCGAGATCATCCGCCACAGGCTCAGAGCGGTGAGGAATGCGAAGACGGCCAGGCCGGCCATGAGCGCCGCAGGAGAGATCTTGCGCGCGACCCACTCGGCCCCAAGGAATGTCAGGAAGACTCCGCCGATCCCGGCAGCGATATAGAAGTGGCGTTCGACGGGTGTCTCCTTACGTTCGAGAAGGAAGGGCATTTGCCGGAGGGCCAGCCAAGTGACAGCGAGAAGGGAGGCGCCGGCGAGCACCATGACCACCGGGCCGGGCCACTTTTTCCATGAGGCCAGGAGGGCGGTGAGGGTTAGTTCGATGCTGCCGGGCATGAGCCAGTCCACGGGCTGCTTTGGAGGAATTTGATAGCTGAATGTCGAGACGACAACGTGACACGCCATCCACGCTGCGCCCCCCGCGACCAGAGGCCATGCGGAGGAGTCGTTGCGTCTTTGCCACCACACCAACAGAAAGAGAAAGAAGGCACCGGCGCCGCATTGGGCCATGGGCTGCCAATAGGCGGACTGGAGAAGATCGTGCCAGTTCATGCAAGGCGGCCGGCGGAGCCGGAAACTTCAAACTACAAACATCAAACTTCAAAGAAACTTCAAGCTTCAAATTTCAATATGGCGCCGGTGGCGATATTGAGGATTTGAAGTTTGATATTTGAAGTTTTCGCGCCGGCGATCAATGGAGGAAGTGGCGGTAGCCGGTCATGATCATGGCGACGCTGCGCTCGTTGGCGGCGGCGATGACTTCCGCGTCTTTGACCGAACCGCCGGGCTGGATGGCGGCGGTGGCACCGGCGTCTGCGGCGCTGATGAGGCCGTCGGGGAAGGGGAAGAGGGCGTCGCTGGCGACGACGCTGCCATCAAGGGAGAGGCCGGCTTCACGGGCCTTCCAGACGGCGATGCGGGCGGAGTCCACGCGGCTCATCTGGCCCGCGCCGATGCCGAGGGTGCGGTCGTGCGAGGCGAAGACGATGGCGTTGCTCTTCACGTGTTTGACGACGCGCCATGCGAAGCGCATGGCTTCAAGTTCCTCCTTGGAGGGAACGCGCTGGGTGACGACTTTTTCCTCCATGTTTTGCAGGCCGAGGGCTCTGATGTCACGGTCCATAACGACGAGTCCTCCCGGGGCGCTGCGAATGACGGGGTTTTTCTCCATCCATTGCGTATAGGCGGCGACGTTGGCCTGGATGAGACGGAGGTTTTTCTTTTTCTGAAGGATGGCGCGCGCGCCGGACTCGAAATCGGGCGCGATGATCACGTCTGTGAAGATTTCGCTGATGACGCGGGCGAGGCGTTCGTTGAGCGGTCTGTTAGTGACGATGACGCCGCCGAAGGGAGCCTGCTTGTCGGTTTCGAAAGCCTTGTCCCATGCGGCGCGGATGTCTTCATCGTCGCAGCCGACGCCGCAGGGATTGGTGTGTTTGAGAATGGCGACGGTGGGGCGCTTGAACTCCATGACGAGTTCGGTGGCGGCTTCGATGTCGAGAATGTTCGTGTAACTGAGTTCCTTGCCCTGGAGCTTTTCGAAGAGTTCGTTGAAGGAGCCGTAGAGATTGGCTTTTTGGTGAGGGTTTTCGCCGTAGCGGAGGCTTTGGCAGAGCGGCAGACTGACGCAGAAGGAGCCCTCGGATTCCTGCTCGCGGTTGAGGAAGCGGGCGATGGCGGAATCGTAGGCGGCAGTGCGTTGATACACTTTGATGGCGAGGCGCTCGCGCGTGGGAAGCGTGGTGGCGCCGTCGTGCTCTTTCATTTCCTCAAGGACGGCGGGGTAGTCGGCGACATCGGTGATGACGGTGACGCTTTCGTAGTTTTTCGCCGCGCCGCGCAGCATGGCGGGACCGCCGATGTCGATGTTCTCGATGGCTTCCTCCAGGGTGACGCCCTCTTTGTCGATGGTCTTTTCAAACGGATAGAGATTGACGACGACGAGGTCGATGGGCGGTACCTCGAGTTCCTGAGCCCGCTGGACATGATCTGCGTTGCCGCGCTGGAAGAGGAAACCGCCGTGGACCTTCGGGTGCAGCGTTTTGACGCGTCCGTCGAAACATTCCGGGTAGCCGGTGTAATCCGCGACTTCCACGACCGGCAAATTGAGGCCCCGCAGGAAGGCGGCGCTGCCACCGGTGGAGAGCAGCTCGACGCCCAGAGCGTGCAGGCCGCGTGCGAATTCCTCCAATCCTGACTTGTCAGAGACGGAGATGAGGGCGCGAGTGATTTTCATGCGTTATGTGGCGGGAGGTCGAGGATGAGACACGGTCCCAGGGGTGCAAGGGAAAAGGAGGGGAGAGACCGGCTTCGCCGGAAGCACCAAGCTCCAAGAACCAAGCACCAAAGAAGCTCCAAACATCCAAGCACCAAACAAACCCAGAGGAAGCTCCCGCGCGCCTTTTCATAGCTTGAGCTTTTAGTGCATTTCGACGGCGCAGGTGCCGAGGCCGCCGAGGTAGTAGTGGAATTCGACGTTAGGGTGATCGGCGAGGAGGGACATGGGGACGGCGCTGTCGGGGAGGTGTTTGGAAATCATGAGGGCGGTGAGGCGCTGGCCGAGGGGGTTGTCGTGGGTGCCGGCGTGCCAGATGGAAACTTTTTCGGACTGCCATGTTTCCACGGGGCCGACGGTGATAGCTTTGGCGGGGACCATGGTGATGTTGCCGCCGCCGGAGGTGCGCGCGTTTTGCATGAGGGTAACCGGATGCAATTCCACGGTCCGCGTGGTGAAGCGCCGGTATTCTTCAGGCGAGGGAGGGGCGTCGGCCCATGCGCCTTCGCGCCGGACCGGGTCATTGAAGGCCCAGTGCTTGATGTCTCCCTGGCCTCCCTGCATGACGGCGCAGCGGACACCGGCATTCCAACTGGCGCGATAGGCGGTGGTGTCGGCTTTGGGGAAATGGAGATTGCTCTCCGGCATGGCGAGAGCGGGATCGATGCGATCAAACAGCATTTCCCGGTCGCACTTTTCGAAGGACAGAGGATGCGAAACAGGCACCTCGCGGGCGCCATCGTGCCATTCGTCCATGCCCCAGAAGTGTGCGTGTTTCAGCGAAAGACCGAGTTCATTGACGAGGCGCGCGACGAGGGGCAGTTGTTCCGTGGGGCCGATCGGACCGCAGATGCCGGCCGGGTTGTCCGCCGTCGCACTGCGCCATGCGTGGATGTATTGCAGCGCCTCAGCCAGATAGAAGTCCTCGAGCGTATCATGAAAAACGATGCGGAAGCCCGGTCTCGCGAGTTGTTCGAGGTCCCGCGGAGTGAGGGCTGCGGCGTCGCGGATGAGGTCGTCTTCGAGCGTGGTGTAGTCCCACCAATCGGGAGCAATGGTCGAGCGTTTTCTGGGCATGGGCGCGAGTGTGGGCAGGAAAATCGTGAGGGGCAAGACCGGAGCACAGGTCATTCCTTCCTTGCGCGGTGAGGCTTTTCCGGAATCGTCGAATCAATGATGACACGCGCGTTTCCATTGCTGGTATCCTTTGCCGCCGCACTTTTTCTTTCCTGCGCCAGAGGAGAGGAAATAACCCTGCGGGACGGAAAGGTGGAAATTCAAGTACCGGTGCCGGAGGGATTTGAGCGGGTGCCTGAGTCGTCACCGCAATTTAAGGAGATGCAGTCGAATGTGAGCCGGGGCGGCAATGATTTGCTGCTTCTTTTGGCCCAGAAACCGAATGCCGGGAAAGAGGAGGGATTTACCCGGTTGATGAACGTTCAGTTTGTCCGTGCCAACCGTGGACGCCAGGCGACCAAGGCTTATTTGGATTCTGAACGGTTGACGATGGAGGAGTCGGCCAAAAAGGCGCTGCAAAAGGTCAAGGCGGATATGAACGTGGCAGAAATGGTTATGGATCCGGTGTATGACTTCAGCGAGCGGCATTTCTCAGCGGTGGTGCGTCTGCCGGCCGGAAATGATCAAACCGTGTATTCGATAGTCACTCCCACGCTGGTGCGCGGACGAATCTGGTTCCTGAATGTGGTGGCAACCGGGAAGGATGAGGAACAGGCCTGGGCGAAATCGGCAGCCAAAAAATGGCTCGGTTCCATCCTCCAGGCGAGTCCCTCTGACAAGGAGACGCTGGAATTGGAGGAGGGCAAGGGAAGGGGGCTTTTTGACGGCATCGGGAATGGTGCGATCTATGGGGCGATTGGCGGGGGCATCGGTGCTCTCATCGCCGTGCTCCTGAAAAAGAGGAGGAATGCGGCGAAGACGGAATGATTTCCGGGCGCGCCGGCGTTCGCTTCATGCGAGAGGAAGATCCGTCAGGGCATGCGAAACTTCATTGTGCAGCATCCGCACTTCCCGGGCGGATTCGTGCCCGGGACTGTCGCCCGTTTCGGGGGTATCATCGGCCAAGGGATCAAAGCGGTGCTACATGCCATGGCGCGGCTAACGGAATCAAAATTTGCCGTCGCCCACCTCAAAATGCGTAGGTTTGTTCAGAGTGCCGCCGCCGTGCTGGAGCCATGCGGCAATCCAGTCGAGCATGTCGCTGAGGGGCGTGGGCGGAGGGCCGAATTTGGAGTGGGAGAAGGAGGCATCATTGAGCCATGCCATGGTGCCTTCGCTGCCGGTGAAGCGCGGCGTTTTGCCGAGACGGCGGCCCAGTTCCTCCGCGAGAGTGCGAACGGACAACGTTTCAGTGCCGGTGATGTTCACCGGCACTGCGGGCGAACCGGCGAGGTCGAGACACTGGATGGCATGGGCGCAGGCGTCCCGCTGCCAGATGATATTCACATGGCCCATGGTGAGGTCCACGGGCTGATCAGTTAGGACGCGCTGCGCGATATCGACCGGCACGCCGTAGCGGGGTTCCACGCTGTAGTTGAGCCTAACCAGTGCGATCGGCGTGCCGTGGCGTTTGGAGAAGTAGCGGAAAACGCCTTCGCGGCCCAGGCATGAGTGCGCGTATTCGCCCGGCGGCGCGGTGGGTGAGTCTTCACGCGAACCGCCGCTTTCCACAGTAGTCAGGGAATAAACGCAGCCGGTGGAAAACGCCGCGATGCGGGAGCGGCGGAAGCGCTCCGCGACATTTGCGGGCACCACGGTATTCATGGCCCACGTGAGCTCCGGGGTGTCACTCGTGCCAAACTTCTGGCCGGCCATGAAGATCACGAGCGGGGCGTCGGGAAGGGCGTCCACCTCATCGCGATCGATGAGGTCACAGGGGATGGTTTCGACGCCGTGACTCTCCAAAAGTGTGCGTGAAGCCGCGGAGGAAAAGCGGGATACCGCCTTCACTTTCCGGGAAATCCCTGCGCGCCTCATGCCCTCGGCGAGCATGAGGCAGAGCGTGCCGCCCATTTTCCCGCCTGCGCCGGCTACGAGCACGTCTGCATCGTGGCGGCGCAGGGTCTCCACCACACCGTCGGTGGGAACGGCGAGGAAGTCATCGAGTTGATCCGGCGCGAAGGGCAGGGAGGTCATGGAGCGGCCTAGCGTTTCAGCGCGGCGTTCCACCTGGTGAGGTTGGCCTCCTGATCTTTGAAGAGGTCATCCGTCGAGTCGAGGACCTCGATGCTTTTGATTTTGTCGCCGCCTTTGATGGCGTTGACGACATCCTGGCCTTTGGTCACTTCGCCAAAAACCGTGTGTTTTCCATCGAGCCAGTCCGTGGGGACATGGGTGATGAAAAACTGGCTGCCGTTGGTGCCGGGACCGGCATTGGCCATGCTGAAGATGCCGGGCTTGTTGTGCTTCAGATCGGAACGGCACTCATCGCCGAATTTGTATCCCGGGCCGCCCGAGCCGGTGCCTGTGGGATCGCCGCCCTGGATCATGAAGTTCGGAATCACGCGGTGAAACGTGATGCCGTTATAGTAGTCCTTCTTCGCGAGGTTGAGGAAGTTGGCGGCCGTCATGGGCGTTTTCGAAGCGAAGATGGTTCCTTCGATGGAGCCTTTGTCTGTGTGGAGGATAATGCGAATATCGGTCATAAGAGGAGGGGAGGAATGAAATTGAATAACGGTTAGGAGATCGCCCGCCGTTACTCCACGATGGTGGCCGACTTGATGGAATCGAGATTCGGGAACTCCTTTTTCAGATAGGCGTTCCCCTCCATCTGCACGCGCTGCTGATCGGGGCCGCGGCCCTGGGGAGCGCCTTCGCCGTATTCACTGTTGAGTTTGTCCACCACGTCCATGCCTTCGACGACCTTGCCAAAGGCTGAGAAGCCGTCCTTGTCCAGACGGGTATTGTTACCGAAACTGATGAAGAACTGGGTGCTGCGGGAATTAGGAGCGCCGGACTTGGCGAAACAGATAGCACCGCGGACATTGCTGCCTTTCACGGGATCGTCCTGAATGTTGGCATCGCGCCATTTGGCGGAGACCTTGGGATCACCGTGGATGCCGAACTGGGCCATGAATCCGGCGATGACGCGGAAGAAAACCACGTCCTTAAAATAGCCGGACTTCACCAGATTATAAAAGCGATCCACGCCGTTGGGGGAATACATGCGCTCGACGGCGATGACAAACGTGCCCTTGGTGGTCTCGAACTTCGCTTTGAATTTCTCCGGAGCTTTTGCCGTGAGCTTGGAGGGATCCGAGAAATCTCCGGCGGCTGCCGCCGGTGCCGCCGTTTCTTTGGGCGGGGTGGTTTCCTTTGCCGGTTCCTTGTCTTTAGGAGGGGCCGCCGGCTTTTTATCCTGAGCGAGACCGTTCAGAGTCAGACCGGCGGCGGTGGCGAGCACGGCGAAGAATTGAAGTATGGGGCGGCTTTTCATTGGGAGAGTGCAGTTTGCAGGTGGAAGTCTATCCTTGGCTGTCCGTCGTGCGAAAAGCAAATGGAATCGGGAGAGCGAAAGGGTTGCACGGGCCGTACCGGAAACGCACCTTCACTCTTGCCCGGAAAGTGCTGGCTGATTGAATGCTGCGACCGGACGATTCCGTCTATTCCTGTTCATTGCCGCCTATGCCCGAATCCATTTCTTTCCCTGGCTATTTTCCGGAACGCCCGGTCGCGGCCGGGAAGTATTTCCGGCGGGCGGGGAAACGATGGCCCATGCACGGCCTGACCTATGGTCCGTTTTTCGGCGCGGACGGTCTTCCGGTGCCGGACGTGGTGTCGCATGATCTGGCGATGATTTCCGCATGGGGCGCGAATACGGTAAGGCTGTTCATCGCGCCCCCGGAGTGGTTTTTGGATCTGTGCGCGGAGCACGGTGTGACTGTGGTGACCGGCGTGGCGTGGACGGACCACGTGGATTTTTTGCGCTCGGCAGCGATGAGACGCGATGCCATCCGAACCGTGCGCGAAACCGCCCGCCGGCTTGCGCACCGCAAGGAAGTCGCTGCGCTGCTGGTGGGAAATGAAATCCAGGCGCCGCTGGTGCGGTGGCTGGGAATCAGACGGGTGCAGGAATTTCTGGAGACGTTGATCGATGCGGCCCGCCAGGAAGCGCCGGACCTTTTGCTCGCCTACGCCAATTATCCCACCACCGAGTTTCTCCAGCCGGCGAATGCAGACTTCACGGCGTTCAATGTTTACCTTGAGGAGCCGGATGCGTTTGACCGCTACCTTGCGCGCCTGCAAAACATCGCCGGTGATGCGCCGCTGGTGATTTCCGAGTTTGGAGTGGATGTGAAGTCCGCCGGGGAGGAGCGTCAGGCGGCGATTCTGACCTGGCAGCGAAGGATTTGTCAGGAGCGGGGAGTCGCCGGGAATTTGCTTTTTTCCTTCACTGATGAATGGCACCGCGGAGGCCGTGATGTCACTGAATGGGAGTTTGGTCTAACCGACCGGTTTCGGAATTCGCGCCGCGCCTGGTTGAGCCTTTCCGGCGGCCCCCGGCCGGTGAAGGATCTGCTGCCGCTGGTTCCGCCCGCGGTGTCGGTCATCGTTTGCACTCGAAACGGCGGGAGAACGCTTCCGGAGTGTCTCGCTTCGATCGAGGCTTTGGAATATCCCGAGTATGAGGCGATTGTGGTGGATGACGGGTCCACGGAGGACATCGCGACGGTGGTCGCAGGTCAGCCCGGGGTGCGCTATGTTCGCCAGGAGGCAGCGGGACTCAGTGTGGCGCGAAATACCGGTGCGGCGGCGGCGGCGGGTGAAATCCTTGCTTACACCGACGACGACTGTGTCGTGGACCCGGCGTGGCTGACGCATCTGGTGAGGTGCTTCGAACGTCCGGAAGTGGGGGCCGCGGGCGGTCCTAACATTCCTCCCGCGCCGGTGAATCGCAGCCAGGCGTGTGTCATCGCAGCCCCCGGCGGTCCGGCGCATGTGCTGCTGACAGACACCTCCGCAGAACACATTCCTGGCTGCAATATGGGGATACGGCGCACTGCATTTGAGGAGCTGGGCGGATTCCGTCCGGAATATCATGCCGCGGGTGACGACGTGGATTTTTGCTGGCGCTTGCTGGAGCGGGGGCACACCATCGCTTTCAATGCATCGGCCATGGTGTGGCATTATCGGCGCTGCACGGTGAAGTCCTATCTCAAGCAACAGGCGGGCTACGGTAAAGCCGAAGCGCTGCTGACACTGCGTTTCAGCAAACGGTTCGGCCACTTTTGCGGCGCGCGCTGGGGCGGAGTGGTTTATGAAACGGCGCTGCGCCGTCTGAGCCACGAGGGCAGTTGCATTTACTCAGGGGTTTTCGGTTCCGCGTCCTATCAATCCATCTATGGCAGGCCCGCGTCTGAGGCGAGCCGTCTGGTGACGGGATATCCCTGGTGGCTGCTGACGATCGCCGTGGCACTCGCGGCACTTTGGATCCCCGGTCTTTTGTGGCTCGCCGCCGTGATGGCGGCATTGCCGCTGGCCTGCACGCTGCGCCAGGCGATGAGATTGCCTTTGCCGCCCGCACGACGCGGGGTGCGCTCCCGGCTGCTTCTGTGGTTTTTGCTTCTCGCGCAGCCCGTCGCTCGCGGCTGGACGCGGTCTGTGTGGAATCTGAGGCTGGGCGCCTCTCCGGCAGGCCCATGGTTCCCGCGGCTTTCGATCGCGCGACTGCGCCCCGGTTCTTATAAACGTGTCGCTGAGGTGGAGCTTTGGAGTGAAAGCGGCCGGAGTCGAAATGACCTGCTTGAAACGCTAACCGTTTCTTTGCAGGCCGCCAGCCTGCCAATTAAATTAGATGACGGCTGGCGGGACTGGGACCTCGAAACCCGCACGGGCTGCTGGTGGCGTGAGCGTTTTACCACCGTCACGGAATATCACGGCGACGGCAAATGCCTTACCCGCGTGCGCATTGCCAGTCGCGCCACGCTGTTCACGGTGCTCGTTTTTGCTCTGCTCCCGGTTGTGGCTCTGCTGCTCATTTTTCTTGCCGGATGGCATCCCGTATGGGTGCTGGGTGCGGTTTTCGTTAGCACCGTTTTGTTCGAAACGCTCCATCGAGCTGCGGTCAGCCGCGCCGCCGCGCAAGTCGTATCCGCGGCGCTGACGGCGGGATTCACGATTCCTGAGAATCCGGACGTTTGATGCTTGCAGATTGGGGATTGGGGTTTTCCATTCCCATCATGAAGCGCCTTCTCGCCGCCCTCCTTCTTTGTTGCAACGCCCTAACCGCTCAGGAAAAACTGGAATCACTCTACGAGCGTGGAGAGGAGCATTTTTTTGCCGGACGCATCAAAGAGGCGCTGGTCGAGTGGGATGCTCAGGTGAAGGAGAATCCAGCATCGCTGCCGGGCCACTGGCAGCGCGGGCTGGCGCTGTATTATGCCGAGCGCTACAAAGACGGGCGGGCGCAGTTTGAAACACACCAAAAAGTGAACAGCGAGGATGTGGAAAATGCCGTGTGGCACTTTCTTTGTGTGGCGAAACTGGAGAACGCGGAGGCCGCCCGCAAGGCATTCATTCCGATCACTCACGACCGTCGCGTGCCCATGAAGGAAATCCATGCTCTCTTCGCAGGGAAGGGAACGGAGGAGGCCGTTCTGAAAGCGGCGGAAGCGAAAACGGAAGATACTTCCGCCGCCACTTTAAACATGCAGCGCTGCTACGCGCATCTTTATCTGGGCTTGTATCATGAAGCCCTGGGCAAAACGGAGAAGGCAAAGGAGCATATGCTCAAAGCCGCGGAACTGGCGTCGAAGGGAAGTTATATGGGACAGGTCGCCGTGGTGCATTGTAAGGTGCGGGGATGGGAAGGGTCGCCTCCGGCGAAAGCACCAAGCACCAAGCACCAAGCACCAGAGAAGCCTCAAGCATCAAACATCAAAATGCGCGAGGGCCGCCCGGGGGGTCTCCCGGACACCGTTCGAGAGTTGGTGTTTGGAGCTTGATGTTTCTTTGGTGCCTGGTGCTTGGAGCTTGGTGCTTCCGGTACAGCGGCATCGGCTTTTCAATGGCGTCCCTTTCCCCCCTCGCTGCGCTGCTGCGTGCTGAACCCATTCTCGTCACTGGTATGGGGTGTGTTTCTGCGGCCGGGTGTTCGGCGGAGGCGCTGTGGGTGGCAGCGGAGGAGGGGAAGAGTCCGGCGGTGTGGAAGGAGTTTGAAATGGAAGGCGGGCGCGGGAGATATGCAGTTTGTGAGGGGCCGGATTTGGAGGCGACGCGGACGGAACTTCAGCCGGTGAGGAAGGCGGACCGGTGTGTGCAGTTGGCGTGGCTGGCGGCGGGGCAGGCGTGGCGAGGGGCGCAATTGCCGGGTAAAGAGGCCTCGCCGCGTGTGGGAATCATGGTGGGCTCGTCGCGCGGGCCGCTGGGAAAAATCAGCGATTCTTTTGCGGGCGCGGGGCGCGTCAGGAGGTCTCCCACTTTGGCGGCCACGAGCACTTTTGCCAGTGTTAGTGGAGCGCTGGCGCAGGGGCTTGGAGTGGAGGGGCCGGGTTCCATGATTTCCGCCGCGTGCGCGTCCGGTGCATTCGCGATTGGTCTCGCAGCGGAGCAGATTCTGCTGGGACGTGCGGACGTGATGCTGGCGGGCGGTGTGGAAACGCCGCTGCATCCGGCGGTGTTAGGGCAGTTTAGTGCGGCGGGCATTTTGGGATCGCATGAGGATGCGCGGCTCGCCTGCCGGCCATTCGATGTGACGCGAAACGGTCTGGTGCCTGGCGAGGGAAGCGCATTTCTGGTACTCGAAACCGCCCGCAGCGCTGAACGCCGCGGTGTGCGGCCACTCTGCCGGCTGGCGGGATGGAGCCTGCATACCTGCCGCTCCGGGCGAGCAGGGGTCCCAAAGGACGGCGCGGGACTGGTTCACGTGATGCGTGAGAGCATGCAGCTTGCAGGAATGACGACCCGGGACATCGGCTGGATCAACGCGCACGGCAGCGCCACGGTGCAGAACGATATCGCCGAAGCGCGGGCCGTCGCGGAGGTGTTTGGCGGCCTTGCGGCAACGGTGCCGTGCAGTTCCACCAAACCGGTGACCGGTCACTGCCTCGGCGCCACTCCGGCGCTGGAAGCGGTGATTTCGGTTCAATCTTTGGTGTGGCAGGTTGTGCCGCCCAGCGCCAATTGCCACGAGCAGGACGCGCAGTGTCCTCTGCATTTGCCGCGTGTCGCAATGCCGGCGCGCTTCAAATCAGTGATGTCAAACTCGCTGGGGTTTTGGGGATACCACGCCTCGCTGGTTTTTAGTTTGGAGTAAACCGTTACGATTCTTTGACGGCCCGGGCGAGAACCCGGCTGATGAACGGGAAAAACTGCTTTTTACGGCTGACCACGCCGTCCATTTCAAACTGATCCGGGCCGAGCGGGGGATAGTCGATTTCCTCCACCACGGCGCGGCTCCCCGCCGTTAGCAAGACACTGTAATGGCGATTGATGTCCGTAACGATGAGGCAGGCGAATTCGCAGTCCCGTTCGATTCGCAGGGTTTCCAATCCGACGCGCAATTCCTCCGAGCGCCGTGGGAGATCGTCCAGGCCGAGTTCTTCGATCTGACTGATGCTGATGTGCCAGCCGTGCTCGGTGAATTCCTTCCGGTCGGTGTTCAATATCGCCTCCACCGGAGCCGCGCGCAGCAGCGAGCCGGCGGCGAAGAACTCGCGGGCAAATTCATCGATGGAAATCTCTGCGTGCTCCGCCAGCCATGCGAGCATCTCCCGGTCGAGGCCGCGCGCCGTGGGGGAGGTAAGGCACAGCGTGTCGCTGACGATGCCGGCACACAAACAGAGCGCCACTCCCTTTGTGGGCTTTTCCCCCTGCATTTGATAGAGCTGCGCCACGATAGTGGAAGTGGAGCCCACGGGTTCATTGATAAAACGAATGGGCTCCCGCGAAACGAGATTGCCGCTCAGCCGGTGGTGGTCGATCACCTCGAGGATAGCCGCGTCGGGCGCGCCGGGAACGGCCTGGGAGAGTTCGTTATGATCCACGAGAATGAGGCGCTGGCGCGGAGGGTCGAGCAGGTCGCTCTTGGAAAACACGCCCATCAGTTGGCCGCTTTCCTCCCTAACGACCGGAAAGAGCGGCTGCGGGGATTGAAGAATTTCCTGGCGGATATTGTGCAGATGAACCCGGGCTCCGTAGGATTTGAATTCCCGGTCCACGGCTTCGGCGATGCACCGGGAGCAGCGGATGAGTTGCGTGGTGGTGGCCGTATCATGCCGGCACGAGATGACGGTGCAGCCCTGAGTGCGCGCCGTTTCCTGCAGATCCGGTGCGAGATGGGCGGCATTCGTCAGGACGATGGCGCGCACGTTTGAATTCAATGCCAGCCGGTGCACTTCAGGACGGTCGCCGACCACCACGACCAATTCCTCCGGCGGGAATTGATGAAGACGGGTGTCCACCGTGTCCTGGCTGGAGGCGCTAACGGTCAGGATAAAATCCTGTTCACTGTCCAGCAGCGCGCCGCAGTCAATATGACCTTCCAGCGTGCGCGCCATGTTTGTCAGGGTGGTGCGGACACGGCGGGCCTGGGCTTTGTCCTCCGCATTGTGCACGAGGAGCTTCAAAAGATCCTGCACGCTGGCGAGACCGGTGACACGGTCCTTTTCATCCACGACGGGGATGCTCCGAATACCCTCGCGCTCCATGCGACGATACACGTCGAGAAAGGTCTCATCCGCGCGGGCCTTCACCACGTCCGCGCGGCAGATCATTTCTGTGGTGGGGCGCAGGTCCATGAGGAGGCGGGGAGGTTCGATTCCTGCCCGTTTTAAGACCCACGCCGTGCGCTGATTCAGCCCGCCACAGCAGGCAGCAACCGCATCCGGATGGCGTTTGCGCTGCAGCAGTTCAGCGTAACCAATGGCGCTGCAAATCGCATCCGTGTCCGGGTTCAGGTGGCCGATGACAAAGATCGGCTGCTTTCCGGCACCGGTGCTTTCATAGGTGGCATGGATCATGGGGCGCAATCCATGTCACGACGCAGGCAATGTGCCAGGGCTGTCTTGCTTTTGAGATTGAGGCACCATGTCAGGCGGCACCCGCTCACTTTTCCTCAGGCGGCAGAGGAGGAGGCATCGGTGGAGGAGAGTCAGCGGACGGAGGCGTCGGCCCCGCGGGCGGCGGGGGCGTCCACCGGGGAACGTCTCCCTGTTTAAATTCCGGCACCCGGTTCGCAGAGTTCCTCTTCTTTGCAATGATGCGCGGCACTATTTTCAAAAGCATTCCCACGACGATGATGTCCAGCAAATACGGGAACCGGTAGTTAAAGGGTTTGCCCACCTTGCCTTCGTCAACACCCATGAATGTCGCCGCCTGCTCTTTGGTGATCACGTCGCCCACACCGTCTTTGTTTCCGTCGTAGATAACATATTCGCCGCCCCAGTTCCACAGATCGAGCCAGAACAGCCCGAAATACTTGTACTGATAGCCGATTTTGGTTAAGTCATATTTTGTGATCTGCTTTATGGCTTCCGCCTGTTCACGCGTCACGGTTCCGATTTCATCCACCGTGGAGCCTGTGGTGATCAGCTTGAATCCTCTCTTTGCGTGGGCCTGCCCGGTTCCAAACAAAATGGCGGCAAACAGCATGATCACGAAAAGAGGAGCCGGAAAATGAGAGCGCTTCATGAAATCGATGGAGTAGCAGGTCTGGTGGTGTGACGAAAGAATAAAGTCCTGCATTCACCAAAATTGGCAAGATGAAAGCCTCCCTGTGCTTGCAATCCGCGGCGTGCTCCGTCTTACTGCCGCTGAATTCCGACGACCGATCCGCATGGTAGCCATCACAATCCGCCACCTCAGCAAGAGCTTTGGCGCCACGGCAGTCCTGCGGGACATCGATCTCCGGATCGAAGCGGGCGAGATGTTCTTTTTGCTGGGGCCCAGCGGGTGCGGAAAAACGACGCTGCTGCGGCACATTGCCGGATTTTACCAGCAGGACAGAGGGGAGGTGCTTTTCGATGCGCGGGATATGACCGGAGTGCCGGCTCACAAGCGCAACACGGCAATGATGTTTCAAAGCTATGCGCTGTGGCCGCATCTGACCGTGGCGCAGAATGTGGCGTTCGGCCTTGAGGAGCGGAAGCTGCCAAAACCGGAAATCAAAAAGCGCGTGCAGGAGGCTTTGGATATGGTGCAAATGGGTTCGCTGGGGCCGCGCAAGATCAACCAACTCAGCGGTGGCCAGCAGCAGCGGGTGGCGCTCGCCCGCGCGCTGGCCGTGCGTCCGGACTGCCTGCTGCTGGATGAACCGCTTTCCAATCTGGATGCGAAACTCAGGCTGGAGATGCGCGGCGAAATACGGCGCATTTGCAAGGAGTTCAGGCTTACTTCGATCTACGTGACGCATGATCAGAAAGAGGCGCTGCATCTTGCGGATCGCATGGCGATCATGGAGAAGGGGGAGTTGAGTCAGGTGGGGACGCCGCGGCAGATTTATCGCGAGCCGCTGAGTGCCGGAGTGGCCTCGTTCATCGGTGAGGCCAACTTTGTGGATGGAACGTTAGAAGGAAAGACGGGCGGGAGCGGACTTGTTTCAGTGAAGACGGCGGGCGGTGAGTTTTTGGGGCGCATCACCGACCCTGCATGGAAACTACAGGCAGGGGAGAAAGTTCAGATCTGCATCCGGCCGGAGTCACTACGGCTGGTACCGCAGGCGGAGCCGCGCAATACGCTGACGGGCACTCTAACGGAATCCATTTATCTGGGAGAAGTCGCGCAGTACACAGTCGATGCCGGGCCTGGTCTTACGTTGCGGCTGACGGAATTGAATCCGGCGGATCTTCATAAGTCCGGTGGCGCCTGCACCGTTGCTGCGGAGGCGGAGGACGTTATGATTCTGCGGCCCTGACATCCTGCGCTCTCATGAAGCGATACGTTTTCGTCTTTCTGGCCATGGCTGCCGTCATCGCCGCACCTATGGTGCTGCGCCCGCCGGAAAGCGCGCGGACTTCCGATTATGCGGAAAAGGACCGGCTGGTAATTATCACACCGCATGTGGAGACCATTCGGTACGAATTGGAGACCGCTTTCGTGCGCTGGATGAAGGAAAAGCACGGGCGCAGAGTCGTCATCGATTGGCGCATTCCCGGCGGCACATCGGATATCATCAAAGTGGTGAATTCCGAATATGCGGCCGCCGGGGAAAGGTCCGGAATTGCGATGGATCTCATGCTCGGCGGCGGCCCGATCGATTACGATGGCCTGAAGCAAAGCGGATACATCGTTGCCGCGGACCCCACTGGTAAATACGGCCCCGCGGCGGTGAAAGCGGCGCACCCTGACTGGTTCAGCGATGCTATTATCCCCGCTTCGGTTGCCGGTCAGGTTTACTATGACCCGGCCCTGACATGGATGGGCACCTGTCTTTCGGCATTTGGCATGTGCTGGAATCAGAACAACGTGGAACGCCGGGGAATGGCGCCGCCGGCCACCTGGTCTGATCTCGCGAATCCCGCCTACGAGAACCAACTCGCGATGGCGGACCCTACCAAGAGCGGCACGGTGGCGGCGATGTTTGAGAACATCCTGCAGATGAGCATTGCAAAGTCCGTCGCGGAGGGCAAAGCAGCGGGAGAAGGACCGGACAAAGTGAATGCCAGGATATCGCAGGGATGGGATGCGGGCCTGCGCGAAATCCGCCGCATCGGCGCCAACTCCCGTTACTGGACAGACAGCGCTGCGAAAATTCCTCTGGATGTTTCCCACGGCGAGGCGCTCGCGGGGATGTGTGTGGATTTTTATGGACGCAACATCATGGAGCGCCTGACAAAAGTGAACGGCGAGAGCCGTGTGGGATTCATTGCCCCGGTGGGCGGCACGACGATCGGTCCGCAGCCAGTGGCCATGTTTCGCGGCGCGCCGAATCCGGAGCTGGCCACGCGATTCATTGAGTTTATGCTGTCACTGGAAGGGCAAAAGATATGGGGACTGAAAGCGGGCGTACCCGGAGGTCCGGAAAAGATGGCGCTGCGCAATATGCCGCTGCGGCGGGACTATTATGTGCCGGAGATTCTCAAGGACGCCGCCGACCCCGAACTGCGCCCGCTCGAACCGGGAGTGGCGTTTGTTTACGAGCGGAAATATACGGGCCATCTGTTTTCCTCCATCCGGTTCCTGATCCGCGCGATGTGCATTGATCCCCAGATCGAATTGAAGGAGGCGTGGCATGAACTGATTGCCCGCGGTTTTCCTCCGCAGGCCACCGAAGCGTTTGAAGCGCTGTCACCCTCGCTTGGTTATGAGGCTGTGAAGGCGACCATCGCGCCGGTGCTGAAATCCAAAGATGCGCTGGCCGCCACCCGGCTTGCACGTGAGCTTTCCGGGCAGTTCCGTGAGCAATATCTTAAAGTCAGCGCGCTCGCGCGTGAAGGAAAGTAGGAGCGTGAATCTCCGTTGTCGCTTGCTCCGCTGCCATGTTATCTGCGGGTATGAACGTGCGCCGCGCCTTTCTTTTTCCCGCTCTGGCTTCAATGTCCATTGCCGCCGAGCCGTCATGGCCGCAGTTCCGCGGGGTGAATTGTCAGGGGATTGCAGCAGAGGGAGAGAAGCCGCCGGTGATGTTTGGTCCGGACAAGAACTGTCTTTGGAAAACGCCGGTGCCGCCGGGGATTTCCTCACCGTGCGTGTGGGGTGATCGCATCTTCCTAACGGCTGCGGAAAATGACAAACTTCTGCTTTTGGGTATCGAGCGCAAGACCGGGCGTATTCTTTGGCGGCATGAGGTTGCCGCGCCGAAACAGGCCAGTCTGCATAAGACGAACAGTCCCGCCGCTGCGACGCCGGCCACGGATGGCAGACGGGTGTATGCCTATCAGGCGGCGTTCGGGCTGGTGGCCTGCAATTTCGATGGGAAGGAAATCTGGCGGCGGCCGCTGGAGGCGCCGTTCGTGGTAAATGGGAGCGGCACTTCGCCGGTGCTCATGGGTGGGAAGCTCATTCTCGCGTGCGATCAGCAGGGCGGAAAATCCTATCTGCTCGCCGTCAATCCTGACAATGGTGAGCCCGTCTGGACTACGCCCCGCCTGCAGGCGGTCAGCGGTTATACGACGCCGGTGCTTTGGCGAAGGGGGAGCAAGGATGAGATCATTGTCAGCGGCAGTCTTGTGGCCACGGCCTATGGCCTTGCTGATGGTGCGGAACACTGGTCGGTGAGCGGACTGGAAGGTGTTAGCGTTTGTCCCTCTCCCGTCGTGGGAGACGGACGGCTCTTTCTGATGTCCCGCAGCTTTGGCGGCAATATGCCATCCGCTGCTGCGTCCGCTGCCGGGATTCTCCTAGCCGACGGAGACAGGGATGGGAAACTCTCCCGCAAGGAGGCCTCCTTTCTCCAACGGGACGGCGCCTTCGACTTTGTGGACCGCAATGCCGATGGCTTCGTGACGCCGGATGAAATGAAGCAGGCCGGTGACTGGATTCGCGGCGGCGACTTTGGACTCTTTGCGATCAAAGACCCCGGTGATGCGAGCGGTGTTCTTGAAACTTCGCTAACAGCCTGGAAGCACAAGAGCGGGATCGCCAAAGTGGCGTCACCGCTTCTGACTAACAATCGACTGTATGTCGTTCAGGACGGAGGTCTTGTCACCTGCACGGATGCCCTGACAGGCCGTCTCGTCTTCGAACGTGAACGGCTCTCGCCTGACGGCGGCGGCGATTACTTCGCATCGCCAGTGCTGGCAGATGGCCGCATCTACCTTGCCTCCACGCGGGGCGTTATCACGGTCATCGAGGCTTCCGACAAGCTGAAAATCCTAACACAAAACAAACTCAACGATCCGATCAGCGCCACGCCGGCGATTGCCGACAGCAAATTATATGTTAGGACAGCCGGGGCGCTGTGGGCTTTTGGGGAATGAGCTACCACCGCTCGGCGCGCTGCTGGACGACAACGCTGGCGGGTTCGGTCTCGATGGTGCGCTTCAGAGCCCGGCGGAGACGGTCGGCGGCGCGGGCACTCAGGGCTTCGGTTAGGACGAGGCCGAGGAAGAAAGGGCCGACGGTGGTGATGGTGTCGATGACGCAGAGCTTGCGCTCTTCCGGGAGATCGAGGTGAACAGCGCCTTCAGAGGTGGAAGGAAGGTATTTGAGCGCGCGGCGGCCGGCTTCAGCCATGAGGATGGCGGCGGTGACGATCTCCGGAGCAGCTTCGCGATCGCTGGCGGGGCTGCCCTGTTGATCGACGATGAACAACTCGTGGCACGGCACCTGGCGGCGCAGCCAGTCGATGAAGGCACGGAGCCGGGTGGCGAGAGGGCCGACGGGCGGAGTGAAATACGGGACGCTGCGATTCAGCGGAGGAGAACCGGCGGGCACCGCGGCTTCCGGAACTGCTTCGCCGGGCGCTGCGGGTTTGTTGACCAGGCCTGACTCCTCGGCTTTCCGGCGGACGTTGCGGAGCATTTCGCGAACGCGGTCGCGCTCTTCATTGTCCGGGCCGGGGAAGGGGGCGGGGAGATAGTTGCCGGGAAGGCGGAAGTCGTCGGCGGAAAGTTTGGTCAGCGGCAGCAGACTGGTGTTGCTGCGACTGGTGGCAGGAGTGGAAAGTTCCTTGCCGAGACCGCTGACGGTTTCCGCGTCAATCCATGAGCCGAGTGTAGTCATTGTTTTGCGGCGCGGGCCGTTGCAGGCGCAGGCGCGGTTCGAGTTCGGCGGCGAGCTGGTCGAAAACGTGAGCCGCGGCGGGGGGTTGGGCGTAAAGCAGAGCGACGGGCACTCCCACAGCGGAGGCTTTCATGTAGGTGGCGTCGCGGGGGATGATGGAATCGAGGAGGAGGCGTCCGGGAAGGAGAGCGCGCAGTTCGCGGATGACGTCGGCGCTTTCGCGCTGGTCGTGCTGCACCATGGTCATGAGAATGCCGGCGACTTCCAGTTTCGAACCGGCGGCGCGCAGGCTTTGAATAGCGTGGAGCACCTGGGGAATGGAGCGCATGCCGAGGGGTTCGGCCTGCTGGGGAATGAGAACGTAATCCGCCATACGCATGACATCCCCGGTGATGCCGTGCATGCCCGCGGGGGTATCGAAAATGAGGAGGTCGAAGCCCTGCTTACCTACATCCCCGACGACCCGGCGGAGGCCGTCCATGCCGTTCACTTCCGGCACCTTCGCCTCGAAGAAGCTTGCCGTATGCCCGGCGGTCATGATCTTCAGTTCCGGCAGGCGGGTGGGCAAAATGAAAGGCACGGCGGAGGTGCCGGTATTCACGGCGTCGTAAAAGCCTTGGCACTTGCGGGCTTTTTCCGAGAGCGAAAGCCCCACGGAGCCCTGAGGATCGGTATCGATGAGCAGCGTGCTCCAGCCACGGCGGGCCATGGAGTAGGCAAGATTCACCGAAACGGTGGTTTTGCCGACCCCTCCCTTTTGGCTCGTTATCGCTAGTATGGTCACGGTTGGCGGCGATGGTAACGGGTCGGCGGGAAGTTTCACGCGAAAATTGAAGATTCAGGCAGGTAAAATTAAACTGTCATTTTACGGGGTTTGTTCCCGGAGGGTTTCCAAGAGGTGAAGAGGTCGCCGCCGCCCTGCGGGCGGAGTTCGGCGAGGGTGCCGAAGGCCTCCTTGCGGTCGCGGTGGATGATGGGGACCCGGATCCGCCACGCGCCCGGCGGCTTCGCTGGTTCGAAGGCGGGCTCGGAGGGAGTAAGAGTTGGAAGTATGAGTATCAGTATGAGCAGGGCGGGTTCGGGAGGAAGTGATTGTAAAGGGCTTGCGGGGAAGAGCGGGATGGGGAGCGTAGGGAATGAAGATATGGATGAATGATCGACGGAATGGTGCGATGACGCGCCGGGCATTTGGGGCGTTGGGACTTGGGGCGGCGCTGGGGTGGGCGGGGCGGGGGAGGGGGGAAGCATTGCCGGGGGTGAGTGGACGGGAGCCGGTGGGGATACCGCATTTTCCGACGCGGTTTCATGCGTATGTGTGGAGGAACTGGCAGCTCGTGGAGACGGGGCGGATGGCTGCGGCGGCGGGGACGACGGAGGAACAGGTGTTGAGGACGGGAAAAGCGATGGGGCTGGGCGAGGCGCCGGTGATTCCCGGGTCTGTTAGGGCGAGGTCGGCAATCACGGTGATCCGGCGGAACTGGCATTTACTGCCGTACGAGCAGTTGCTGGCGCTGCTGGGGTGGACGGCGGAGAAGCTGGCGTTTGCGCTGAAGGAGGACGATTTTCTTTACATCAAGTTGGGTTCGCTGAAGCCGAAGTGTGCGCCGGTGAAATGGGCTGAGCCGGACGGGGCGGTGAAGCGGAGGGAGGCGGAGATGGCGGCGGTGGTGAAGGAGGAGTTTCTTGGCGGGAATCTGTTAGGAAACGATGCGTTGTTTTCGTTTGTGGAGAGGTTGTCGGCTCCAGTGGAAGCGGCGCCGCGGAAGGCGGGTGGGCTGCGGTTTTGCTCGTCGTATTTTGCGCTGTACGGCGATCCGTTGATGGAACCGGGCCTTGATCCGTATCCGGATGGATACCTTGCGAGACTGGCGGCGTGCGGAGTGAACGGGGTGTGGTTGCAGGGCTTGCTAACAAAATTGGCGGCGACGCCATGGGAGAATGACGCGGATGCGCCGAAGCGGCGGGAGAATTTGCGGAAGCTGACCGAACGGGCGGCGCGGCACGGGATGCGTGTGTTTCTTTATTTGAATGAACCGCGGACGCTGCCGGTGGCGGCATTCCAAGGAAAAGAGGGATGGCGCGGGGTGACGGCGGGTGAATATGCGACGCTGTGCACGAGCGCAGAGGCGGTGCGCGAGGGGTTGCGGGAGGCGGTGGCGCAGATTTGCCGCGATGTGCCGGAACTGGGCGGTTTTTTCACCATTACGGCATCGGAGAACATGACGAACTGCTGGTCGCATGGACTGGGGGCGAAGTGCCCAAGGTGCAGTAAGCGAAGCGCGGCGGAGGTGATCGCGGGCGTGAATGCGTGCTTTGATGAGGGGATCAAAGCGGCGGGAGGCAAGCAGCGGTTGATCGCGTGGGACTGGGCGTGGAGCGACGCGTGGCTGGAGGAGGCCGTGGCGAAATTGCCGGACGGTGTATCCACCATGAGTGTGAGTGAATGGAGTCTGCCGATAGAGCGCGGAGGAGTGAAGAGCGAGGTGGGCGAATACAGCATCAGTGCGGTGGGACCGGGACCGCGCGCACGGCGGAACTGGGCGGCGGCACGGAAACGCAAGCTGCCTGCGCTGGCCAAGATCCAGGCGGGGAATACGTGGGAGCTTTCGTCGGTGCCGTGGATTCCCGCGGTGGCGAACGTGGCGCAGCATGCCGCAAATCTGAAGGCGGAGGGAGTGGACGGTATTATGCTGGGCTGGACGCTGGGCGGACATCCGTCGCCGAACCTTGAAGTGGTCGAGGAAGTGATGGCGGGCGGGAGTATGCAATCACTGGCGCGAAAACGGTACGGCGAGGCGATGGCGGAAGCGGTGGTGGCTTTTTGGAAGGAATGCAGCGCGGCGTTTCGCGAATTTCCCTATCACATCGGCGGGGTTTATTCAGCGCCCTATCAAATGGGTCCGGCGAATTTGCTGTGTCCCAAAGCGACCGGTTATGCGGCGACGATGGTGGGGCTGCCTTATGATGATCTGAGGGCGTGGCGCTCGATTTATCCGGCGGAGGTGTGGGCGAAGCAGTTGGAAAAAGTGGCGGAGGGATTCAAAGCGGCGGCTGAAAGGTTGGCGAAGGCGGCGGGTGCGGGTGTGTCTGCGGGCATTCGGGAGGAGATTCGATTTGCCGAGGCGGCGGCCCTCCACTGGGGCAGTGCCGCGGCGCAGGCGCGGTATATCCTCGCGCGGGACGCCGGGAGTGACAGGCTGCCGTTTGTCAGGAAGGAAAAGGAGGCGGCGAAACGGTTGCATGCGCTGCAAAGCGAGGATGCGAGGATCGGCTTTGAGGCGACGAATCAGTATTATTATGTGCCGCTCGATCTGGTGGAGAAGGTGCTGCAATGCCGGTGGCTGGAGGCGGGAGGGGGATTTTGATCCCAAAAATCGGCTGGACCGGAGCCCTCGCGCAGCATGAGGGGCTCCGGTCCGCCTTACTTCCGCAGCAACCAGGCAGAAGAATTTTTTGATGGCAGAGCACTGCCCTGCATTGGGATTTGGATGTGACGTGGAGAGTGTTGGTTTTGCGCCCCAAGTGAGAGAGCACAGCGCATACCAAAGCAGAGTGCATACCAGCGCCGGTGCCCGGCACGCGGATTGCTTTGCAACGTCTTCATGGAAAAGATGAAACCCCTCATTGCCGCTTCCGAACCGCTCGATGCCCGCCAGTTGCGCGCGCTTTGCGTGCTGGGGATGACCGGAAGTTTTACCGAAACTGCGCGCCGTCTGCATCTCACGCAGTCGGCGATCAGCCACTCGATGAAGGCGCTGGAAACGGAGATGGGCATGCCGTTGATCGAACGCAGCGGGCGCAAGGCGCTGCTGACGCAGGCGGGCCAAACGCTGGTGGCGCGGGCGGAACGTGTCCTAACCGAAATGAGCAAGGCGCGGGGCGAGCTGCAGCATCTGGCGCGCTGGGGCGGGAGCCGGTTGAGGCTGGGTGCGAGCGCGACGGCATGTCAGTATTTGCTGCCGGCGGTGATTCGCGAGTTTCGCGTGCAGTTTCAGCACTGGCAGATCGAGGTGAGTTCGCGGGATACGCTGAGCAGTCTGGATGATGTGAAGGACGGGCTCATCGATCTGGCGCTGTGCATGGATGCGCCGGGGACGGAGCGGGACCTTGAATTCCGGCCGCTGTTCAATGAAGAGATCCGCGTGGCGGTGCCTGCGGGGCACCGGTGGCAGGGTCAGAAGGCGATCACGGCGGCGGAACTGGTGAAGGAGCCGCTGCTGAGCTACACGGCGTCGAGTTATCTCTCGCAAATCATCCGGACGCATATTGAACGCGAGGGATTGCGCATGCCGCCGCCGGTGATTGAACTGGGGAGTCTGGAGGCGATCAAGGAAATGGTGATTCTTGGAATGGGAGTGGCGTTGATACCGGCGTGGGTGGGATCGGCGGAAGTGGCCAACGGTTCGCTGGTGATGGTGCCGCTGACGGGCAAGAAGCTCAGCCGGAAATGGGGAATCGCTTATCGCAAGGGACGGCGGTTGAGTCACGGGGAGGAGACGTTTGTGAAGCTGTGTGCGAGGCGGGGGCTGGAGATGACGGGGAAAGAATGACGAAATCAGAAGGAATGACGAAGAGGGGAGGCGATTCGTTATATTGACTGCGCTTGCCGCGAGAGGCATTCCCGTTCATTTCACGGCTATGAATAACGGTACACAGACTCCCATTTCCGGTGTGCGGCTGCTGGTGACAGGCGGTACGATCGATAAGATCTATGATGCTGCGGAGGGAAGGCTGGGATTTGAACACACAAAGGTGCTGGAGATGCTGCGGCAGGGCAGGGTGCCGCTGCCGGATGCGTGTGTGCAAACGGCGGTGCTGAAGGACAGTCTGGAACTGGTGGATGCGGACCGGGAGGCGATCGCGGCGGCATGTTTGGCATCGCCGGAGGAGCATTTGGTGATCACGCACGGGACCGATACGATGGTGCTCACGGCACGGCACCTGGCGGCCAGGGTGAAAGGAAGGACGATGGTCCTAACAGGTGCGATGGTGCCGTTTTCCGTGAACCACTCGGATGCGCTTTTCAATTTTGGATTCGCTTTCGCGGCGGCGCGTCTGCTGCCGGAGGGCGTTTACGTGGCGATGAACGGAAGTGTGTTTCCGTGGGACCGGGTGGAGAAGAACCGGGCGTCGGGGTGGTTTGAGGAGACGGGGACGGTGAATCGTTAGGCGGCGGCTTTGACGCGGCGGCAGATTTCGCGGAGGGTGGATTCGATGTCGCCACCGGCGGTGCGGAAGGAATCGGAGTCGATGGTTAGGGGGGCGCCGATGACAACGAGAGGTGCGCCGTATTCCGGACAGCGCACGGCTTGTTCCAGGCTGAGGCCGCCGACGGCCTGGACGGGGATGCGGACGGCTTCCACGACTTCGCGGAGCTGGTCGAGAGGGCTGGGCATGCGCTCACCGCGGGCGGCAATGCCGCGGCGCTCATCGTAGCCGATGTGGTGGACGATGTAGTCGCAGCCGAGATCTTCGAGGCGCCGCGCCCCGTCGATCATGTCCTCGCAGGCCATGTTGTCGCCCATGACTTTGACGCCGAAATCGCGGCCGGCCTGGACGACGCATTTGACGGTTTCATCATGCGCGCGGGCCATGACGACGACGTGAGTGGCACCGGCTTTAGCCATCATTTCGGCTTCGAGATAGCCGCCGTCCATGGTTTTGAGGTCGGCGACGATGGGAATGCCGGGGAAGTTTTGACGCAGCGCGCGAACGCCGTGGAGACCTTCGGCAAGGATGAGAGGAGTGCCGGCTTCCAGCCAGTCCACGCCGGCGCGCAGGGCGGTGGCGGCGGTGGAGAGGGCTTCGTCGATGTTTGTCAGGTCGAGAGAGATTTGAACGATGGGCTGCATGGGATGAAGATCGAAAGGGAAGGGAATTACACCCTGCCGCGCAAGGAAAGCCAGAGCGCACGCAGCATGAGGCGTTTTATTTGAGAGCGGGTGATTTTCGCGGCCTGGGGTTGCTGGTCGGAGGGCTGAGCGTCGAGGAGGTCGAGCGTGGCTTCGCCGATCAAGAGTGGAAGGAGGGCGGCGAAACGGAGGCGGATGGAGGCGAGGGCACGGACGTAGCTGCGGCCTGACTGGAGGCGCTCTCGTGCTGCTGCGAGCCAGGGGCGGCGCACGGCGTGCCATGGTTTCCAGTCGGCGGCGGGCCATGTTAGGGTGTTCAGGCCGGCGGCGCGGAGTTCATCGGCGGGGAGATAACAGCGGCCTTCGGCCATGTCCTTTGGCTGGTCGCGCAGGATATTGATGAGTTGCAGGCCTTTTCCATAGAGAGTGGCGTGCCTAACCATTTCTTCGCGGGATACGGAAGAGAATTCCGGGATTTTATGGGCGCAGATTTCCGTCCAGAATTCACCCACGCACCCGGCGACGAGCCACGTGTATTCGTCGAGAGCGGCGGCATCCGGCAGGGCGGCGGGCTGGGAGGGATCGGAGAAGCGCTGGAGATCGAGGGACTGACCGTGGATGATGCGCTGGAGAACGGTGCGGATGAAGGCGGCTTCTTCAGGCGTGCAGGATTGCAGGGCGTCCCAGCATTCCGGCAGGCGCGAAAGGAGGGTGCGTTCGCCGACATGGTCCACATCGCGGGAGAATTCTGCGGCGGCGGTGAAGAATTCGGATGCGGGTCCGTTTTGGATCGCCTGATCAAATTCCCGCAGCAGTGAGAGGCGCTCCTGTGCGGGGCGGACGGGAACGTCGGCGATGGTGTCGGCGGCGCGCGCGAGAAGATAACTCAGGCTGAGGGGTGTGCGGACCGGCTTAGGCAGCACACGCAGGCTTAGGTAAAATGAACGCGAAACGGCGGCAAGCAACCCCGTAGTTAAGAGTGAATCAGAAGGATTGGACATGAACTGCTGCGGAGATGGACGCGCCACCGCGCAAGGGAGGACGGAGCAGCACCGGTTCACTCAGCAATGCGCCTTCTTCCAGCGCTATATCGTGGGTGTGTGTGAAGCCGGTTCCCTGGTGATCCCCGGTCCGGCTACCCACCGGAGGACGGGAGTTGCGGGAGAAATGATCTTGTTTCCGTAACGCAAAATCCATACTTTGGAACTGTTATGACCTCGTCACTTCTTCGGGTACTGGTACCCTGCTTTTTGTTATCCCGTGGCTTGAATGCCGAATTCACGGTCCCGCGGGAAACTGCAGTCAGGGAACTGGCTGCTTTTCTGACAAACCCGGATCTCATGCATTGCGAGTTGATCGAACGATCAGTGGAATTTCAGTATTGGAGCAGGGATCCAATGGGCCGCGGCGAAAAAGCGGACCCCGTGAGCGTTCACTTTTTGGATCAGGCGGGGGTTATGACGGCAGTGGATCGGAAAACGCTGCTGTTGCTGAGAAAAGTAAAGCCTGAGGGCGTGGACCTCGCAGAGCCGATGGCTGGTTGGAAAAAACGCTGGATACTGGATCGAAAAAATCCAAAAGCCGGTGACCCTGCATTCATTGTCACCTTGACGAAATCCGGTTCCCTGCGGGTGGACAGGGCCACTCGACTGGTTTCAACCGACTCTGACGGATCGGACCGGCACGTCTATCAGGAATTGCCGGGAGAATTGTCCGACTTACTCAGGCTGGACGACAAGGAGCTGATTGAATCGTTTGAAAGGAAGATCAAAAAATAGGAAGGAATTCAGGTTTGGACGTGCCCTCCCGACGACCGGTTAGGATTGAAACCGGAGCTCTCCCTAGCTGCTGAAATAAGTATAAGCCTTCAGGTTTCGCCGGTAGTTCTTGTAGATGGCTTCGGCGGTTTCTTCGTCGATCCGTTTGGCGGAAAGCGGGTCTTCGGTGAGGGCGCGGAAGCGTTTCAGGAGGTCGCGCGGGACGTATTCGAGGTAGGAGAGGACTTCGGCGGCGGTGTCGCCGGCGAGCTGCTGACTGTAGCTGATCTTGCCATTTTTAAGCCGGACAGTGACGACGCTAGTGTCGCCGAGAAGGTTGTGGAGATCGCCGAGGGTTTCCTGATAGGCTCCCACGAGAAAGACGCCCATGATGTAGGGCTCGTCATCCTTCAGCGGGTGAAGAGGGATGGTGGTTTTCTTTCCGGCGTCGTCCATGAAGCAGTTGAGCACGCCTTCGCAGTCGCAGGTGACATCGGAAATGACGGCCTGGCGTGTGGGCTCTTCGTTGAGCCGGTGAATGGGAGCGACGGGGAAGAATTGATTGATGGCCCACACGTCCGGCAGGCTTTGGAACATGGAGAAATTGCCGTAGTAGAAGTCTGCGAGGCGGGTTTTCAGGCCTTTGAGTTCCGTGCCCTCTTCCAGCTTTTCGGAGACAGCGGTGAGAACGTGCCAGTAAATCTGGTCGCCGAGGGCGCGTTCGCGCAGGCTGACCTGGCCGGTGCGGAAAAGGGTGAGCAGTTCGTCGCGGTAGAAGATGATATCGTGATAGGTTTCGGTGGCGCCGAGTTTGTCGATGTTGTGGACGACCTCCATCATGCTGCGCAGGGTGTCCGAGGAACCGCGGGGGAGCTTTGGCAGCGGTTCGCCGTTGGACATGCGGTTTACATCGAGGATATCAAAAGCCAGGACACTGTAATACGAAACGATAGCGCGGCCGGACTCGGTGACGATGTCCGGATGCGGCACGCCGGCGTCCTCCATGATTTTATGCACGGCTTCCACGAGGTCCGCGCAGTATTCGCGCAGCGTGTAGTTCATGCTGTTCTCGTCGGCGACTTTGCGGCCCGAGTAGTCCACGGCGAGGCCGCCGCCGAGGTTGAGGAGGCCCATGGGAGCACCCTCTTTGACGAGATTGGTGTAAACGCGGGCGGCCTCCTGAGCGGCGAGACGAATGGTGGAGACCTTGGGAATCTGCGAACCCTGATGGTAGTGCAGCATTTTGAGGCACTTCAGTTTTCCATGGCGCTTGAGTTCGTCGATGACGCGGATGGTCTGGCTGAAGTTGAGACCGAACGGACTGCGGTCGCCTGCGCTCTCCGCCCAGTGGCCGCTTCCCTTGGTGCTGAGCTTGATGCGCAGGCCGAGGACGGGATCGATGCCGAGTTCGCGGCTGCGTTCGAGAACGAGCGGAAGCTCCGGGGGCATTTCCAGCACGATGACGACGTTCAGTCCGAGTTTCTTTGCCTGGAGCGCGAGGTCGATGAATTCCGCGTCCTTGTAGCCGTTGCAGATGAGCAGCGCTTCGCGGTCGTGCATGAACGCGAGCGCGGCGAGCAGTTCCGGCTTGGAGCCGACCTCCATGCCGTGGTGGTATTTGCGGCCATATTCGCAGACCTCCTTCACCACCTGCTGCTGCTGATTGACCTTCACCGGATACACGCCGCGGTAGCGGCCCTTGTAGCCCTGGTTGCGGATTTCCTCGCGGAAGGTTTCGTTCAGTTCCTTGATGCGCGCGTAGAGCAAATCCGGGAAGCGGAAGAGTGCGGGCAGGTGGAAATTCTTATTCTTCTTGAGCAGGCCGCGGATAATTTTCATGAGGCTCACTTCAGCGAAGTCTCCTTCGCTTTGGAGGCGCACCGTGGTTTCGCCCTCGTTGTTGACGCCAAAGAACCCGTGGCCCCAGCCTTCAAATCCGTACAGTTCCCGCGCATCCTCCACGCTCCATGCAGGTTCAGAGGAAGCCTTAAAGGACGGGGCGACGGAAGTCGTGGAAGAGGAGTGGCGAGTCATTCCAGGTCGGTGGATGGGCGGTGATTGGTTGAGGACGGTGCGCGAGAATAAATCGTTTTCGCGCGGGTGCGTCCGTTTTTTTGGTCTGTCGCGAAAAATTTGCAAACTTCGTCGCCGGGGGCGGTGGAGATGCATTTTGCCGCTCGACCCGGTTTCCGCCGTTCGCCGATGCGAGGGAAATCCGGAGTTCCATTACACTTTGGTGTAATTGCGGGTGTCAGGGGAAGTCTTTACGTCTCAGCGTTCAGGAGGAGCGGAGAACTTTGGTTAGCCGGGGAATCACACGCCGAAACTCGTTTTCAAACTTCACTGCAAGCCTCCTTCGACTTCTCTCACTTTATGAAAACTTCCGCCAAATTTCTCTTTCTCCTCGGTCTGATGCCATTCCTTGCGGCATCAGCTCAGGAGCCCGAGCCTTCTTCGCAGGCGGTTCAAGGTTCCGGATTTGAAGACCCGCCCACGCTGAGAGCATCTGAAATTCTTCGGCCCGAATATTTGTCGGGTCAGGGGTGGAAAGTGAACGAAGAGGTCCCTACGTGGGCGGGCCGCAATTCCTACCTGATCGAGACGGAATTCGGCAATTTTGAAGTCGAGGGCAATGCCCTTCTCGCGAGACGGATTCGCGAAGTGGCGGCGATTCGCGAGTTGCGGGGCATTTCGAAATCGGATGAATACAAGGCGGCTCTCAAGGCCGCAGCCAAAAGCCCGCTGGTAGCGGCCAGGGGGTTGATAGAGAATCCCGTGAAAACAGTGACCGGTATTCCGAAAGGCATATTCAAAATGGTGGGGCGTGCGGGCAACAGCATCAAAAACGCCGCGCAGGGCCGGGAAAAGAATCCTTACGAGGACAGCACCACCAAACAGATGATAGGGTTTTCCAAAGCCAAGCGCGAACTGGCGTCAAAGCTGGGAGTGGACCCGTATTCCAGCAACCCGGTGCTGCAAAAGGAACTCAACGGCCACGCATGGACCACTTTCGCCGGATCGGCCACCTTTCGTATCGCCACGCTGCCGGCCGGCGGCGATATAGCGAACGTTCTCACCGCCGCGCGAGTTACCACCAACTTCAATGCCGTGCTGCGTGACAAGAGTCCCGCCGATCTGCGCATTATGAATGAAGGCATCCTCAAGAGCCTTGGGTGCGACACCGCGCTGGCGGAGAACTTCCTGGGGAATCCGGCGTTTTCACCCAGTGCACAGACGGCGTTCGTGATGAACCTCAATGAACTGAAAGGGGTGAAAAGCGTTTTCGTTCTGGTGGACCTCGCGAACCAGCAGTCCGACGACGAAGCCGACGCTTTGTTTTTTGTGGAGACCTCCCGCATCCTCGCCCACGTCCATGCCAACGACACGCCGCTGCATGCTGTGGGTGCGTTTGACGTGCTGCCCGTCACATGGACGAAGGATGGGCGTCTGGTGCTCGCGCTGGAGTGGGACTACGCCTCGTGGACCGAGCGCGCCGCTGATTTCGTCACGCGTTTTAAAGAGGCCAAAATTCCGGGATTCACCGGCAAAGGTCACGTCATCGCGCTGAGCGGCTTTGCGTCACCGCGCGCGGCGGAGGGGGTGAAGAAGGCGGGAATAAGCCTTACGACGGGACTCGATCCGGGACCGTTGAAGTAAGGCGGGGAATGTTTTGGGCAACTACGGCGGCTGCTCTGAACTTGACGGCAATGCAGCACGGTTTTTCCGCAGCGCCGCGGCTCGTCAGCACTACCGGCTTGCCGGAAGTGCGGAAGTTGACGTCTGCACCCGTTTCTCCGCAGCATCGAAAGCGTTATGAAACTCCTTGCCCTTTTACTCCTCCTCATCGTCACCCCCTTCGCTTTTGGGGAAAAAATTACCATCACCGTCAAAGGCACCATCCCCGCAGACAACACCTACTCTGCGCCTTTAGAGATAAAGCAGGGCGACAGCGTCGAGATACTGTCAGTGGTTGGCAGCACCGTGTCATACGTAAAGATCGGCGAGGAGGAATACGTAGCCAACGAAGGGACCCATGTCGCGGGGCCTGCCAGCTTGCGCATTCGAGTCGGTTTTGGGAGCAAAGGATTCGCCACCTACGCTGTCACCCGCGCCGGTACCGCCAGCACCGCCGCCGGCATTCCGATCGAGGCGGGCAGCAACTGGCGTGTCATCCTCGAAGCCAGCGATGATCTCAAAAACTGGACATCCCTGAACCCTGGCGTCTATCCCAGCGCCGGCACTCAGCAATTCTTCCGCGTCAGGATCGTTAAAGAGTGACACCGGATCATCTATTGGCTGCCATCTACCACTGCGGGCTTCTCCCGCAACGATAGCTTTCTGACGCCTGGAGCCCTGATTCGATCCCTTCCGATTTTGCATACAATCTGCCTACACCGACCGCATTTCCCAGCTCTATTGGGAGCGCTTGTCTTCTTAATTTACCCGTTGTCAGCAGGTACCGGCAGGGGGACTCGAACCCTCACTCCCTCTCGGGAAGCGGATTTTGAATCCGCCGCGTCTACCATTCCGCCATGCCGGCACGTCAGAGATTTCTGAGGCGCGGGATTTTTGACACGCGGAGGGCGCGGATGCAACCAAAAGTAAGACGGATCGCTATCCGCCATACGGCCGGTCCGCGGTCAGTCCACAGCTGAGGCGGTTTGCTGCGGGCGGAGTTTGTCTTCCTGGATGCTGTCGGCCCAGTGCTGGAGGAAGAATTTTTTGTCCGTGGGGAGGAATTTGTCGGACTTGCCGAGGATGGGCCGCAGAGCACAACTCATTTGCAGGGTGACGAGGACGAACATGGCGCACCAGATCCACAGATGCACGGCATCCGTTAGGCCAGGAGCGCGGGAACACTTCATGAGCAGTTTCATGCCGAAGAGCAGTGAAAACAGCCAGATCGCCAGCATGAGGCCACCGATGAAACTGAGCGATCCGTGCTTTGTCCGAATACCCGCACGAGCGGGGTGAATCCCGCCATGAGGAGCGCGGTGAGGCCGGTCGGTCATGCTGAGCAAAATGCCGGAGATGGCATTCAATTTCAGCGCCATGCCGCCGAGGGCGGAAAAGATGTCCAGGCTGGGCAGGCAAATGAGAGCGGAAAAGAGAACGCCGCCGGTAATCTTCGAGGGTGCGATCCACCACGCGTCTTCAGCGAAGGTCCTTTCCCTTTCACTCCGTCTGCAGGGTGCCGTGGGTGACGCCCAGCTGTGAATGGGCCTTCAATTCCCTAACCAGTTCCTCGCCGCTTGTGGCGCCGGAAAGCAGGCGGCGGTAGGCGGTTAGGGTGCGGCGCACTTCGGCGGCGTTTTCGGTGAGCAATTCCACGCGATAGCGGCGGAGGCCGGCGGTGTGAAGATCGTGGAAATAGCGGGCACCGGTTTGGGGGATGGCGTTGAAGAGAGTATTGCGGCAGCCGACGTCGGCTTTGAGCGGATGTTCCATGCCGACGCGGTCGCGCAGTTTTACCGTGTGTGATTCGCAGGGGCGGCCGCAGTCGAGAAAGCTGGAGCCGGTGGACATGAAGGCGGCGAAGACGCAGTGCTCCATGTGAAACATGGGCATATGCTGATGGATCGTGAGTTCGAACCACTGCGGCGGGGCGGCGCGGAGGAGGTCGAGCACCTGTTCGATATTGAGGTCGTAGGAAACGGTGAGCCGCTGCAGGCCCTGCTCGCGCAGCCAGCGGGCGGTGAGAGGGTTTGCGACGTTCAAAGAGAAGTCGCCCACGGTGGCGATGCCGGCGGCGCAGAAGTGGGCGATGCCGCCGGAGTTCCTAACCAAAACACCGTGTGGCTCCGCGCGCTCGATGAGTTTGAAGAATCCCTGCTCGCCGGATTTTTGAATGCGCGGCGTGCCGAGAAATATCTGCATATCCGACTCCGCCTTCACCCACTCCACGGCGGCGGCATATCCGCGGATGTCTTCGAGATCGAGATAAGCAAGGCGCACGCCCTCCGCAGCGCAGGTGTGCAATTGCTCCACGCTGCGGCAGAGGACGGTGAGCTCCGGGGCAGGGGACTCGCGGGGAATCTCTGCGATCTCCCGCTGCATGGCGTGCAGAGAGCCATGGGCGGGGCGAGGAGCGGCCACGGAGGCGGCTTCCAGCTTTGTGACCAATTCGCGCCGCATGCGGTTGAGTTCACTAACAGGGACGATCAGCGGGCCCTGCAAGTCCGTCTCCAGGGACTTGACAAAGAAGCGCGTGCCACCGAGACGGCTCCACTGGTCGCGCAGGCTTTCCGCGGTGAGCGGGCGCTTCTCCGCGGTTTGCAGCGGCATGGCGGACACGACTTCGATGCCCGTGCCCTCCTCGCGCAGACGCAGCGATTCATTCGCACGGCCCGTGGCGCGGAGGCGGAGCGGCGCGTTTTGGCGCGGCGTGATGTCGCCGGAAAACGTGGAGCGCAGTCGGCTGTCGAGCGCCTGATCGCTGGTTTTCCACACGCGGTCGCCGGGTTTGATTTGATCGAAATTGAGTTTGCCGCGCTGGAAGGTGAGGCGTGTTCCTGACATTTCGAAAACGCGTCCGCCCTGCTCGTTGTCCGTGTCGCCGCCGGTGTCGAACACGACGCCATCGCCCGGCTTGAGCCATGCGCCGGCACGATCGAGCTCCACCCAGTCGCGTCCCACGGCGCGCACGCGGCCGGCAAAGGCCCCGCGTTTTTTTCCAAAGCGTGCGCCCACGAGTCGCTGGTGATCCACGCCGTGCATCCAGCCGGTGAAGAGTCCGCGGCTGAAGGTCATCTCCAGCTCATAGCGGTCCTCCGGTGTCACAGGAGACGAGGCAGCATTCAGCGCGGCATCGATGGCCTTGCGATACACGCGGGTCACGGCGGCCACGTATTCCGCGGATTTGAGACGGCCTTCGATTTTAAAACTGGCGACGCCGAGGTCGATGAGGCGCGGGATCTCCTCCACGGCGGCGAGATCCTGCGGGCTCAGCAGATAACGGCGGTCGCCGAGTTCCTTCAATTCGCCGTCCACCACCAACTGATAGGGCATGCGGCAGGCCTGCGCGCATTCGCCGCGATTTGCGCTGCGCTGGCCGAGGCTCTCGCTGGTGAGGCATTGGCCGGAATAAGCCACGCACAGCGCGCCGTGCACGAAAACCTCCAGCGGCACGGGCTGGTCGCGAAAACGCTCCAACTCCCTCAGGCTCAGTTCGCGCGCGAGCACCGCGCGATCGAGCCCGAGCCGGTTCATGAGCGCGAGGCCCTCCGGCGAGGTGATGGTCATCTGCGTGCTGGCGTGCAGTTCCAGATTCGGCGCCACAGCGCGGGCCAGCACGGAAAGGCCAATGTCCTGCACAATGATGGCGTCCACGCCCGCGGCCTCCAGCAGCTTCAACTGCTGCTCCGCGGCTTCCAACTCGCCGGTGAAGACGAGCGTGTTCATGGCCACGAATCCGCGCACGCCGTTTGTGTGCAGAAAGCGCATGAGCTCCGGCAGCGCCTCTTCGGTGAAGTTGTCCGCGCGCAGGCGTGCATTGAAGCGCGGCATGCCGAAATAGATCGCATTCGCGCCATTCGCCACTGCTGCGCGGGCACACTCCATGTTCCCCGCAGGAGCGAGGAGTTCAGGACGGCGAAGCGTGGCGGGAGAAGACATAGCGGAACTGTTGCCCTGAAGCAGGGAAGCGGGCAAGGCGGGCTTTCGGATTTACGTCCGGGAGCGGGGATGGGGTTTGGGGGAAAAGTGTGATTTAGTGCGTCACTGCGTCACGGCGTCGTGCCTGCTGTGCCTTCCGGTGTCCCAGGCCGGAACCAAAGCAAAACGCGCTCGCGCAATTCCGCAGAAGGCTTTGCAAGCTCACGGCGCGAATGTAGAGCGACTCTGGCGCAGCCGAGTCGCTTGAGCTCACCGCGGGAGAGACAAAAGCGACCGGGCTGCGCCACAGTCGCTCTACCTTTGTCCAGCGCTTCAATGTGACCGCTTGGCCAGTATCATCGCAAGTCTGTTCGTTGTTCGCTCAGAGGGTGCCAATTCCGGAAATACACCGGCCCGGAATACCCGGAATACCCGGAAAACCTCCCCCGCAGAGGGGTTTTCCGGGTATTCCGGGTTTTCCGGGTGGTCGTATTTTGAAAAAAGCGGTGTGCACGGAGGGCGCGGCCGTCAATTTGTGTATTGCCGCATACACCGGACGTTCGGTGTCTCGTTTGTGATGTCAGAAGAACCCGTAGCAAGGCCGTCCGGCCTTGAGGAGTGACGTTCGTTGCTGTCAGCCTGTCCGGCGTTTGCTCACAAGGCCGGGACGGCCTTGCTACGGCTCTGCCGCGCCAGTGCATGCATGAATGGACGGCACCCGCATTATGTAGTCACATATTGTGTCCTGCTGGTTCCCATTGTATCCCAATATGATCCATTGGTTCACAATATGTTGTGTGATATTTATATGTGATTTTATCCTTGTGTTTATGCCATTTGCCCGGATGATGCATCCGATGCAAGATACACTCCATATCGTCCCTTCCGCCGCTTCTGAACCGCGTTTGCTTACGCGCCATGAGGTGGCGGCGGCTGTTTGTCATCAGCGGTTACTCTCAAGGCCGGGACGGCCCTGCTGCCGGAGGATTCCGCCCCTAACATCTATATGCGCCGGCACAATCGCCGTGGCTGTTTGACAGCATCGCGCTGCTTATTCCTGCATCTTTTATTCACACATTTCCCTTTTTTTGATATGGAAAACATTACTGTTTTCCCTGGTGATGCCTGTACAGCGCCGACGGTTGTCAGCGCTTTCCGAATGGTACCGCTGTACTCTCCGCCAGCCTTGCCAAATGAGCCTGCGGAGGAGCCGGCTGTGCAGCCGCCCCCTCCGTTTCCGGTACAGGCATTGCCTGACTTTATGCAGCGCATGGCGGAATCCGGAGCATTGGCCTCCAACAGCCATGTGACGCTCACCGCACCATTGACTGGCGGCGCACAGCATGGCGCTGGGTGCAGGCCTCGAGCTTCATTGCGGCGGTACGATGCGCTGCCGCGGGAATCTGCATCTGCCGGGCATCGCGGAAAGCGGTACCGGCAGGAGCGAGGCCACCAGGACCATCTTTGCGCCCTGTATGCGCTTCAACGCGCCAGACTCGAAGAATGGGAGTGGAACGAGCGGCCGCTGCAAAAGGTGCGCGTCGTCAGCTTCAAATGCCGGGAAAAAAATGTGGAGCGCAATGCCGCAATGCTCGCCTCCCTTATGGATTCCAAAAGGACGAATGGCAGCTCCTTGCCCGCATGTATCCCTCACGCCTGCAGGTGTCCGATGTGCCGGCAGGATCAAAAGGCGGATGTCCGCAAAAGTGGATCAAGGCGCTTTGATTTTCAAAATACAGGGACCCGGAAAACCCGGAATACCCGGAAAACCTCCGCCGGCAGACAGTATTCCGGGTATTCCGGGTATTCCGGGTGGTCGTATATCCCGGTAAACCTGCATTTCCCGCAGGATGTTGTTCGTCACGGGAATGTCAGTAGAGAGTGAGTGTGCCGAAGGCCACCCGCTTTCGCTGAATCCGAGGGAGGCGAAAGCGACTGGGCTGCGTCACAGATCTCTACTGACCGTTGTTGTGCGGTGACGACGTTAGGACAGTCCGCATGTTAAACCGCCAAACGCCCGCATCCTCAATCCGCTATGTTTTCCCCGGAGGAGAAAACAACGCTTCCAACGAAAACAACGGCATGTCTTTTTGGAAAATGGGCCGTTTACTCATGTCAGCGTCCAGCCAACCAGGTTCCTGGATCCGGAAGCGCGAAGCGCCGTGGACAGCGGCAGCCTGCTGCCGCTGTCGTGTGCGGCAGCCCTGCTGCCGGGGTGGCGGGTCGGTGGCTGCCGGGCATCCGGTGCCGGCCAGACGTCATTCTCCTGTCAACGTCCAGCGCGCCGCAGCAGGCTGCGGCCCTAACAGCGGCAGCAGGCTGCCGCAGTCCACGGGATTCGCCTTTCCGTTCGAACAATTTCCATGGGCCGCCAGGTGGTCCGCAAACTCATCCGCTTTTTCAATGGATTCCCGAATCCGGAAGCAGGCAGTCCACGGGCTTCGCCTGTTCATTCGGACAATCCAGTCTGAACTCTCACCGGTTTTCAGATGCGCCGGAGAGCCGGGGTAGAGTGATGTGAGGTAGTGTATCCTTCAGGCCACTCGCTTTGGGTTTCTTCGGCGCGGGCAAAAGCGACCCGGTCGCGCCAGAGTCGCTCTGCTTTTGCGCCCCGCATTGACTTCAAACATCAAAGAGCCGGAGCGAAGCGGAGACAGCCGAAGGCAAACTTCAATTTCCAAGCCTTCAGCACTCCACGGTGGAACGTCCGTTGAGGCTTGAAGCTTGAGGCTTCTTTGGAGTTTGAATTTTGATGTTTGAAGTTTTCCTCACGCCGCCTCCGGCCACACTTGATGCAGTATCAACTCCTGCAGATTCTTCATCGACGCAAACTCCTCCGGGCTGTGGTCGTCGTGGCCGTTCAGGTGCAGCAGGCCGTGGATAATATAGAGGGCGCATTCACGCTGCGGAGTGTGGGAACCCTGCGCGGCCTGGCGCATGGCGGTTTCGGTGCTGATCAAAATTTCGCCGTGGTCAAAGGTGATCACGTCGGTGGGCGTGGCGTCCTTGAGAAACTCGGCGTGGACACCTGAGATGGCGGCATCGTCGATGAAGGACACTTCGATTTCGTCCAGGTCGTCGAGAACGGAGGGATGCGGGCCGGCATTCACCATCACGAGCGGCAATGCATCCGAAGCCGCGCGGAACAGACGTTCCATATCCAGCGGGAGTGCGGACTGGTGATCGTAGAGTTCCAGAGAGGTCACGGTGATGGTCGGGTGCTGAAGACTTGCGCCCGCCGCGTGTCTCTGCAAGCGTGACCATTCACCGCATTTTATGATTATCGATGCCTTCGAAGTTTCCGTGAATCAAGCCATGCTAACGGCTAAGTGGCACGCCTCGCCGCCCATGGCTGAAGGAGAGGGCTTTGCGCGTCTGGTGCAGGAAAACCACCGGTGCAATTTTGAGCTGTGGCACGAGGAGGACATCGCGCGGCGCGATGATCTCGGCAGCGAGCGCGTGCACCAGGCAAAGCGCGCCATCGACCGGTTCAACCAGGAGCGGAACAATTTCATCGAGGAGATGGACAAGGCGCTCATCGCAGAACTCCAGCCGGCGGAATCGGGCGTGCCGCGCAATTCCGAGACGCCAGGGATGATCATCGACCGGCTGTCCATTCTGGCGCTGAAGGAATACCACATGCGGGAGGAAACGCGGCGCCCTGACGTAAGCCAGGCGCACCGCGAGGCGTGCTGGGAAAAGCTGGAGCGCATCGAGCGCCAGCGTCGGGATCTCACGCAGTGCCTTTGGGAATTGCTGGAGGATGTGGCGGAGAAGCGGCGGACGTTTTCCGTGTACTATCAGTTCAAGATGTATAACGATCCCGCGCTCAATCCGCAGCTTTACGGAAAGCCGGCTGGCGCGTGAGCGAAGTTCGGTCCCGAATGTTGTTAAGGCAAAGGCCCTCACGCAGCCGGAAATGACGAAATCCAAATTCCGGGCCGTGCGAGCTTGTGAAAGTTTTCACAAAATGCACTTGCCCGTCCTGGGGTTGCTTCAATAAGTGGGCACACTCCCCCGCTGGAACGGCCGGGGCAACACTAACGACATCAGTTCCGCTTTGAGTCCGCTCGACCTCCTGATTTTCCTGCCCATTTTAGCCGCCGTGGCGATGGCTTTTGGAGCGCCTGCGCGGACGACGGCGATTGGCGCGGCAACATTGAATCTGGTGATCGGTCTATGGCTGGCTTCGGTGTTCAATTATGGAGAAGCGGGTTACCAGTTTGCCAACAAGGTGGCGAGAACAGTGCTGGTTTCCCCGGAGATGGCTTTCAGTGTCGGGATCGACGGCATGGGCCTCGTCATGGTGCTGCTGACGGTCATCGTGACCTTCGCCGCCGTCTGGGTGAAGCCTGCAAAGCAGGGAAGCGAGGGAATGTATTACGCCAGCAGCCTGTTGATCGCGGCGGGGGCGATGGGCGCGTTTGTGGCCCGGGATCTGGTGTTCTTCTTCGCCTTCCATGAACTGGCGCTGATCCCCACTTTCCTGATGATTGGGATGCGCGGGACGGGCAATCACAAAGAGGCGGCATGGAAGATCACGGTTTATCTGGGATTGGGCAGCCTTGTCGTGCTGGCCGGGCTTGCATGGCTGGTGGTGGCGGCCGCGAAGGGTGGAGCGATGACTTTCGATATGGAGAAACTGCGGACTGCGGCGGGCTCGATCGATGCAGGGACGCAGGAACACATTTACCTGGTGCTTCTTCTCGGCTTCGGCGTGCTGATCTCGCTCTTTCCGTTTCATTCGTGGGCAGCCCCGGCCTATGCCGCGGCGCCGGCCCCGGTGACCATGCTGCATGCGGGTGTGCTGAAGAAATTCGGGCTCTACGGTTTGCTGCGGGTGGCTGTTCCCATGCTGCCGCTGGGTCACTCGGCGGAGTGGATTCAGCACCTGCTGATCGTCCTGCTGCTGGGGAATATCCTTTTTATCGGCCTGGTAACCATTGCTCAAAGGGAACTGGACATGACCCTCGCCAACTCATCGGTGATGCACATGGGCTATATCTTCCTCGGCATCGTGAGCGGCACGGACATTGGTTACGCCGGGGCGATTCTTCTCATGTTTGCCCACGGGGTCAGCATCGCGCTCCTGTTCGCACTCAGCACCGCGGTGAAACAACAGACGGGCACGCTGCAGTATCACCGGCTCGGCGGTCTGGCGAAAACGGCCCCGTTCATGGGCTTGATGTTCGGGATGGCGGCCTTTGCTTCCATCGGACTGCCGGGATTTGCCAATTTTGCGGGTGAAGTGAACATTTTCTTCGGCGGATTTGCCAACAAGCCTGCGCATTGCCTCGGGTGGACCCAATGGGCGACCATTTTCGCCCTTTGGGGAGTGGTGATGAGCGCTGTTTACATGCTGCGGGCCTACCGTGCGGTCTTCAAAGGGGAGCCTTCTCCGGTTAGTGCCGGCGCTGCGGACATGGATTCTGTCTCCCGTCTTCCTGTTCTTACGCTTGTCGCAGCCCTGCTGGTGGTCGGGTTTTTCCCGGGCACGCTGTTGAAGGCGATCAATCCGGTCGTCAAAACCCTCGCTCCTGCCTCCCGCTAAGATTTCTCACTCTCATGCCGGCTTACTATCTGGAAATCGCAGTCGTGGTGCTCGGTCTCGTGCTCCTCATGGGGGAGGCGTTTACCTGTGCCCGGCGCAAGCGGCTAGTGGGATACGGTGCCCTGGGCGGGCTGGCCTTGATTTTCCTCTCGCTGTTTCTGGTGAAGCCCCATGAATCGGGAGACTGCCCCATCTGGCAGTTTTACGCGGACGACAAGCTGGCGCTCTTTTATAAAGGCCTTTCGCTCGTCTGCACCTGCGTGGTGCTCATCCTGAGCCTCAATTACGTGCCGGTTCTGGAGAAATTCAGTGCAAGGGCAGGGGGCGGACCGGCGATCGGGGAGTTTTTCTGTCTCCCGGTTTTCATCTGCGCCGGAATGATGTGGATGGCGTCGGCCACGGATATCTCCACCATTTTCCTGAGCCTTGAACTGACCACCATCGGATTTTATGTGATGGTCGCGTTCATGCGGCGAAACGTGGGATCTCTGGAGGCGGGCGTGAAATATCTGATCCTGGGAGCCTTGAGCACGGGCTTTCTGGTTTATGGCTTGGCGTGGCTCTTCGGCGTGACCGGGAAGACGAATCTCGCGGAAATCGGCACGGTGCTCAGTTCAGCACAGGTGGAGAAGACTCCGGCTCTGTTCGCGTTCGCCCTGATCCTGGTGGCGCTGAGCTTCAAAGTGGCGGCGGTTCCGTTCCATTTCTGGGTGCCGGACGTGTATCAGGGAGCGCCGACACCGGTGACAGCGTTTCTTTCGGTGGGTTCCAAGGCGGCAGGCTTTGTCGTGGCGGGACGGCTCGTGGCACCTTTTCTTGCTTCGCCCGCCCTGGGAACCACCTGCGGAGCTCTGCTCGTGGCGGTGGCGGCAGCGACGCTCCTGCTCGGGAATCTGGCTGCCATCCCGCAGACGAATTTCAAGCGCCTGCTGGCCTATTCGTCCATTTCCCATGCAGGATTCCTGGTGCTGGCCCTTTCTTCGAACGGCGGCAGCAGCGATTTGACCCCGGCCCAGATCATTGCCTTCTACATGGCGGCGTACCTTGGGATGACCCTCCTTTGCTTTGCGGTTCTGGTCATGGTGAACCGCACCAGCGGCAGCGATGACCTGCGGGCGTTCGATGGCCTGCACCGGCGCTCCCCGTTTCTCGCCTTCGCGATGCTCATCGGTGTGGCATCCCTCGCCGGCGTTCCGCTAACCGCAGGGTTTCTCGGGAAGTTCTTCGTTTTCATTGCCGCCGCCGGTTCCGGCCAATGGCTGGTTCTCGGGATCGCCGTCGCGGGCGCAGCGGCGGGCTTTTACTACTACCTGAAGGTATTGCGGAACATGTACTGGAACGCCGCCTCCCCGGCGGAGGCCCCGGCGATTCCGGTTCCTCCGCTTCTTAAGTACACCATCGTGGGACTCATCATCTTCACGGTGCTGTTCGGCGTGTATCCGCAGCCGCTGCTTGGACTCTTGAAGTGACCCTTCGCCACCCGGCAAAGCCCGGAGATCATACGAAGGCGATACGGAAAAATGGCATTTTCCCGGGTTCTTAACGTCCACGGAGGCAATTCCGTGCGCTTGAGTGCCAAAAAAGATAAAAAATATGGAAATTATATTGACGGCGTGAGAGGACGGTGATATGGTTTGCGCGTCCATACCCACCATACCAAACACAACAACAGACTATAACACTAATGAAAAACCTGAAAATGAACAAGAAGGGCTTCAGCCTTGTGGAACTCCTCGTCGTCATCGCCGTTATCGGCGTGATTGCCGCCATCGCGATTCCTGCGATGTCCGGTATCTTCGGCAAGGCTGACTCCGCTAAGGTGTCCCGTAACGCGCAGAACATCGTGTCCACCTTCAACGCTGCCCGCGCTGCTGGTAACACGACTTCTTACACGACCGCTACGGCGATCTCCGCGATCACGACCAGCCCTGGCATCAACGGTGGCGGCCAGTTCGCCGCCAGCCAGTTCTACGTCGCCATGGACGCGACCGAAGTGGGTCTCGCTGACGACCTCATCACTGCGGTGGGATCCGGCAACGACCTGACGCTCGCCATCATCGAGTAATCTCGACTCGTTCGTCTCTTCGGCCCCCGCCAGGTTCGCTTGGCGGGGGTTTTTTGCAACCGCGACACGCGCCTCGTCAAGTGAAATTTGCACGATTCTTCTTGAATTTGCTGGAAATTCGTGGAAATATGTGCTAGGAGTAGTCTACCTGAATGAAAACTTATAAAGCTGCCTTCGGAATGGCTGAAGTTCTAGTGGTTATCGCCATTGTTGGCGTGATCACCGCCGTTGCGATTCCTGCCATGTCGGGACTTTTTGGCAGGGCTGATAGCGCGAAAGCCGAGCGGAATGCCCAAAATCTGGTGAGCACTTTCAATGCGGCGAGGGCGGCCGGCAATTCCACGAGTTACGCCAGTGCAAGTGACGCCATTACCGCGCTGACCACCTCTCCGGGTATCACAGGCAGTGGAAAGTACTTCGATAGTATATTTTATGTGCCCATGGAGGCGACGCAGGTTGCGGAAGCATCATCACGCATCGTCCCAACTTTGGCGGGACCGCCAAACGAAGGAAATCTTTTGATGGCTCCGTAGTGGGAGTTGCTGATACCGGGTTCTGTTAGACCAGCCGGATAACGTGCTGGTTAGAGAGGGGGCGCTCTCTACTCAAGGTCGCTGGGGTGATTTCGGTGATCCAGATTCGCCGTCGCCAGTGCGCGAAAACAATCCTCAATTGGGAAGCACGTGCTGATCAGCTTCAAAAATGAGAAAAATCTAGTTTTTTAGTGGCAATTATAATAATCTGCTGGCGATTCTGGTAAATCCAGATAGAGTTGGCAGCATGAAGCGTTTCAAATGTGCTTTCTCCCTGATTGAGTTGCTGATCGGAATGGCGGTGATTGGAGTCATCGCGTCGATTGCGCTTCCGAGTTTAGTCAGGGTCGTCAATGAAGGAGCCGACGCAAAGACCACGCGGAACGCTCAAATGATCGCACATACCTACATGGAGGCCCGGGCGGCCGGTGCCGTGTTTGTGAGCGAAACCTACGATGTGCGGGGAAAGGTCCTCGAATTGGTGGAAGGGAAAAATGGATCCGGCATCATGTCCACATGCCGTTTTCGGATCAACGCTCTTGCCGCGGCGGAGTTGAGGGACGTGCTTCGGCGACTCGCTTACGATGCCGCAACGGATTCAATGGTGATTACTTCTGGAACGTAAAAGGTTGCGTATTCGCGATTTTCTGCGAATATTTGGAATGACCGTAAATTCCAAAAAGCCGTCAGCACCCCCCTCCTTGGCTGACAGTCCCTCCCTATCCCCGGGCGAAGAGCGAAGAGCGGTGTCTCCGGGTTGGCTTTTGATTTTACTGGCCGGGTTGCTTGCGTTTGCGGGTTGCCTGAGGGCGGATTTTTACATGGACGATTTTTCGTTCATCCTGCACTCGAATGGGAAGGAGCCCGCTCCCCGGCGTTATGAATTGCCGGGGATTCCCGCATTCAAAACGGGGCAGGCCACGACGGAAGTCCAGGTGGTGACCGCCACTCAGATCATACCGGTTTGCTTTTTTGCGCTCAGCGAACGCCTCGTTTCCAATCCCGCGGAAGCCTCATGGCTGTACCATTTGTGGAATCTTCTTTTTCATTTGGGAACAGCCGGCTTTGCATGGCTTGCCGGGCGAAATGTTCTCGCGCTGACCGGTCTGCTGAACACTGACCGGGAACGTTCCATCGCGGCGCTGACCGGAGCCGTTCTGTTCGCGTGTCATCCGCTTTGTTCCGAGCCGGTCAATTATGCTAAGTGTTTGAACAGCTTGACCGTGGGAATGTTTGGAATGATGGCCGTCGCCGGCGCTTCGAAATGGCTGAAAGATGGCGGCCGCGGAGCCGCCGCCCTGACAATTGGAGGACTGGCGGGAGCAACACTGTCCTACTTTCCAGGAATGGCGCTCGCCGTTTTGTGGGTGGCGATTCTTGCGCTGTTCCGGATGCGGTCTCCGTCCATTGAAGGAAAAGCAGGAGCGGTGAATTTGAATTGGTTAACGAAACACATGAAGCTGGTGGTTTCGTTGACCATTGCTGCGACAGTGGTCCTGGTTTGGAACTACGGCGGAGTGGTGCGGCATCAATTGGAATTCTGGGGGGATCGCTACCCCTCTCACATTTGGACCCAGGGCCGTTTACTTTGGGTGTATCTCGCCAAGTGCCTGGTGCCGGTGGGATTATGCAGTGATCACCACGTTCCCTGGTCAACTCCGGGACAGGACATGGGAGCCCTGGCAGGCCTGGTGGCGGGAGCGCTGCTCACTTTGAGCGCATTCGTCGTGATTATCCGCCGCGGCCCCGGCATTCTTCGCGGCTGGGCTTTGCTGGTGCTCCTCGCTCTCCTGCCGCTGCTCATGCGGTTTGGCTACGTCAATGATGAGCAGATGGTGGAATACCGTGCCTATCCCGCGATACCATGGGTGATGCTGATGGTGGGGGTCGCCATCGTCGCCGTGGCTGCGCGGTTTCCCCGCATGCACCGCTTCCCGCTCCTTACGGGAGCTGCTCTCGCTGCCGTTTGGATCATTCTCTCAATTCAACGCACCCAGGTTTGGTCGGACCGCGGGGATCTCGCACGGGACGCCCTGAAGCAATATCCGTTGAATGACCGGGCCATGACTCAGTTGCAAGCCGTTGCCATTGATTCCGACAACTTGCAGGGAGTCAAAGAGTTGCATTTTAAGATTCTCTCGATCGCAAACGGTATGGCGGAATTCAACCGGCGCCATCCTGGCCGTAAGTTTGATGCCGGCAGATTGAGTGACAGCATCCTCAGATCTTACCAGTGGATGATTTGGGCCACCGCCTACACTCATGGCAGCGCCAAGGGACTCGAATGGGCGGATAAAGTGATTGAAACCCTGCGCACCAGGATGCCCGAGAAGTTCCGTCTCGACCGGTCCAGTTCCGGCATGATCCCGGCGTGGCCACTGTTGACGGCCCGCGACGCGGTAGCGGCCCACCGGGAGGAAATTGATGTGAGGTCAAAGGAACTCGCCGCCCGCGCACAGCAGCCCGGGGTTCAATAAACGCCGGATGTCGCCTTACACGTCCCCTGCGGGAATTTGGATGCAGGCCGGGAGATTATTAATTATATGGAAATTCTTGATAAACCTTGCAATGATGGTAAAGTGCCCCGAAGCCCTGCCCTCTACACCATTGCCCACTCCCCGCATTTAACCCTCCATGATACCCAAAACTCTGAAACGAGCTTTCACTCTCGTCGAGATGCTGCTGGTGATCGCCATCATCAGCATTCTTGCCGGGCTGGTGATCTCCAACATCTCGAACGCTGCGCAGGATTCGCGGGACGTGGTTGCGCGACAGCAACTCGCCGTCGTTCAGGAGGCAGTAAACCATTGGGTGAACCACGAGATTGGAAAAGTAACCGCCTCTAACAAGCCTGGAGCATCGGTCGCCCAGGTGATGGCCGCCTACAACGCCACTTCCACCACCGGTGCCCGCTACGCCCTGTTTCAGAATTATCTCGACGAGTCCACGCAGGGGTCATTCGAAGTGGATAACGGGAATGCGCGAATCACTTCGCAGGCCATGCGCGACGTGAACAAATACCTCACGCTGCCCAACTGGGGCACTTCCTCCTATCCGAAAGTTCAGCTTGAGCCCTGATCGAAACATTCAGCAGTGACGCCTCACCTCATGAAACGCAATCCATCTAAAACGTCCGGCTTTTCCCTTGTCGAAGTGCTCGCTGCCGTAGCGATCATTGGCATTCTCGTCTTTATCGCCATTCCGAATGTCGTGCAGTCCCGCCGGGATGCAGAGGAAAACTTCGCCATTGGACGCGCGGAGGCATTGAACAGCGCCATCAGCCAATACATCCAGGCAAACGGGCGGGCCAACGCCGGCAGTTCGTGGACGGGAGCAAGTAACGACGGCGCGAAATTCGACCTGGTGAAAGGCTACCTGGCTTACGCCCCCACCCAGCTCTCTGATTACGTGCCCACCGGCTACATCTACACGATGCCTGCCACGCCGGACGGACGGGTGGATATCAAACGGCAAAACGGGCAGGCGCAGGACCCGATCTACTATTGAACCCTGGAGAAATGCCGCACATGCTTTCATTGCGAGTCCATCAAAGCCGTCCGTCTTTCGGGGCGGAACGCAAAGGCTACACGCTGGCGGAGCTGATCGTGACGATTGCGGTAGTGGGTGTTCTCATCGGCGTGGCGATCCCGATTTACTCAAATGTGCGCAATGCCTCTGAGGAAACAGTGGCGATGGATCACGTGGAGGCATTGAATGGCGCCGTCATGAAGTACTCCCAGGAATGCTGGAAGTTTCCCACAGCACCGAGCGCGACGGGAACCAACGACGAGTATGCTGTGCTGAGAAGCCTGCAGTACCGGTTTCCCAATTTGAGCAATGGAGCTCCCAACAAAGCGGGCTCCCCTTTCTTCAATCCGAATTACGATCCCAGAGTTTCCTCCAACAGTTCCGATCTCAGAATACGATGGAACGGAAAAAGTTTCGAACTCCTCAAGCGGGGACAGTCCGGAACCGGTCTGAAATATGACAACGGAAACGACATGAGGAACACGCCCTACACTTTCCCCCCCGGCTACAAACCGGAAGGAGCCGGCTGATGCGTCCCGGCAATTCTCCATACCCTGTATATGCGATCTGCCTCGCCAACCACCTTGCCTCCCGAGCCCGCTTCAACAGCGGCCTCCCGTTCCACCCCGGCGTCGAGCCTCGAAGACAACTTCTGGAGCCAGGTGGCTTCCGGTGCGGGTCACGGAACGAATGGAACCAACGGAACTCTGTCGCCCTACCGTGCGGACGAGCGGCCGGCGGCGGAGGAACCCGTTTCCCCGCACCCTTCCAGGAGCGGACACGTTTCCACCGATATTGAGGCACTGGCCATTTCCTCGAATTTGCTGCCGGTAAAATTGCCCCGGAGCACCTGTTCGATTCCTGCGGAAACGCTGCTGCGCACGCTGGGACGGAATCCCCGCACCAGTGACCCGTGGGTGCCCGTAGGGACCGTGGGACCTGTGCTGATCATGGCGCACTGCCGCACGACCTCCAACGATTTTTGGGGTGTGCCGCGCTGCCTGACCATTCAGGTGGTGATCGATGCGGGACAATACGATTCCATTCTTAAGGACCTCCATGCCCGTATCGCCTACAAGCCGCTGGAGGACACCAATCCAGTCGAAAACATGGTGCCGCCTCCCGGCACGGATGTAAAAGGCGTGCTCAAGTGGTTCATCGAGCATTACCCCCTGTCAGGCGACGAAAAGGAAAAGATGGAGCGTCTCTACGAGGAGAACGAGAAGAAGCAGCTAACGAATCTCGACGACCTCAAGTTTTTGCCGCGCCACTACGGAGTGGCCATCATGCGGATTGCGACCGGACATCACGCCTACAATCCCGAGGAGGCGCCCGGCCAATCAATGTTTCCGGACTCGCTGCTGGATAAGCACTGCGTCTTCCCGCTCTTCTGCGGGAAACAGCACGTGTACCTCATGTCGGCGGTGCTCTCCAACTACGCCTTCGAAGATGAATGGCTGTCGGGAGGGAACGATCCTGTCAAAATCATTCCGGTCCTGAGCGACCCGTCCGCGGTGCGCGCCGCCATCGCGCGCAACCGGAGCAAGAGTGCGCGGGACAACACCGGCGGCGGGATGACTGTCGGAGAGCTTTCCTATTCCGACACGCAGCAGGTCATCGAAATCGATCCGGTCGATATTGGGCGCATTAACCCCGCCAATCCCAACAACACGGCGGAGCAACTCGTGCAGTGGGCCATCTTCCGCGCCCTGACGATGCGGGCGTCCGACCTTCACATTGAGAAGTTCTACAACACCGCCCGTTTCCGCGCCCGTGTGGATGGAGAATTGGTTGTCATTCACAGCTGCTCGGAGGAAAGTCTTCCGCGCTACATTGCGATGATCAAGAACTGGTCGAACATGGGCCAGGAGCGGCAGAGCTGTCAGGATGGACGATTTGCCATGCGGATCGGTCAGCGCCGTGTGGACGTTCGGGTCGCTGCGGTGCCGCACCGCAAGGAGTTTCAGAAGATCATCATGCGTTTCCTCGACAAGCAGGATGGTATCCGGAAGCTCAGCGATTTGAATCTCGGGCCGCGTCAGATGAGCATCATCAAGAACGTCATGGGCCGCGACCAGGGTCTGGTGCTCGTCACCGGTCCTACGGGTTCCGGTAAGACGACGACGCTCTACGCGTTCCTCAACTCGATCAACGACGACAACATCAACATCCAAACGATCGAGGACCCGATCGAGTATGAAATCGAAGGGATCAATCAGACGCAGACGGATCCGTTTCATGACCTGTCGTTTGCGAATGGCTTGCGGGCTCTTTTGCGGGCGGACCCTGACGTCATACTCATCGGTGAATCACGGGATGGCGAGACGGCGAGCGCGGCGATCAACGCGGCGCTCACGGGTCACCTTGTGTTAACCACGCTGCACGCGAACGATTCCCTGCGGGCGATTTCCCGTCTCTTGAGCATGGGGGTGGAGCCATTCCTGCTGGCGGATGCGCTCGCCATGAGCCAGGCCCAGCGGCTTGTGCGGCGGCTTTGCCCCTATTGCAAACATCCGACGCCGGCCAATCAGGAGGTGCAGGACTTCCTGTACTATCAGGGTGCCATCACTGAACCGATGCGCGACCCCATCTATCAGAAAGTCGGCTGCGACGAGTGCAACGGCACGGGATATTCCGGACGGATCGCGCTCATGGAGATCGCGCTCATCAACAATGAATTGTCAGGGTTGATCGCCACCGGCGCTCCGGTGAATGAACTGCGCAGAGTCGCGGTGAACGACGGATTCAAGTCACTGTATCAGGAGGGTCTCATTCAGGTGCTCGGGGGGAACACGACGTTCGATGAGATCAACTGCCTGAGCTACACGGCGATGGGATAATGGTTAGGGTGCCTCCTTTCCGTGGGCGACGTGCGGCCAGAACTCTTCATACTTGAAGGGACGGCTGAACTCTCCGTGATGACACTGGATACACTGTCCTGCGCCGACAGGCCGCATTTTCGCGAGCACCGGCTGGCCGGGTTGAGCGCGGCTGCGCTCCGCAACGTGGGCGCTGGCCGGGCCGTGGCAGCTTTCGCAGCCCACATTGATCATTTGTTTCCCCTGCATGGCGCGGCGGTAGCCACCGTCCTCGCCGAAGCCGGTGACGTGGCAGGTGATGCAGGAAGGATCGGCGTCGGAGTCCCTGTGCAGCAGGGACTCGAAGGCATGGGCGTGTTTGCTTGCCGACCATGACTGGAAGGTTTTGGGATGACAGCCTGCGCAGGTTTGGCTGCCGGCGTAACTTGATGGGGGCTTGACGCCGGGCACGCGGTTGGCGGCGCTGGCCGCCTCACTGTCCATGGAGAGCACGGCGGAGCGCACCTCTTTGCGATAGGCGACGGAATGTGCGGCGATGTTTTGATCCTGGGGGATGCGCGGTTCCATGAGTTTGATTTGGCCGCGCACTTCTGTGAGGCCGGGTTTTTGGGGATCGAAGACGGCATGAAGTTCCGCGAGGGCGCGCCCTTCGTTCGTGGTGGCGTAAACGAGGCTCTGATTGACGCGGCTCACACTGGAGGAGGGCTGGCGGACATCGCCGCCGAGAAAGATGGGGACTTCGTAGAACTCCTTCGCGAGGGCTTCGAGGCCGGCTTCGTCGGTGAAGGCGAGGCAGACGATGACATCCGATTTTGATTTCAGGTCCGGAAGGATGGAACGAAGGGACTCTGTCATGCCGGCCACTTCCACGCCGGCTCCGGCGGCTCCCTGGAGTCGTGCTGGATCCGTTAGACCGGTGAGGGCGACACGCAGGCCCTCCATGTTTACGACCAGCCACGGCTGGACCAAAGGCTGGCGGGTGGAGGCGTCGAGGACATTGACACTAACCAGAGGGACCGGCGATCCCGAGGCGACGCTGCGCAGAGTGGCGGCGGGGAGTTTTGCTTCGCGGCGGCCCAGGTTGACAGCGTGGTAGCCGGTTTCGGCGAAGGCGCGCAGAAGATGCCGGTACTGTATCACATGAAAGTCCTCGGTGCCGGCGATGGCATTGCCCGCCTCCAGTTTCAGCGCGGGGCCGGTGACGGTTTTCAGAGCGGTGCTCACGCGGGTGAGGCCTCCCATCTGTCCGGTGAAACAACCGCAGGGCTCGATGCGGCCGCTGGTGTCGCAGGTGAAATAAATATTCAGCGGGCGCGGAACCGGTGCGGCGGCGGTTTTCCATGGCGCCCAAACGAACACGCCGCCGGCAATGGCCGCCAGTCCTAACAAAACGATGATCCAGCGGCGCATGAGGCGGCTAGTGGAGCAGGGAGTAGATGAGCACGTTTACATTCACCTGCTCGCATTCCTCGATCATGTCGCCTCCGCAGCAGCAGCAGCCCTGGGTATGCCGGTGATCATTGAGGCCCTCCTCTGAATAAACCATGACGAGACGGCCATTGAGTTCCATGCCCTCCACCAGCGTCCGGCCCCCGGAGTGTTTGGTCAGGACCGGGATTTTGAAAATGGTGGAAAAAATGGGATGAGTCATCGGAAGTTTTGTCAGGGGGGCCTCCGGGAGGAGCGCTTTCAACTCGTTGCGGAAGGCGGTGTTCCATTCCGAGTCAGAGCAGCCCGGACTGACAAGCAGGAAGCCGCCGCACATGAGATAGCGGCGCAGGTGTTCGCGCTCCTTCTCGCTGAAGCGGAATTTTCCAGTGCCGGAGATGACGGTGAATGGCGAGTCGAAGAATTCGCTGCTGTCCAGCCTGACAGGGAAAAACTTCGGTGTGACATTGAGACCGGTCTTTTCCGCGGCGGTGCTGAGGAACTTGTCGGCGAAGCAGACGGACGTTTGGTCTTTGGCGTAAATGAGATTATTGCAGCGGATGCTGGAGGCCTTTTTTGCCTGAACGGGTGTGAGTTCGCCAGCGCGGAGGATGAGCGCGCCGAAAAGCGCCAGGGCGACGCAAAACCATGTGCGGAAACGGGGAGATTTCATGGCTTCTGATCTTTGTTGAGGGTGAGGCGGCGGAAGTAGGCGTCCACGACGGCGCGGTAATCATCGAGAGCCGCTTCGCCGTTGAGGCTGGTGGAGGCGGTGGTCTCGGCGTTGATGCCCGTGCGCGCGGCGGTGGCATCCGCAGCGGTTTCCGCGCCGGGGGGAGATTTCATTTGGGCGACGGCGTTGGATGAATTCACTGACTGTCCACCCTGACGATGGCCAAGCATGGACTCGCCGCCCAGCAGGCTCTGCTGCTGGCCGGGCTGGGAAGTGCCCATGGCCATCATGCCCCCTGATCCCATGCCGGCACCGCCAGGATTTTTGCCGAATCCGAACTTCCGGCACTGCGACATTTGGGAGAAGGTGTCGCCCGCCATCATGGAGCGCATCAATTTGAGACGCGCGTTAAATTCCTTGCAGGCGCCGCCCTGACAGTCACCGCACTGGCTCATCAGTTTCTCCATTTCGGAACGGAGATGCTCGGCACGGTCATGCGATTCCGCACCGCGCCCGGTGAGCATGGTCTTCGCGCTGGTGTCCGCCAGCGGCGGGAGATTGGCCTTTTCGATGGCATCGGCGATCTCACGCGCATCCTGAGCGGCTTCGGGATAATTCTCCTGCGCCTTGTCCGCGTCCTCGCGCAGTTTCTTTGTGATCTCCTCGAGCGTTTCTCCAATTTGGCGTTCAGTGCCCGCCATATTCTGAAGGGCGAGGCGGTCTTCGTCGGTGAGGTCCTTTTTGCTTCGGTAAGCGGCGGTTTGCGCGGCCAGTTCCTTCTGAGCTTCGTAAGCCTGCTGGAAGGCATTGAGCGACTTCAACAGTTCCTGCATTTGCTGCGCGTCCTTCAAAGCATCGGCGATTTCCTTCTCCGCCTTTTTTGCGGCGGGGTCGAGGCGTTCCGCCTGCTCCTGTCCCTCTTTGCTGAAGTTCTTCATGCCTTCGAAGGAAGGATTGGCGGAGGCAAATTGATCCAATGCTTTTTTATTTTGGGCGACGGAATCGCGAACGGCCTGCGCCTCTTCGTTGAGCACCTTTTGCAAATCCTTTTCGAGATCATAGAGCGGTTTGTCGCGGGTGGCCTTCGTCATTTGATCCGCGAGTTTTTCGAGCTGTGTGTTCAACTCGTTTTGTTTGGCGGCCAATTCATCGCGCTGCGCCTGATCGGCGTTTTTCGCCTCTTTGGCTTTTTGAGCGAGCTCACGCTGTTCCTGGGCGAGGCGCTTCATTTCATCGTGCAGGCGGCCATACTTCGCTTCGAGGTCTGCGATCTCCGTCTGCATGCGCAGGAAGTCGTTGTAATCCTCCTCGCTGATGACCTCCAGCCGGAGGGTGCGGGAGCGCGACATCTGCGTCTCGGGACGCGTGTCGGTGGCGTCGGCGAAGACGGTGATGACGTCGCCGGGTTTCGCGCCCATTTCGGAGGGGGCGATGCGCACGGCTTCCACGGAATCCCGTTGCGGGGGATCGACCTGAGCCTCGATGACTTTCGGCTCAGAGTAGTGGTCGTTGAGTCCCGTGTGAATGCGGATGGTTTTGAGGCCGTAATCGTCGCTGGATCTCACGGCGACTTTGGTGGCGTAGGTGTCCACGATGAAGCCATCGGCCGCGGGTTCGGTGATATTGATGTCCGGCGGCAGGTCGTGGGTGACGGTGAGGCTGGCGAGAAGTTCGCGGGCGGTGCTGAGACCGATGACATCCTTGACGACAAAGCGGAGGCGTCCGGACTCGTCTGCTTTGCGGGTGCCGGAGACGGTATTTTGCTCTTCCCCGGCGCCGGGTTCGAGAGCCGCGGCGGTATCGCTAGGGGCGGCGCCCTGGAGTTCGACGGCTCCACGGGAGAGAGGGCGGTTGGAGACGATGCGGAATTGCATCGTGCTGCCCTTGAGCGCCGAAAGGTTGGGCGCAGTGGCTGCGGTGAGCGCAAGGGTGGTCTCGCGAGGGGGAAGTTTGGTGTAGGCGGGTGGCTGGATGGTGACGGTGCTCTTCTCGATTTGAGGCGTCAGGAGAACTTTGATATGGCGGCCCTGACTGATGGAGCGTCCGTTTTTAGTCTGAGCCCGGACGGCGAGGTCGGTGGTGACTTCATCGATCTGCTGGACGAATTTTTTCTCCCCCGCGGGAAACATGGGAACGGTGATGGTTTTGTCAGGGCGCGCGGGATCTTCGAGTTTGAGGAACAGTTCGTCCGGGCGGTGGCCGGCGAATTCCGCTTCGATGGAGATGGACTTTTTGTAAACGATTTCTGTGCCGTCGGCGGCGGGGGAAACGATGGCCAGATGGGTCATCGAAAACGGAGGGTGATCGCCGAAGGGATCGGCGAAGCGCAGAATTTCGCGCCATGCGACGGGCGCGAACCAGACAGCGGGAATGAGAACCAAAAGCACCGGAAGGGCGGCGAGCCATGCGGTGCGTTTCATGGTCGGCGACTTTGTCAGGGGAATGAATTTGACGGCCGTGAGGTCATCGGACGCCTGGTCCACGGCGCGGCGGGCAAGCATGCGCGTGAGTTCCTGAGCGGAGGCGTCACCGGCGGTTTCGGCGAGCTGGAGGACGTTGACCAGTTTGGAGCCGAGGGAATGATCGCGTTCCTCCAAGTGGCGCGCGATGCGCAGGAGGGGTGAGCGTTTGATGAACGCCCGGTAAGCATGCCAGAGGAGAAGGATGAGCACGGACAGCCCTGCGAGCAGAACGAGGCTGAGGCGGATGTGACTCGTGAGCTGAAAGACAAGGTCCAGCCCCACCATGAGGAGCAGCCCGGCACAGAGGTATTTCACCGAGCGCAGCAGGCGTTCAAAGGAACGGGTCTGCATCCATGCGCGATCCGCCTGCGCCAGGCGCCGCAGAATGTGGTTGGGACTCATGATGAGAAAGGATTGTGAGGCGGATTGGGGAAAAGGAAACAGGGAATCGCCTGCGGCGAAAATTCCAAACTTCAAAATTCAAGCCTCAGAGAAGCTCAAGCACCAAAACCAGTTAGGCGTGGTCATGAGGAGGATGAGTGATCAATAGGCGTTCTCGCCGCTTAAGCGATTGCTCAGCCCCGGGGCCGCTGATAGCTGTCCGCCGCCCTTGTTCCGCGAGACTGTGCTTGTCAGGCGAGGGATTTTCGGATATGGTTAGCGACGCCGCCATAGGATCGCGGGTGACAAGCGGTCCTCCACCTCCGACCTCTGTTTCCTATGAAGCTGACCGTTCTGCTTGTGGCGCTTGCTTTACCCTGTGCCGTTTTGGGTGATCCGCCCCCTTCAGATAACGTGGCGCAGGCGATGGCAATGACCTGGCCGGCGAGTGCGGGAGCTTCCACGGCGGCGGCTCTCAACACGACAGGGGCGACGGCGGAGCCGGGTGAACCGGCGCACGGGGGCGTGGCGGCAGCGAGATCGGTCTGGTGGAAGTTCACGGCGGGTCAGACGGGAGCGGCGAATATCAGCGTCAGATTTCGCGGCGTTGAAGTGACCTCACCGCCTTTGAACGGTTCCGCCGGGGTGTACGAAGGCTCGTCGGTGGCGACGCTGACGCCGCTTACCCCTCTGGGAACCGGAGTCTATCCGGTGACCGCCGGGAAGACTTATTTGGTGGCGGCGAATGACTCTCTGGCGCAGTCCGGTGAGGTGAGTTGCTGGCTTACACGACTGAAACTGGAGCCTTATCCGAATGACGCTTTTGCGGCGCGTGTGTCAGCGAATGTGGAGACGGGGCTGGATCTCTCGCGTTATCCCTTTGGCGACACTTGGTATTCCGCCTCGGTGGAAGCGGGCGAGCTACCGCTGCCGGCGGGGAGCAGCGGCGTGCCGGAAACGCTCTGGTGGGAATACACTCCGGCGGTCACTGGGTGGTATCAGCCGGGGGGCTTTGGTTCTTACGACCCCTTTCCCGGCATTGAGGCTTTCACGGGCTCCACGCTTGAGTCGCTGCAGTTGATGGCTCCCCGCGTGCTCGACTCCACGGCGACGCTGAAAACGCAGTATTACCACCTGCAGGCGGATCAGCCGGTGATCTTCCGCCGAACGCTTTCCGGAGCGGCGGGAATGCAGTCCTTTTATGTGGGACGGCCCGAGGCTTACGAAACCTTTCTGCTCGACGGGCAGGTGCCGTCCGGAAAGCAGGCATTTGAGGACAATCCCTCCGGGGATGGTGTTAGTAATTTGTCGAAGTTCGTTCTTGGGCTTGATCCCTCCCGCGACGTTACCCAGGACCCCCGTGCGGGTCATCTGCCGCAGGTGAGTCGCCGGGCCGATGGCCGCATGGAAGTGGCCTTTACCGTGGACCTGCGGGCGGTGGAGGACTTTCGCGAATTCTATGATGACGTTTACATCACGCCCGATGTGAGCAGTGATATGATCCGGTGGTGGAGGCTGGGCGGCGAATTCGATCCCGGTGACGATGAGACCATCCGGTTCAAGGAGTATCGCTATGTGCTGCCGGAAACCACGAACCGGCTGTTTGTCAGGCTGCGGGTGGATTTGGAGTTTGACGTGGATTGAATTACTGGCGCGGGAAATTTCTGTTGCGGCGGCCGGTGACCGACTACTTTACTTTGTATGACAAAGTTGAGGTCCTCTGGAGCGCGGGCGTGGTGGTGGTGGCCGGTTCACGCGTTGGCGAATGCGTTGCCGGCAGGAATTTTTGCGATCTACGTTCCGGGGGTGCGAGGCGCGGGAATCGCGGGCATGGCAGGAGTGGTGCTCCTGTTCATTTTGGTGGTGCCGGTAACGCCGCTGAGAAAATTCTTCCTTTCGCCGGGCGCGTGGGGCCGGGCTTTCCGGATGGCGCTGTGGATAAGAACGGTGTGGTCATTGTATGTGGTGCCATTGATCTTTTTGGCGCAGGCCAGGCCCGCGTGGCCGCTGAAATGTGAACTGTGGATCGGTGCTGCATCCGCCCGAAGTCTCAGTTCAGGTTTACGCCTTCTCGGTATCGGTCACAGAAGAATCCCGCCGGATTGGGGGGAGCCGGCCCTGCTCGCGTTCGCCATGGGAACGGCCATACTGATCATCATCGGAATGATCACTTTTTTCATCTGGTGCGCATCGGCCAGCCGTGAAAGGAAGTGAGAGTTCGTGAACATCGGAGGTTGCGCTAAATGGACCTGCGTGAATGACGCCGAGATGCGGTGGGTTATCTTCAATGAAGAACCCGAAACCAGAAACCCGAAGAAATGACGAAGCCGCGAATGACGAAGGATTTTCATGGTTCACTATTCGCACTCCCTTCGTGATGCTTGTCATGGCAGGGGCGTTCTGATTGAATGACTAGGATGAGCGAGAAGAGCGTTCCTGAGTCGTCTTTGGCCAAAAAGCCCCGGAGGGGGTGGTGGAGACGTGTCGGGTGGAAAATGGCGGTGTTGCTGGTGTTGCTGGCAGCGGGATTTTACTATGAGGAAAAAGTGCGCGGGCGGCGGGCGCTGGAGAGAGCGGAGGCTGCGTATGAGGCGGAAGGGGAATCGCTGCGAGCGGAGGATTACCTAACGAAGGCACCGCCAGTTGAAGAAAACTTCGGGGCGACTCCGCTTCTTGCGGGAATGATGACGGGGGAGAATCCGGAAGACAGCCGGCAGGGTGCGGTACGGAGGCGTTTTTTCGCGCTGAGTCCACCTCATCCTGATCCGGCGCGCGATCCCTGGGAATTATCCCGTACTGCCGAAAGGAAAGCGGAAGAGAAGGCGACGAAGTCGGCGTCCAGGAAGTCCATCCGGAGGGATGACAACGAAGGGTTAACCATCAATTGGCGTTCCGTGCGCGAAGACATGTCCCGATATGGTTCGCGCGAACCGCCGGAGGAAGAGTCTTCGGACGTGCGCGCAGTGGACGCGGCCCTGGAAAGCGAGAGGCCGCTGTTCGATGAACTGGCAGCCGCTGCCAGCCGGCCTTACGCGGTGCTGACTCCAGCGCCCGCGGAACGTGCCGATCCTCTTGGAAGCGGCGGGTTGCTCTATTTTTGGAGAGACTGGAGCCGGTTGATTGGTACGGTCCGGCTTCGGGTCCTTGCCGCGATCACATTGGGGCGTCTTCAGGAGGCCGCGGGCCTGGCGAAAGTGCTGTGGAGACTTCGCGATGCCGGGGTAGCGGAAGGAGGGCTATTCGCTTACTGGCAAGCGGGAGCGGCAGGCATAGCGTGGAATGCGTGTGTTTGCGACATTATGCGCAGTTCTGGGAGCGATGATAATATTCTGCGAACACTGCAAAACCATGTCCCGAACGACTGGTCGCCGGAGAGGGAATTGTTGCAGGCGGCCCGCGGGGGAGCGGCTTTTGCGTATGCTGACTGGAGGAAAGTCATCGCCGCTGCGGAAAATAGCTTCACCGGCGATTTGTACGGTTTTTTCAAATTCCGGTATATTGACCAAACAAAAGGGGCGCTTTATTCACCCTCCGGGTGGCTAAGTCTATCCGCGGCGAGGGACATAGATGCTGGAAGAGTCTATCAAATCAAGCCTCTGCGACGCCTTGACTTCGCAGTTCTTCCGCCGGTGCAAAGTGAAAAGTGGGAGGACAACCCCTCTTTTTGGGAGGCACCCTGGTATCTGCATGCGGGAAGAGACAGCACTCTCGAACACAGCGTGTCATTTCCACTCAAGACGCGGTTAATGCTCCTTGTGCTGGGAATGGAGCGCTACCGGCTTCGTCACGGACGATATCCCGCAAGGGCTGCGGCGCTGGTGCCGGAATTCCTCAAGGCGATGCCGAAGGATATGGACAGTCGCCCGCTTCGTGTGGCCACGTCCGAAGACGGAGCGCGTTCGGTCGTTTATTCCATCGGCTGGAACATGGTGGATGACTGGCACGGGGATGTGCCGGAGAAATTTGCGGGCGGTGTGGAGCGGGATGCTGACTTGACGGTGTCACTGCCGTTTCCGGCGCTGCCGCGCCCATAAGATGCTCGGGAGGTTGAAGTGTGGCGCGCTTTCAGCGCTCACATCGCCGGTTTGTTGGATGGGCTGACCTGGGGCTGCGCTCCTTCGTCGCTGCGCCCCAGGCTGATAGGTGTCGCGCTTTCAGCGCTGCACTTTGCTGACCGAACACGTTAGCCAAAACTTCGGGTGAGTGTGAGGTAATCGCGATTGGTGCGACATTCTGAAAAAGGAAATGCGTTAAGAACCGCAGGTCATGCTCCCGGAAAAGAATCCGGGTAATCGCGTGCATACGGACGAATGTGTGGCAAGGTGACGATTTATGCCATTTTCCAAGCTGGGTCTTGATGACCGCATTCTCCGGGCGATCAAGGATGCCGGATACACTGAGCCGACGCCCATTCAATCTGCTGCGGTGCCGCAGGTGTTGGCGGGGAGCGATATGATAGGGATTGCCCAAACAGGGACGGGGAAGACGGCGGCATTTACATGGCCGCTGCTTTCGATGATGACGGGGGCACCTCCGCAAGGGGGAAGGCGGAGAACGCGGGCGCTGGTGCTGGCGCCGACACGGGAGCTGGTGGTGCAGATCGAGGAGAATGTGAAAGCCTACGGGAAGCATGTGCCGCTGCGCATTGCGAAGGTGTTTGGCGGAGTGGGGGAGCGGCCGCAGATCGATGCGCTGCGTTCAGGCGCAGATATGGTGATCGCGACGCCGGGGCGGTTGATGGACCTGATGGGGCAGGGGCATGCGGACTTCAGCGCGCTGCAGTTTCTGGTGTTGGATGAAGCGGACCGGATGCTGGATATGGGATTCGTGCCGGCGATCCGGAAAATTGTCAGGGTGCTGCCGAAGACGCGGCAAACGCTGCTGTTCTCGGCGACGCTTTCGAAGGAAATCGAAGTACTGACGAAGGAGTTTCAGCAGCATCCGAAGAAGGTGGAGATTGGACGCCGCAGCAATCCGGCAGAGACGGTGACGCAGTTTGTCTATGAGGTTCCGAAGGATCACAAACCGGCGCTGCTGGCCCATCTGCTGCGGGACCAGGCGTTGAATATGGTATTGGTGTTCACACGCACGAAACACGGGGCGGACAGGGTGGCGAAAAGGCTGGCGCGTGATGGAATCACTACCGCGACATTGCACGCGAACCGATCTCAGAATCAGCGATTGAGAGCGTTGCAGGACTTTAAATCCGGCGCGGTGCGCGTGCTGGTGGCGACGGATATCGCGGCGCGGGGGATTGATGTGGACGGGATTTCACACGTGGTGAACTTTGATTTTCCGCCACACATGGAGGATTACGTGCATCGCATTGGACGCACGGGGCGGGCGAACGCGGTGGGGGATGCCATCAGTTTTGTAATGCCGGAGGACCACGGAGCGCTGCGGACGCTGGAGCGTTTTATTGGCCGGGGAATCGTTAGGAAAACGGCGGAGGGATTCAATTACAAGGCGCCGCCGCCACGTGAACAGGCGGGTCCGGATGATCGGAGACATCGTGATCCCCGACAGCAGAGGCAGCCACAACAGCGGCCCCGCGGACCGCAACCACGGCCGCAGAAGAAAAAAACGCACCCTCAGGGAACACCGCGGATGCATCGTCAAGAAGCACCGCGACCAGAGAGCCGCGCACAGGAGGGGAGGCCGGAGCCCGTGCAGAATCAGGAACGTGTGCCGCTCAGGCACGCAGGGAGAGTTGGCGGGAGGCGTTCGAGGAGGTGGTGATTCGTTTTCGCTGCCGCTATCGATAGCCGCTCGGTATGGGCCACCACGCTGTGGTGGAAGTATCTGTTTCGCGTTTATCCGGAGTTCGCTATCGCTCACTCCGGGCTACTAACGGCAACCGCGCTGCGGTTGGAAATCGACGGGCAAGATGATCAGGGAACGCCATCTGAAGCGAAAGAGCGCGGACGACGGGGCGGGATGCGGCGGATTTTTTTCGGTTCCTCGATGGATTCTTCGTCGCGCTCGAAGAGAGAGCGGACGTCGTCGAGGCCGAGATTACTGGTGAAGCTTTCGTCGCCGAGGACGCCGGTGACGAGCTGCTGCTTTTGATATTGGAGGCGGCGGATTTTTTCCTCGACAGTATTCCTCGCGAGGAGGCGATAGGCGATGACGGGATTCGTCTGACCGATGCGGTGGGTTCGGTCGATGGCCTGTTGCTCGACGGCGGGATTCCACCAGGGATCGTAGAGGATGACGTAGCTGGCGGCGGTGAGGTTGAGACCGGTGCCGCCGGCTTTGAGGCTGAGGAGGAAGACGTGTGGGTCTTTGCTGGTGTGGAAGGTGCGGACGACTTCGTGACGGTCCTTCGTTTGACCTGTCAGGAGGAGATGCGGGCGCTCCTCTTCGGTGAGGCGCGTCTTGATGATGTCGAGCATCGAGGTGAACTGCGAGAAGACGAGCACTTTGTGATTGGCCTCGCGCAGTTGATCCAGAAGGTAGAAGAGCGCGGTCATCTTGGCGCTGGTCTTGTCCATGTGCTGCTCGTCGGCGAGGCCGGGATGGCAGCAGATTTGCCGCAGGCGCATAAGGCCCTGGAGAATGGCGAAGCTGTTTTGCTTCACTTCGGCATCCGAGCCGAAGCCAAGCACGAGGCGCTGCATCTTCTGAAGTTCGGCGGTGTAGAGTTCCTCCTGAGCTTCTTCGAGGTTGCTGAAGATGTCCTCCTCCGTGCGGCTGGGAAGGTCGAGGGCCACCTGGCTTTTGGTGCGGCGCAGAAGGAATGGGCGGAGACGGGCACTGAGCCTGACTTGGGCGCCGGCGTCTTTGCGCCGGTCGAAGCGGTCGCGGAAATACTTGCGGTTCCCGAGCACGCCAGGCATGGCGAAGGCCATGAGACTCCACACGTCGAGGAGGCGGTTTTCGATGGGAGTACCGCTGAGGACGAGTCTGTTAGGGCTCTTGAGTTCGCGCGCGGTGCGGGCGGCGATGCTGTCAGGGTTTTTGATTTGCTGACCTTCATCGAGCACGACGCTGAGCCAGTCGATGGGCTTCAACTTCTCGGCATTTACGCGAAGCTGGCTGTAGTTGAGGACGAGAAGATCGATGTCCCGCTGGAGTCGATCGATGTCGAGTTCCGCTTTGTCGCGAATGACCTGCACACGAAGGTGGGGTGCGAACTTCACGGTTTCACCGGCCCACACATCGAGCACGGACTTGGGTGCCACGACGAGGCTGGGAGGAACATCCTGCGGATTGCCTTCCGCGTCCTGCGCGGCGCGCTCGCGGAGCCACAGCATCCAACAGATGGCCTGGGCGGTTTTACCGAGACCCATGTCATCGGCGAGGAGGCCACCGAAGCTGTTGGAACTGAGATAGGCGAGGAAATGGAAGCCTTCGACCTGGTAGGGCCGCAACTCGAGTTGAAAGCCGGCGGGAACCGGCGGACGGATTTGCAGTTTGAGGTGGCTCGCGCGGTCTGCGATGCGGTTCCATGCGTCAGGATCGAAGACTTCGGCGGCCTGCGGATCGGCAAGCTGCAGGACGTGCATGCGATGCGTTTCGCCGGAAAGATCGTACACATCGAGGCCGAGGTGACCGATGGCCGATTCCTGTTCGCCGGAAAGATTGAGCGCGAGGCGCAGCCATCCGCCGGAAGGCATGCGGACGAAGCCGCCGCGGGCCTCCACCAGTTCGCGAATCTGAGCGCGGGTGAGGTCCATGCCCTCGACATCCACGAGCACTTTGAGATCGAACCAGTCGATTTCACCGGCTTCGCTGAGTTCGAAGCGAACGCTGCCTTTGATAGGATCGGCGCGCAGTGATTTCAGTTCCTCGTCCAGTTCCACCTCGGCCTCCGCGGGCATGCGGTCCAGCCACTTCACGAACTTCTCCGGGAATGTTTTTGTCAGGCGCGCGCGGAACTGGCGGCCTGAGTGATCCCACACCATGCCCAGGTCCTCCATGAGATCGGCGATGGGATAGAGCGGACGGCGGTCGAACCAAGGCACGCGGCCATCGGTGGGGGCATTGGATTCAGTGACCTGCCATGCGTCGCGCTCAAGGACCTCGGCGCGCAGGCCTTCGGAATCCGCGGCAGTGACTTCCGCGAGGACGAGTTCGGAATCCGGCGCGGGTCCACGTTTGGCGAGACGCAGGCTCAGGTGCGGGCGCATGGTGACTTCCATGACGCGGCTGCGCAGACTTTCCGGCAGCGCGATGCCCAGCTTTCGCAGGAATTCCACGCCTTGTGCGCTTTCGAGCACTTCGCGCGGCACGGCGGTGCGCGGCACGGCCTCGGCACCATCCATCCACGGCTGCGGGCCTGCGTAAATGGAATCGTCGGAAAGGTAATGTGTCTGCGGTCCGGGCAGCACCGTCATCGGATAGGGAATGGCAAAGCCGTCGGGAGTGGTCAGTTGCAGGAACCACACGTCCTTGTCTTCGTCCTCCTCCGGTTCCTCGCAGGTCCAGCGGAGCCGCTCCGGACTGTGTTGATAGGGCAATTCGTCCAGAGACACGACGAGCGCCGAAAGGGCGGGCTGGCGCAGCAGGCGGCCGAGGAATGTGCGGTCGCGCGCAGATTCCAGCGGAAGACCCGGCGGAGGGGCATCGCCTTCCGGCCAGTGACTGCACCACTGCATGAGGAGCGCTTCGCTGAGCGGAGAGAGGTGAATGGCACCGGTGTTCACGTCCTCCCGCAATTGCGAGAGCCCCAGGTTTCCGTTGACCGGCGCCCACGTGCCGGGGCCATCGAGGAGATCGGTGCGGCGGTACTGCAACTTCACGTCCCGCGTGGTGATGATGGCGCGGAGTTCGCCCTCATGCGAGGCGCTTTCGCGGTCGGCGGAAAGGCGCTCCATGCGCGACTGCCATGCCTCCATCTCACGCTGACGCTCCCATTCACGCATCTGTTCCTTGGTTTGCTCCTTCTGCGTCACCGCCTCCATGAACTTCGGCACCGGAAGCTTTTTCTTTTCAAAGGCGGCGGCGATGTAGTTCCAGAATTCGACGATGTCCTTTGGCGGCTCCGGCCAAAGCGTTAGGGGATCGTAGGTCTCCACTGTCCACTTCGGGTTGAGCCGGACGAGATCGGTGTCGAAGATCTTTTGTTCCAGAAGATACCGGCGATAGCGTTTTTCGAGCTTCTCGACGAAGACGTCCTCATGCAAAACGAGGGGGCGTCCGAGGCGGGCCTCGATGCGTTCGGTGAGCGAAACGCCTTCGGTTTCGTTCGGACTTTCCGGCAAATTGTCGCCGAGTGCGACCCGTTCCTGCATGACCGCCGCGACGGCTGCGGGGTGCTGATCCTCCGGGCCCTGCACGGTCCACTCCCAGCCGGAGACGGTGCGCTTCAGGGTGATATGATACACGTCGCTGCCGTCCTCCACACGTGCATGGACAAAGGACGGGCCTCCAAAAATCTGTTTTACGGCACCGACGCTGCGCAGGCGTTCGGCTTCGCGGGAGATGGGATCAGGGAATCGGGTGAGAAATGCCTGGGTCGGGCGGTCAACTTCCATGTGAAAGGGGGGCGGGGAAAACGGGGTTGCGAAGCTAGCACGCGGTCTGCCCTCCTTGCAATCAATCTCTGCATTGATGTGAAATCATCCATAGCGCTGAAAATGAGACTGTCATGAGTGCCATCTGTGCCGGGGTGCGGGCAAGGCTGACGCACATCAGTGCCGGCAGGCACTGCCTTCGGAAGCGAAGAATAACTTAAGCCGCCCGGGATCAGCTAAGCCCGGCAATGAATGCGGCGCCGCTGGTGCGGCCATCCGCCGGCTCACGGAACAGCCAACGGATGAAAATGGCGGCGGCTTCCTCGGCGCTTAGTTCCCCGGGAACGAATCGCCTGACTTTTATGGCTACGGGAACCCAGTTGGTAAAGTTGCCTCGTTTACGGGCTTCAGCTTCGACGAGGCGGAGAAATTTGATCTGGTCGGAGGACATTGATTTTGAACGTGATGGGCATGAGGTTGCCCGGGTGCATGCACAAACCGTTCCTCCGGCGCTGATCAGACGATGGGGTCGCGGAGGTTGATCATGAGAAAATGCCGGATGCGCGGCGGCGCGGGCCCGCGGTGGAAATCGAGCACGGCCTGCTCGATGCGCTGATCCTCCACGGTGGCGCGGGCATGCTGCCGCAGGTGCTCGGCCCAGGAACCGACGAGGAACGTCTCGCGGTAATGAGTGGGGTCTTCGATATCGGAGAACATGGAGCAGCGGAAAGCGCCATCGCGGAGGCGTGTCTTGCGCAAATGAAACATGGCCGCGCGAAATGCACGGGCGTCCTCGGGGTCGATGTGGTATTCGATTGTGATGAGCACGGGGCCATCGGAAGGGGCGGGCTCGTTAGTGAAATGGTGTTCATGCCAGTGGCCGGAGGGAGTGAGGTCCAGTTTGTCCACATGACTGATGGGGATGACGCGAGTGAGAAATCCGCTGAAGAGCAGACCTGCGGACGCAGCGAACAGCGCCACCGGCGCATTGAAATGGCCGGCAATGTATCCCCATGTCAGGGATCCGATGGCGAACGCTCCCTGCATCACCACGAGGTAGATGGCGGAACTGCGGGCGCGGACCCAGTTGGGGAATGCGCTCTGCGAGGCCACGCTGAAGGTATTCAGCCCGCTCATCCAGCTCGCGCCGGCGACGGCAAGGATGAGACCGATCACAACGGCACCGGGTTCGAGGCCAAGCGCCGCAGCAACGAGCGCGGAGACAACGCTGGCTCCAGCGAGCACCTGATCAAACGAGAACCGCGCGCGCAGTTTCGGCAGAACAAAGACCGCCATGAGGATGGCCCCGGCTCCATAACAACTCATGAACGTTCCGAAATACGTACCATCCCAGCCGCGGGCGCGAACTAAAAACGGCAACAGCACCACCGGCGCCACCGCCGCGAACATATGCATGCCCCCGCGGAAGAGCACGGCGCGCATCGCGGGAGCGTGACGCGCATAACGAATGGCAGCGCTCATGGCTCCAAGCATTTGCTCGCGCTGCGCGCTGCGCGGGATGGAGGGATATTTTCCGGATCCCATGACGAGGACCATGGCCACGAACGAGAGGGCGTTCAGAGTGAACACCGGCACCGGACCAAACCTTGCCACCAGTAGGCCGCCGGCGACGGGTCCAATCGCGCGGGCGATGTTGAAGCCCACACTGTTCAGCGCGATGGCGCTGGAGAGCTGAGGCTTTCCCACCACTTCCGGCACCAGAGCCTGCATAGCCGGCATGGTGAAGGTGGAAGCGACACCCAGCAAAAAGGTGGCGAGGAGCAGGGTGCCTGGATTCAAAGCACCCAGCCACGCCATCGCCGCCATGCCGGTGGCGATGCTCAGCGCGCCGATCTGCGCGGTCATGATGAGCCGCTTCCGGTCCACGAGATCCGCGAGCGCTCCCGCCGGCAGGCCCAGCAGGAAGAGCGGCAGACTGGACATGGTCTGCATGAGCGAGGTCATCACCGGAACCCGGTCCAGCGTGACCATGCCTCCCATGGTCCACACCGCGGCAGTATCGTTCATGGTGGAACCGATGTTCGAAACCACGCTGGAGAGCCACAAGGCGCGGAAGAGCGGGAGACGAAGGGGCGACCATGCTGTCATCGAGGCAGGATATCGGGAGCGTTTCGTTTTGCCAGGCCGGATGGCTTCGGTTGCAGGATGGACGCCATCGAAGGAAGAAGAGAAGTATGAGTGACGATGAGAGGCAGATCCGCCAGTTGATCGAGACCTGGCTGCGCGTTTCAGCGGACGCGGACTTCGATGCCCTGGAGCCGCTGATGGCGGAGGATGTGACGTTCCTGATTCCGGGCCGGCCTCCCATGTCCGGGCGGGAGACATTCATGACCGCCACCCGGGCTAATGCCGGTCAGTTTCGCATGGAGGCGATGAGCGAGGTCAAAGAGATTCAAGTGGCTGGTGACTTTGCCTGGTGCTGGACGCATTTGTCCGTGACCGCCACGATGCTGAATGATGGCAAGGTGGTGAAAAGGGCGGGGAATACCCTATCCATTCTGCGCCGGGACCCCGACGGGAGATGGGTCATCCTGCGCGATGCGAATCTATTGACGGTCGTGGAAGGATAAGGAGGGTCTTGGATTTCCCCCTCAAATTGAATATCTGAATTTCTCGTATCGATCGAATTCAAGTTAACGAATTCAGGAGTTACGGGCGGGTTTCAATGTTATTCAATTGCGAGGTGATAATTGAAGGAGCGTCAGACCACACTCGAATAATCCCAGCGTTCCATCCTTCCTTCGCCTCCAACCATCGCTGCACTGAATGCTCAATCGGTTCAACGGGACCGCCCTCTTCGAGCACGCGGTGACCCCGAAACAGGCGTTTGGGGTTTCCTGATACTTTGCCAACCAATCGGAAACATCCGCTGCACCAACGGCAACCCGAAACTCTTTGTATGGAGAAAGTGCGAAGTGCGCGGCGCGCAGATCCGAAATACAATTGTTAATTTATGCAATTAAGCACTAGGGCGAGAGCCGGACTTTGAGGCGGAAGAATCTTCGGGTGTCGCCGGGAGGCGGGGTGTAGGTCACCGTTTGGCCGTTGGCGGAGATGTCGATGAAGGAGTCTACCGGGACCCACGGGCCCTCGATAACGCTGGGGGCGGATTCGAGAGTGTAAGAGCGGTTGCGGCCATCGTAGCCGGGGCCGGTGGAGCGGACGGCGGTGAAAGTGAGGGTGGGTTGGGCGCCGTCCATGGTGACAGCCGGAGCGGGGGAAGGCGTGGAGACGAGAGGAAGCGTGCCGAGGATATATTCCACTTCGTTGGTCAGGCCATCGCCATCCGGGTCGGCGGTGCTGCCGGAGATCTGTTCATTGAGGAGCTGATCTTCGGTGAACTGGTTGTGCTGCCATGCTGAGAAGGGATCGGCGGTGGCGTTGACGGAGACGACGGCGGTGGTGGAATCCACGCTGGCTGCGGCGTTGGTGACGCGCACCCAGTAGCTGGTGGTCATGTTCAGGGGCGGCGTGGTGAAAGACGCGGCAGTGGCCTCCGGGATGGGATTCGAGGTGTCGCCGCTGACGCCGCGATACCATTGATAGGTGAAAGGGGCGGTGCCGGTCGCTGCGACGGTTAGGGTCGCTGTTCCGCCATCGTTGATGCCGACAGACGCCGGCTGGGTGGAAATAGCCGGAGGGACGTTGACGACGGTGACCGTGGCTGTGGCGGAATTTGTGGAGCCGTCCGGACTGGTGACGCGCACCCAGAAACTGGCGGTCGCGGTAAGGGCCGGTGTAGTGAAAGAAATGGCGGTGGCGCCCTGGACCGGGTTGGCAGTGTCGCCGCTGAGGCCGCTGAACCATTGATAGGTGAGCGGCTCCGTACCCGTGGCGACTACGGTGAGCACCGTGGTGGCGCCGCTATCGATGGTCACCGAGCCCGGCTGCGTGGAAATGACGGGACCGGCGACAACCACGGTGATGGTAGCGGCGTTCGAATCTGCAGTGCCGGCGGGGCTGGTGACACGCACCCAAAAGCTGATGGTGGCCGCGAGCGGGGAAGTGGTGAAGGATTCGTCGGTGGCGCCGGCAATGGGATTCGAGGTATCGCCGGAGGCACCGGTGTACCATTGATAGGAAAACGGCGGGCTGCCCGCGGCGGTCACGTGCAGTTCCGTGGTGCTGCCGGCGTTTACAGTGCCGGATTCCGGATGCCCCGTGATTTGCGGCTTCAGGAGCACCGGAGCCGGGTTGCTGGTCACCGCGCCGGCGGGATTGCTCACGGTGACAGTGTAGTTTCCGGCATCGGCCATCTGGAGATTCGTCAGGAGAAGACGCGCCGAGTTCGTGGCGTTGATGCCGGCCACGAGTTCGCAGTTGAACAGGAAATCGCTGGAGGTGTTCGTCTGATTCATCGCCTGCACGGCGAGGAGATTTCCGCCGGTGCGCAGCAGGCCGAGCTGGGAGCTGAGGTCGATTTCGCGGAAGGTGATGGCAGTGTTGTCGTTCGCGGTGCCGCTTGCTCCGCTATTCCACTGGAAAGTGGCCGCGGCCGGCTTGTTTTGCGGCGAGGGCAGCTCCGTGCCGTTGAGGTAGGCGACGAAGCCGTCATCACACTGCACCCGGAGCTTCAAATAGCTGAGCGCCCTTGAGTTGGAAATGGTGAAGGGCATGCGCAGATGCACCGCCACGGGCTTGCCGCTGCCGGACATCGCGGCCTGGGTATTGCCGTTGGGGGTGGCAATGTGGGGAATGTAATTCACACCCAGCGGATCGGTGTCGTAGCCGATGCCACCGGAGACACTGATCCAGCCGGTTTCATCGAAGGTGTTGCCGTTGCGCCATCCGTCACCGGGGTTCGTGGCTGGCGCCATGCGGTACTTCCGGGCACCAGTGCGCGGGAAAAGGACGGTTTCAGCAACGGGGAGGGCCTCATTATTGAGCTTCCATGTGAAGCTCCTCCCGCTGGTGTGGCCGACGTTCAAACTCACAAAGGCACCGGCGGAGAAATTGCCCCCGGCGGGAGACGCGGTGATGGTGGGAACCGGGGGCAGGGTGACATTGATGGTGAACGGACTGCGGGCCGAAAAGCCATTCATGGCGGGGGTTTCCCATGCGATGAGCGTGATGGGGAACGATCCCGCCTCGGTGGCGGCACCGGTGATGGTATCTGTGGTGCTGTTTTCGGTGCGCGTTTGGACGAGTCCGGCGGGCAGCGTGCCCTGCACCTCGAAGACCGCCGGGATGTAGGTTTCACCGGTCAATTGGAAGAGGAACAGCAGCGGGTCACCAGCCACGATGTTGACCGTGCTGGAGCCGGCGGTGGGCAGCACCTGAGTTACCGCAGAGGCTCCGGTCACGGAATCATAGGCTCCAAGTCCAAGAATTGCCGTAACAGACCATTTAATCGCCTCGCTAAAGCCGGAAGTCGAGATGACGCGCGCCTGAGGCAGCAACGGCAGCACCGGGGAGCGCTGCAGGAGCATGATCAGCGAACTCATGCGTGCCGGGATGCCGCGCCCGGCCAATCGTAAACGAAGGCGGGAAAAGAGGGCGAAGATCATAACGGGGAGGTTGATGAAATGGTGGTGGAGGAGGAATGTGAAGATAGCGGTAAAGCCTGGAAAGCCACTGGATCAATTGCAGCCGCAACCGCCGCCGCCGACACCGCCGCCGCCAAAGCTGCCCTCGCGAGAGAAGTAGGCGTGGTCCGTCATGGAGACGAGAAGCGGATCCGGCGCATCCGCCATGACGTTCTTGGCAAGGATGCCGCGCTCGTATTGTTTGATGCGGACAAGATTTGCAGAACAACTGCTCAGCGTGGCGGCAAGGGCGGCGCAGAGAAGGAGACGGGGGATGGATTTCATGATTTTGGGAATGGAGTAATAAGTTTGGAAAGGCGTTGATGCTAAGCTGCTTTAACTTGCCATCGGGCAAAATCCCTGGAGGTGTGCATGCCAGTTTCGCTCTGGGCGCAGACCTCCACGCCCTGGGAGCGGGAGGCAAAATCGATGCCATGGCGCGCCCCCAAAACGAAGACTGCGGTGCTGTAAACACCGGCTTCGAGACAGCTCTTGGCGACGACCGTGACGCTGCGCAGGCCGTTCGTTACCGGCCATCCGGTGCGGGGATCGAGGATATGGCCGTAGCGGACGCCGTCATGCATGAAAAACCGGGCATAGTCGCCAGAGGACGAGACCGCGCGCTCCGTGAGGGCGAGACCGCCCCAGCAGGTCCCCGGCCTTCGGGCGTCCTCGATACCGATGTGCCAGAAGGGATGCACTCCGTTGCCGCCCATGGCGTAGATGTCACGACCGAGGTCGATGAGCGCGTCCCGGATGCCGCGGTCCCGGGCCAATTGCGCCAGACGGTCCACCGCCAACTCCTTGCCGAATCCGCCGAAATCCAGTCCCATGCCTTCTTCAGGCAGGAAGACAGCTCCGGGCCGGCGCTGCACTTTTTGCCAGCCGGTGAGGGACAGGGCGTGTTTGACCGCGGAGGGATCGGGCAGTTTTTCATGCACTGTCTTCCAGTCCCACACGCGTTGCAGGGGCAGCATGGTCGCGTCGAGGATGCCTTCCGTGAGATTGTAGAGACCGCCGGCGACATCGAGCATCCGTTCCATTTCGGCGTCCACGGGCACCCACTCGCGGCCCGCCGCGGCATTCACCCGGGAGACGATGGAATCCGGACGAAAGCGTGAAAATTTTGCCTCAAACGCTCCCAGCCATCCGAGTGCTTCGGCGGCGAAAGACAGAGCGGTACGGTCGTCTTTTTGGCGATACTGAATGATGCACTGTGTGCCGAGGGCACGAAACTCCAGCCTCCGGACACCATGGGCGTCAGGTGCGAGGACAGGAGGTTCCGCGGCGGCGGTCATGGGACGGGCGGGTTAGAATTGTGCGGAGATGCCGAACGTCCACAGGTCGGCATTGATGTAGGCCTGGTCCGGAGCGGAACGATCGGCACCGCCGTTTCCGGACATTTCATAACGCTCGTAGGCGGCGGTGGCGGAGAACGTGTCATTGAACTTGTAGCGCAGCCGGATGCCTCCGCTGATGGCGTCAAAGTTGGACAGCCGGTAGTCCGAGGAGTAGTTGGGTCCCGAGCCGTCCGGATCTGGCGAAGGTGTTTCGATGGGCACATCATCGATGGTGCGCATGAAGAAGTCGGCCTTGCTTTGATGGTAGAACCGGAAGAACGGGGTGACTTCAAAATGCGATCCGATTTCCTGTCTCCACTCGAGATGGAAGGTGTGGGAGTTGATCCCGAAATCGTCGTGGGAAAAGCGGTAAACCGCGTCCACAGCGCCGTGCGCTCTGTCAAAGTAATGCCGCCCTCCAAGCTGAACCACTTGGCGGAAGCGGTTGTCCGGCCGGTTTTCGCGATAGAGGTTGTCGACGGGAATATCGATGGTGCCGCCTGTGCCATCCGGGATGGAGACGATATCCGTGCGCTGCACGGCCTTGTAGGGGTCATTGAGGTAGCCGTCGCTGTAGCCAAGCGTGAGACTGCCTGAGAGTACGGTGTTCTTGTCGAGGGTCTGAACGACGCCGACGAAGGCATCCACGCTGTCCTTGTATTTGTTGCCGAGAATGGGGACGATGATGCGGTCGTCCAGATAGTTTAGGCCGAAAGTGATGGCCGTGTTCTTTTGATTGATCTCCCAGATGTCCTTGAGGGCGTAGCCCCATGAAAGATAGTCGCTCTCGCTGCTGCGCGAGACCTCCAGTTCCACGAGGTGGTCTCCGAACCGCCGGGACATGGCCCCGAGCACGGCATAGCGCACATCCTCCAGATCTGCGAGAAACGGCTGGTTGCTGCCCGGCAGCGCGCCGGTGGGCGAGGCGCCGCTGATACCGTCCCGGAGCCACTGAAAACGGAACGTCGTCTCGTTATCCAGTTGCAGGCTGCCGCGGACGTAGTGGGATTCGATGCGAATGCGGTCGGGTCCTTCGTCGTAGTATTGGAAGCTGTAATCGTAGCGCTGAGAGATCAAATCCGCGTGAGAGGTGGCTGGCAGGATTAACGAGGCACAGGCAAGGGAACGGCGGGAGGTCATGGTCGGAATGGGCAACGTATTTACACCGTAGGGGATTTCCGGACGATTAACAAGAATTATGGCGCTCGCTTTTCCACAATGGCGTGCGCTTTTCCACATCCGTTACGGAAATATCCGGATCTTTGGATTGGAAAAGTGTGAGCGACGGCGCCGGAAGACCTTCGAGCGTGACTGGTGGAAGGTGAAGGCTTGCGTCCGGCGGCAGGATTCGCACTATGGAGTCCCCCTTTTATGAAATTCCTTACATTGATCCGGCATGCCAAGAGCAGCCACGATGTCCCCGTCTCCGATGAGCTGCGCCCGCTCAATGCGCGCGGTCTTCAGAATGCGCCTGCCATGGGTAAATATTTGGATGCGACCTTTCGATTCGCACCGGATGTGATCGTGAGCAGTCCAGCGACGCGCGCCATCCATACCGCGCGTTTGATCGCGGAGGGGATTGGATTCAAGGAGTGGAATATCAAGGAGGATCGCCGCATTTACGAAGCGCCGGTGCCTTCACTGGTGGCGGTGATCCGGGATCAGCCGGATGAGTATAGCCATGTCTGCCTTGTGGGGCACAATCCGGGGATGGAAAACCTGACCAACTGGCTGTGCGGATCGCGTGCGGTGGTGGATGTGGTCACCTGCGGGGTGATCATGCTGGAACTGGAGATCGATTCCTGGCAAAAGACGGATGAAGGCAAGGCCCGTTTGAGGGAGTATCTCTATCCTGCGCTCGTCGGACTGGGTGAAGGAGATTGATGGAATTCAATTCTTCCCGGCTAGAATGCGGAAGAGCAATTGATTGAGGACGATGACGGGATCGAGGCTGGTGGTGACGAGGCGGCGGTTGGCCTTGAGGCACTCCTCGAGGGCGGTGCGCAATTCGGCGGCGGTGAATTTCGCGGCTTCCTTTGAGGCGAGGAAAAGAGGGAAGACGTTGAGTCCGGAGCCGTCCTTTTTCTTTGGCAGGCGAGCGACGTCCCTGGCGGGAAGACGTTCGAGGGCGGCGGCGTAACTTTGATAGGTGCCGCCGGGACGGATTTTATAGCGCTCTTCGATTTGCTTGGCCGCGAAGAGGTTGCGGACGCGAGGGACGATGGCGGCAAGCAGGATGCCGATGGGCTGCTCTTCGTCTTCGAGAAGCTGATCCACCAGTGCGAGGGCATAGGCGAGCTGGCGCTGGGCGATGGCATTGCCCAGTTCGAAGACCACAACGCTTTTGGTTTGGGAGACGATTTCGCGGACAGCATCGGCCCGGACGCGGCGCTCATCGCCGAGATAGAGGTCGAGCTTCTCCAGTTCGTTCTCGATTTGCCGGGTGTCTTCGCCGGCGAGCATGGTGAAGAGTTCGAGGGCTTCGGGTTCAAATTCGAGGCCGTATTCGTCCGCGCGGTCCCGGACGAGTCGCTCCACGAGTTCCTCCCAGCCTGGCTTGCTGGTGTCGATGAGGTCGAAGACCTCCAGATTGGCGATTTTTTTGAGATTGAGATAAAACGAGCGGCGCTTGTCCACATCGCTGGCGCTGAGGACGAACTTTACGTCCGGAGGCAGGCCGGGGAGCAGGACGGCCATGAGGTCTTCCAGAGCGCCGATCGTAGTCTGAGCGCGACCGGTGACGTCGTCCGTTAGGAAGGTGGCGCCTTTGAGCCAGACGACTTTTTCGCCGCCGAAAAAGGGAAGGGTTTGCAGGGCCTCGATGGTGCTGCGCACGATGCGGGCGGCATGCTCGGAATTGTCGGCGGCGCCTTCGATGATTTCGATGCCGAATTCCCCGGCGTCAGGGGGCGTGATTTCGCGGGTTTTGGCGAGGGCGGCTTCCTTTACGCGGAGGTCGTCGGTACCCATGTAGGCCCAGATGCCGGACGAGACGGCGGGTTCTTTGGCTTTGGCGGTTTTTTTGGCGGGCACGCGGTGATGGAACGCGGAGGCGGGGCGGCGTCAATTGAGGAGAGAACAGGGAGGCTCGGGTTGACGGGGCGGATAAGATATCCGCGGTCCGTCGGAGGGACCTTGCGATTGGGTCTGACAATTCCACATTGACCTCCGGCGACGACAAATTTTTGACTGATTTATACGAGCGCGGAGGATTACATCCGCTAATCAGTGGATGACAGCGGGCTAATTCCGGTTTATTCGCGTATAATCCCCAATCATTAATCATGTCTGAAGTTCTCGAGGAAAGTTCCCCCGAACAGCCAGCGCCCTTTGTACCGCCGACCACAGAAGTGCTGGAGAGGATGCTTCCGCGGTATGAGATTACCCAGTTAATTGCGCACGGCGGGATGGGGGCGGTTTATTCGGGTATGCAGCGGGATTTGGAGCGTCCGGTGGCTATCAAGATCCTGCCTCCGGAGGCGGCGCGGGATAAAGAGTCGATCGACCGTTTTCGCACCGAGGCGAGGGCGATGGCGCGGTTGTCTCATCCGCACATTCCGGCGGTGTTTGATTTTGAGGTGGTGGAGGAATTCTGTGTGCTGGTGATGGAGTTGGTGGAAGGGCCGAATGTCTATACGCTGATTCGTCAGGGACAGGTGACGCCACCCCAGGCGCTGGAATTGCTGGGCCAGGTGTGCGATGCGGTGCAGTTCGCGCACAGCCGCGGGATCATCCACGGCGACATCAAGCCTGGAAACATCCTGATGAATAAGGATGGGCAGGTGAAACTGGCGGATTTTGGCCTCGCGAGGTTGATGGAGCAGGGAGACAGGGAATCAGAATCGTGGACGCCCATGGGCACGCCGGAATATGCCGCACCGGAGCTTTACGACAAAAATGCGGCGCCGGACCACCGCGCGGATATTTATTCCTTGGGAGTGGTGCTGCACGAAATGCTGACGGGCGCGCCGCCGGTGGGCGAGTTCGAGTTGCCGGGAGAAGCGCTGGGTCTTGACCCGCGGGTGGATGAGGTGATCGCGCGCTGCATGGAGTTGCAGCCGGACGCGCGTTATCAATCGGCGCAGGAAGTGAGGCTGGTGCTGCGGGAAGTCATTGAGGAAAAAAATGTGCCCGTGCCGGCGACCGTAAAAGCACCTACCAAACGCATCCTGAAGGCGGCCCGGAAGGTGCCGGTGGGCGCCAAGACGGCGGCCTCGAAAAAGGGGAAGCCTGTCTCTGCGAAAACGGCGCCCTCGACGCAGAAAAAAATGCCAGGCGGACCGAAGTCGGATGTTCGTCTCGCCGCGGCGGGAGTCCAGCCATCGACAAAGACGAAGGTGGTGGCGGTGGAAGTGAAGAGCGCGCGCCGCGGGCTTTCGGAGCAGGCAAAACGATCCATCCTGATCGGCGCGGCGGTGGTGACGGTGGGCATTGCGATTTGGTTCATCGCCACCAAAGGGGATAAAGACGAACCGGTGAAGGACCCGAAGAACGAGGTGGTGCAGCCAACGCCGGCACCCACTCCGCCGGACAAGGTGGAGCCGGTCCCGACACCTCCCGAGCCGCCCGCGCCCGCTCCGACGCCCACACCCACCCCTCCGTCAGAGGTGGCGGTCAATCCGAAGCCTCCCGAGCCGCCTGCCCCGGCTCCCAAACCGCCGGCCTATAAGCCAGTGGAGGATCCGCCGAAACCCACACCCACGAAGGCCTACGCAAGAGTTCACGAATTGCGCATCACGCACCGGGATGAGTGGAACAAGAAGGTGGAGGAAAAACTGAACGAAGATCTAAACCGCCTGAGCGGACAGTACGCGAAGACCCTCAAAAAACTGGAGGATCACTATGTGGAAAAAGCGGATGCCTCCTCCATCCTCGCAGTGCGGGATGAGGCGGATCGCTTCACGAAAACCCGCGAGCCGGTAAAGACCGACGACATTTCGAAGATCGCCGCCCTCGCCAAATACCAGCAGGCGCTGAATTCCCAGGTGGCAAAACTCCGGGCCTCCGTGAAGGAAGACGCCGCCGCCGTGAAGCAAAGCTACATGCAGGGCCTCATGGCGATCGAAAAAGAAATGGATGACGCCGAGGACAAGGCCGGCAGCAAAGTGGCGGCGTCGGAGTTTAAGAAGGTGACGAAGCTCAACGACACGGCACTCCGCAATTATTTCAATGCAGAGGATGACAAGTAGGTGTTAGAGTGAGCGCAACCAATCCGCGTTATGGCCCCCTGTTCAATAACGACTCCCTCCAGGCACTGGCCGCAGCGGTGCTTGGCAGGCCTGCTGATGATTGCCGGCTGCCATTCATTGCCGGCGCAGGTTCCGGGAAGCCTGTTGCCTAACGGATTGCCGCCGCTGGAGGCGGAAGGCACAGCCACCGCGGCGGCGGTGACGGCGGATGGAAAGATAGTGGTGGCGGGTGATTTTTGGAGTCTCAACGGCACGCCGCTGCCAGGTTTGGCGCGACTGCGGACGGATGGCTCGCCGGATACGACATTGAAATCCGGGGTGGGAACAGGTGGCGGCACTGCCTTTGGTCTATTGGGTTCCAGTGCGGTTCCCGCATTGCTGCCTTTAAGCGATGGCCGGTTTTTCCTTGCAGCTCCTCAGGGATTTGAAAACACCTGGACTGTGCTGGATAGTGAAGGGCACGAGCGACCGCAGGATTTTCCGGAACTGATTCGCGGGGGCTTCGACAGAGAGGTGCCTCAGTTTGAATCGGATGGTTCACTCTATTTGCTGGAACACAGCAATCCCCTCCGCGGTCCTCGATTGATTCGCGCAGCCATCAGCACGGGCGAAGTGGATAAGTCGTTTGTGATTGATGGGGTCATTGGACCCGCTCAGGGGCCAATGCTCTATCTGGCGCATGCGTATCCCGGAGCGGATGGAGGGATCTGGATAAGCGGAAGTCTTTCTTCCAAGCTGGCCGGATCAGACGCAATCTATCCTGGCTCCACCGGCATTGTCGCCCGTCATCTGGCGGATGGCACGCTCGATCCGGCGTTCCCCCGGCAGTCTTTTCATTCCGAGGGTTTTTTTGGAAGCCCGCACCGGTTTTTGCCAAGTCCAGCAGGGGACCTCCTGAGGATTACGATGAGCGTTCCTGGGTGGAACATGTGGCCGGGTCCAACGAGCACGAAGATCGAAATTCAGCCGGTTCGCGAGCCGATGGACGGCAGCAGTCTTGTCGAGACGTCGCTTCCGCTAACGGTGCCATTGAGCGCCATGCGGGGGGCGGATGGAAGGCTCATTGCCAATCTGACCGAGCCGTTTGATAAGCTGCATCGCTATGAGCCCGATGGGACGGCGGATGAATCATTTCAACCCATTCCGGCGGGCGGCGAATTGTTATTGCTGCCGGATGGCAGTTTGCTGGCGGACGGCTTAAAGCGATATACTGCAAACGGCGCGGTGGCCCCCGGTTGGACTCCGCCTGCTTTCCGGCGTCCGGCCCGCATGCGGGAGATCGTTCCTGGCCCGGGGGGGACGGCGTTTGTTTTAGGAGACATGGCGGAGCGGCAGATTGTGAAACTGAAGGCGGACGGCACGGCCGATGCAGATTTCCAGTTCACGCCTTCGGACGGCTACAGCGTTTCAAAAATTTCCCCTGTGCCTGACGGGCGGCTGTTCATTCTGGAGTCGTTGGGCTATGGTCGCGAGGCGAGGGTTGTCCGGCTGACACCATCAGGCACCCGCGATGCTGCGTTTGTGCCGTTCACAGGGAGCTACCAGGTGGACGGCGGCATAAGCTTTTTCACCGGGAAAGTGAGCAATCTTGCGGCGCGGGCGGACGGTTCCGTGCTGGTGCAATTAGGGACGAATTGGGATGCGATGTACTATCGCTGGATTTTCGTTGGAGAGAATGGTTCACCGTTGCCGGGATCGCTTGAAGGAACGGTGAACGCCTCCGCGGAGGCGTTCATGCAGCGCGATGGACGTTTTTGGATAGGGAACAGCCGTTTTACTGCGGATGGCAAATTACAGCGGACCGTGCCGGAGCTTGGCGGGTGGGTCAAACCTTTGGCGGAACTGAGCGACGGCCGTGTCGTCTTTGCGTCCAACGGCCGGCTGTGGGCGGTAACGGATGCAGGGCTGATCGACGAAACGTACGGCACGCGGCTGCCCTGGCCGGTGGACAATGACGCCGCCGCCGTGGCCGGCGAGAGCGGCAAATTGTATTTGGGAACGGAGTCCGATGAATTGCCTAACATCGTGCGTCTGCATCGCGATGGCCGCATCGACCCTGCTTTTCGCGGACCCGTATTCACATCTGAAGCGGTTGCTCCGGGATTGGTGTCCCGGGTAATGACCGGCGACGGCATCAAGGCCGCGGCCGCAGCGGAAAGGCGGGCTGCTGTCACGGGACTGGCTTTTGCTGGTGGCCGGCTTTGGGTGTGCGGTGACTTCACCCGGGTGGCGGGGCAGCGTTACGATGGACTGGCTTCTGTGACCGGAGGCATGGTGACGGGATATGGTGCCTGGGCCGCGGCCTGTTTCGCCAATACGCCCGCCGACAGGGCTCGCGAAGCTGACGCGGATGCAGACGGAATAAGCAATCTCATGGAATACGCTCAGGGCTCCGATCCTCTCCGGTTCGACGGCCAGTTTTCCGGTCTGCAAATTATCAGCCGCCAGCCGTTGTCTCTCTCTGCCCCGCGGAATCCTGACGCCCCGGAAGTGAGTGCGACGATCGAAGTGAGCGAAAACGGTCCCGCGTGGCGCACGGCGACGGCGGCTGAAGTGACGCTGAAGTATGCCGGGCTGGATATTGCGTTTGAAGTCGCGCAAGGTCCTTCGACCCGGCTTTTCCGGATTCGTTATTCGGGAATGGCGCCCTGAGAGCCGGCGAACGCTGATGCCATCGGAATGATCGGGTGCAGCGGCGATTCGGTTATTAATCCTTGATTATTTCCCTCCATTGGCGGAAAGGATGCACGATCATTCACCAGCAGAAATCCGTCGCCATGAAGCTGTTTCCGACCATCCGCCAATACCCAATTTCCTTCCGCACGAAAGCAACTGGAATGCTGGTGGCGGGTTTGGCTTCGCTGGGCGTGATGGAGAGCCGGGCGGCGCTAATCGCGAATGCGATTCCGGGGGTTACGGGATTTGCGTTTCACCAGGGGGACAGCGCTGATCCAAACGGAGACGGCGGGCTCAATAACCTGACCAATGGAGACGGTCTTACGGTGGGCAATCTCAATGATCCCTCCACCTGGGTGCATGATAGCGCGTGGCAGACGGGCTGGCAGGGGAACGGTGCCTTTACGCCGAATTCGGCGGGTGCAGGCGCTGCCCTGACGCCGGGCGCGTGGTATATCGCGGACCTGGGATCGGCGACGTCGAATCTTTCGGCGATGCACATTTGGAATGTGCGCGAAGTGCTGGATCGCGGCACACGGAATGTGGATATCTTTTACGCCGTCGCTCCGGTCGTGCCCTTCGCGACCAACAGTGCTTATGATTTCAACAGCGGGGGATGGACTTCGTTGCAAACGAATCATACCATCCCGCAGGCGACCGGCGGCGGGACTGATTCCGACGATGTTGTTAGTCTCTCCGGCATCGCGTCGGCGAGGTACATCGGCATGCGCATCAACTCGAACTATAACAGCAACTTCCGGACGGGATTTGCGGAGATTCAGTTCACCACGGTGCCCGAACCGGCTTCCACGGGTCTGCTTCTTCTTGGCGGATGCAGCCTGCTGGCGCGCAGACGGCGGGTTGTGCATCCGGAGTGATGCGAATTCGGGGCGCTGTTGGCAGCCAGGAGGCTGAGGCTTGAACGCGGCTCCGTTTCCGTGCAGGCTTCCGGATGGTCATGAAGTTTCTTCTGCCGGTCTTTTTCGTTACCACTGTTCAATCGCTGCGCGCGGACGACTGGCCGCACTGGCGCGGAGCCGCGCGGAATGGATTGACGCGCGAAACATCGGGCTGGGATGAGGGACTGTGGAACATGCCGGCCGGTCCACGGAAAGTGTGGGAAGTGAATTGCGGGCAGGGGAGCTCGTCTCCGGTGGTGGCAGGTGAGCGTGCGTATGTTATCGGATGGAAAAATGGTCAGGACACTGTGCTGTGCCTCGACATGAAGACCGGTACCGAAGTATGGAGGCGATCTTATCCGTCGCCGCGTTATGGACGTCAGGCGAAGGGGGATCAGGGTTTCTATGGCGGGCCATCGGCGACGCCGGAGTTGGATGTGCAGACGGGAATTCTTTACACGCTGAGTTGCGACGGGGAGTTGCGGGCGTGGGATACGGGCAAGGACGGGGCGACAGTATGGAAAGTGAATCTCTATGATGCCTATCAGGTGGAGCAGCGGCCGGCGGTGACGAAGCATGAGGATACGCGGCGGGATTACGGTTATACCTGTGCACCGCTGCTGTTAGGGGACGGTCTGCTGGTGGAGGTTGGCTCGACTAAAACGGGCACGGTGATCGCGTTCGACAAGCGCACGGGTAAACAGCTATGGGCGAGTGAATTGCGCGATCCGGCGGGTCATGCGGGCGGGCTGCTGCCGCTGCAGGTGGAGGGGCAGCCGGCGCTGGGAGTATTCACGGCGCTGAATGTGGCGCTGATCAGTTTGGATGAAAAGACGCGCGGCAAAACGCTGGCGGTGCGGCCATGGGCGACGCGGTTTGCGAATAACATGGCGACGCTGGCGGCGGTGGAAGGGGATGTGATCGTTTCGACGAAGTGGACGAGTCTGACGGCGCGGCTGCGGCCCACCCTAACACAGGGATGGCAGACGGTGTGGGAAGCGAAGAACCATGGGAGCAATGTGACGACGCCGGTGGTGGCGGGCGGGGAGATTTATTTCGCGATGCGCGGGATGACGTGCCTGGATGCCAAGACAGGGCAGGTGAAATGGCAGGGCGGACGATTCAGTGATTCGACGTCCATCATCGGGTGTGGGGACGGGCGGCTGATGACGTGGAGCAATAATGGTGATCTGGGACTGGTGGATGCGGTGAAGAATTCGCCGGCAGAGTTTCGTGAACTCGCGTGGTTTCCGCTGGTGAAGGATGACATGGCGTGGCCGCATTTGGTGCTGGCGGAACGGAGATTGTTATGCCGGGTGCATTCGGGGAGAATGATGTGTATGCATTTGGCGAAGTGAGGGTTCGGGCGTCGCGCAGCGACGCGGGTCATGGACACGCACGATACCGGCTTGAAAGGCCGGGCTGCGCAACGGTCGCCGCGCTGCGGCTTGTGAAACCATTACATACGGGCGACGCGATGGTCGCGGAGATGCGGTTCGCACGGTATTGCCCGCAGATTAGGGTGTCCCGACGGGAGCCCGAAGCCGGTAGGGCTGGCGGGACTCGAAGAGTTTGAGGTTGGCGGCGAGCGCGTCTTTGGCGGGTTGTTTGTCGGGGGGGAGGAGGGCGAGGGCCTTTTGGGCGGCTTCGATGGCGCGGGGGAAGTCGCCTTTGTTGGCGAAGGCGATGGAGAGAGTGTGGAGGAAGCCGGCGTCCTTTTCTTTGGTGATCATGCAGAGGCGCTGGGCGAGGGCGAGGGCTTCATCGGCGGAGCGGATGGATTCGTCAGGGTGGCCGGCGAGGAGGCGGGCGAGGTCGTTGGCGGCATCGAGGAGGCGGGGGGAATCGGTTAGGGTTTGGCGGTAATTTTGAATGGCGCCGCGGGGATCGCCGAGGTGCTGGAGGACGACGGCGAGGCGGTAACGGGCGAGGGCCTGTTTTGGATTGGCAGCGAGGAGTTCCTCGAGGATGGGTTTTGCTTTGGCGTATTCACCGATGCGTTCATAGAGGTCGGCGAGGTCAGCGCGGAGGTTGGGATCGGCGGGATTGATCTGGGTGGCGGCAAGCATTTCCGCGGTGGCTTCGATATGCCTGCCGGTTTCAAAATATTCCTGGGCGAGCACTTTGCGGATGCGGAGGTCCGAGGGAATGAGGTCGCGGCCCGCAGTGAGGGAGGCGATAGCATCCTTGCGGCGCGTGGGGCTGCCGCGTTTCATGACGCCTGCGGTGTAGTAAAGGTCGCCGAGGGTCGTGTTGTAACCGGCGAGACTTTTTTGCGGCAGGATCACTTTCACGCAACGGTCGAGGTAATCGATGGCGGACTCGATGTCATCATTGTCGAGCATGAGATTAGCGACGCGCACGGGGTCGGCGCGCTCGGATTTGTCCACCCACTGGCCGACGCCGGGGAAGGGGATGCAGGCATCGCGGCGCTGATCGGCGGTGGCGGAGGCGAGTTTGAGATCGGCGAGCAGTTGGGACGACTGGACCGGACCCTTGTAGATGGCGACGAGTTCCCCGTTAGGGTCGAGAAGGAAGGTGCTGGGCAGAGGCAGGGGTTTCCAGCGGTCGAGGACGGCGCATTGCAGTTGGTCGAGTGCCTGGAGTCCGGCTTCGCTGATACGAAGAAAGGGGGAACGGATGCCGAGCATTTGCAGCATGGCCGCGGCGTCCGCCGGTGAAGCACCGGGTTTGCCGCCGAGGCTGTCGGTATTAAACGCCACGACATCGAGTCCGGCGGCTTTGAATTGGTCCCTGTGAGCGGCCCAATCGGTGAGTTCGGCGACGCAGGGAACGCACCATGTGGCCCAGAGATTGATGACGGCGGGGCGGCCTGGGGCGGGTTCCCATGCCTGAGGGCTGCCGTCCGGTCCGAGGGTTTTCAATTTCGGAATGGGGAATCCGAGAGGGACGATGATGCGAGCCGCTTCGCTGAGCGCGGGAACGTTAGCCTGAGATGGTGTTAGGGCGGGGCGGCCTGAGGGGGGAGTGAAGATTTCCAGGGCGGGTCGGTCCTGGGTGATGCGGTAGAATTTGCCAGGTTCGAGTCCGGTGATTTCCTGCGGCTTGCCACCGGGCCAGCGGACGACGAGTTTTTCGATGCCGGTGGCCTCGCCGAGGCCGAAATGAAGCCAGTCGCTGGACTGCGAGATGAAGCCTTCGCCGCCGTGGAGGGTGCGAATCCTAACAGGGTGTTTGACCGGGCCGCGGAGGTGGAGTTCAAGGCGCGCACCGATGGCGTCGCGGTTGGTGGTGATGCCGTCGCCGCGAAGCTTGAAGGCAACGAAGGGTCTGGCGGCGGTGCCGTTTTGCAGGAAGCGAACACGCGGTGCGGTGCGGCAGGTGATCCACACGTCCTGGTCACCGTCGAAGTCCCAGTCCACCGTGGCGAGGCCGCGGCCATCGTCAGGGAAGTCGAAGCCGGCGACGGTGGAGATGGTGGCGAAGGAGGGGGTGTCGCCGCCGACATTGAGGAAGGCGCAGTCACGTTCGTTGCCGCTGAAGGAGCGGTCCTCATGGAGGAGACGGTTGAGCGCGCGCCAGCCCTGTTTGTAGCGCAGGGTAGCCTGCTCCGAGAAGTCATTGACGGGTGATTGCGACACGACCTGCCGCCAATAGACACTTCACAAGTCACCGGGGTCCGCCGTGGTGATGAACCCGTTCGTCACGAGGATATCCTCGAGACCATCGTTGTTGAAGTCCACAAATTTGGAACCCCATGCCCATCGTCCGATCGTGACTCCGGCTTCGATACTAACATCTTTGAACGCCTTGCCCGGAACGGCCTGGAGGAGGCTGTTGCCGCGGGCGATTTGCTGAAAACCAGCGCGCACGTTTTCCGGTGTGCTCGTTTTGAACTGCGGCTGATAGGTGATGCGGTTGCCGGCGCTGGAAAACATGTTGCTGGTGTAAAGGTCCATGTATCCGTTGCCGTCGAAGTCCGCCCAGCTAACCGACATGCCGGAGCCGCGATCCTCCACGTTCAGTTCGGCGGCGACATCGTGGAATTTTCCGGCATCATTGCGATAGAGGTTTTTGCGGCCGTAGTCGTTGGCGACGCAGAGGTCCTGGTCGCCGTCGTTGTCAAAGTCCTCCCATGTGGCGGCGAAACTGTAGCGGGTGTTGTTTTCGTCGAGGCCGGCGGCGGCGGTGACATCGGTGAATTTGAAATTGCCGTCATTGCGCCAGAGGATGTTGCGGCCGCCGTTGTTGGCGTCGTGGAAGGGCATGGGCTCGCCCATGGTGCCGCCGCGGATTTCGGCTTGCGAGGGATTGTAGCCGCAGATGTAGAAATCGACGAGGCCGTCGTTGTCATAGTCGGCGGCGGCGAGCGAGAAGGACTGGGCCTTGGTGCCGGAGCCAAACTCGAGAGTGAACTTGCCTTTGCCGTCGTTGGACATGACGAGGACGCGGAAGTCCTGGGAGATGACGAGGTCGCGGTCGCCGTCGTTGTCGAGGTCCAGGAAGAGAGCGGCGGCGCAGAAGTCGAGCCAGCCGGTGCCGCTTTCGACGGTGGCATCGCGGAGGGTGCCGTCGGAGTTTTGGATGAAGAGGCGGTTTGGCAGGCCGCCCTGCTGACAGATGTAGAGGTCGTCGAGACCGTCACCGTTCACATCGCCGAGAGCGAGGCCGTGGTTGGCGACGGGGTCGATGCCCAGGTCGCGCGGAAGGCGGGCGCGCCAGTGGTCGGAGGAGACGAGGAGTTGGTCCTTGAAGCTGGGATTCTTATCGAGCAGACCTGCGGTGGAATCGGCGAAGATGGAGTCGGCGCGTTTTGGCTGGATGATTTCTTCGAATTTGGAGACACGAAGGGAGGTGAGAAGAGGGGGTACGCCGGGGGCAGTGCGCCAGTCGGAGGACCATGTGCCGGTGATTTGATAGCGGGCGGAGGGAGCGAAGCCGGCGATATCGACGAGGAGTTCGGCATTAACGGCAGAGAGGCTGGTGCGGATGACCCTGACAATTTTGAGGCGTGGCTTGATGCCGGGGATGGCCTGTCTGAGGATGGTGAGGCTGGCGGCGAAGGCTTCGAGGCCGGGCGTGGTGCTCTGTGCGTCCGGCGGGGCGCGGAAGACCTGCATTTGGCCGTCGTCGAAGACTTTGCTGCGGTTGTCAGGGCGGAGAGGAGTGGAGGTGATGGATTTGTCCGCGAGATGGGAGAGGACGTCAGGGGTGATGGGTGCCGGGCCGGCGAGCATGTGCTCAAGTTCGTGGATTTGAACCATGGCGGCGCTGTTGAAGGCCTCCGTTTCCCATCCGTCTTTGAGCGGGTCCATGCGCGCATAGGCATCCTGCAGGGGCGCGATGTATTTCTTTTGATCCAAGCCCGGTGCTACGGGACAATCGCCGGCTTCCGTTATGGCTGGAGGGTTCGCCTGACTCAAAGCTGCCGGTGCCGGCGGGGCAGGGGAAGAGACGGCAGGCGGGCTCGCTTTGGCGGTGTCCTTCCCCGGTTTTTCGCCGCAGGATGAGAGAACAAGCGAAACGGCCGCCATCAAAACGAAACGTCCCGGCAGTGCGATCAGCCGGACGGCAGGCGACTGGATTCTGGACATCGTTAGGGGAGAAAAGAAAGCGGGCCGCGTCGCCGCGGCCCGCTGCAAATAGCGAATGGTCAACGGCGGGCAATCAACGGCGGCGCCGGCGAAGAATCGCAGCGAAGCCGAGAACAGAGAGGATACCAGAGGCGGGTTCCGGAATCAATGCTCCGAGAGATTGAGCAGTGGCAGGGCCGCCACCGTAAACCTGCGCGATTTCAGCGGGCGTGAGGACGCGGTTCCACTGAGCGACGTCGTCAATACGGCCCCACCACTCGCGGTTTTGGGCTCCGGTGTCCGGGTTGGCGCCGATATTCAGATCAAGCAGACCGCCGCCCTGGGCGTCATTGATGGTGGGCGCGCCGCCCGTGGCGACTAAAGTGCCATCGACCCATATACGTGTGCTGATGGCATTTTCGCTGATGGCGAGAACGTGGTGCCAGCCCCCGCCGGAGAGATCCGGGCCGGTGGCGGAGCCTGGAATGTCACCGCTTCCCCCTGCATAGGCGGCGTTGGTGACAGAGTTGGAGCGGCGCGCGATGCGGTACTGGTTACCTTCCCCGTGAGAGATCATGGTCTGCCAGTCCTGATCGTTGCCGGCGACGGTGACCCACATGGAAGTGGTGACCGTGTTAGGGCTGGTGCCGGTGACGTTGGCGCCGAAGAGGGTGTCAGCGCTGCGGGTGACCCTGACAAATCCGTTGTTTTGCTTTACGCCGGCGGCGCCGTCCAGGTCAATGCTGTTGCTGCCGAAGAGCCCGGTGCCGAAGGAAATGCCGCCCGTACCGGCAGAACCGGCAAAAGTGCCATTGTCCGCGACGGAACTGGACGCGCCCGGCCGTCCGTGGGCGGAATCCAACAGGTTACCATCGAAGTTCCAATAATTGACGAGGCCGGTAATCAGAGCACCGTCCGAGTTGGAGACGAGAGGGATCAGTGCGCCCGCAATGAGAAGCGGGAATCGAAGGGAAGTTTTCATAGGCGCAGGTTTTGGCGTAGTTCACACCGGGGATTCATTGATAATTAATAATGTCGCGGCGTTGGCAAGCTATTTTTTTTATTTCGGGAGGAACCCAGGGTACCTCACCGAAAAGAAAGATGAGTCAGTAAAGATGAGTCAGTTTTGGACGGCCTGGAAGAACAGCCGGGCGGCGGTGGAAGGATTGTCGAAGGGGCCGTAGGTGGTCTCGGGTCCACCTGAGGGAATGCTATCGTCGAGGTCGTTAGGGAAAAGCGACGGGTCGTTGGAGTACTTCAGTGTGTAAGTGCGGCCCGGCTTCGATGCCCACTTGAGAGTCCACTTGTTTGTGGCCTTGTCGTAGTTCACCTGGGTAAACTGGAAGAGGACGGGGGGGCCGAGGAGGTCACCAATGGCGGTGCCGGTGCCTCCGTTCCAGATTAGAGAAACTTCCTCCGCGGTAAGGGCGCGTTTCCAGATGGCGAGGTCGTCGATCTTGCCGGTCCAGAAGCGGGGAGGATTGGTGTCCGGATTGGCGGCGATCTTCATGGGATTGGCGCTGTCGGTAAATGACGGCGCCGGTCCGGTGGCGGCGAGGGCTCCATCAAAATAGAGTTTCACGCTGTCGCCGAGTTTGGAAACTCCCACAATATTGTGAAACCTCCCGGTACCGACAGCCAGAGCCGACGTAGCGGGCAGAATGGGCTTGGGAGTGTCCTGAGAGCCCATGCAGATGGACATTTCGGGTGGTTGATCGCTTCCGCGGCGGTGGAAGCGCCAGTGACCCGAAGCGTCCCCTTTCGCGACGAGGCATTGCCAGTCTTTGTCGATGGTGTCGGCGGTGAACCATGCGGAAAGGGACATGCTCTGGCCGACGAAGTCGAAATTGTTCTCGGGGCCGTCCACCTGGAGGAATTGGTTGGAACCGTTGGTCTGAATGGCGTTGCCAAACTTCCCGGGCACAAGGGGAATGGGGAGGGTGCCCATGGGAGTGGTGGTGAAGCCGCCGGTGGTGCTGTTATAGTCCGAGTCCATGGGCCAGTAGGCGTAGAGCCCGAAAGCGAGGCCGGAATCGGCCACTGCGGGATTGGAGCCATTGGCGACTTCCGCTGCGTCGGAGGCGCCGTCACCATCGGTGTCCGTCTGAAGGGGGTTGGTGTGGTAGGTCTTTACCTCAAGGCCGTCCGACAGGCCGTCATTGTCGGTGTCAGCGACGAGAGGGTTGGTATTGTAGGGACTGATCTCCTCACCATCCTTGAGCCCATCGTTGTCAGTGTCCGGGTTTTTGGGGTTGGTTCCCCGCGGATTGAATTCCTGGGCATTGGTGAGGCCATCCAGGTCCGGGTCTCCGGCGGCGCCATCGTCCCCTGCATCACTGTTAGGATTCAATCCGTAAAGTGTCTCCCATGTGTCCGGCAGGCCGTCCAAATCTGAATCGGTATTGACCATGAGCGTGGACAGGGCTTTACCGTCCCGGCCGGCAGTATAGATAGCGCCGATTTCGGCGGGGGTGAGCGGGCGGCTCCACATGGCGACGTCGTCGATGAAACCCAGCCAATCCCGGCCTGCGGCGCCTGGATTCCCGCCGATTTGCAATTCCGGACCGGCATTGGTAATGGCCGCTGCTCCGCCTGTTTCGATGAGATTGTTGTCCACCCACAGTCGCGTGGAAACGCCGGCCTCGGAAATGGCGACGATGTGATGCCATTGGGCGTCAGCGACCAACGGGCCTGTCACGCCAGCCGGAATGTCACCCGCACCGCCGGCATAGGACATGACGCCGTCCCCGCCGTGGCGGGCAATGCGGTAGTCTGTACTTTCGCCGTGGGCGACGAGCGCCTGCCAACTGATGTCGAAGGTGGCGACCTGGAACCACGCAGAGATGGTCAAACTCCTTCCCGCCATGAGGTTGTCGGCGCTGCTGGGAATGCTGACGTGGCCATGGTTGAAGTTTCCATACTGTCCGAGCGGGCCGCCGGAAGCCAGCGCCACATTTGCCGTAGGGGTGCCATTGTCGGGAACTGTGCTGGCAGTGCCGGAAACTATTCCGGCGGTGTCGTTGTAGTTTCCTTCGAAATTCCAGTAGTTCAGAAGGCCGGAGGAAAGCTGCCCGAAGGCCGCTTTCGGGAGAAGCAGAAGCGCGGCAAAAACCGCCAGCGCCGTAAGGCCGGATCGTTTCATAAGTTGCTGTCTGACAGGGATCAAACTCGGCTTTCCTTAGGGCGGGAAAGTGAATTTGTGGATGGACGCTTTCTGGTCGGACGGGTGCTTACCGGGAATTTAGATAGTGTTTATCCACCTCACGTATTTTTTGGAAGTCAATTCTGCGGACCGAATACGAAAAATGTGAGGTCCTAAAACGAATAATGGCGGGTGCATTCCAGTAATTATATAAACGGAGTTCCCGTGAAACGAACGGCGTGAGACAGGAGAAAATATGTCCGACCCAGGCGCGAGCGGCTGCGTATTAGTGGCCGGAATTCCCGGGCGGCGAAGCAAACTGAAGATGGGTCTTTACGTTACCCGGGGAATTCCGCATTATCAGGTGTTCAGCCCCGCAACCGCCATGTCTATGCCTTTTTCCTTCCGGGCGATTATCCCCGCCTTTCTGTGCCTTTTGTCAGGTTTTGCCTCTGCAGAGCAGGTTGTGATTAGTGAAATTCACTACAATCCCAGAGGAGGCAAACCGGAATACATCGAACTGCAAAATCTCACGGCGACGGTGTTCGACATCGCGGAGTGGCGGTTCACCAATGGAGTGGAGTACACATTTCCTGCATTCAGTGCCGGGAATACCGGGCGGACGTTTCTCGGAAAGCAGGAGCGCATTTTGGTGGCGGGAGCCGATGAGGCGACGCTGCGCACGGCGTATCCTTCCATTCCGGCGGGAGTGAAAATTTACGGACCCTGGACCGGCGCGCTGAACAACGCAGGGGAGACGATCCGGCTGGACGACAAGAACGGGGTGCGAATGGCGGAAGTGAATTATGGCAACGATGGCCGGAAGTGGCCGCTTTCCGCGGACGGCGCGGGCCACTCGCTGCGTCTTGTGAAGTCCAACTACGGGTCGGACAGTTGGCGCAACTGGGCGGCGAGCATCCTGCCGGATGGCACGCCGGGGGCGGCGGAGGGAAATCCGCCGGCCGGATCGCTCGCAGGCCTTATCGATTTGAGCGAAGTGCATTTCTCGCCTGCGGGAGGCATCGACTGGGTGGAACTCGCTGCCACGACCACTGCGGCGGTGAACGCGGACGGATTGTTTCTCGTCTCAAAGCTGGATTTTTCAGACGCGGTGGCGCTCACGGGCAGTGTGGCGGGAAATGGTTATAAGAGCTGGGACGCGGCATTCCCGGCATCCGGAAATGGTGAAGTGTATGTTTTTTTAGTGACCGGCGGGGGAACTGTGCTGGCAGGACAGAAGTTTGACCGGCGCGGGGACGCCACAGTCGAGTCATCCCAGTCCGCGCCCATTGGCAGGGAATGGTATGCGGGACCCGGACATACCAGGGATGCAGCCAACGCTCCGGCGCGCAACACCGCCATCGTCATCAATGAAATCATGTATGACTCGCCCTCCGATGGGCGGAACAGCGAATTTGTGGAACTATACAATCGCGGGGCGTCGTCAGTGAACCTGACAGGATGGCGCTTTGCGGACGGGATCGATTACGATTTTCCTTCGGGCACGACGATTGCCGCCGGCGGATATCTGGTGGTGGCGGCAGACCCTAGGTTCATGGCGGCGTCTTATAACGGCTTGCAGGCGCTGGGGCCGTTTTCCGGAACGCTAAGCGACCGCGGAGAACTGGTGCGCCTCGAAGACGACCGGCACAACCTTGTGAATCAGGTGGATTACCTGCCCGGCGGGGACTGGCCGGAACTGGCCGACGGCGAGGGCAGCAGCATGGAACTGAAACACCCTAACATGGACAACAGCTTTCCGACGGCTTGGGGGGACAGTGAGGAGAGCAACAAGGCGCCGTTTCAGACCTACACTTATACCGCGCCCTTCCAGCAGGTGACGTGGTCGGCTCTGACTTCGAATCAGGAACTGCACATGCACCTCGTGGGGGATTCCCATGTGGTGGTGAAAAATGTTTCGATGAAGTTGAACAACACCGGGAACAATTTGATCGCGAATCCGGCAACGATGTCCACGAACGCGTTGAGTTCCGGGGGATGGGTATTTCAGGGGACGCACTGGGCGAGCTTTATCCAGGGGCCGGATATTCACATCGTGGCCGACGGGCATGGGGACAACAAGGCAAACCGCGGTGAGGTGGACCTGGGCAGCCTGACGTTCAATCAAAGTTACACCCTGACGTTTGATGCGCGCTGGGTGAGCGGGAAGCAGCGGCTGATTGCGCAAACCGTCGATCACGGATTTGGCACCAGTTTTGCGCTGCCCATTCCCAACAACCTCGGGACGCCGGGAGCGGCGAATTCGCGCCTGCTGGCATCGGCTGCCCCGGCCGTCAGCGAGGTGGTGCACAGTCCGCCCGTACCGGCGCCCGCTCAGAATGTGAAGATCACTGCGCGTGTGGCGGCAAGCGGCACACCGCCCACCGTGGAAGTGGTGCACCGGTTGGACAATGCGTCCGGGAATGCGGCATGGGTCCGCACGCCGATGTATGATGATGGCGCCACGGGCGGAGACACCCTGGCGGGTGACGGTATCTACAGCGGAACCCTGACACAGTATACGACGCAGGGGAATATCGCTCAGTTTTATGTGGAGGCGTCGGCGGGCGGGGTTTCGACGATGATGCCGCAGTTTGGCCCGAACCGTCCGGCGATGTTCATCAAGGACAGCCGGGTGATGCCTTCGGTGCTGATGCGGGAACGGCTGATCATTTCGCTGCGGGATCGCACGGCGATGACGGGCACCGGCAACACCGCCACTTACGGCTATGATTTTCCGCGCATGTCGAATCATTTTTTCAACTGCACGATGATCAACAACGAGACGGAAATCCGCTACAATGCGGGCATCCGGAAAAGCGGCAGTCCCTTCACGCGGGATGGGGGCAGCACGCTGGCGCACTCGAAGATCCAGTTTCCGTCGGATCGGCTCTTCCGCCTGCGCAGCAAAACGGTGGTCGATCCGTCCGGCGTTTCCGATACGCCGCGCTTCTACGATGACCGCGTGGCGCGCTATTTCCTGTATCTGATGGGACATCCCTCCAATGAAATGGAGTACGCGCACTGGGCGGTAAATGTGGACGGCTTTGCGCTGCGGGAAATGCACGAGCCGATCGCGAATGATTTCTGCGACCGTGTTTGGCCCAACGGGAGCGAAGGCACACTGTTGCGGATCGATGACGAATGGTATTTCCCGGATGACGCGTCCAATGACGGCAGCCGCAGCAGCCGGAATGCGGACTGGTCCTACAAGAACAGCGACAATCCGATCCGGTATCACAGCGAATGGCTCATGCGTTCGCGTGAGGCGGACTATGATTACAGCACTTTCATCGAGTTCGTGCGGGCAGTGGGGCGCAACCAGTTCAATGAAGCGTCGATCAACCGGATGGCGGATCGCGACATGCTGTGTTTGAATGCGGCGGTGCGCGGCTACGATGCTGACTGGGATACGATCACGCTGGACCGCGGCAAGAATTCCTACTTTTTCCGTCCGCCGGACAACGGGCGCTGGATGCTGATTCACTGGGATGGCGACCGGGTATTCGAAGATCCCAACCGGAGCTTTATGGGAGGACTGCCCGGAATTCAGACCTATTTCAACCAGCCCTACATCCGCCGCTACTTGAACTACTACATGACGGAACTGGTGACCAAACACACCAAAGGGTCGGCGCGGACCGAAGCCTGGATGCAGGCGGAGAAGACGGCGATCACGGGCAGCGGCGTAGTCATGGCGGATGCCACTTACCGGAACTGGTTCACCAGCCGCGAAGGGCCTGCGAGGACTTTCATTGGTGCGCCGCTGAATGTGAACTTCGTTATCACCACGAGTCTTCCCACGACGGCGAACGCCGTGATTTCCATCAGCGGTACCAGCCCCTCAACCATCTATCAGGTAAGAGTTGCCGGACAGCCGTGGGCCACTCCTGTTTGGACGTCAACATCAGCATGGACCCTCAACGGGGTGACGTTGAAGGACGGGCCTAACACGATCACGGTGGAAGGTGTGGATCGCCTGGGCGCGATCGTGGTCTCACAGAACTTCATTACCACAAAGACCGGCAATTCGCCGCCTGTGGTGGTGCTGTCGGCAACACCGCCATCCTTCAATGTCGCGCTGAGTGAACCGCTGGTGCTGGATGCCACCGCGAGCAGGGATCCGGAAAACGCTCCGCTGACGTTCGCATGGACAGCCCCTCCCGCGAACGCTGTCATGCAGTCCGCCGGAGGCGCCGCCACGGTGACGTTTCAGAAGCCCGGCATTTATCCGATCACCGTCACGGCGAATGACGGAGCGGGAGGCGTGACCCCCGTCACGCGTGAAGCGGCCGCTTTCGGTCCGCTCGATTTCAGCACGTTCGGCACTGAGAGACTGGAAAACTACTGGGAACTCCGGAACGTCAAAAACAGGGAGAACTCCGGAGCGGGCTCATGGTATTCGCTCCAAACGCATCCAGGACGCCTTCATATGCATCTTCCGCCCACGGGTTCATGGCCGCTGGGCACGCCGCAGAATCCGCTGCCGCCAGCCGTCACTTACGTGGACTTTGGATCAACATGGGCGCTCAACGATGCGAATGTGGAACTCGGAACAGCGTTTGCACAGCCGAACTACGACGACTCATCGTGGCTGACCGGGCCCGGCCTGTTCGGGGTGGATTCGAATACGTTTATCATTTCGCCAGGCATCCGGACTCCGCTCCTGCGCGATATTCCGAATAACCTCGTCACTTATTATTTGCGCACGAAATTTCCATTCGACCGCAGCCCGGTGGGTGCCCGGATCACCATCGATACCTATGCGGATGACGGTGTGAGGTTTTTCCTTAACGGGCACGACATTGGCCGCGTCCGCCTGCCTAACGATCCGATCGACAAAAGTACACCCGGCACGGCTCTCAGTCCGGAGGCCAGCGGTACGGACAATGCGGTGGATGAGAATGCAATCGTCACTGATGGCACGACCTATCTGGTGAACGGAACGAACGTGCTTGCCGTCGATTTGCACAATGCGGGCGCAGGATCGGCGGATGTGGTGTTTGGTGCGAAACTGCAAATCGCCTCTTATCCTACCGGCCCCGCGGGCGGGCTGGAGTCCATCACGCATCCGTGGATCAAACGGAATCTGCCCGCGACCGGTGACTGGGCGCTGCAGACGGATCTTGAATTGAACACCGTGCAGTTTGGCAACTTCATGGCCGGTCTGCTGGTGGAAGTGGTGCGCGACGGTTCCACTTTCCGGTACGGCATTGCCTATCGCGGGGGCAACGAGATAGCAGTGATGCAGGTGACGCCCGGAGGGCTCGCCGGCGCACTGACCACGCAGGCCTACAATCTGACGGACAGCGTGGCTCTACGCATGCGGCGCGAGGGAAGTGCCCTAATCTTCGAATGGCGTTTCGGCGCGGGATTTGTGGAAATCCACCGCGTGCAATTGCCCGCGGGCAGCACGGTGGTGGAGGGAGGTCCGTTTGCCTCCTCAGAAGCGGCGGAGACGCTGGATGTCCTTTTCGATTATGTAATGCTCGTCGATCCGGCTTCCAGTTCGACGGCTGCGGGCAAACTGGTGGTCAGCGAAGTGATGTACAAGCCCATCGGAGGGGACGAGTATGAATATCTCGAACTCTACAATGCAGGGTCCTCGGCCATTGATTTGACCGGTTACCGGTTCCCGGCCGGGCAGCCGTTCGATGAATTTGTCTTCCCGAACGTCACCATCCAACCGGGCGCTTACCTGCTTCTGGTCAATAATCTCGCCGCGTTCCGCTCACGCTATGGCACGGGCCTGGACTCCATCATTGCCGGCGAATGGGCGGGGGGAAATTTGAGCAATTCGGGAGAGATCATCACCATTCTCAATGCCGCGGGGCAGACGGTGCTTTCGTTCCAGTACAGTGATACCGCACCGTGGCCCACTGCACCGGACACCGATGGGTCATCGCTGGTCCTAACAAATGTTGCGACCGGCAACACCGGCAATGGAGCCGACTATTCCGCCAGTGCCAGTCCGGGCGGCTCACCCGGCACATCCGGCGCGACGAGTGGGTTGTTCACCGCCTGGATGGCGGCGCGCGGGCAATCGGACCCGCTCGCCACGAGGCCCGGGGAGCCAGTGAACAACCTGCTGACTTATGCCCTTGGACTGGATCTTACGGCAGGCGGACTGTCCGCAGTGCAGCCGGCATTCGGTCCGGCCGGTCCGGAGAAAACTTTCAGTTATCAACGGCGGCTCGGCGATCCGTCCCTGCAATATGCGGTGGAGTGGTCTCCCGACGGCTTCACCTGGTCATCCGCCGGCGCGATGGTCTCCGAGTTATCGAGCATTCCCGCAGGCGACGGTACTGCGCGCGTTTCTCTGCGTGTGAATGCACCGCTGGCCACGGACCGGCGCGCGCTTCTTCGCGTCCGCGTGGCGGCTCCCTGAGAGGCCCGTCACGCCTGCGTGCGAAGAAAACAATGGTACGATTCCAGCAGAGGGGTTGTGGCACGCCTCCAGCATGGCTGTCGCCGCGCGGCTCCGCCTCGATTGCCGCATCCAAAACCCTACTATTCCATAATGAAGACATCCCACGCATTGCTCTTCGGAGCTCTCGCTCTGTTCACGGTATTCACGGCCGGTCAGGCTCCCGCGGGCACGACCTATACCGCAACGGACAAGACGCCGGTGCCCACCCAGCCGCCTATGGAACCGTGCGCCGGTCCCATCAGTTATTCGAACATCGAACTCCTCTATGCCTACACGGATTTCGACAGCGGTTTGGGCAGCGATGACCACACGAACGGAGCTCAGCTCAATATTGAGTGGAGTCCGTTCCAGAACTTTTACCTCGCCGTGGGAGGCGAATGGTTTAGCGAGGAGGATGCTGATCTATGGGTCCTTCATGGCGGGATCGGGGGGTATTTTCCTCTGACGGACCACATCCACATCGCAGCGGATGGCGGCATTCTGTGGACCGATATCGAGTTCGACGATGACGTGTTCGGAGGAGACGACAGCGATAGTGATACCGGATGGTATGTGCGCCCGCATCTCCGCGGCAAGTGGGGTTGTTTTGAAGCCCACGCCGGCGCGCTCTATCGCGACATGGGCGACTTCAATGCGGACGGCGAGGACGGCCGGTGGGCTGGTTTTGCAAAGCTCTACTACCACCTCACCACTTCCCTGGATCTTACGGCCGGCGTCCTTTTCGACGAGGATTTCACTCAAGTGACGGGCGGTATTCGCTGGCGTTTTTGATGGTTGTTTCGATTGTTCGGTGCCATGATGCGGAGCCCTGCGGAGCAATCTGCAGGGCTCTTTGTCGTTCCCTCATTCTGTCTTTTAGAGCACGCTCATCGTAGATGTCCGGCGAGAAACTGCCACCTCCTGTTCGGAGCTTCATTTCGCATAACTTGTCGTCCATCGAACAGTTGGAGATTCTCCGTCTGCTCTTCACACGGCCTGGAGAGGAATGGACAGCCGAGGCTGTGTACAAGGTCGTGCTCACGACGCTCCCCTCCATTGAGCAGGGACTTGCGAAATTCACGGCTGCCGGGTTTATCGAAAAGACCGCTTCCACTCCCGCAGTGTACCGGCTTCGTGCCGCGGGGGAAACGCGGGCGGTAATTGCAGACCTCTGCAAATTTTACGCTGAAATGCCGGCCCGTGTCATCGAAGCCATTTATCAGAAAGACCGGAACTCCGTGCAGGGATTCGCCGACGCCTTCAAATTGAAACGCCCGCCATGATACCGCAGCTCATCTACATCCTTTGCATCCTGACCTGTTTTGGGTGCGCCTTTTTGCTCATGCGCGCCTTTCGCCGGAACAAAGCGCGTCTCCTGTTTTGGAGCGCCCTTCACTTTCTGATCCTCGGTTTTGCCAACATCGTGCTGTTCCTGGATATGGCAGTCATTCGGGAAGTGGAATTGCTGCCGCTGCGCACCGGCCTGACGCTGGTCGCTGTCCTGGTGCTGCTCTACGGCCTCATTTTTGAAGCGTCCTAGCGTATGTCCGATCCTTTCCTTTCCGGTGCCATCTTCATGGGATTCCTTGCGATCTCCCTCTTTTTCGTGCGCTTTTGGAGGACGACGCGGGATCGACTCTTTCTGTTTTTCTCAGCGGCCTTTCTGCTTTTGACGGTGGAACGTCTGGTTCGCGAGGTGTGGAACTTCCAGATCGAATGGGCGCCGGCGCTCTATCTGTTTCGCCTCTGCGCGTTCGTGCTGATCCTCGTGGCGATTATCGACAAAAACCGGAGGGATTGACCGCTTCCGCAGACCCGTTTTGCTAACGAACGCGGACTGTCAGGGTGCGTCCGCCATCGAGTGCCTGGGTGGTTTCTCCGCCGGGGGAGGGCAGCATGCCTGTGAGTTTTTCGCGGCGCAGCACCAATCGTTCGCAGGACACGGGAATGGATTCGAAACGAAGCTCACCGCCCGCGTCCTGTGAGGTTTTCAACGTTAGTGTCTCCGTGATTTTTCGCGCGGGAGCGATGCTGCGTTCCAGGGTCCAGCGGCCATCGCCAAGGCTGACGCGCATGCCGTCGAACGCACTGGAAATCTTCGGCAGTCCGTCCATCGACTTGCCTCCGTCAGGCGCATTGGCGGGTACTGCTTCCTGAAAGTATTGTTCGGGAACTGCCACGCGCGGCTCCAAAGACTGAAGCATACGCCCGTCTCCCACGGACGCGCCAGTTGCCGGCAGCGCCGCCCATGCAAGCACTGCGCCAACGCTACTGGTGATAGTGAAAGACGCGGATGGCGGTGCCTCGGCGGGAACCGAAAACCCGGCGCGCGGCACATCCAGGCTGCGGTACAGCACAAAGTGGATTGCCTCCTGTTCGGGGTTCCTCCACGAGCGGCCCAAACTCGCGTGGAGCACTGAATCCGCGCCTTGAGCCGGAACTCCGACGCTCATGTCCAATTGCGGCCACTCGCTGAGGGGAACAGTGGAAGTCTCAGCGCTGTAGCCCGGAACACCCGGCAGCCACAGGCCAAACTTCCTGCCCACCGGCTCGCCACAAAGCGAGGCAGTGAACGTTCCGGAGCAGTTCGTCTCAAGCTTCCACGCCGGACTGGATCGCGTGATCGACCGCGGAGTGAAAAAGAATTTCCCGTCGAGAATAGACGGACTGATATAGTCCACTGCAATCGCCACCCGCGGCCAAGTGGTTTCCTGATTCCAGGAGTTTTCGAATGTATAATACTCCGTGTGAAGCACGCTGGCGCCGCCATCCGCGACAGCGGTAATCAAATCAGGAGTGAAAGCTGTTAGTGGTTTGCCAGCGGTCAGTCGCGGCAGCCACGGATCGGCGGGTGTTTCCAGGATTTGGATTGTGTTGCCAGTGCCGGCGAACAGGTCGCCTGTAGAGAAAAAAGAGCGGACAAACGTAAGCTGCATTTTTGCGCCGCGGGTGTGGGCATTTGTCAGGAAAACCCGGCCGGATTCGCGCCGGGCGGGGAATTCCATCTCTGCGGAGCCGGTGGCGCTGCTTTCCACGCCCGCTGGCTCATCCACAGCGCCCCGCGTGCCGCCGTGCCACCGCTGCCATTTCACGGGCCCTCCGGGCAGGGTGAGGTGCCCGCGTTTTTCCTCCACCGCCATCCGGTGCACCACGCCCGCAGAGTGGGTATCGTTAGGCACAGGGATGAACGGAGCATAACGGGTATCCGGCAATTCGAAGCCCAGCGCCTCTCCCCACTCAAGGCCGGAATGCACAAAACCGGGATCGCGGGTGTCTCCCCGCAGCGCATAAACGCCGGTGAGCACGGCCGGGTTATTCTTTGTGGCGTCATCGACGAGGAGGCGCCGCAATTGTTTTTCATCTCCACTTGTGCCCTTGCGGGTCGCAAGCCACTGGCGCGCCGTCTCTGCCGGAAGCTCAATTGACCAGCACTGCGTGGCTTGCGGTGCGGATTTTTCAGAGATGGGCTGCGTGCGTTTGGAGGCCGTGACTTTGGCAAACGCGGCATATACGAAACCAGTGGCACTGCCATCCGCCAGTGGCGGCTCTGGAGCCATCGCCACCAACCGATACCCGCCACCGGTTGCTGTCCACTCCGCCACCGCCACCCACTGCCGGTCCTGAATCACCTTCGCAATCCGGTCCTTCACCGGCCAGGTAGGTACCTGCCTCACTCCTGGCGTTTCGGCCCTTTCGAATCTCATTTGCGCCTGTGTGCCCGCATCCGTTTCGTCCAGAGTCGCGGTGAACGTGGTGCCTTCTTCGTGTTCCGTGCCTTCAACATCCATGGGAGACAATGGCTTTCCTTCTTTGCGCTCCTGCGCCTGAGTCTGCCAATGCTCCGCGTACTCGAATAAACGGGGTTCTTTGGTGATCCTCATTTCCCCGGTCTTCAGCCGTTTCCCATACGGGCCCTCCACCCGGCAGCGCACGACTTTTGTCGCCCCTTCCTTGAACAGATGTTCGCGCAGTGCCGCATCGTTTCCGGTTTTGCCTTCCTCCAGGAGCGCACGGGCAACCACCCGCGTGGGTGCACGCAACAACTCCAGTTCGAGTCTCCCCTGGTTCTCCGGCGGCAAAGGCTCCACCGCTACCGTTGCCTTTCTCCCGCCTGTTGCTACCCCGCTTCCTTCCTCTCCCTCGGAGATTCCACCCAAAAGAAACAGGAGCGTCAGCGCAGAAAGGGACGGACGGGGCATGCCTTGAAGGATAACAAAGCCCCCTGCGAACGGAAGCCGGAAATGCCTCGTTTCGTTGCGTCATCAATGCCCGACGAGCCCCGGCGGGTAATGAGAAAGCGAAGGCCAACATTGCGCTCGACTTGCCGCCGCACGCAGGAATAATCGGCGCGTTTTCGTCCTGCCATGCATTGCCCCTACTGCCAAAGTCCGTTGCGCGAGGATACGCCATCGTGCCCCCGCTGCGGCCTCACGATGGAAAAGGCGGCGGCATTTTTCGGAATTGCCCCCCGCCTTATGCGGGGAGTGAGTGATTCTGCCGGCGTGCTCACGGCTGCGGATGTCCGGACTATCAACCGCGGCATTGCTATCTTTGAGCAGCGGTTTCCGCAGTCGGGATTCACCGTGGCCTTTATGGCTCTGGCCAAGGACATCCCCGGGGCCACCTATGCCTATTGGGTCTTCAACCGGAGCAATCCCTCCGGCGAAATGAGCCAGGGGTCGGCAAACCGGCACGTTTTCCTGCTCGTTGATACCGCCGGCAGAAACGCCTGGATGACGCTCGGTTATGGTCTCGAGCCTTTTATTGGAGAGCGGCATCTTGAGCAGTGTCTTGGGAAGGCACGGCCGTATTTTGCTCAGGAACAATACGCTGCCGGCGTGACTGCTGTGCTCGCCGAATTGGACGCTGTCTTCCGGGAGGTCGTCGCCTCGCTCCCCCGTGTGTTCGGTCTTCAGCGCATTGAATCGATTTCACGTCCGGTGTCCGGGGAACCGCTCGAATCGCAACCCGCCGTTGCATGGTGACGCCATGTCCTCCTCCGGTCCGCAACCCTCCTCCAGCTCCGCACGAGAGCGCATCATGGCCGCCGCCGACGGCTACGCTGAGTTGGGCCTTATCGATCTCGCATGGGAGGAGGTTGGCACTCTAACAGAAACCGACCGGAATATTCCCGAAGTCCAGGAACTCATCCTCGGCCTTTTGGTACGGCAAAACCGCTGGCTGGAAGCGGCGGAAGCCGGACACCGCATGTGCCTCGAACGGTGGGACCGGCCTGCCGTTTACATTCATACCGCCTACGCGCTCCACGAATTGGGCCGCACAGCCGAAGCACAGTCCACTCTGCAGGGCGGCCCGGAGTGCCTTCGCACCGATCCCCTGTTTCACTACAACATGGCCTGCTACCTTGCGGTTTCCGGAAAGCTGAAAGATGCCGAAGTGTCCCTCCGCACCGCTTTCAGCATGGATGGAAAACTGCGCCTTCACGCCCGGCGTGATCCCGATTTGAAAGCTCTCAAGGGAATGCTGTGAGGCACCGGTTAACGGCGCAGGGAAGGAAAATCAAGCACACCCGGCCTGGAAAAGTTCCAGTTCTGGATATGCTGGAGGATGCATGATGTTCCCCTCATCACGACCATTGCGGCAGCTTTCACGGCGGCGTGGATATTGGGTTTGCTAACACAGTGGTTGCGCTTGTCGCCTATTGTCGGCTATCTCCTTGCCGGAATTCTCATAGGACCCCACACGCCTGGCTTTGCAGGAGATGTGCACCTGGCTCAACAGTTGGCCGAGGTGGGTGTTATCCTTCTGATGTTCGGTGTGGGACTTCATTTTCATTTGAAGGAACTCATGGCGGTGAAGGGAGTAGCCATTCCCGGTGCAATCGGGCAAAGCCTTGTGGCCACGTTATTGGCGATGGTCGTTTTTTCCGCGTTTGGGATGTCTCTCAAATCAGGCGCCGTCGCAGGTATGGCGCTGGCTGTTGCGAGCACGGTGGTCCTGATGCGTGTGCTCATGGACGCCAGAGCTCTGGACTCGCCGCAGGGACATGTGGCGGTGGGATGGCTGATCGTAGAAGACGTCCTCACCGTGGTGCTGCTGGTGCTCATCCCCGTTCTGGGTGGAAGTGGCGGAGACACGTCCGGGGGAGGCTTTATCTTCTGGCAGACCCTCGGGGTTGCTCTGCTAAAACTCGGAGCCCTCGTGGCGATTGTGATGTTCGGAGGTTCCCGCATCGTGCCGTGGGTGCTAGTGAAGGTGGCAAAGCTGCGCTCGCGGGAATTGTTTACGCTCACGGTCCTTGTGTTCTCCATCGCGATAGCAGCGGGTTCGTATTACTTCTTTGGAGCGTCGATGGCGCTGGGTGCGTTTCTTGCGGGCATGGTGGTGGCGCAGTCTTCTGTGAGTCACCAGGCGGCCGCGGACGCACTGCCCCTGCGGGATGCCTTTGCCGTGCTGTTCTTTGTTTCGGTGGGCATGCTTTTTGATCCGGCGTTCCTCATTCAGCACCCCTTGATGGTCATCGCCGCTCTGGGTATCATTATGGTGGCTAAGCCGGCGGCAGCGCTGCTGATCGTGGCTCTGCTCGGCTATTCCGCGAGAACGGCTCTGACTGTGGCCATCGGCCTCGCGCAGATCGGAGAGTTTTCGTTCATTCTGTCGGAACTTGCGAGACGCAACGGATTGATGTCCGATGCCGGGCACAACATGCTCGTCGCGGCGGCGATTATTTCGATAACGGTGAACCCGCTGCTGTTCCGCTCTCTTCCGCAGATCGAGTCATGGCTGCGTGCGCGGCCCGGTCTGTGGAAGCTTCTGAACGGACGGGCTGAAAGAAGGGCGACCCGTATCAACCAGCCAGTGTCCACCGCGTTGGATGCGGAAGAGAAAGACCGGCGGCACGCGATTGTGGTCGGTTACGGACCCGTGGGGCGGTCGGTCCATCGCGTACTGCTGGATGCCGGAATGGCTCCCGTGGTGATCGACCTCAATATGGATACCGTGTCGGCGCTGAACGCTGAAGGCCATACGGCAATCTTCGGCGATGCTTCGAACACCAGTATTCTCGAACAGGCAGGAATAACGCGTGCCTCCCACGTTATCCTGACGCTGCCTCATTCCGCGGACAGTGCCGCCGTGTTGACGGCCTGTCGCAGCCTCAACCCCGGCGCGCGCATTCTCGTCCGGGCACGGTATCTGAATGAGCGCGAAGATCTGGAACGCGGGGGCGCAAGCGTGGCGGTGTTCGAGGAGGCGGAGTCGGCAGTGGCCCTTGCGCGCCTTGTTCTCGCAGACACTGGCCTGCACCGTGAAGCGGCCGAACGGAAAATCAAGGACCTGCGCCTGCAGTTAGTGATGGAGAACATGTCGAACATCCGCACACAGCGTGCGGGGAGCGTTATGGTTCCGTGGGCCCGCGTGAAGACGTTGCCAGCCAATGCAAATCGAAGCACGGTGCTGGAACAGGTCGCCCAGGAACGGTTTTCGCGCTGGCCCGTCGTGGAGCCGGAAACAGGAAAGGCGACAGGTTATCTACTCACCAGGGACCTCATTGCCCATGCGGAAAACGATGACTGGTCCAGTCTGATCCGTCCGGTGAAAGCGATCCGTCCGGAAGAGAGCATTGATTCCACACTCACGCGCATGCAGGATGAAGGTTCGAACTTGTACATCATTGAGGATGGTCAGCGGCCTGTGGGACTGATCACGATGGAGGACATTCTGGAACAGGTCTTTGGCAAACTCGAAGACGAATACCCTCACGACGCGCCGGTGTCTCTTATGGACGCCGTCGAGAATGGCGGCATGGCGCTTTCTCTGAGGGCAACGAGCCGCGACCAGGCCATCCGGGAACTCGTCGAAACGATTTCGGACTACCGTTTTCCCACCGGAATCGATACAGCGAAAGTTGCAGAACTCGTTTTGTCGCGTGAAGAGGAGTTCTCCACCGATCTGGGCAATGGCATTGCGATTCCCCACGCACGCGTTCCTGGTCTTACGGCACCGCTGGCAGTCTTTGGCCGTTCACCGGATGGCGTCGTCTTCTCCCCGGAAGCCACCACAATGGTCCGCCTCTTCTTCCTTCTCCTCACTCCGGTGGAACGTCCTGAGATTCAACTGACGTTGCTTTCACAAGTGGCAAAATTGGCAAGCACCGAAGTAAACCGCGATGCCCTGCTGCGCGCGGCGTCTCCTGCCGATGTGCTTGATGTTCTTCACAGGCGGTAGCCGCGGCCCTTGGAGCATCCGGCCATGAACGATTGACGCTACACCATCGGGTATTCCCACGGCCCGCGATAAGCCCGGCTCAGCCCCTTTGCGGCATCGGCATCATTCAGGATTTCCTCCTTCACGGGATCCCAGTGGAGGCTGCGGCCGAGCCTCATGGAAAGATTGGCCAGCATGGGCAGCACGCTGGAGCGGTGGCCGGCTTCAAGATTACTCACCGGCGTGCTTTTGGATTCGATGGCTTTGAGGAAATCCGCCCAGAGGAGTTTGATATTGTGTCCATCCGGTTCCTGAAGCTGGTGATTTTCGTGGATGACCTGAGATTTGCTGTTAGACGGATAGAAGGTCCACCCGTCTTTCCAGCCGATGTGCAGCGTGCCTTCAGTACCATAGAAGCAAACGCCGATCTTGTGTTTTTCGGCGTTGTTCTCGCCAAACTTGCGGTGCTCCCAGGTGGCGGTGAATCCCTCGAATTCAAAGACGGCCACCTGCTGTTCCGGAGAGTCGGTGGTTTGCTGTTTTTCGTTGAGGACCGGCGCACCGGAAAGGGGACGCCCTCCGCTGCTGTAGATGCGGCGCGGTCCCTTCTCGTCCGTCCACCAGAGCACCTGGTCCAGCCAGTGTACGCCCCAGTCGCCGATCTGGCCGTTGGCGAAATCCATAAACTCCCGCCAGCCGCCGGGGTGAATTCGTGAATTGAAGGGCCTCATAGGGGCCGGACCGCAGTAGAGCTCCCAGTCCATGTTTTGCGGGACGGAACCATTGGACCGCGGTTGCTCGCGTCCGCCTCCGCCAAAGACAAAACAGCGCACCTGGCCGATTTTCCCCACCTTTCCGGACCGCAGAAAGTTCATCGCGTTGACATGGTGCGGCCCGATACGGCGGTGCAGTCCCACTTGCACCACCTTACCGGTTTCCCGGGCGGTTTTCACCATGGCGCGGCTTTCGTTCACCGTGTGCGCCGTGGGTTTTTCCAGATAGACATGTGCTCCGGCTTTCAGAGCGGCAATCGTGGGCAGGGCGTGCCAGTGGTCCGGAGTGGCGATGATGGCAATGTCCGGCTTTTCCTTTTCCACGCACTCGCGGTAGTCTTTGTAGCGCTTCGGCTCATTTCCCGTCAGTTCCTTCAATTCTTCCGCGGCGTGTTCCGTTTTGTCCGCATCCGCATCACAAAGGCCAACGCACTGCACCTGTCCGGAGGCGAGCGCCTCGCGGAGGATATTCATGCCCCACCAGCCGGACCCGATGAGCACCGTGCGATATTTTTTTGTCCCTTCCTGCGCGCGGATCAGGGGCACAGCGGAGAAAACGGCGGCGGCGGAAGCGGTGGAAAGGAAGCGGCGGCGGTGCATTGGAAAAACGGAATTTGGCTCACATTCTGCCGGGCCGGGAGCCGACTTCAAGCCCTTCAAACCGTAGGAAAACCCTGCCAGCAGGGGCGGATTCCCGGTTCGAACCGGCCCCGAAAATTATTTTTCACTGAGGATTGAATAAGGTTTTGCTTTCTTTCGTCTAAGGCGATTGTCCGCCCGGAAAACCCCTGCGGATTCTCTGCTCCATGCCTATGAAAACACTACCGCTTTTCTGCTTTCTGAGTCTTCTCGCCGGCACCGGTCTCACGGCCAAAGAGAAAATGACCTACGACGATCTGCTGCTGGAGGACGGAACCACCCTCAAAAATGTCGTGGTCCTGAAAGTGGAGCCGGACGGCCTCCGGCTGGAGCACAAAAACGGGGTCAGCAAAGTGAAATACGAGGAACTGCCCGAGATGGTGCAAAAGCAGTTCACCTTTGACCGCGATAAAGCGACGGAATTCCGGGTGGCCCAGGAGACCGCACGGGAAAACAAAGCCGCCGAGGAACGGAAAGCCCGCGTCGAGCAGATTCTTCAGCAGCGCAGGGACGAGCAGGATACCGATCTCCAGCGCGCCCGCGAAGCCTTCTATAAGGTGGTGGAAGCCGATGAATACAGCTATCCCCAGCTCGATAAGACCCTGATGGACAGCATCAGCATTTTCACAGAGGCCGGACGCAAGGACCTCGCGACAATTCTCGAAGAGGACCGCAAGCTTCTGCGGGAAAAGGAACTCGTTCGCCCGGGCGAAAAATACCGCCGCGAACGTGAGCAACTTCAGGAACGCATTCGGGTCCTGGAAAATCAGGTCGCCGGGCAGATCAACAATCCACCGGTATCTGTAGTGGAAACCGAGTGGGTTCCCTTCTGGATCGATCGTCCGGTGATTATTGATCGTCCTGTGGCGGTAGATCCGATCTGCCCTCCGGGCCGCCCGCGTGTAGGTCCGGGATCGTCGGTTACCCGCCCAGGTAATGTCGTGCATCCGGCGGTTCCAGCGCCTTCGGCGCCTGCGCAGCCCGCCTACACCCCTCCGTCTCCTCCGAGATCGTCCCTGCCGGTGACGCCTTCCCGCCCGTCCACTCCCGTGAATCTTCCTTCCAGTGGTGCCCAGGTGCAGGGATCACATCTCTGGAAAAATCAGCGGAATTGAGGCTACAAAGGGTCGCGGATTCCTGAGCGCGCCTCCGTTTAAGGTCTCGCGGAGGTGATGAACGCGGTGGACAATTGCGGTCGCCCTCCGAAGGATGGCGGTGCCCCCTTTTCCTTTGATGAAACGCCGCCTTTGGAAGCTGCTGCTCTTTTTTATTGGCCTTCCGGTCCTGCTGCTGGCGGGACTTCAGTTTTGGGTGGCGTCCCGTTTTACTCCGGAGGCCATCGCGAACCGGCTTATGGAGTCATACCATTGCAAGGCCACCGTCGAATCCGCCGGTGTGCGGCTCTTCGCGTTTCCGGCCCGGGTCGAAGCGCATGGCATCAAAATCACTCCGTTCGACGAATCGAAAAAGCCAGCCACTCCCGGCGAGACCTTTGTTCATATCAACCACGCACTCCTTGAGGTGAATATCTGGAGCATCGTCGCAGGCGAACTCGATGTGCGGCAGGCAACCCTGGACGGCATCGCCATGCAGACGGTGAAGTGGCGCGAGGGTGGCAATTCGCTGCGGGTTCTGCTCGCCAGGCCTGGGGCGGCCAGCGAGTCGGCGGCCGGCCCCGCACTCATCCTTGAGGACACCGATGAAATTCCTGCTTCGGACACAGATGCCTCCGGTGCCGACGAAAAGCCGTTCCACATTTCGGAACTCCCCGTCACCTCCACCCTTAGCGAAGCCCGCATCCGCAACGCTTCCTGGACCATCCTCAACCGGCGGAAGCAAACGGTGCAGCAGTTCAAAGACTGCACGTTCGTCCTTGCCGGTATGACGCTCGATCCCGCGAATCCCGCTGTGGGCGGAAAGGCGCACGTCACTGCCGGCACGCGTCTCATCATCGACAGTCAGGCGCGCAATCTGCGCACCGTGGATTTCATCCTGAACCTTGACGGCACCTACCAACTTATTGATCCCGCCACCGGCAACCTCAACAATGATCTCGAGTTCAAGATCACGGTGAAAAAGGGCTCCCTCGTCAATCGCATCCCGTCGCTGGTCAAAATCAATGAACGTCTCGACGCGTTGAAGGACTCCATTGGCTTTGACCTCAATCTCCCTCCGGAAGCCACCCTGACCGCGGATACCGGTCTCCATGGCCGATTGAAGGATGGCGTCATCCGTCTCGAAGAGGATGTCTTTTTCCCTTTCGATACCTATCAACTCTCACTGGCCAGGGACAGTTGGCTTTCCCTGCGCGACGACCAGCACCTCTTTAACGGCCGTCTGATTGCCAGTGGTCCCATCTCCACCAAAGCAGTGAACAGCGTCCGCGATTTCCTTGGAAAGCGCAGTGGCACGCTTTCGAACCTCGTCAGCAAGACAGTGATCGAACGGTTCGTCAATAAAGACGGGCAAGTGGAACTTCCTTTCCAGTCGAAGGCCGATATTGGCCGGCCTGATGTCACGCTTTCAGAGAAGTTTTTGGACATCCTGAAGCACGCTGCTGCTGAAGCCGGCAAGGACCTTATTAAGGACGTCCTTGAAGGCGGTGACGACGTAAATGACCTCATCGACGCTGTCAAAGGCCTGCGGAAGAGGAACAAGGACAAAGAGAAGGAAAAGGAGCCGGAGAACGCCGTCCCTCAATAACGTTCCACTACATTCGTTCCGTGACGCGAATGCCCATAAGATCGAGTCCGGTTTTCAAAACACGCGATGTCGCTTCGCACAGCGCCAGTCTTGTCGCCCGCGCAGTGCCCTCCGCACGCAGCACCGGACAGGCTTCGAAGAACGAGTGAAAGGCGCGGGCGGTGTCATAAAGATAACCTGCCAGCAGATTCGGCCGGAAATCCGTCAGGACCGCCGGCACGGTCTCGGCAAATTTACAAAGCGTTAGGGCGAGTTCGCGTTCCTCTTTTTCGGTGATGGCATAAGGACCGCTGAGATTGGCAGTGCCCTCGAGTTTTCGGAATATCCCCTGGGTTCTCACGTATGCATTTTGCAGATAAGGGGCGGTATTACCTTGAAAGCTCAGCATCTTGTCCCACACAAATTTGTAGTCTGTTAGTCGATGCTGGCTGAGTTCCAGATACTTCACGGCGCCGATACCCACCGCCTGCGCGATTTCCTCTTTCTCCGCTGCTGACAACTCCGCGTTCTTCTCCTCCACCACCGCGCGGGCGCGTTCCTCCGCTTCCTCCAGCACTTCCAGCAGACCCACGCTTTCACCGCTCCGGGTCTTCATCATCTTGCCGTCTGCTCCGAGAATGCTGCCAAACGCGATATGATGCATCACCGGATTCAATCCCCACCGGCGCACGGCATGAAACAGTTGTTCAAAGTGAAGCGATTGCGGCGCGCCGACCACGTACCAGATTTCATCCGCGCTCCATTCCTTTACGCGATGCTCCACTGTAGCGAGATCGGTCGTGGCGTATCCGAAACCACCATCGGTTTTTTGAATGATGAACGGCGCCTTGTCCGCCATCCCCGGGACATCATCGAAGAAAATGCACTGAGCCCCGTCGCTGAGCCGCGCGATGCCTTTGTCCTTGAGTTCCTGCACCAGGGACGCTAGCCGGTCATTGTAAAAGCTCTCGCCCAGGAAGTGATCGAACGTCACATCCAGCTTTCCGTAAACCACGCTGAGTCCTTTGAGGGACATTTCCACGCACTTGCGCCAAATTGTTAGGTTTTCTTCATCGCCGGCCTGGAGTTTCACCAGTTCCGCTTTGCACGCTTCCCGGGTAGGGGTGTCGGGCCGCTCGCCGGCCTCTTTCGCCAGCTCCTCCTTTTTGCTTTGCTCGTTCACCGCTTTGTAAAGCCGCAGCAGTTCCCGGATCGGATCTGCCTCCAGCGCCTTTTCGTCGAGAAAGTGTTTCCAGCCATAGAGAACCATGCCGAACTGCGTGCCCCAGTCGCCGATGTGATTGTCAGTGATCACATGGTGGCCCAGAAACCGCGCCACACGGGCGAGGCAATCGCCAATGATGGTGCTGCGGATGTGGCCCACGTGCATTTGCTTCGCCACGTTGGGAGCGGAGAAATCGATCACGACGGTCTTCGGTTCCGCCACAGGTTCCACCCCCAGCCGCGGATCGCCTAACAAGGACTCGAGACGCGACGCCAGTGCTTCCGGCTTGATGGTGAAATTGATAAAACCCGGCCCTGCCACCGAGGGCGCGTCCGAGATGCCCGCGACGTCGATCTTTCCCGCAAGTTCCGTCGCGAGAGCGCGCGGATTCGTCTTCAATCCCTTCGCCAGCGGCATGGCGGCATTCGTTTGATAGTCACCGTATCGTGTGTCCGCCGCCGGCACCACCTCCGCCACAAAGCCCTCCGGCACCGGCTGCCCAAGGCCCGCCAGCGCCGCGTTCACCCGCTGCTGCAATAAAAAGGGAATCGTCATAAGCCGCTCACAGTGGGGGCGGGGCACCGGCTTTCAAAAGGAAAAGGATGAATCTTGAAAGGGGACGCAACGATTTACACCCGGTTTACAGACGAGCAGCCCCGGCAGGCGCATTCTTCATCACCAACGAATGCCCCTCTCATGAAACGACTTCTCTCCTCTCTCATTCTCGCTGCGCTGGCCGCTCCGGCACTGGCGCAGGTCACTTATCAACTGGTGCCTACCACCCGCTACATCGGGCGTCCCGTTCCAGTTGAGATCAGCGCGCCTGTCGTCACAGCGGTGGACGCCGCCGTGGAGATTAATGACCAGCTCGCCGTCACCACGCTCTCCATTACCGTGAAAAACAACGGTCCCCGTCCCGCCGAGGCAGAGATGATTCTTCCGGTGCCGGAAGGGGCGATTTTCAAAACCTTCACCTTCGATGGAGCCGCTCCCGGCGCCACCGCACGCCTCCTTCCGAAGGATGAAGCACGCCGGCTTTATGATTCCATTGTCGCGCGCTCCAAAGACCCCGCCATGCTTGAATTTGTGGGTACCGGCGCGTTGAAGTCCTCCGTGTTTCCGGTCACTGCGGGGGGCACGCAGCGTGTGCGCGTGACGTGGGAACAGCTTCTAAAAGCGGATGGCAACCGCATGGATTATGTCCTGCCGCGCACCGAAGGACTCGAATACAATGTGCCATGGACACTCGATGCGCGCATCAAAGCCTCTGGACCGGTGGGCGCTATTTATTCTCCGAGCCACGATATCGCGATCGAACAAAATGCTGCGGGCGGATTCTCCAAAATTACCCTGCGCCCCGGCGCCGAGCGCCAGCCAGGAAGTGTTAGGCTTTCCATTTTGCGGCAGGAAGCCGGCATGAGCGCCTCAATTACCGCCTGCCCGGACGAGAAGGGCGGGGGAGGTTATTTTCTCATGCTGATTGCTCCTCCGGCCAAGCGCCCGGATGTGCAGCCCATGAAGCGTGAGCTGACTCTCGTCCTCGACAAAAGCGGCAGCATGGCGGGCGGAAAGCTGGATCAGGTGAAGACCGCGGCACTTCAGGCCATCGAAGGCCTCGCCGATGGAGAGGCTTTCAATCTCATCGTCTATTACGAAGCCGTGGAGTCCTTTGCGTCCTCACCAGTCATCAAATCGCCGGAGACCACGGCGAAAGTGCGGGACTATATCAAGGCCCTGCGGCCCAGCGGCGGCACCAACATTCACGATGCTCTCCTTCAGGCGCTGCGCCAACCCGCCACGCCTAACATGCTTCCGGTGGTGGTCTTCCTGACAGATGGTCTCCCGACGGTGGGCGTGACGGCGGAGAAGGCCATTCGTGAGGCGGTGGCGAGGGAGAATCCTCATCAGCGCCGGATCTTTACTTTTGGAGTCGGCGTCGATGTGAACACGCCGCTGCTCACCGCTTTGGCGCGCGGTGCCCGCGGCACGACGGCATTCGTGCTGCCTGGCGAGGACGTGGAAATGAAAATGGGTTCGGTGTCACGCCGCCTGTCAGGTCCCCTCCTGGCGGATGTCACCCTCACCTGTCAGGATACCGGGCGCATCCAGGATCTTCTTCCTGCGAAGATGCCGGATGTGTTCGAGAATGACCAGATCGTCCTCCTCGGTCGCTATGCGGGCGCCGCGCCCCTGAAGTTCGAACTCGCCGGTCGCGACGGGGCCGGCGAGCGGAAGTTCCAGTTCGAATTTCAACTCGACAAAGCGTCCGTTACCAACACCCATGTGCCGCGTCTCTGGGCCGCGCGCCGCATCGCCACCTTAACGGAGGCTGTGCGCGATCTCGGCCAGGACTCGTCCGTCACCGCGAATGATCTGCGCGTGAAGGAACTCACGAATGAAATCGTACGCCTCTCCCGTGAGTTTGGGGTGCTGAGCGAATACACCGCATTCTTCGCGGATGACGGCACGCCGCTTGCCTCTGCCACCGCCCCCATTCTTCGCCGCATGGTTCTGGAGGAAGTGGACAAAAAAGCCCTCCAAACCCGCGCCGGCCAGGCCAGCGTTAATCAGGACCTCAATCTCGAAACCGCAAAGGCCGCCACGTGTCTCAACGCCCGCAATGGCTATTGGAATGCAGGTCTGACAAAATCCGAAACCGCTAACGTCCAGCAAATCAGCGACCGCGCTTATTACAAGAAGGGCGAACGCTGGATCGACAGCAAAGCCACCGCCGAAACAGCGGCGATGCCTCCGGACCGTGTCATCGAGATCGGCACGCCTGAGTTCGCCTCGCTCGTGGACGACCTCGCGGCGTCGGGGCGTCTCGCTTCGCTCTCCCTTCGCGGGGAGATCCTTATGGAACTGAACGGCAAACGCGTGCTCGTCAGATAATAACGCTCCGATTCTCAAAACCCGAATCATTACAACTCCAATCCCTAACATATTTATGAAGACTCCCTCCCTGCTCCTCGCCGCTTTCACTTCTCTTTCGGTGTCCGTCTCCGCTCAGGAGACGAAACCGGCCCCGAAGGTCCAGTTGGCTCTCCTTCTTGATACCAGCGGCTCCATGTCGGGCCTCATCAATCAGGCGCGCACGCAGCTCTGGAAGGTGGTCAATGAATTCATCGCTGCCAAACGCGACGGCCAGACGCCCGAGGTGGAAGTCGCCCTGTATGAATACGGCAACTCCGGACTTCAGGACAAAGATACCTGGATTCGCTGCATTGTTCCGCTCAGCCGTGACCTCGACAAGGTTAGTCAGGAACTCTTCTCATTGAAGACCAACGGCGGCGATGAGTATTGCGGAGCCGCCATCCGCCACGCAGCGGACACCCTGACGTGGTCAAAGGATGGCAATGTGTATAAAGCCATCTTCATCGCCGGAAACGAGCCCTTCACGCAGGGGCCTGTTACTCCGGCGGACGCCTGCAAACTCGCCGCCGGCAAAGGCATTGTGGTGAACACCATTCACTGCGGCAGCAATGCTGAGGGCATCAGCGGCGGCTGGAAAAACGGGGCTGTGCTCGCCGACGGCAGCTACATGGTCATCGATCAAAACAGCGCCATCACTCACGTGGCCGCGCCTCAGGACGCAGAGATCGTGAAACTCAGTGAGCAGTTGAACAAGACCTACGTGCGTTATGGCAAGGCAGCCGCTGCCGCCGCGGAAAATCAAGCTGTCCAGGACAAAAACGCCGAAGCCGCCGCTCCGTCTGCGGGCATCCAGCGCGCCCTGACCAAATCCAGCGGCAAACTCTACGACAATTCAAACTGGGACCTCGTGGATGCCATCGAGACCAAAAAGGTGAAACTCGAAGAAGTGAAAAAGGAACAGCTTCCTGCGGAACTCGCAAAACTCACTCCCGAAGAACTCAAAGCCCACGTGGAAAAGCAAACCGGCGAGCGCAGGGCCATCCAGGAGAAGATTCAGACCCTTAACAAAGCGCGCGAAGCCTATGTGGCTGCAGAACTCAAAAAACAGGGCGAGGGCCAGAGCCTCGACGTTGCCATGATCAAAGCCATCCGCTCCCAGGCGCAAAAGCAGCAGTTTTCCTTCCCCGCTGAAAAGTAGCGGCGCCGATTACGGCTGCTTGACGGGTTGCAGCACGATGCGCTGGATATCCATCACTGCCCCACCCTTCTTTGTTTTGGGGCGGACGGCGAGCGTATGGCGGCCCGCGGGAAGGGTTACGGTTCCGACTCCGGTCTCCACCCAGTTCTGGAACCCACCCGTTTCCGTCACGGTGAAGGGCAATGATTTTCCGGCCGCGGTGATTTCCACTTCACTGCCGCCGGAACCGTTGCCGCAGCCGTGGCGGAGGATGACCCGAAAGTCCCCGGGCTGTTCCACTTTTACATCCCACGAAGCCCAGTCTTCAGCGCGGGTCCAGTAGCCAAGGGTGTTTTTGTTAGGCGGCGGCTCATAGCGCAGCATGGAGCCATGGACCTCCGCAAGGCTGGCTGGCAGCGTCAGGGACCCGTTAGCCGCCTGGAAAATGAGATTCCATGCGGCGGAGGGATCGTAGTCCGGATTCGGCTTCATCATCTGCGCGCCACAGGACTCACGCCACTCATGAAGGCTCTTCTTCATTTCGGCGACGCGGGAAGGCATGGAGAGCGCGAGGTTTTGCAATTCGGAAGGGTCTTCGGCGAGGTGATAGAGTTCGAGGTGTCCGTCGTCGTAGGATTCGATAAACTTCCAGTCGCCGCTGCGCATGGCACCGCCGGGAAAACCCCGCTGATTGCTGTAGTGGGGATAGTGCCAGAATAGCGCTGGGCGTTTGAGATCCCCCCGGCGCTGGATAAGAGGAAGAAGATTGACGCCGTCCAAGGGCAGGGAAGGGGCCGCGGCACCCGTGGCGGCGAGAAGGGTGGGAACGAGGTCCGTGTTGATAACCGGAGTATTTTCGATTTTTCCGGCGGGTACCGTCCCTGGCCAGCGGATGATGAGCGGAATGCGCAGACCGCCTTCGTAGAGTCCGCCTTTGCCGCCGCGGAGCGGACGATTGCGGGTGGCGGGAGTGTTCACGCCTTCGACCACGCTGAGACCTCCGTTGTCCGAAAGGAAAATGACCATGGTTTTCCCGTTCAGTTGGAGGGCCTCGAGTTTCTCCAGCGTGAGACGCACACAGTCATCCAGACTTTCCAGCATGGCGGCATAAGTGGGATTGGGTTCACCCGTTTTGCGGTACTTGTCTTCGAGATCCTTTTTCGCGCCCAGCGGGATGTGCGGAGTGTTGTGCGCGATATAACAAAAGAATGGTTTGTCCCTGTTCTGCTCCATCCATTCACAGGCGCGGGCCGTCAGTTCATATTCGCCTTTGCCGCCTTCTGCATTGGTGGGTGTCGTGGCGGCATTGCCGGCGAAGCAGTGGTCGAATCCCTGCTGCAGCGGGCCGAATCCTTCGCCGCCGAGGTGCCATTTGCCAAAAATCGCGCTCGTGTAGCCTGACTTTTTCAACAGTTCGGCCAGGGTTTCCTCCTCCAGCGGGAGTTGCTGGTTCATGTCAGGGCGCAGCATGCGCTGCGAGGGCATAACGCGCCGGCCCGGGATGAAATCCGTGAAGTGCAGCCGGGCCGGAGCGCGTCCGGTCATGATCGCCGCGCGCGAGGGAGAGCAAATGGGCTGCGCCGCGCAGGCTTGAGTGAAGCGAATCCCCTCCGACGCGAGGCGATCCAGAGCCGGAGTATTTTTACACGACGAACCATAACACCCGAGGTCCGACCACCCAAGGTCATCCGCGAGGATGAGAAGAATGTTAGGCTTTTCCTGAGCCGCGAGTGATCCGCAAATCAGCAACGGCAGCAAAGCAATGATGAAGCGCATGACCTCATTCCTCTCCAATGCGGGCTGCGATGCACGGAAAAAGCGCAACGCGGCTGCGTCGAAACGCGGCTGTGTCAATGATGAGACCCCTTCCGCGGGAAACCCTTACACATCCCCGAAACAAATCCCTACAGCCCGGGCGGTCTGGACGATTTCGCTGTCAGGCTCAACGAGGCGGGGTTTTTCGACGGCGTCGCAGATGGGCACGCTGTCCACGTGATAGGCCTGGTAACTCACCATGTGTCCGAACTTGCCCTCTTCGATAAGCTTTACCGCCTTCACGCCGAACCGGGTGCCGAGCATGCGATCGAGACTGGTGGGGCTGCCGCCGCGCTGGAGGTGGCCGAGCGTGCACGAACGGGTTTCTTTGCCAGTGAGTTCTGCAATTCTTGCCGCCACCGCTTCCCCGATGCCACCCAACCGGTGTTCAGCTCCGCTGCGATTTTCCTTCGTCATCAGGCCGCCGTCCGGCATCTTGGTGCCTTCCGCGACGATGACCATGGTGCTGTGCAGGCCCTTGGCTTCGCGGGCATCGATGGCGCGGCGGATGGGTTCGAACGTGAATGGGATCTCAGGAATGAGCACCACGTGCGCCCCGCCGGCCATGCCGCCCCATAATGCAATCCATCCCGCGTGGCGCCCCATCACTTCCACGACCATCACCCGTTTGTGGCTGTCGGCCGTGGTGTGCAGGCGGTCGAGCGCATCTACAACCGTGCTAACCGCGGAATCGAAACCGAAGGTCATGGCCGTGGCGGCAAGGTCATTGTCGATGGTCTTCGGAACACCCACGACCGGAATGCCGGCATCCATCAACTGCATACCGGTGGTAAGCGAGCCGTCGCCGCCTACGATGACGAGCGCGCGGATCTCCAGCAGCTTGAGAGTCGCCTTGGTTTTTTCGATGATTTCCGGCGCCACTTGCGTGATGTCACCGGCGCCGATCTTGGCCGTGAAGTGACCTTTGTTGGTCGTGCCGAGAATGGTGCCGCCCAGTTTGAGAATTCCGGAAATCTTGTCCTGCTCCAGCGGCATGTAATCCCCGGGCGGAAGCAGTCCCTCGAAGCCGTCCCGGAATCCGATAACTTCCCATCCCAGCTTGCTCGCTGCGCCCACAACGCCGTAAATAACAGCGTTGAGACCAGGGCAGTCTCCTCCGCTGTTGAGGATGCCGATGCGCATCCTGGAGGTCTTGAAATTGTATTCAGAGGGAAGCATATGACATTACGGCGCTGGAGCGGTATTCGGCTGGGTCCCTGGCGCGGGACTGCCTGCGGCCCGCCAGTTAAGGTGGGCCGTCCAGCCATCATTGAGCAGTTGCCATGCCTGACCGAATCGCTCAGTGGCGCCGAGCGTCACCACCACCAGACGATTTTGATACACAAGCGTACTGCCGTCGGGACGGTTCACCACCGTAGAGGGTTTTGGCGCGGTGATGATCAAACATTGCCCGGCGAGGTCGGTGGTGCCGGTCTTCACACCGTCGATGCCGCCTTTGAAGAGCAATTCGTTAGTCGTCTTGATGGAAACCCCCTGCGCCTGGCCCGCGCGGATGATGGTGAGACGGCGTCCCGGCTGCGAACAATAGAAGGAGAAGCCGGGTACACTGAGCGCGTGAATGGTCAGCTTTGCCATGTCCGCCGCGGTGGAGTAGCCCCGCTGGATATCCAGTCCATGTGCATTGGCAAAGCGTGTATTGCGCAGCCCGACCTTCGAGGCGAGCCCATTCATTTGGGTGAGGAAGGCCGACATCGGGTTACTGCTCAAACCCTGCTGCACCATCTTCTGACCAATATGCACCGCCAGCGTTTCCGCGGCGTAGTTGTCGGAAGCGATCATGGCTGCGTAAAGCCCGTCGCGAATGGAAAGCTGATCGCCGGGTTGCAGGCCCGCAGGCCCCTGACCGCCGAGGAGCAGCACCTGCTGCGGAACGGTCATCAATTCACCGGCGTCGATTCCGGCGTTTCGCAGAAAGTCCAGCACCACCACTGCCGTCGCGATTTTAGTAAGGCTGGCAATGGGACGCCGCTGATTCGCCGCGTGCGCCAGCGCCACATGCTGGTCATGAGTGTCCATCACCAGGTAGCTGGCGATGCCGGGATAAACCGGTCCCGTTTCCGGTATGCCTGAATTGTCCGTGCCGACGGAGCCGGTGGTCGTGCATCCGGAAAAACACAGGAGTCCACAGACAGCGGTGAGGATCAGCAACGGTCGGATTTTCATATGGGAGCTTGGGGAGCGCGCATCGTAATGGACCATCCCCCGTGCGCAAGCCGTGCGTTGATCGTTTTGGGCGTTCAGCGAAGCGCGGGTTTCCACGGCGACCGGGGCGGTGCGCAACTCACCGTCATTCCAACCCCTTCCACCAAAACTGCATTCGCTTTAGCGACTCCTCCGCTTCTCCGGTTTCTTTCCACGAAAATTCAGTCGTCAGCGCAGTCTTTGTGAAACCGCGGCGCTGCCAGAATGCGTCGAGAGAAACATAGTCCGCGGATCGCAGAGGATGATCCGGCGGGCGGTCCACGGCGCAGAAGGCGACTTTGCGAATGCCAGGAGTGCGGCGCGCGTGCGCTTCCCGCTCCTGCATGAAGCGAACGCCGATTCCCTGACCGCGATATTCCGCCTCCAGCACACTTTCGCCAAAATAGAACACCTCCTGCACAGGAACACCCGCCTCGCGGAAGGGACGCTGCACCTCCTCTGTCTCGTGTTGCAGCGGCATGGCGGTGGAAACGCCAATCACGCGATCCCCGTCGTGCGCGATGACGAACAGACTGCCGGGGGATTCGCTGTAAGTGCGCAGATATTTTTCTTCATACGCCATGCTGCCGTCGTAGAGATAAGGATATTCGCGAAAGACCGCGATGCGGAGCCGCGCAGCGTCCGGGATGAACGGACGGATCGCTTCGCCGGTGACGGCAGTGATCCCGATGTCTTCCCCCATGCGGCGCTTACTTCCTCTTCAATTGATTGCCGGCCACTTTCATCGGAATGCTGTAAAGACCGGTGCGCGCGGTGACGAACAGAGTTCTACCATCCTCCCCGCCGAAGGCGCAATTCGCCGGGCCTTCGGGGAACTTGATAGTGGCGATGCGTTTGCCCTCAGGATTGAAGATGCGCACACCGTCACCGGTGGTCGTGTAGATGTTGCCCTTCTCGTCCACCCGCATGCCGTCACTGCCGCCTTCCATCCATAACACGGCCGCGCTCAGCGTCCCGTCCGCCTTGACGTCGAATGCGCCCACGCGCCGGCCCTTGCCGCTGTCGGCAATGTAGAGACGCTTCTCATCCGGCGAAAACGCGAGCCCGTTGGGCATGTCGAAATCTTTGGAAACCACGGTCATCTTCCCGTCTTTGGGATCGAATCGATAGACCCAGTTGCCCTCCTGTTCCTTCTTCTGATCTTTGGGAATGCCATAGGGCGGATCGGTGATCCACAGCGTGCCGTCGCTCTTCACGACAACATCGTTCGGGGAGTTCAGTTTTTTGCCGTCATATTTGTCCACCACCACCGTGATCTTCCCGTCCTTTTCCGTTCGCACCACGTTGCGGCCTGAATGCTGGCACGTCACCAGCCGCCCTTCGTTATCGAGCGTGTTGCCATTGGAGTTTTCACTGGGCCGGAATTCGCTAACGCCCTTCTCCGCCGTCCACTGCATCAGTTTTGCAGCGGGAATGTCGGAAAAAATAAGCATCTTCTTCTCCGCGATCCAGATGGGACCTTCAGTGAATTTCAATTCCCCTCCCAGTTTCTTGATCTCTGCAGTGGGAGCGACCAGCGCCTCGGCGGCCGGGTCTTCGATTTTCACCTGAGCGTGAAGAGAGCAGGCGGCGAGCAAAAGAAGTGAAAAAGCAGGTTTCATGGCGGCCAGCGTATAACCGGGAGCGGCGCAGCAAATCAACCTCCCGTTTTTCCGCAAACGCTCCTCCGCTTGCAAGAAGCCGGATTTCCGGCACAGATATCCCCGCAACTCCCTGTTTCCCATGTGCTGCTTTTCCCGCGAAGTCGAGGACGTCTCCAACACCAAAATATTCGCCCGGTGGACGTCAGCCGGCGAAGGTCTGCTTCGGCAGTGCATCGTCTATCAGATGAGCTACAAAGCGAAGGAGGACCTCGCCATGGTGCTGCCGATACCCGTTGCCTCCGGGAGCGAAGAGAAGGCCGTGAAGTTCATCAATCTGGAGAAGACGCCGGATATTTTCGAACGATTGCATGAGTGCTTTCCTGTTCCCCGTTTGAGATCTTTGAGTCGCGGGACTCCGCCGCCTGCGGCGAAGGAGGACAAACTCGAGGTTGTGCAAGTGGGTTCGTATGAGGCCTCCTTCGTTCCAACGGTGAAGGATTTTACCCGCCTGGACGAACGCTTCAGGCTGCCCGACGGGACATGGAGTGCGTTGCCGCAGTATGCCGCGTGGGGATTTGCCGTTTTCAAATTGAAACCGGCCTCCACCACCGTGCATCCGATGGCTTTCACATTCCCTCATGCCAAAGACAGCCGCGGTCTGTTTTTCCCCACGGTTCACATTCACGATGGAAAGGTTCACAAAAGGGCGAAGTTCGATCACACGCTCTACGCTCAACAGTCCTCACTGCGTTCGGCGGGACTGATGGAATGGGAAGAATCCCCCGGCCTTGCGAGCAACAACCTGAAGGGCAACTACTCAGACCTGGTGGATCTCAAAGGCCATGTGCACCGGAAAAAGATGAACGGCAATCTGACCAACGACGACGTGTGGGTGTAGTCCGCTGGCGCGGAAATGACGAAGCGCGAAGGACGAAATCCGAAGCGGTTAGGTTTTTCGACCGGATTGAAATTGGGCTGGCCAGTGATGCCAGGAGTGCTCATCGTCGTTGCCGATGAGCCAGGTTTTGAGTCCCGCGGCGCGGGCGGGAAGGATGTCCTTTTCCATACTGTCCCCGGCCATGAGAGCCTCGTCAGGTGCAATGCCGAGTGAGGCAAGGCGCTCTTTGAGCCATGCGAACACGCGTGGCGACGGCTTGGCAAATCCATGTTCGCCGGAAAGGAAGCAGAGAGCGGACTCAAAGAGATAGCGATGGAATCCCGCCGCTTCCAGTTCATGCCAGGTATAGTGCTGGGCGTTGGAGGCAATTCCCACGACGACACCGGCATTTCGGAAGACCTCCAGCGCGCCAAGGGCGCCTGGCACAGCGCCGCAGGTGCGACTGCACGCAGCGTGTAAAAGGCTGAGCGAAACGGCTTGCTCCAGCGTCAAGCCTGGGATTGTCGCCTGTACGATTGCAAGCCAGTCCACTTCCGGAAAGGGCTCGCCGGCAGCGCGGCCCAGCGCATTCTGTGAGGCCACGGCGTCTGCAGTGAGCCGGTCGAAATCCGTTAGGCGCATTGTCCGTCCTGCGATGCTTTCACAGCCGCGCTCCCACCTTTCGGCAGCATCCGGCGGCGGAGGGCCGGGCTCCAGAAGCGTTCCGTAAATGTCGCAGATGATAGCACGCACCGCGGGCATGACGGAACAAACATTGAAGCCTGACAAAAGGAAAGGCGACAGACGCTTCCGCCTGCCGCCTTTTTTTGGGGGATCCCGCCTTGTTGGGGGATCGGGGGACCAGGGGTTATTCCGTGACCTGCTTCACTTCCGTGACGCGGTAGTTGTAGAAGTTATCCAGTTTCGGAACCTTGAGGGGATTTCCTGGATCGAAGTTGAGGGCATAGTCGAGTCCTGAAACTTTCAGGCCCGGATCATTCGGATTGATGACGCGCTCGATCAGGGCCGAGCCGCGCCATTCCGCGGTGACCATGTCCGGATCCACTCCGTCCTTGTACTCCGTAGTGAAGGTGTCGGCGGCGTTGCTGGCGGCCTTCTTCAGCGTTTGAGCCACGATGTGAATCTTATACACATTGGAGCGGGTGGTGAGGCGCGGATAGATATTCGCGTAGGGGCGCTCGCGCATATTATCACCGGTGAGCCGGTTCTCCTTCCAGAAGTCCTTGATGATATGCTGCAGAGTCCAGGTGCCGCCCACTTCACCCGGGGCGCTGTTTTTCTCCGGCACCAGCCAGAGTTCGCAGATTTCGCTGGCACTGCGGAAGGAGTTAAACGGGACGTCGAATCCCTCTGCATCCGTCCCTTTCCAGCGGTATTCCGTGAGCTGTTTCAGCGTCTCTTTGGCATTGATCCAGTGGCGATAGACATTCCGGTCGGGGAACTTGGTACCGTCTTTGTAATCGAGGGCCCGTTCATTCGGAATGGCCATCATGCGTTCGCTGCGAAGCAGCGCATGGAGGGCAGTGGTGCGTTCGATGTAGGTGAACGGGAAGATTTGCTGATTGAGATTGATGAGTCCCTTGGTCGCAAAGGCCTCACTGATGGACCATGGTTCCACCACGGGCACCCAGAACATGTCCAGCAGCAAGTGATCTTTCGGTCCGCAGTAGTTTGAGAACGGGAAATAGTGATCGTAACCACTCGGTCTCTGCGGCTGTTTGGACAGTTGATTGTACATGAGACTCGGATCGTACATTTGCGGGTCCGGGCGGAAGCGCAGCGTTTGCCATGGCACCCGTGCCTGCATGCCATTGGGGATGGAGCCGAAGTCCACGGCCGAGCGCACAAGGCGGTTCGGCGAGAAACTGGCCGGATTCGTCTGAGACTTCACCAGCAGGTTAGCATAGTACGGATAGGTGGAGTCCCTGGCGTCCCCGTCGTCCGGCTGGTTCATATAGGGACCGTCCGGGCAGAGACCCACTCCGTTGTCAAAGTCACCGGTTTCCACCGGGTCTGATGAACCGCGATTCGGAATCATATTGGCCGAACCGTACGGCTGGTACTGGGGCCCGGAATACTGCCCGTCCCGGCGGCCTGTTGCGAAGCGCGCCGCACGGGTGCCTCCTCCGCTGCTGGCCACTGCCACCACCTGATCCGGCGGTCTGGTGCCAAGGGCCACACTGCTCATGTAGCTCGGATCCACGGGTGCCAAGTGCGGAGCATGGCCGACACTCATTATGGGAATCGCGGGTGTTAAGGTACTGCCAAACAGGGAATCGATTCCCTGAGCCAACTGGTAACCAGGCGACGGCACGTAGTTGACATCGCGACCGGTGAGAATGGGTTCCACGACACTGTGTTTGTTTCCGCCGTGCGGTACAAAAATGCCCCGCTCCACCCGCAGAGGAGTGGTGGTCAACCGATAGTCTCCATGGGGAACCACAAAGCTTCGGATGGTGACTTTCGGCGGCGGGAATGTAGTGGCGTTCGTCATCATGGAGGCCATCGTTTTGCCGGTGTATTCCACATTCAATCGAATGGGCGGGCCGCTCATATCAAGATCCACTCCCTGTGCAATATTGACGGGATTTGGATCCTGCGAGTCATAGAAAAACACTCGAAGCAGTTGGTTGGGCATCCACTTCAACTCCGTTTGAATCGAGTTCTCGCTACCTGCACCCGGTCCGGTATAAACGATGGGATCAAGAAGAGCCACTCTGGAGCCCTGGCCGGTGGCAAGAATGCGGGGGCCGACGAGACCTCCCCACGCCACTACGCCTGGAGGCACGCCATTGGGAGGTGTGGGATCAGCAGTGTTGAAGCCGTTCCATCCGACGGCTGTGTTGATCTTCAGCCGGTACTCGACACCGGCAGTGCCGGAAACAATGATGGGGGAGTCTGCTCCCGGATTGGAACGCGGATCACTGGCATTAGCGCCAATCATCCCGCTGAGATTCATCCCTGCACTTGCGAAGAGGGGAGCCCAACCCTGGCGGGGACTGAAGGCGTTGACCAGCATGCCAATCTGAATGAGCGTTTTGTCGGGAAACTCCTGATTGCTCCACCTTTGCATGGCGTCTGGAGAAGCTTCGTTGTTCGCGGTGCCTGGAGCAACGCCACTGGCAAGGGCGTTGTCCTTCATGAGGGCAACCGCGTGGGCGAAGAGGATAAGCTCCGCCGGGCCGTAAGTGCGGCCTGAGCCTTTCGGAGTTACGACCTTTGTGTTGTAGATCAGCGCGGTGGTGTGTTTCGGCTGGGGGTTGCTGTCGTTTTTCAGATTGCAGCCGCAAATGCCGGTCACCTGCCCGTTCCCCCCGTCATAGGCATTTCCTCCCTGGATGTAACCGGGAGTCATGTTGGTGGACCGAATGTAGTCCAGCATGGAAAGCAAAATCTGGGTGCGATCGCTCGAATCGAAATCCTTTTGGCCCGGATTGTCCGAATCCTTCCGGTTGGGGCCAGGATATTTCAATGTAAAGGTGTTGAAATCCTTGGCGAGTTCCGGATGCCCGGGCGGAATGGCGTCTGTCATCATCCGCAGATAATGCTGCAGGTCCACATTCCGTCCGCCGTGATCGTAAAAGAAATTGTTGTGGCGGCTGCCGGAATTGTCGGCGCGCAGGAAGTAGTAGGGCTTGGTGGCGATCGTGCAATTGGTGGCCATGGTCACCTCGAATGCCCCCACCTTCGCGGGCAGGGTGCTGCCGGTTTTGCCCACCTCCTGCACCGTCGAGAAGTGCATGGGGAACATACACAGACGGGGAGTGCTCCAGATGGTCATCTCCGGTCCGTTGCTCCGGGTCGTCAGGAAAAACTGCGAACCGGCGAGCCGGTCAAGCATTCTGCTTCCTGTATCGTCTCTGGCCACGGTTTCGCGCGCACGGTTGAGATTCTTCTCCTCTTTCCTGGCCTTGAAGTAAAGCTCGTCGAAGGTGGCGTAGAGGTGATCGCTTTCGTCAAGGACGACGGGCTTCTCCGCGGCGAGATTCACCCGTTTGGTGCCGCCTTCAGTTCCCCCGGTTTCCGTGATGAACGGAGCAATGTTCCAAATAAGCGAGGCGTATTTCGAAGGAAGCGGATTCATTTCCGTACCAATCGGCAGCGCATTCGTGTCCGGCGAGTAGCGATAACCGGGATACAATACTGCTGAGAGGTCCGTTTGCGCCGGATGGCTGGGATAGTGATGACATTCGCCGTTGGCCGGTTGATGCTGAGCGTACCACAGATCCTCGGTGGAGGAAGTCCGCGGCGTATCCCATGGAACGGGAAGCGATGCGGTATTGACGTTGATCTTGCAGGTCTCGTCGTCCGTCCACCACGCCAGCCGGCTGACGATGGGATTCTCTTTGGAGACAGTGCCGGTGGCTTTGCCAATAGGCGCAAACTTGCCATCCTTGCCGATGACACCAGCCGTACCATCCTCGAGCATGTAAATCCAGCGCACCGGCATGGCCAATTGGCCCTTGGTCGGATCGACTCCGTTCACTTTGGTCGCGTCCAGGCTGCTTTCGCCGTAAACAAATCCCTCAGTGTTCTCCGTCTTCGCGGATTCCTGTCCGTTGTAACGGGACGGATCGACAATCGGATAAATGAGCCGGGTCCGCACCTTGGCCGCGCTTTCCTCATCTTCGCCGAACCCCGCCGGCCTCATCGGACGATTCAAGTCCACATACATGTCCGGAAACTCGTCCCACTTGGAGTCGATGTCCTTCTTCAGTTTCCCCAGCAGATTGGAATTCCCTGTTTTTCCAAAGTCGATGTTGTTGATCATCATCTCCTCCGCGGAGTAGAGCTTATAGAAGCGGGTGTACGTCGGATTGGAACTGTACGTCCGGACGTTTCCAGGTCCGGAAGACCAAATCGCCGGGGCAGCGTTGGTACCCTGCAGGGTTGTTGCTTCCCGGATCTGCGCCATCACAAGGTTGATCGCCGTGTCTTTGAGAGTGACGACCCGCTGCATCTCCACGGAATTAATGGCCGTGGTCTTTTGCGACTGGGCCATGGTGAAGAAAGAGATGATGAGCACGGTCATCAGCGAGATGATCGCCAGAACGGTGATGATGGCGACGCCCCGACGACGGCTCCTGCCAGGGGTCAATCCTAAAAAGAGGCGCAGGCGGATGAGTTTAGGCTTTTTCATGGGACACTCGGGTTAGAGGTTTCTCAGTGGAAGCGGAAGGACGGTTGTAATGACGATTGCAATACATGTTTTACATTGCAAATACACGTTCTGTCCAGAAAAAATTTACCTTTCCGGGGAAAATTCACGAATTTTACTTTTTGCTTGCGTCTGGACGCTGTATCTCATATGTAAATACAAAATCCATCTGCCTCCCATGAAAAAGTTCCCCGCACTTTCCCGCACCCGCCCGGCCGCGTTCACCCTCGCGGAAGTCATGATCGCCCTTGGTATCGTGGCCAGCGTGATGATTGGCATGCTGGCGATGATACCGCACGCCGTCCGCAGTATCAAGGAATCCAACAATCTGACGATCATGGGTCGAATCGCCCAGGAACTCATCAGCAACATCCAGATGTCCGAATGGGACCGGATCGATGAGGACTACAAAGATAAGAGAATCCCGTACGACAACGAGGGCCTGAGGTTTGAAGCCAAACAGGGCCAGGAACCCACCTACGAGTGCCGGATTGAGTTGCTGCCAGAGCAGGTGAGCGTTAGCAAGGAGTTTGAATACCGTCCGGAACACCTGCGAAAAATCAAGATTGCGGTGGAGTACATCCCTGGAGGAACGCCCAACAAAGATCCCCTCATTCGGAAGAAGAACACAAAGACCTACAACTTCCTCGTCGCCAACCAGAACAAACTGAAAGTTCAGTAACCGGCCTTTCCCCCGTCCCATGAAAACGCTCCCTCCTTCATTCCCGGTTCGTCAAAGACCCCGGCCCGGCTTTACGCTGATCGAGTTGCTCGTTTCGACGGCCATCCTGTCGATGCTTCTCATCATGGTCTTCCAGATGCTCAAGGGCATGCAGACGACCTGGAAGCGCACCCGCCAGGACGTGGGCGAGTTCAAGGATGCGCGCCAGTCTTTTGAAGAGATCACCCGGCGGGTGAGTCAGGCGACGCTGAACACCTACTTTACCTACCGTTACGATACCTCCACCATCAATGGGGTTCAACTCCGCGTCGGTCGCGAAATTATTTCTCAATCCGAACTGCACTTCGTCTGCGGACCTGTCGATGAATTGGGGATCAATACCAAAAATTCCCGCCAGGTGGGCCAGCGTTACACGCATGCCGTTTTCTTTCAGGCTCCGTTCGGATTTTGCATCGATGAAAACAAAAACGACAAGGGACGGCTGCAATACGAGAAGCTGAATTCCACGATGAACGCGTGGGGCTACTTCATCGAGTTCAACACCGACGAACTCGACCGGCCTCAGTTCCTCAATCAGTTGGATAATTCCCCGAAACCCCGGCCCCGCTACCGGCTGATGGAGTTCCGTCAACCCACTGAATACTTCCAGGTTTACAAGCTGCAGCTCAGGGAAATGGACAAGAGCGGCAGCAAGGATAAGATTTACCAGTGGTTCACTGAAGGGAATTACAGCGTCAATTCGGATTGGAACACTTCGCTGACGGATCGTGACTCCGAGGGTTTCTTCCGCACCACGAGGGTGGTGGCGGAAAATATCATCGCGATGATCCTGCATCCGCGCGAAGCCGATGAAAAGAACAACACGGGACGCGAGGAACTGGCGCCGGACTATGTCTTCGACAGCCGCCGGTTCCAGTGGGAAGGCTCGGGTTCTCTTGCTACCCGGACCCGTCATCAGTTGCCTCCCGTTATCGACATTACCTTTGTCGCGATTGATGAATCCTCCTTCAATACCTTCGTGGTTCGCGAGGGCATCAAGAGCGCTGACGATGATCCGAAGCTTATCGAAAAGGATCTTTTCAAGAAGGTGAAAGAGTTCCGCAAGGACCTCGACACCGTCGAAGCCGCCCTCAAAGCCAAGAAGCTTGATTACCGGATTTTCAACACCTCCATGCGGATCCGTGAGTCCAAATGGGTGGATGACAAACAGCAGATCAAACCCTGACAGCCCCCTTCTTCAACTGTCATGAAGACTCCCTTCCTTTCCTCCCGCTCTCCGCTCCGGGCCTTTACGCTCGTCGAAATCCTCATCGTGCTCGCGCTGATCGCGATGCTGCTTTTCTTCACCGTTCCTGGCCTCAAGGACGTCCTCCGCGGCAGTAAATTGACCAGCACGGCGGACCAGCTCGTTTACGATATGGGTATCGCCCGTCAGACCGCGCTCAAGGAGAACGTGCCGGTCGAGTTCCGGTTTTACAAGTATCGCAATCCCGATGCGCGGAATGAAGAGCGGTTCGCCGCCTATCAGTGTTACCGCCTGCGCCAGGATTTGAACAAACCCTCGGATTATACCGCGGAGCGCATTCCGGTGCCCGTCTTCGAAAAGGTGCGGTTTATTCCCCAGGGGGTTGTGCTCGTGGATTCCAATCAATGGTCTCCGGTCCTTACCGATGAGAAGATGAATCAGAGCAGGGAGCGTGTGCAGGGCCTTGTCCCCGGTGAAATGGATACGGAGGCGCTCTACTACTCTTTTATCATCAATCCGGAGGGTGAAACGAATCTCGACCGGAGTGGTGCCAAGCAGTGGTATCTCTCTCTAGTCACTGAAAACGAGTATCAAAAGGCTCCGAATCCCGCAGCGCTGCGTCCTGGAAACTTTATCACCCTGCAAATCGATCCCTACACTGCCAATATGCGGCGGTATCAGCCAAACTGACCGCCGTGCGGCAGCCCTGAACGGGAATCAGGCGAAAGGGGTCCCCTCTTTCGCCTGATTCTTTTCCATCCGGAGGGCTTGCCACCCGGTAAGAAACCGGACACCGTAGCGTCTGATGAAACGGTCCGCCCAAACCCTCGGCTTCACCATCACCGCTTCGCTGGCGCTGCACGGGGTGCTGATCCTGGCGGCTGCATGGCTCATGGCGGTGCTGCCGGAGCGGGCGAGGAAGCGTCCGGCTTCTCTGCTCATCACCCACTCGGATGTGTGGCAATACCGGAAAGGCACAAGCGTTCCTCAATCAAACTGGCAAACCATTCCGGATGATGCTCTCGATTCGACATGGTCCGAAGGACGCGGCTGGATCGGATACGGCCCCGGCACCCCGGGAACGATCCTCAGTGATATGAAGCGCACTGCTTCCTCTCCAGGCTATCGAGTCCTTTATTTGCGGAAGACGTTCATCGTGGGGCCCGATCTTCGCGGTACTGACGAAGCGGTGCTCGATATTGACTTTGATGACGGATTTATCGCGTGGATCGACGGAAAATGTGTCGATCACGAGGGACTGCCCGGTGAGCCACCTGCGGAACCGGCATGGGATGCGGATATAACGATTCCCACCCACGAATGTTCATTTGGCAAAGTTCAAAACGATCCCCAGCCTGCACGCAGCAGGGTTCTTGGAATGATCGCCAAAGATCTTCCCCCTGGTCCCCACATTCTTTCCGTGCTGCTCATTAACGACACCATCGATTCGGAGGACGCCGTTGCCAAAATAGAACTTTATACCCGCAAACCACTGCCTGAGGAGCAGGAGAATAAGGATTCAGACACCGAACTGCCGGATGAAGTTACAGTCACATTTGTTCCCGGCGCCGGCACCCCCCCCGAAGTGAAGACTCCGCCTGCGGACACTTTGAAGCCGGAGCCCCCAGGATCTGACGCGAAAAAGAAGAAGTTCGTTTACGCCGACGGCAGCCAACCGGTTGAAGCGCCTTTGAACGAAGACACCGCCTTTCTATCGGCCCAGAACATGCGTGCGGCTTCCACGGCGGCTCCCGATCCCAACGGCGATCCGGACCGAATGAGTCAGGACGGTGTGGACATCCCCGTTTTCTCGCTGAACACACGGAAATACTCTGAGGGGCAGGATTCCTCTCCACCCGCTCCGCCGGTCCGTGCACAGGATTCCGTTGATCCTCCGTCATCCCCTCCTCCGCCGCCTCCCGATCCGGTGAAGCAGGAAATTGCGCCGCCGCCCCCCAAAGAAGAGGATCGTCCGCCCGATCCGAAAGACACCGTGAAGACGAGCGATCCTCTCGCCCCGGCGCCCGCGGACAAGCCAAAGGAAAAGATCGCGGAGACCCCGCCGATGCGCGAACGGCAGCCGGAAACGAAGCCTCTCGACAGGACCCCTCCCCTCACCGTTAGGAAAGCCCTTCCGGTCGATCCCGTCACACCTAAGGCAAAACCTTCCTTCAGTTCCAAAAAATCCAAGTCTCTCGGTGCCATCGCCCTGCGTGCCGGACAGGCCTCCGAGGATGCCAAAGACACTGCGGAAGGCCGTTACCAGAACATCATCAAAGAGCGGGTCGCCATGCTTTGGAACGCCAAGCTCGCCGGTGTCCGCGGTCTTGCCGGCGCCGGCGTCGTCGAAGTGGAATATGACATCGATTCCAAAGGCGCCGTCAGCGGCGTGAAGTTGGTGGACCCGGGAAAAGCCAACGCAGTCCTCGAGGACGTCTGCCTCACGGCCATCATCAAGGTAAAACTGCCGCCTCCGCCCGAGGAACTGCTCCGCGAGTTGCGCGACCCTCTTTCCAGCGGCAAGCTCCACTGCACCTTTACCTTTTACCGACTCTGATCCTCATGCCCGTTGCCGCCGGTTTCTCTGAGAACTTTTCCTTATCGCTCTCCAAAGTCTGGAATTTCTTCGTCATCGGCGGCTGGTTCATGCTGCCCCTGGTCCTCTGCTCCATCATTCTGATCGCGGTCATCGTTTGGAAATCGGTGGACTTGAAAATGGACCGTATCATTCCCGCGGACCTCGCCGCAAGGCTGCGCGAAGCCGGTCAGTTGGTATCCTCCGGCAAATTCGGCACCCTGCAGCAGGCCATCATGCATGACAGTTCCGTTCTCGCTCTGATTTGCCGGTCCGCGCTGCTCAGCCGTCATCCGGATCAAGCCGCTGCCTCCCGCGCTGCCGAGGCCACGGGTCGAGAAGAAGTGGCCACCCTGGAGCGTGGCATCGCGGTAATGGAAGTCATCTTCACCATCGCGCCCATGCTGGGCCTCATCGGAACCGTGAGCGGTCTTGTGCGCATTTTCTCAAACTTCGGCGAGGAACGAAACGCCGCTGCGGCCCAGCAGATCGCTGCGGGCATCGCCGAGGCTATGAATACCACCATTGCCGGTCTCGCCGTCGCCGTGCCGGCGCTGATCGCCCAGGTGATCTTTTCCCGCAAAGTCGAACGCTGTGCCCTCCGCATGGGATCGCTCGTCAACAACGCCCTCGACGCCGTTTGGCAAACACCGGCTCCCGCCCGTTGATTTCACGCCGCCATGAACTTCTACCAAAAGAAGCGCCGCACGCCCATTCTTCAAATCATCAGCATGATCGATATCCTGATCATCCTGCTGATCTTCCTCGTCGTGAACACCACGTTCGCCACGCCAAAGCGCGCCAGCGCCGCCAGCGCCGCTGCCGCCGCTCGCTCCGTGCTGAACGTCTCCATTCCCGTGAGCGAGGCGATGAATCTCGGCACGGATACCACCGTCCGCACCAGCCTCACCGTCACAAAGGACGAAAAATGCTACCTCGCCGACGTGGAGGTGCCCATCGCTGGCCTCGGCGAACGGCTGTTGCTTTTTAAAGCCTCCAGTCCCGGCTCCAAACTCGACCTTCGCATCGATGAAAAAGTTTCCTTCGGCACCCTCATTCGCATCTGGGACTGCCTTACCAAGGGCGGGTATAAAGTCGGCGATGTACCCGCCAGAGTGACCCGCGCCGGAACGGGTGGTTAGGGTCTGCGGGGTGGTGTCCGCTTGACGTTCCAGGCCCGCGATTTGCAGGGCTTGGCTGGAGCTTGCCCCCTCCTCCCATGAACCTGTTGCGACCAGCATGCTGCGCCATTTGCCTCCTCGCGCCCTCTCCGGGCATGAGCCAGACGATCCAGAAAGTGACTACCGCCACCACTCCGGACCCCCGGCTGAGAAGCTTAAGGAGATGGGCGGTTTTCACGCATCCCCGCATCGGATTCGAACTGCCGGTGCCCCCGGGAATCAGTGCCGCAGGCATTCCGGAGACGGCGCCCCAAAGCCGTTTCGTCTCTGACGACGGCGAGTTCGTCATGACGGCATGGGGCGGATTGTCTCAGGCTCCCTCGCGCATCCTCGAGTGGCAATGGCGCCAGGCTCAGACCGTTGCGGGCCGATCCATCAATTATCAGCGAAAAGAGCGGTCATGGTTCGTGGTTTCGGGCCATGACCGGACCGGCATGGAATTCTATCAAAAATTCATGGTTAGGGGGAATCGGGTGGCAACATTCACGCTGACGTATCCACACTCGCGCGTTCAGGAGTTTGATTCGTGGGTCTCCAAAGTGGAAGACGGCTTTTCCATCACTTCCGAACCCGCACCGCAGCCGCCGGCGACCATCGCCGCCACTCCTCCCGCGAGCCAACCGGCAGCCCATCCTCCGACGACAGGTCGCGAAAAAACCATTGCTCAAATTAGGCACTTTCGTCGTTATTCTGAAACGAGCGCGGAAAAAGAAAGCGAGCCGGGGGAACCTGTCATCAGCTTGACCCCGCTCCCAAAGAAGGATCTGCAGAAAGAGCCGCCTGTCATCGACCCTCTGCCCCTCGCCGGCGAGAACCTTGAGAAACCGCAGCCAAAGACCGTTGAAAATCCCCCCGCCGCGGAAAGCCCTCCAAAGGAGGATGTCCCGTATGGCGCGCCTGTAGCAGGGAAGCCCGGATTCATTTACTCCCCCTACAGCGAAAAGAATAATCTCGTGGATGCCGTGGATATCCCGCGAGGCACCAAAGTAAAGTGTCCCTACACAGGCAAAGTTTTCCGGATTCCCTGATAAAACGAATGGTTCACTTGGGCGGCCAGGTGAGAATTTCCTCGATGGTTTCGTCCGGACGGTAAATTTTGAGCCTGCCTCCGAGGGAGGCGATGAGAGCCTTCGATGCCAGGATTGCCACTTGCCTGCCGTCGAAGGATGCGACGGGTTTTTCGGTCCCTTCTCTTATCAACTCCCAGTCATCCTCGGTTGGTTTGAGGTGGTAGATGTCCATAAGATGAAACGCGGACATCCGCGCTGACGTGGGGAGATGCATCAATGATGCCACGCCTCGCGGCGTTTCGTGACGATTTCGTCCGCCTGATTGCGACTCCCTGCAAACATGGCGTGAGGCGGTGCTCCCTGCCACAAACCTGCTCGCCTTTTGCGGGCTGCGGCCTACCATCGGAACATGCCGGATATCACGCAAATCCTCAGCGCTATCGATGAGGGCGATTCTAAAGCTGCCGACCAGTTGCTGCCGCTGGTGTATGATGAGCTGCGCAAACTCGCGGCGTCGCGGATGGCGAGTGAGAAGCCGGGGCAGACATTGCAGGCGACCGCGCTGGTGCACGAGGCATGGCTGAGGCTCGCCGGTTCCAGCCATCAGCAGTGGCGCGGCAAAAGCCATTTTTTTGGTGCGGCCGCCGAGGCGATGCGCCGCATTCTGATCGACAAGGCGCGGCAAAAGGCCAGCTTAAAACGCAACCAGGAGGTGACACCGGAGGAACTGCACGAATCCCGGATAGCGCTGACTGCGCCTGCGAATGAAATTCTGGCGGTGCATGACGCCCTGGATGCTCTCGCCACCGAAGATATGGTGGCCGCTCAGGTGGTGAAGCTGCGGTATTTTGTGGGCCTGACCATTCCGGAAATTGCTGACGCGCTGGAGATTTCGCCTCGCAGCGCGGACCGGCACTGGCTTTTTGCGAGGGCGTGGCTGAAGGGAGCAATCCGGGACCATTGAAGATCAAGCGGGGCAGGGGAATTAGTTTTGTAACGGTGGCGCGTTTTGGTCCATGGATTACGCCATGGTGAGGTGACAGGAAGCAATCATGAACGAGGCAGACACATCCCGGCCACGCTCGGAGAAAGAGATTTTCTTCGAAGCGCTGGAGCGTCACACCCCGGAGGAACGCGCGGCGTTTTTGGACGGCGCGTGCGGTACGAATCCGGTGAAGCGGGCTCGGGTGGAGGCGCTGCTGGCGGATCATTTCCAACAGGATTCGTTCATGAAGCAGCCAGCGGTGGAAGCTCCACCCCTGTCTGCATCTGGAGCCGCGCCGCCGGAGACGCCGGCGCAGATTGTGGGCCGGTACAAGCTGCTTGAGAAAATCGGTGAGGGTGGATTTGGGGAAGTGTGGATGGCGGAACAGCGGGAGCCCGTGAGGCGGCGGGTGGCGCTGAAAATTATCAAGCTGGGTATGGACAGCCGGCAGGTGGTGGCGCGGTTTGAGGCGGAGCGGCAGGCGCTGGCGATGATGGACCATGCCAACATCGCGCGGATTTACGACGCTGACGTGACGGAAACCGGCAGGCCTTATTTTGTGATGGAACTGGTTAGGGGTGTGAGGATCACCGATTACTGCGACCAGAACCAACTGCCGACGAAGGAACGGCTGAATCTTTTCGTCAAGGTTTGTCATGCAATTCAGCACGCGCACCAGAAGGGAATCATTCACCGGGACATCAAGCCGACTAACGTGCTCGTGACGCTGCACGACGGAGATCCGGTGCCGAAGGTGATCGACTTTGGAATTGCGAAGGCCACGCAGGGGCAGTTGACGGAGAAAACGGTATTCACGCAGTTCCAGCAATTCATCGGCACGCCGGCTTACATCAGTCCCGAGCAGGCGGAACTGAGTGGACTGGACATTGATACACGGGCAGACATTTACAGTCTTGGTGTGCTGCTTTATGAATTGCTGGTGGGGCAGACGCCTCTGGATGCAAAGGAGATGCTGCAAGGAGGGCTCGATGCGCTGCGGAAAATCATTCGTGAACGCGAGCCGCACCCTCCCTCCACGCGGTTGTACACGCTCGCCGGCGATGCCCTGACAACAACGGCAAAAAGCCGCCAAACTGAGGCAGCCAAACTGGTGTATCAATTGAGGGGCGATCTGGACTGGATCGTGATGAAGTGTTTGGAAAAGGACCGGAGGCGCCGTTATGACACCGCCAACGGCCTGGCGATGGACATTCAGCGGCATCTGGCTCATGAGCCGGTAATGGCGCGCCCGCCGAGCGGTATCTACAAAATCCGAAAAGCCTGGCAGCGGAACAAGCCGGCGTTCACGGCCGTGGCAGCGGTAGTGTTAGCGCTGCTGGCTGGAACCGGCGTCAGTGCTTGGCAGGCAGTGGAGGCGACACGGGCAAAGAAGGCGGAGAATATTCAAGCCGGACTGGCACGTGTGGAACGGGACCGCGCGTTGGAGGCACAGAACATCGCAGTGCAACAACGGGACCTGGCCCAACAGCGGCTCTATGACTCGCTGGTGCGGGAAGCTCACTCCATCCGGACCATCCGGCCTCTCGGTTTTCGCCGGCAACTCGTTGACCGGATCCAAAAGGCGCTGGTGATTCCCGCTGCGAAGAAGGACATCGATGAACTGCGCATGGAAGTCGCGCAATGTTTTGGGGATCCTCTAAGTCTGGATCCGGTCAGCCTTGCGGATTCTCCTGCTTTGTTTGCGGATGTTGCAGTGAATCACGACGGAACCATGGTGGCGCACGGAGGCGAGCAGGGACAATTGGTGTTGCACGAGACCAGGACCGGCAAGGTCATCCACCGGGACGAAGCTAAAGCGCAGCTTGCTCAGTTGGCATTTACACCGGACGGCCGCAGTCTTTTCGGGCTTGCCCGTGTTTCCGGTGACAGCAGCGCCGGAAAGACCGCCCGGATCAGTTTGATGGAGTGGGGGCAAGCAGGAGATGGCACGTGGTCGCAGAATTCAGACCGCTCGATGCCGGACCTCCTTCGCCTGCTTGAGACCCCGCAGGGGGTCATCGCCGTAATGCATGATTCCTCCAGGCGGGAGATCCATTTGAACGACGTCGTGACGGGCCGGCTGGCGGGTTCAATATCGCTTGCGGATCATCACTTCCCTGAAGTTCTGGACGTGACCTCCGATTTTCGACTGGCAGTCTATCCCTTTGAAAGCGAAACGGACCATACAGGCAGCCAAATCGAGGTCTGGGATATGGAGGCGAATAAGCCGCTCATGCGGTTGTCGCCGGAGTTGGGAACGGTCCGGCATCTGACTTTCAGCCCGGATTTGCGTTTGCTGGTCTGCACTGCGGATTACGGCGTCGTCGCCTTCGAGACTTCTCATTTCAAGGTGATCAACACGTATCGCCAGTTTTCGGGCGGGAGGCCGGTTTGGTGCGACGACGGGACTCGTCTGGCTCTTCCGTTTGCCCAGGAAAATGGAGTTCGTTTCTGCTCATTCCTCTCTGGAACTGAGGCGCGGTTGACCACTCCGCATCAAGTGAGAGAAGTGCGGAGTTCCCTGGACGGTTCCATTTTGGTGGTAATTCCCTACACGGGTTCCACGATGGCCGTGCGAATGACCGGCAGTCTCGAAAAACGGCGCTTCTCCGGCCACGTTGGCGGAGTGCCGGCAGTGGAGTTCAGCGCGGATGGCAGTATGATCGCTTCAACGGGTAAGGACGGCATGATCCGCGTCCGGGATACCAAATCAGGAAAAATGCGGCATACCTGGACGATTCCACGTGGTGATCAAGGTCAGACCATCGCTTTCAGTCCTGACGGACGCTGGCTTGCCTCGGGCAACTATCAAAACGACCAGGTGCTGGTGTGGGCTCTCGATGATGGTCGTCAGATGCTGGTTTTGGGCGACGGGAAACGGGATTCGGAGGGAACGTGGTCTCTGGGTTTCAGCCCGGATGGAGGAATTCTGGTGGCCGCGGGAAGCGGGCTTCGGGGTTGGAGACTTTTGCCGCCAACCGCCGGTGCCACAGGCCCGTCGCTGGAGTCCCGTGCAATCTTCGACGAACGGGGCAATGCCCGGAATCTTCAATTTCACCCCGGCGGCAAGCGGGTCGGATGTGAAGGCGTTTTCCTTCGCGAGGGAAAACGGTTGGTTGGTTCCTTTATTCGCGGGATTGAGCCCCAGGACGGACTGGAACTGATTGATCCGCACAATTACACGGTCCAAACGCTGGACTTTGATACAGCAGGGGGAAACCTGATACACATGACCAGGGATCGCACTCTTCAGTTTCATAATCTGCAGACCCGCGTTTCCACCCGCAAGCTCTCCTCCCTCTCCGCCAGTGAGGTTTCTTCAACCTACATCCTGAACTTCAAGGTCAGCCCGGATGGCACGAGAGTGGCGATTTCGAATTACAACGGGCGCGGTGTCAATGTTCACGATCTCGCCAGCGGCCGGCGCCTTTATACATTGCCCGATGACCCAGGCCCCATTTGGTGGCTGGCCTGGCATCCGGACGGGAGGCAACTCGCCGTGGCGCGGGGCGACGGTGATATTTCCCTTTGGATCCTGCCCGAGGTTGAGAAAGTGCTGGCGGAAGTCGGGCTTGCCCCGTGAGCGCCGGGCGCAGAAACACTGGAGCGCACCGGAACACAGGGCCAGGCAGGTTATTTTCTCCGCGTGGGTTCGACTAAAACCCACCTGGTTAGGAGGAAATTCTGTGGAGAATTGAAGTCCGGGTCTTCGCAAAAAAAGATATTTCAATTTTGTGGCGTGATTGGGAGACGGAATCCGCCATTCCCAGTGAACTGACATCCCAGGAGTTCGGCCAGAGCCTCGGAGTCGCAGTTATCCTGACAAAAAAGAAGACGGAAATTTCAGTCCGGATCGGGTTCTCTCCTGCTCCGGTGGCCATCATCTAACTTTTCCAATTGCCATGCCACCCTGCCTATGAAAACCATCCGGACATCGCTGCTGCTTTTTCTTTCTGTGGCTTCGGGGGGCCGGGCCTTCCCACCCGCGCCGAATTACACGCTCTACGGAATGGTGCGGGACCAGGTTGGTCAGAGCATCGTCGCGGAAGGGGCCACGATTATCCTGCTCAAAGGAGGCGTTGAGGTGGGGCGCACGGCGATTAATGCCGCGAAGGCAGTCAACTATAACTATGAGCTCAACGTGCGCATCGATCAGAATCGCACCGGAACGGCTCTTTATACGGAGAAGGCAGTGCCTGCGCAGGGGCCATTCAGTCTGGTGGTGGAAATGAATGGGACACGTTATTACCCCATCGAAGTCACGGGAAACCTTACGGCGGGGAAAGGTTCGGAACGCGTGCGGCTCGATTTGAATCTTGGTGAAGACAGTGACCGCGATGGGCTCCCTGATGTTTGGGAACAGTGGCAGCTTTACCAGGCCGCCAAGCTCCCTGACGAGAGCGGCAAATGGGCGCTCGATCTTATCAACAAGGACGGGGACTTCGACGGAGACGGACAAAGCAATTACATGGAATATGTGGCGGGCACCTTTGCAGGCGACGCTTCAGAGCGTTTTGAGGTGACGATCAAATCAAAGACCCCGGAAAGTGTCAGGCTCGAGTTTTTCGCTATCACCGGGAAGACCTACACCCTTGAACGCAGCACGGATCTGAAAACGTGGACCAGTGTGCGATTCAATGCCGGAGCAGCGGTTCCAGCTCAGGGAACTCCAGTGACGGGAGGTGAAAAATCGTTCACTGCGACCGGGTCGGGAATCACGCAGGCGGTCTGTGTGCCCGGTGCGGATCTTTCGAAGGAACTCTATCGCCTAACCGTTCGCTGAATCATGAAACCAATCCTATTCAACCGCATTGCGGCGCTGGCCGCTGCGTTCGTTTGTTGCGCGGCACCCGCGCGCGCGCAATGGTTTCAGACCACTTATTCACTGAAGATCGGGTGGAATGCCATCTACCTTCACGGGGATGCCACCTACGCTGCGCCGAACGTTTTGTTTCCCGACAGCGGTGACTCCGCCCACGTAATGGAAGTGTGGCGCTGGAATCCAAAACCCAACCAGGTCCAATTCACCAAAGATCCGCTCATTCCGGGTGCCGGCACGCCGGAGTGGAACGTGTGGAAACGGGGATTGCCGGCGGAGAGCAACCTTTCGCTTATGTCAGGACAGGCGGCCTATCTCGTAAAGTGCGGCGGGACCCCCGCGCCCTCTTTCAACGTGCCCTTGGTCCAGCGCGCCATGCCGCCATCCACCACCTGGGTGCGGGCCGGTGCGAATCTGCTGGGATTTCCATCTAAAGCCACGTCTTCGATTTATCCGTCCTTCTCCACTTACTTCCAGGCGTTTCCCGCCGCCGTTTCGGCAAATTCCAAAGTTTACAAATACGTTGGCGGCGACCTCGGTCCCGCCAATCCGATTCAGATTTTCTCCCCCGCCGCAGAACCACTCGACCGGAACAGGGCTTACTGGTTCGAGGCTGAGGTGGTGGGAAATTTTTTTGCGCCGCTGGACATTAGTTTAAGCAATGCCTCGGGCCTGGATTTCGGACGCACAGGATCGGTAATCACGATGCGGCTGAGAAACACGACAGCGGCAAATATGACGCTGACGCTGGCTCCTGTGGCTTCGCTCGCGGCGCCAGCCGGTCAGGATGCCATTACCGGCGCGGTGCCCCTGACGAAGCGCACGCTTGATCCTGTCACGGCAGCGTGGACGGAAACTCCGATTACGGCGGCCTATACCGAAGTGATAGGAGCCAACAGTAATGTGGAGTTGAGTTTCGGAATCAACCGCGCTGCGATGAGCGGCGCTTCGAATGCTCTGTATGCCAGTCTGCTCAGGCTCACGGATTCCGGAAACCTGTTTGATATCAGTCTGCCGGTCTCCGCGCGGGTAGCTTCCATGGCCGGGCTCTGGATAGGCGATGCGACCTTGAGCAAGGTCTCCAGCCAGGTGCAATCCACAGCGACAGCCAGGGCGATAGTGACGAACGGCGTCCTCACAGGCATCGAAGTCACCGGCGGCGGTTTTGGTTATAACACGGCGCCGATTCCGGTCATCGCGGGTCCGGCTGGCGTGCAGGCGACAGCGACGGCCGCGATTTCCCTGGCTACCGGCAAAGTCACGGGCTTCGCCCTGACAAATCCCGGCTCCGGTTATGCCATCGAACCAGCGGTCACGATTTCGCCGCCGGCTTCAGGGACGGCGGCGACGGCAAAAGCCACCGTGAAAAACGGCATCCTTACCGGCCTTGCGATTACCGGCGGCGGCAGCGGTTATACTGCGGTGCCGACTGTGACGATCGCTGCACCGGCGGCGTCGGTTGTGCAGGCTGTGGCGACCTCGACGGTCGCCGGGGGAAGTGTCGCATTGGTGGCCGTCACAAATCCCGGGGCGGGTTATTTCTCCCCGCCGGCGGTCACGGTAGAGCCGCCTGCCGCCGGAACCACGGCGACCGCGGCGGCGCAGGTGAAGGACGGGCGCATCAGCGGCATCACCATTCTTACTCCAGGGAGTGGTTATACAGCGGCTCCCGTCGTCAATATTGGAGCTCCCCCGCCGGGCGCTGCGGCTGCAGCCGCGGCCGTCGTGAAGAATGGTCAGGTAACGGGTTTCACCATCAGCAGCGGCGGCACCGGTTACCTTGCCGCGCCGGCGATTTCCATTCCCGCGCCTGCTCCTCCCGGTATCGCCACGGCGCGCACTCCGCCATTGCGATTGATTCTCCATGTGGACGACAGCGGCACGGTGCGGCTGCTTTCGCAGGTATTTTCCGGCAAGCTCGCAGATGGCTCCATCGGACTCTGCACAAAGGAAACCAGCCTCAGCAGCGCTGACAAGGCCAGTGCCTCCAGAATTGTGGCTGCGCATTTGCCGCTCGACCGGGTGGTGGACGGCAGCGGTACCGTGGGCCCCGGCCAGATCCTGACGCGGAGAGTGACAATCACGTTTGATGATTCGACAAACCCTTTTGTCCATCGCTACCATCCCGACCACAATAATAAGGATGCCCGCGGCCAGCCGCTGGGCGCCGGCATCGAAAGCTATGATCTGGTGCGCACGCTTCGCTTCGAGTTTACCGCAGCACCGCCGGCCGGTGTGAGCACGGTCGGCTGGGGAAGCTCTCTTATTGGGGGTAATTATTCGGAGATCATTCAGGGCCTTCATAAACAGGATCTCCTTGTCTCGGGATCTTTCGTTCTCAGGAGGGCGAGCGAAATCGGCACGCTCACCACGCAATGAGCCGGGTAATCCTGCGTCCTGCGGGAATACCAGCCCGTTTTCAAAATACAAACAACTGATTAATATTATGAAACAATACGCTTTTCTCACTGCTGCGCTTGGCTTCGCAATCGGGTCGCTGCATGCCCAGACCGTCCCGCTCTTCATCAACTATCAGGGCCGGATCACCGGAAGCACCGGTGTTCCTCTCGGGTCCGCCGGCACGGAGCCCAATTTCACGGCCGCTCCCATCAACCGGAAGGTCATCTTCCGTATCTTCGACGCGCAGACAGGGGGGAACAGATTGTGGTCGGAGCAGCAGACGGTCACAATCTCACTCGGTGAGTTCAGCGTCCTGCTCGGTCAGGGCACCGATGCGGTATACAATACCGTCACCGAGTCTAGACCGGCGCTCGACTCCGTCTTCACCGCCGGCGGTGCTGCCGCTCCGGCAGGTCCCGCGCGTTTCCTCGAAATCGTCGTGGACGATGGAAACGGAACGTTTACGACTGCGGGGGATCTGCCCATCACTCCGCGCCAGCGGATTACGACCACGGCTTACAGTTTTCGTTCGAGAGTTGCGGACACCGTGCCGGCCGCGGCGATCGATGCCAGCGCGATTGCAGCCGGAGCGGTCAACGCCGCAAAGATCGCTGACAACGCCGTCACTACAGAGAAGATCGCAAATCTTTCCGTCCTGAACGAAGATCTTGCCAACAGTTCTGTCACATCGGTAAAAATTGCAGACCTCTCGATCGGCACTGACGATCTTTCTAACAATGCCGTCAATTCCCTGAAGATTGCGGATCTTTCGGTTGGCACCGTTGATCTCGCGAACGGTGCCATCACCCCCGCTAAACTTGATGCAGGCATCGGAGTTTGGTTGGTGACCGGAGGTGACGTCTTCCGCGCCGGCGGCAAGGTAGGCATCGGCAAACAGCCTGCCGCCAATGTTGCGCTGGACGTCGTTGGCCAAATTTCGGCGAGCGGGAATCTTACGACTCAGGGCACCGTCGCGGCGCTGGGTGATATCAACACGTCGAGCAACATTAATGCGACCGGGACCCTTACCGCGGGCAATATCACCACGCCCGGCAACTTCAATGCCGCCAATCTTAGTGCCAATGGCTTTATCCGCGCCCGCGGCGGACCGCCCGGAGGAGGCGGCGTAAATAACAACGGATTCGCATTCAGCGGCAATGGCGGCGACAACGACAGCGGCATGTACAGTTCTGCGGACGGGCAGTTGGAGTTTCACACCAACGCGCAGGAGAGAATCCGCATTCTCCCGAGCGGGTTGGTCGGCATCGGCACCCCCACTCCACGAGTGCCACTGGATGTGATGATCCAAAACAATCTCACGATGACAGACAATGGCTATAATAACTTTACGGGATTCGAATCCGGTTCGGGTGCCAGTCAGACCTGGACCATGACCGGCACCTATTCCACGAATTTCCTGACGATTGAGACTTATGGCATGGCTGGAGGGGGCCATCTCGGCGGCAATCGCAATGCTATAGCCCCTGTGAGTATTCGCAGTGATGGCTGGATTGCCAGCGGCAAAGGAATAATGGTGTATTCAGATCGCCGCATCAAAAGGGACGCCACGCCATCATCAACGCCGCGGGACCTCGCAGCCATCCAGCAATTGAAGGTCACGGACTACCGGATGGTGGACCCGGCCGGAGACGGTATGGTGTGGAGGAAGGGTTTCATCGCTCAGGAGGTGGAAAAGGTGATTCCGGGTGCAGTCACGCGTTCCGTGGAGTTTGTGCCCGATATTTTTTCGGTCGCCAGGTCGGTCGCGTTTGACCCTGCCGCGAAAACCCTCGCCGTGACCTTGAGCAAAGATCACGACCTGAAAGTTGGCGAGCGCGTCCGGCTTCACGTGGACGGCAATCGCCTCGACTTGAACGTGAGCGTGGTACCCTCCGCCCGCGTTTTCGTGGTGGACCAGTGCGAGCGCGGGCCGGAGAAAGTTTTTGTTTATGGCCGGCAGGTGAATGATTTCCGCACGGTGGATTACGACCGCATCTTTACGACGAGCGTCGGTGCGCTCCAGGAATTGAAGAAAGAAAAGGATGCTGAGGTGAAAGCCCTGCAGGAGGAAAATGCCAGTCTGCGCACGCGACTCGCCGCGCTCGAAGCGAACGACAAAGCCCGGGATGCCAAACTGGCAGCCATTGAAAACCTGCTGGCTTCACTTGGGAAATCCGCTCCACGCACGGTGGCGCTGAAGGCCCGCCGATAACGTTCATCGCCCGCGAAATCATGAGCAGAAATCCGCGGGTGCGGCTCAGGGCTGGCTCCAGCCCGCTTCCAACCGTCCTTCGTCCTATCCAGTCCACGGCCATGAAACTGTTGCCCATTCTCCATCTCGCCTTCGGTGGTTTGCTGTTCGCATGGACCGCGCATGCGGAAACTTACGAACTCAAGACCGGCAACTTCAACAGCACCTTTATCGCTCCGGCAACGGTGCCAGCCGGCGCGAACGAAGCGACCGTTCCGGCGACCGCCAACAGCAACTTCCAGGGCATGAGCGCGGTGGCCGGTTCGTCGGGACCAATCTCCACGGATGCGGTTCATGGCGACCGCTATCCCTCCAATCCCGGGAATACACTTGTAGTCACCCGCAGCACCATCGGCGGCACGTTTGTCACTAATGCACCGCTTTATTTCATGGGCGACGAGATTACGCCGCCGCTCACGGATGCCGCAGGCCAGGATCTGCTGCCGGGCGGCACGGACGAAGCAAAACTCGCCGCCGCGCGACTCTACTGGCGTGCCCAGCCCGTGCTTCCTGGCGAGAATCTTCCGCTGATCGGCGGTGTTCTGATCCCTTTGGGCAAAGTGAGAGTGACCAGTTCGAACACAGGTCAGAACACCGTCATCTATTCGAACTCACCCGCGCCCGTCGATCTGGTCGTGGGTTCGACGCTCCTTGGACAGCCGATCACCAAAATCACATCCACGACGATCACACTTGCCGGATTTGCGAATGAAACCATTACCGCAAATGCCGACAGGCCCATTACTCCGACCACCCCTTTTTATTACAGCCGGCACGCAGACCAGGTGTTCGCTTCGCAACCCGGCCAGGTAACGATCACATGGGTCACGCCGGGATTGAATCTGACGAAGACGGAGAATTTTATCGTCTCCGCGAGCACCCAGAGGCCGGTGCGGACCATTTACTGGACGGAGGGCAGCTTTGACGGACCGCGGGTGCAGATTACCGACAGCCGCATTACCACGGTCAGTCCCGCCTACTACAGTTTGGTGCCCAAGGCGGTGGCCGAGGAGATCAATATTCCGGGCTACACGCCGCTCGCGCCGAATCTGACCACGCTGTCATTCGACAAGTTCAACGGCGTCGGTCAACTCCATGCACACAATGTCGAGGGGCGCATCCTCATTGAATACCTGGGCAACGTGCGGGTGGGCGACACCTATGAGTCTCTCGGCACTGATGTGGTGGAGCTCAAGCGTTCGGCGGACGTTTATCTGGTTTCGCAAAATCTGGGCACGGAACTCCGGCCCCGTGTGCCGGCGGTGGAGGGTGACGAACTGCTTCAGCCCTCGCCGGTCCTGAGCAGCGCTCAGGGTTCCGTGAGCTATTATGGTACCACCGTGAAGCCCGACGGCACCGCCGCTTACTTTGCCGAACGTGAGACCAGCGCGGCTAACAACCCGGACAACGGCGAACCAACCTCTTCCAACGCCTACAACAAAGTGGTGATGTACTGGCTGGAGGCCCCGCCCGATAACTTCGGCATCAAGTGGCCGAAATTCCAAACCCGCTATTGGCAGCGTTGGTCGCCGAATCTCTCGGACTACGCCCATTACACGGTTGATAACAACGGCAGCTCCGCCGCCACGGGCATATCCTTCCCTGGTGGCTCTTTGCCGACGATCATCTGGCAGGACGACCCTGCACAGTCGGAAGCCACCATCGACCTCACCGCTCAACGGCTCTCCGTGAAATTTGCCCCCACGAATCCGCACCAGCGAAACCGCTCGCTGCTCAAGTTTACGAGCAGCGGCGATGTTTGGTACGTAAACCTCTACACTCAGGCGGAGAACCGCCGGCTGCAACTCACCGCGCAGCCGCTTTCCGGAGGCCTCACGGTCAGCACTTACGACACTCTTCTCGGAGATGCGCTGCTGGCTCCGATCTCCAATCTGATTGCCGCGACGCCCAGCGCCTCGTTCATCGGTACGGACAACATTGACTATGCCAGCAATTTCAACCTCGCGGGCCTGACCAGTCCCGATACGTTCTCGGTGTTGTGGCAGGGATGGTTTGATTCCGGCGCGGACGGGCCCGGGGATTATACCTTCGGCACCAACAGTGACGATGGCAGCATGATCTATCTCGATCTGAACGGTGACGGTGACTTCGATGATTCCGGTGAACTCGTCGTCGACAACCGCGGCGCTCACGCACCCCAAATCAGCACGGGAACCGTGAACCTGTCAGGTGGATTCGTCCGCATCGCCATTGGCTTCTGGGAGAATGCCGGTGGCGAGGTGATCAACGCGAGGTGGAGGAAAGGCGCTGGCGTCGCGTTCAACCTGATGAACACGATCAAGAGTACCGGAGGTCCGTTCTATGCCGCAGGACTTTCCAATGTTCTGTCTCTGGCCAGCACGGTGGGGCTGGAGACCGGGATGGTCATCAGCGGCGCAGGCATCACGGGAAACGTCAGGATTACACGGATCATTGACGGTCGCCGCGTCGAAATTTCGCAGGCGATGCAAACAGGAAACCACAGTCTGACATTCTCCGTTCAGTCGGATGGCGCTGCTCCCATCGACACCCAGGCTGTGGTCGGCACGAGAATCCAGCCTCCGGACGGGCATGAAGTCGCCGGCTACATTTCGGCAGGCACTGGGTATTATCCCGCCGGATACCTGAATCCGTTTGCCGTGGGTGTGGAGACTGCAAACAGCGGCGCTATTATTCCCGTCAATGCGCTGGCCGGCAGCAATTTGCTCACCGTTCGCTGGTTCAAAAAGACATCCTCCCCCGGTTCCGGCTTTCCCGACCTGTATATTCCGGGCAAAGTTGGCCGGTACACGACGGAGTATCCTGCTTCCACCACACCGCAAATTGTCATCGCGGAAGGCATCGGCACCGGAGATCTCGCGACGGATGTGGCTGCCGGGGCAATCTACTATCAGAACGACAAATCCCGGCCTGGATACAACCCTAACGAAGAGCACGCCGTCCTCATCGGTTCCCGCGCCTACGCTCTGCGGGATGACTTGAACATGATTTTGCCGCAGCAGTCGCAGCCGTTCGTACTCATTGGCTACATCAGCGCCGCGGATCAGCGCCCTGACATGAAAATCTACAAGGTCGTGCGGGAGGTGGATGCGGATGGCGACCGCTCCGACCCGGAGGACATTCTTTTCGATCGCCCGGCAGTCGCGGGAAATCTCCTGGTCGCACCTTATCCGCTGCCGCTGATGCCGCTGCCCATCGACGCTAATAACGTGTGCCGGAATTTGGAAGTGACGCCGCCCGCGGGCCTGGATCCCCGCGTCAACACCACGGATACTCCGGACGATTGGGATGCCTTCACCAAAAAAGACCGCAAGGGTTTTCACTGGGTTTACCGCGGGCCGCACGACGGCACCAGCACCTCGAAACGGATTGCCATGCAGTATAAGTATGTAAGCCGTCCGGGATTCTTCCTGCCCGATCCCGGCGGGACGGGATCGGAAATTGCCGCAGGAACCCTGCTGCCGTTTCTTCGGCCGCTCGTCGCTGGCGTGCCGGAGGGCGACCCGGTCACCGGCGCGCCGCTGACGATCAATTTCATTCCTGCCTGGCCGGAAAATGCGGCGGAGCTTCGCGTGGGCGAGACACTGACCCTGCCAAAATTCGGCCTGCCCCAGGTTCGCGGCCAAATGAGCGCCGAAGTCTTCTACGAACAGTCCCGCGCTCTCGCCACGGCCAAACCCAGCGTGATATTGCACGATCCGACACGGGAAAAAACCGTCCAGCTCGCAGAGAAAAATCTGGAAGGCGTGCCCGATTCCATCGCTACATCGAGCCACCTCGGGAAGCTCTACTTTCAGCGGCTTGCACCCGATCTGCAGGAGCGCATCTGGTTCGATCCGCTGAGGGCTCCTGACGCCGGCAAAAAAGCGGGCACGCTGGTGCTGGTGGGACAGTTTAAGGACGAAATCGCGGGGGAGGACTACCTGGATCTGAATGTGCTCACTGCTGATCAGATCACGCAACTAAAGGCGCTGTGTACAGAGACCGGCGCGGTGAAGGCGAACTGGGACGCGACGGTCGATGGCCTGAAGACGAAGGTCGAGACCTTCGTCGAAAACCCGCAGCGGAAGGGAACGTGGATTCCCGATCCCGCGAAGACCGTATTCGTAGGCGGGGACACACTAACAAAAATTATGGAGGCCGACACCGCAGTCCACAGTTATGCTGTGACCGCCACCGGCGAGGGCGCGGGGTGGGTGACCATGATCTTCGGCAATGGCGAAGCCCACACGCCGGAGGGTGATCCCGTGCAGGTGAAAGTCTTCAAGGTGGTACCAACTCTTTACACCGGGGAACTGAAGACCCTCTACAGCAGGAACCCGTTGGACGAGCAGGTAACGCTGCGCCACACCGGCGACTTCGCAGCCCGGCCCCAGGACTACGAGTTTGAGTGGAAGTGGGCTCCGGGTTCCGCCACGGCCCCGGCGACTTATACGACTTCGTGGGCCCAGCGCCTCGGCGGAAGCGACAACCAGTGGATCGTAGTGCGAAATCCCGCGGGCGAATTGCCCACAACTGCAGAATACGCCGTCGGCAGTGTCCTTCCGTTTGCCCGCAGCATCGCGATCAGGGATTCAAGTCATAACCCTGCAACAGGTCTCCCTGGCATAGTGCTCAAAAACACCGCCACTGCACCGCTGAATTTCACCGCCGGCGGAGTGCCGGGAGAGATCATCTTCAGCGCCACCATGGGCGAACTGGACGGCTTTGTTCTCTACGTCAACGGCAACGCCGCGATTGCCAATCGCGCGCCTTCCGGCTTCGCGAGCACTGATGCACTGTCGGACCTGGTGCCGGGGAACCTGCTGACGCGCCAGTTCCGCGTACCGCGGAGTTTCTTTACCGGCGGACAAAACATCATTGAGATCGCGCTGTTCACGGGTGCCGACGCCGAGGCCCGCAGCAATGTCGACTTCCGTCTCGACGTGACACAGGAAGTGGACGTCACTGCCGCCACGTTCCTGGGCGTGAGCGATCCGGGACCGAACCAGAAGAATACCAACGTTGCCACTATCAGCGCCGACGGCTCGAAGCCTTTCGGAGGATCTGCGTTCGTTCTCAATGATCGCTGGTATACGATGCGTTACCGGCCAAAGCCCGGCGTCACCAGCGTGGCGGGCACCGGCTATTCGCGCTGGATGCCGCCGCAGTTTGTCGAGGGATGGATCAAGCGCGTCCTGCGCGAGATCAATCCGTTCGAGCAACGGGTAAAGGATCTCTTCAACAACAGTATCAGCACCGATACCAGCGTACTGACTCAGGCGGGCACGAGGTGGGAGGGCGATGTCGCGCTTTCGCTGGAGAACATCGAAAGCGTGGGACTCATCTCCATCTACGAAACGGTGCTCAACCGTGCCCGCAGCATGAGCATCGATGCAAATACAAATGATCCTGATACCAATAATGCGCTGATGCTGGCGGCCGGTTATCTCAGTGATCTCTACGCGCTCCTTGGCAATGAGGCCTATGCGGACGCCGCCAATCCCACGATTTCCACGGACGACTCCAACGAAACGACGGAAATCAACACGAGCCGCTTCTCTTTTGAAAATCAGGTTTCCAGTTCACTTGAAGAGGAACTGGCCCTGCTCCGCGGCCGCGATGCCTCAGGCACACGGGTGGATGTTTCACCGGCCTACAACCGGCTCTACTGGAACTACACCGGCGGCATTGATGCCGGCGAAGCGATCTATGCCACAAACTATAACATCAAGGAAAAGGCCGGCAGCAGCACAGCGGATGGTGTCATTGATGCGTCCGACGCGCAGCGTATGTTCCCGCAGGGCCACGGTGACGCCTACGGGCACTACCTTGCCGCGCTCAAGGGCTACTACCGCCTGCTTGCCAATCCTAACTTTTCATGGCAGCGTCGCGCAGAAGCGGTGCTCGTGCTTGGACAGGCGGTCACGGTGGACTTTGTGGACGAGCGGAAATTCGCCGGCGATGCCTCCCTGCTTGCCAAAACCGCGGAGCAGGTCTGCGCCCTGACATGGCGTCAGCAGTATAAGGACGGCACGACCGGTTGGAGCCAGTACCGTGATACGGCCACCGCGCCCAACACCACGGAAAGACGCAATTGGGGCCTCGACGAGTGGGTCAGCCGTGGTGCTCAGGGTGCTTATTATCACTGGGTGGTCGGCAACGCCATGCTGCCGGAGGTGGATTCCCACCATACCGGCGTTGAAAAAATCGACCGCTCCACTGTTCCGGAACTCAATGAACTGGCCACGGCGATCACCTCATTTCAAACCACCGCCGACAACGCCAGCGCACGGCTCAATCCTCTTGGCCTCAGTCCGGGCGCAATCCAATTCGACATCGATTCCACTTTCCTTGAAGTTGGTTCCACCGCAGGCATCGGCGAGAACGCCGTCCAGGGAATGGGTCATTTCGATCAAATCCGCGAGCGGGCCCTGAAGACGGTGTTCAACGCCGCCGGCGCCTTCCAGCAGGCCGCGCGCATGACCCGCAGCCTGCGAAATCAGGAAAACCAGATGGACGACTATAATTCGCTCATCGTGGACCAGGAGCGCACCTACCGGAACCAGCTCATTGAGATTTTCGGGCGCCCGTATGAGGGTGACGTGGGTCCGGGCAAAACCTACGCGCAGGGTTATTACGGTCCGGATCTTCATCAGTGGTTTGTGGTGGACCGGCCTAACGCACTCGTCGACACCACCGTCAGCGACAGCGTCAAATTCCGCATCTGGAAGGTCACGGACCGCGAGTTCAATATCCCGACGATTTCCGGAGATGGTATCATCAGGGACTACGATATCTTCAACGAGAACGGGGAAGTCATTAGAGAGGAAGTGGAAGTGACCGCCTACCCGAATCAATTCATCCAGTATTCAGACGTTTGGCTTCCCGGGCTGGGTGCGCGGCCTGAAACGGGCGAATTGCAGGGAGCGCTGCTGGATGCCCATCGCGCATTCCTCGACCTCAAGGATGGCCTCTACGATGTGAAGGTGCTGCAGCATCGCTTCATGCGTGAAGGCGATCTCCTGCGGGAGGCAATCAAAGCTCACCAGCAACATCTGACAACTCAGCAGACCACCGAAGCGGCGATTCAAACGCTTTTGAGGCTTCAAAACACCCTGGAGACCGTGGCCGCCAACAGCGACGCTTTTGCCGAAGGCACTCTGGCAATTGCCGATAATCTGAGCCGGTTCCTGCCGCTCGTTAACGGAATCGACAACGATTTCACTTCGGCGATACGGGGCACAATCGCGATCGCTGGTGTTGCCACGTACGTGATCGGCAAAGCACTCGCCGTGGAGAGTTCGTCCGCAGCCGGATTTTTGGATGTGAACATTGCCGGTGAGGACATGACGCTCGACCGCATCCTGGACAGCATCGGCTTCAGCCTTGAGGAAAAACAACAGGCCTACGAACTGGAGAATCTTTACCGCGAGCTCAACTTCCAGGAATATGTGTTGGCCCATCCTCTGGCCGCCTACCAGGCCGCCAACGAGCAGGTGGCCCGCATCCTGGGCCGCGGACAGCGAATTCTGGAGGAGCGGGAAGCCTTCCGGAAGCGCGCCGCCGCGATCGTCCAGGGTTACCGGACGAAGGATGCGACCTTCCGCATCTTCCGCAATGAGGCCCTGGAGCAATACCGTTCACTCTTCGACCTCGCCAGCCGCTACACCTACATGACGGCGAAGGCCTACGACTATGAAACCGGCCTGCTTGGTACCACGGAGGGCCAGGCTTTCATCTCCAGCATCGTGTCCAGCCGCTCGCTCGGCGACGTCCGTGACGGCGATGTCTTTGCCACTGTCAGCTCGCTGGGGGACAACGGCCTGGCCGGCGCGATGGCAAAGCTCCACGCGGACCACGAAGTTGCCGAGGGGCGCCTGGGCATCAACAATCCGGAGATCTACAGCACGCTCTTCAGCATGCGCGGCGAGAACTACCGCATTCTCGATGATCCCAATCAATCAGCGGATGACGAAGCATGGCGGCAGACGCTGGAGCAGTGTTTCAAAGCCAACATCCTGACCGATCCGGATGTGGCCAGACTGTGCCGTAACGTGAAGCGCCCGGACGGACGACCGGTGCCGGGCATCATCGTTCCTTTCAGCACCACCATCCAGCACGGGCTGAACTTCTTCGGCCTCCCGCTCGCCGCCGGTGATCACACATTCACGCCGACGAATTTCTCCACCAAGATCCAGAGCTTCGGCATCGCACTGCCTGGCTACGTCGGCATGGATGAATACGCCGATGGCGAACCTAATGCGGGAATGCCTGCGCTGAACGATCCGGACGCCCTTTCGGCCACGCCGTACCTCTATGTGATTCCCACTGGCACCGACTATCTGCTCGCTCCGCCGCTCGGTGGACAGAACGTCGAACGCGGCTGGCTGGTCGAGGATCAAGCCATCCCGCTTCCGTTCAATCTTGGGGCGAGTGCCTTTAATAACACTCAGATCTTCGACGCCAACGACACCCTCGCCGAGCGGCCGTGGGTGATCCGCCAGCACCAATCCTTCAGGCCCGTTGCCGACCCGTCGATTCTGCTGGGCGGTCTGCCCACAGAGTTCACCAGTCACCGGCTTGTGGGCCGCAGTGTCTGGAACAGTGGATGGAAAATCGTTATCCCCGCCTACACCCTGCTGAACAACGAGCAGGAGGGCCTCAACCGCTTTGCGAGAACGGTGAGAGACATTCGGATTTTCATCCGCTCCTACAGCTACTCCGGAAACTAACGATCTGCGAAGCCATGAAAATATCCCTGACTATCCACGCGGTCCTCGCCGCCGGTGCCTCTGCTTACTTTGGTTTCCGCCCGGCCGGCGTTCCGGCGACCCCGCCGGAGAAGCCTGACGCCTTGCAGGAGGACATGCTGGCTGCGAAAACGAAGGGGGATTCGGAAGAGGTCTTCAAGCGCGCACTTTGGCGACGTCCTTCGTCCGAAGATAAAATCCTCCACGCCGAACGACGCGAATGGACTGAAGGCAACGGCAAGGGCACGGCTCACTGGCAGTGGTTCCTTGCGATAGAACCCGGAGCCGCCCTGAAAGCATGGCTGCGCGAACAAAATCCGTTTTCCGTTCAGCCTGTGGCGAGCACATCGGTGCCCGTGATCAGAAGTGCCCCGGAATGGTTCCCTAACGATTATTCCGGCTGCATCGTTCAGACCGGCGGCAGCCAGGGGAACCTCGTATTTCTCATCAGCCGCAAGGGCAACACGATGTATGCCACCGGTTCGGGCACGGGCTTTATGCCGGGGGCCGCCGCGTCTCCAAAAAAACCGGGCCAGGCGCCACAGTCCGTCACTCAGGGCCGCCTGCCGAAGACACCACCACCCGCCACCCTAACGCCATGAGCCTTATCCAAATTCTTCTCTGTCGTGCTGCCATCGCGGGCTTTGGATTGCTGCTGACGGCCTTTCCGGCCACCGCGGTTCCCGCGCTGCTAAATCACCAGGGCCGCATGGCGGTCAATGGTGTGAACTTCGAGGGCACCGGCCTGTTCAAGTTCGCGCTCGTCAACACAAATGGCACCACGACTTACTGGAGCAACGACGGCACCAGCGCCGCCGGCTCTCAGCCTCTCGCCGCTGTTTCTCTGCCGGTGGCCAAAGGCCTCTATGCGGTGCTGCTGGGCGATACCTCCTTCGCCAACATGAGCGCGTTGTCAGCAGACCTTTTCGACAATGATGACCTCCGTCTTCGGGTCTGGTTCAACGACGGTGTCACCGGCTTCCAGCAAATCTCGCCCGACCACCGGCTCGCCACCGCGCCATATGCCATGGTCGCCGAAAGGGTTAAGCAGGTGATGCTCAGCGACATCATGGCATCCTCGCTAAAGCCGGTCGTCGCATGGGGCGACGACGGTGATGGTCAAAACAAAGTGCCGCCTCTAACCAACGTCACCGCCATTTCCGCCGGCAGCACACACCGGCTCCTGCTGCTCGATGACGGGACGGTTGTGGCATGGGGCAATGGGCCTGCCGTACCCGCAGGTCTGGCGGGAGTCACTAACATTGCTGCGGGCTGCGGGTACAATCTGGCCCGCAGGAATGACGGCACTGTCGTTGCATGGGGTCTAAACACCTTTGGTCAAACCGCTGTTCCTCCCGGTATTAATGATGCCGTTAGTGTGGCCGCCGGTGAGAGACACAGTCTTGCGCTCCGTGCGAATGGCTTGGTCGTTGCGTGGGGCAACAATACGTTCAATCAAACCGCCGTCCCCCCCGCGGCCACCGGTGTCACCGCCATCGCCTGCGGATACGATCACAGCCTCGCGCTCAAAGCCGACGGCACCGTGGTTGCATGGGGGCGCAATGATGCCGGACAATCCAGCGTGCCGGCGGGATTAACCGGGGTGGTTTCCATCGCGGCGGGAGCCTATCACAGCCTGGCGGTGAAGAACGACGGCACCGTCGTCGCATGGGGTTGGGACCTTGGGCAGCAGTGCACCGTTCCTGATGAGCTCTCCGGTGTAACCAAAGTGGCCGGCGGCTATTCCTTTAGCATGGCTTTGAAAACCAACGGTACCATCGTCGCCTGGGGGGACAATTCGGATGGACAGACGGACATTCCGCCGGGTCCTGCCGCATTCACCGCCATCGCCGCGAGCGCCTCCCACGCCATTGCGCTGCGTTCAGGAGTCCTTCCCGCGCAACTTGCGCGCCTTGATCAGGAGAACGTCTTTACAGATAGAGTCGGCATCAATCGGGCTCCATCCGCCAACGCTTTGGAAGTGGAAGGCAACGCCAGCAAGACCACCGCGGGCGCATGGCTTTCCAATTCAGACCGCCGCATCAAAACCGAAATCCAGCCAATCACCGGAGCGCTGGAAAAACTCGATCAGGTCCGGCTCGTGGACTTCCGCTACACGGATGCCTATCGCGCCGCGCATCCTGGAATAGAGGACAGACGCTACCTGAACGTTATCGCACAGGAGTTCGCCACTGTATTTCCTAACGATGTCAAAAGCAGCGGAGAGAAACTGCCGGATGGCTCTCCCGTTCTCCAGGTGGACACCTATCCCCTAACGATCTATTCGGCCGCTGCCGTGCAGGAACTGCACCGCGAAAATGAGACCCTGAAGGAAAAACTCACGGGCTTGGAGGAGCGTCTTCGCAAACTGGAAGCGGCACTCATCGGAAAGTAGAAAATGAAAATGCTTCGCCTCCCTTTCGCCATTCTTCTGCTTCCCTCAGGCCTCATGGCCGGCGGCAGTGCAAACTATTCCCTCGCGCCCGACGCGTTGGATGCGGGGGGCCTCCGCGGCGTAAGCGCCAGCTACACGGTTAACTTCTCGGCGATGCCAGGAAACGCGGGCAATTCCGCCGACTATGCAGCGCGCACCGGATTTGCCGGTCAACTCCTCGACGCGGTGTTCGCAGTGGCCACCGGCATCAGCGTTTCGGCATCCCCTCCAACCATTGACGACGGCGGCACCCGGCAACTCGCCGCCAGCCTTCTTTACGATGACAGCACCTCCTTCCCGCTTTCTCCATCGGTGGTCAGATGGAGCATCCAGAGCGGCCCGCTCACCGGCATCAGCGCCTCCGGTCTCGCCACCGCCGCCGCTGTTTATCAGGACACCACCGCCACGGTCAAAGGCACCTATCACGATTTCACCGCCACCCTGAACCTCTCTGTCCTCAACACGAATCCTGACAACTTCAGCGCCTATGCCTCCGACGGCATTCCTGATGACTGGCAAATTCAGTACTTTGGCATCGATAATCCTAACGCCGCCCCGCTCCTCGATCCCGATCTCGACGGCTGGGACAATCGCTTTGAATACAACGCCTGCCTCATTCCCACCGATCCTCTTTCGACGTTTTCCATGCGGATTTCGGAGGCCCCCGGCGGCGGACACGCCATCACCTTTTCTCCGCGATTCGCCGACTGCCGCTATACGCTGTTCGGCGGCAGCGATCTTTCGCTCTGGGAGCCCGTTGCCGGAGCCACTACCGACGCGGGCATAATGCGCACCATCCTTGACCCGCTCGGCGGCGGAGATCGCCGCTTCTATTTCATCAGCGTCCAGCGGCAGTGAGCCTCCCTCATTATTTTACCGGTTCCCTGTCAAGACGCGCATCCTTCATCGATACCGGATCCCCCAGCGGCTCAATGTGCGTGATCACATTGAGTTGCGCCACTGCCTCGCGCAGTTTCAATTCCAGCGCTTCCGCGCGATTGTGCGCCTGCGTGACACTCCAAGCTCCCGGCACCAGTAGATGCACCGACATAAAACCGCGCGCTCCCGCCCGGCGAGTGCGCAGCGCATGGTACTGCAGCCCCTCCGCCTCCAGTTCCGCCAGGATTCGTTTGATGGACTCCAGGTCCTCCGCGGGCAATGCCGTGTCCATCAATCCCAGAGCACTTTGATGCACCAGCCGCACGCCCGTTCCCACGATGTGTCCCGCCAGCAGAAGTCCAAAAACAGGATCGAGCCATTGCCATCCTGACAAAATCACTCCACCCACTGCCGCCAGTGTTGCGGCGCTGGTCCACACATCCGTCATGAGGTGTTTCGCATCCGCCTCCAGCGCTGGCGAACGTCGCGCGCGTGAAACGCGCATCAGCACACGCGCCACCGCCAGATTCACCGCCGACGCCACGGCTGAAACGGCCAGTCCGTGTCCCACGTCCTTCAATGCGCGTGGATGAAACAGTCTCTCCACCGCCGCCCACCCGATGCCGGCCGCCGCAGCGATGATGAGCGTGCCCTCCACGGCACTCGCAAAGTATTCCACCTTGGAATGACCATAGGCGTGGTCCTCATCCGCAGGCCGTGCCGCCACGGTCAGGGAGGCCACTGCAAATAACGCTGCCGCCAGATTGGCGAGGGATTCCAGCGCATCCGACAGCATGCTCACCGAGCCCGTCATGTACCACGCCGCCAGTTTCAATATCAGCGTGAAAACCGCCGCCGCCACGGACAGCCATGCATAGCGCGTGAGAGGAACAGAGGTGCTGGATGCCGGGGCGGACATGAAGACTGATCCGATGACACGGATTCGCCTTCCCGCCAGCGGGCTTGCCCTCATTCGCTCTTCACCCGGCGCCGGCAACCCTGCAAGTAACGCAGCGCCTGCACCTGACCTTCAATCTCCCGGTCTCCATGATACACGCGATCGTGATACCCCTCGATATCGATGCTTCCCTTGAATCCTGACATTTCAAGCAAACCCACGATTTCCGTCCAGTCGATATCCCCGAATCCCGGCAGCCGGTGCCACGCAAACCGTTCCCTCCCTAACACGCCGTGCCGCTCGATGATATCCCGGTGCACGTTTGCGTCCTTCCCGTGCAGATGAAAAATCCGCGGTGCCCATTTCGCCAATTGCGGCAGGGGATTGATCAACTGGCACATCTGGTGCGCCGGTTCCCATTCGAGCCCAAGGCACGCGGCGGGCACCGCATCAAACATTCGTTCCCACGCATCCGGATTGTGCGCCATATTCCAGTCGCCGCTCTCCCACGTGCCGCCCTGGAGACAATTTTCAAAAGCGATGCGCACCCCGTTGTCCGCCGCCTCTTTCGCAAGATCCGTCCACACTTCGCGAAACCGCGGCAGACTCGCTTCCACGCTCGCGCCTGGCACCCGTCCCGCAAAGCATCCTATCACATCCGTGCCAAACAGCCGCGCCGTCTCCATGGCTTCACGCAATGCCCGCCGCGATTCCGCGCCCACGGCATCGTCCCGCAGCGGGTTCCCGTAAATGCCCAGCGCACTAACAACCGTCCCGCTTCCGGCGATTGCCTCCTGCACCTGCGCCGCCAGCGGAGCCAGCGGCGGCATGGAGTCCCGCTTCAGCGAAAAGCCGAGTTGCCAGCATTCAAACCCGTGCGGCAGCAGGTGGCGGATCGCTTCCGCCGCTCCCGATGCTGCACGAATGAAGGTCCCGATCCGGGGACGAACACCGTCCATCATTTGGCCTCCGGCTTTTTCTCCGCGGCGTCTGCGGCGGGCTTCGCCGTTTTTTTCGGTTCCGCTTTGGGGGTCAGTACTACAATCTCCGGCTCCCCGTCCACCAGCGGCATTATCGTTTCCAGAAGCTTCTTCGTGTGCGGCGTGGCAAGGTGCGCCTTCATTTTCTCCAGATTCGCCCAGCGCTCATAGACCACGAAAGAATTGGCCTCTCCGTTGATCTGACTCAATTCATACCGCGAACATCCGCTCTCCTTCCTTGTCGGTTCGATCGCCTCCGCAAATGCCGCAATAAACTTCTCCGCCTGGCCCTCTTTCACGGTCGCCCTGATGATCAGCGTGAATTTTTTGGCGGGATTTGTCAACTTCGCCGCGATGGCTTTGGCAAACGGGTGTTCCTCCTCCGCGCGGACTCCACAAGTTCCGCAAAACAGCAAAGCGAGAGCAATCAATGTGATTTTCATAGTGAGCTTGGCGTCTGATAGCATGCACGCCGTCGCCTGAAAAGGACTGAAAAAAGATACCTTTCAGTCACGAACCGGTTGCCTTCGCCGCGTCAAATGAGGGGCTTTCCGCAAAAGTGCTAAGCCTGTCACAGGGGCATCACCCCACAATAATCCCCTTCGCCTTCCGCTCCTTCTCCTTCTCAAGCAGCGGAATTGTTTCCCCGGTCTGAATAAACGGTATGCCTCCGTCCCCAATGCCGCCGAGTGTCAGTCCCGAAAACTCCCCGGTTTCCGAAGCCATGCTGCGGAAGACGTCATCGATGGAATACATTCCGTTCTGACCGCTGACCGCCAGAATGAGGTCGCGCAGAATTTCCCAGTCATCGTGGGCCTGTCCGGGCGGCACCGTCGCTTGATTGAGGCGCTGGAGGCGTCCGGTGGCATTGATCATACTGCCGCGTTTTTCCGCGTAGGCCGCGCAGGGAAGCACGACATTCGCCGCGTCGGCACCGGCGTTGAGCATGACATGCGTTTGAGCAAGGAAGCCCAGCTTGCCGAGGTCGTCTGCGGTAAAGCCGGCGTTCAACAGATTCTCTCGCAGCGCGACGACAGCACGGATTTGACCGCTCTGCACCCGCTCGCGGATACCATTCAGTTGACCACCGGGCGTTGGCGTCAGCAGAATCTTTGCGCCATTGGTGTTGGGATTGCGATCCGCGTGAACGAGGTAATTATCGCCCTCCCACGACCGGGGAATGATGTCCACATTCTCTGCGCCCACACCAAGTGCCGCGGCCAGTTTTCTTGTCAGGAAAAGCTCTTCATTCGTCATGCGGCCGCTCGCGATGACCGCAATCTGACCGGCTGCAAACTTCCGCAATCCCTCCGCCGCGGCCTGCACCGCTTCCTTCCACGAGGCCGGACGGTGCTTTCCGTTCTCCTTCACCAGAGGTTCGGTGAGGCGGCGTTCGCTGTTCACCCAGTGGAAATCAAGCCGGCCCGTGTCGCACATCCATGCGGAATTCACATCGTTGTTCTGGCGCGGCGTTTGACGGTGGATGATATCATTCCGGCTCGCGATCTCCGTATTGCAGCCGCGCGCGCAGCCCGTGCAGATGCTTTTCGTTTCCTTCAGAAACCAGACGCGCATGGAAAAGCGGAAGTCCGTGCTCGTCAGTGCGCCCACCGGGCAGATATCCACCGTGTTCAGCGAATAATTGTTAGCCAATTCTTTGTCAGGATGGACCGTCAGCACCGTGTGGCTGCCGCGCTCCGTGAAACCCAGCACCGGATCGTCCGCGATCTCATCGGTGAAGCGGATGCAGCGGCTGCACATGATACAGCGCTCATCGTCGAGTGTGATCCTCGGTCCTATCTGATTGTTCTTCGGCTTCTTGACCTTGTCATCGAGAAACCGGCTCTGTCCGCGCCCGTGCTCCACACTGAATTCCTGCAGCCGGCACTCGCCGGCCTGGTCGCAAATGGGACAGTCCAGCGGGTGATTGATCAGCAGAAACTCCATCACGCCCTTGCGGCACTCCTGCACCAGTGTGCTTTCTGTGCGGATGCCGATGCCTTCCGAAACCGTATTGGCGCACGCGATCGCCGCCCGCGGACTCCACATGATTTTCGCAAACCCGTGCTCGTCCTTCTCCACCTCCGTTTGACCCGGCGCGGGACGCGCAGGCATTCCTGTTTCCACCAGGCACATCCGGCAATTTCCTGGGCTGCTCAGCTTCGGGTGATAGCAGTAATGCGGCACTTCCACTTCCGCCTGCCGCAATGCCTCGATCATCCGCGTTCCTTTCGGAAACTTCATCCACTTGCCGTTCACCTGGACGTTCACAAGGTCCACGGGAGGGGCAGTCTGGGCGGGTGCGGGCGAGGCGGTGCTCATGGAAAAGTATAGAAATCGGCAGATCGAAAAACGATTCAAAGATGGTCACTCGCCGCTGCCCGACAAGAGGTTTGTGAAAGATTTCACAAGGCCTTCCGTGCACTCGTGTTCCCGGCTCCTTGATGGCTCCCGGCCTTCGGTTTTGATCCGCGGCTGCTTCGCTAACTCCCGGTTACTTCGTCACCTTGCGCATATCCATCGTGCCATTATCCAGCTTCGCCTCGTAGCGCGCATGGAAGGTGCCGTCCTTGATGGAGCCATTGCAGGTGAAAACCCCGCCGAACATTTTCCCAAGGTCCTTGCTGCCTTCGACGGTGTAGCCGCCTTTGCCATCGGACTTCACAGACGAATGGAGAGAAAACCCTGCGCACAAAATCTTTGCCCATGAGGCACGGTAGCGAAAATGATAGGCCCCCGCGCCCTGACGCGTCACCACACAGCGCAACCCGCCGTGATGCCCGCTCTTTACGCTGTGCCATTCACCGGTCCATGCTCCGGCCACAGCATCTTTGCTCCCGCTGCGTTTGGCCTCTGACCAGCCCCTGGGGATGCCGGTACACGCCGTCAGTACAAGAAATGGAACCAGCAACAACGCGCGGCAGGGCATGGTTTGCGATGCCCGGATTCTCAGATGTCCGCCAGTCTGCTGGTCGAATCGCCAAAGCGCTCCACGCCGGTAACGCCCATGCGATCGGCGAGGCTGAGCATCATGTTCATCGCTGGCGTATCCTTGTGCTTCACATAGCGTCCCGGTGTTAGGGTGCCGCCCCCGTGACCGGCCAGCACGAACGGAAGATTGTCGTGATTATGTCGGTTCGGATCACCGTTGCCGCCGCCGAAGATAATCATGGAATTGTGCAGCAAGGACTTGCCATCTGTGTCCTTTACTGCCTCCAGTTTTTTGAGCACCTGCGCGAATTGATCCGCATACCAGCGGTCAATCAGCGAAACCTTGTCCACCAGTTCCGGTTTGTTCTGGTGGTGCGAAATGTCGTGGTGCCCTTCGGAGATTCCGATGTCGGCGAACGAACGATTGCTCCCATCGTGCGCCAGCATGAAGCTCGCCACGCGTGTCAGATCGCTTTGGAACGCCATCACCATCAGGTCGCTCATGAGTTGGATGTGCTCGCCGTAATTCTCCGGAACGCCCGCTGGTGACGGTGTGCCCGGATCAGGCGGCGGACCCAAACGTTCGGCTTTCTCGATGCGCTGCTCGATGTTGCGCAGTCCCGTCAGATACTGGTCGAGCTTCTCGTTATCACGCGCATCCAGTCTCCGCTGCATGGAGCGCGCATCCTCCAGCACAAAATCCAGCACCGATTTCTGTTCCGCCTGCCGGCGCTTGAGATTCTGCGCGCGCTCGCCGGCATTGCCGGGACCAAACAGACGCTCGAATAACAAACGTGGGTTCACCTCGGGCGTCATCGGCGACGACGGACCGCTCCACGAGAGATTGAATTGATAGGCGCACGCATAACCGGAATCGCACGCTCCGGATTTCCGCACTGCGTCACAGCTCAACTCCAGCGAAGAAAGCCGCGTCAAATGCCCCGTCTGCCGCGCAATTACCTGATCAATGGAAACTCCCGCTCGCACATCCGTCGCGCTCTTCTTCAGTCGCACCCCCGTCAAAAAGGTGCCCACTCCGCGCGCATGGTCGCCCGCGCCGTCCGGACCACCTTCACCATTCAGATTTTCCAGTCCTCCGATGATTTGTACATGCTTCCGCACTTCTTCCAGCGGCTTCAGGCTGGGGCTGAATTCGAAATCCGTTCCCTCCTTCGCCGGCCACCAGCGCGAGGGGATGGAACCGTTCGGGAAAAAGAAAAACGCCGTCCGCAGCGGCGCGCCCGTGGCTGTCGTCGCCAGTTTTGCCGCCGTGGCCGCCGCCCGCAGCCGCGGGGCCAACGATTGAAAGGCCGGCAGGGCAATGGAGGCTCCAAGGCCGCGAAGGAAAAGTCGGCGCGTATTCATGATTTCGGTACGTTAAGAATACGCACGCTTTCCGGGAGGCCAATCACTCATATGCGGAAGGGCAGGGAAGGGTAGGTCTGTGCTGTTGACGGAAAAAATCCTGTAATATCCAAGTCCGTTTCGGTAGGACAGGGATCAAAGAACCGCAATTTCTACCCTCAACGCTGCTCTCTTCTTAGAGCGATTCCCCCTAATCCCCAATTTATGAGATTTTCCACCATCTCTGCTTTTTTTGTATTTCTGGTACATCTGATCGTTTTCGTGAGGAGTGGAAGATGTGATGATTTGATGAACGTGACGGGGGTGGTGCGATTGGGGAATACCATGCAGATTGATTTCATTTCGAAGCCGGGAGCGACTGCGTTAGCGGTAAAGGGGTCAACGGACCTTGTGGCGTGGACCGATGATTTGACGGGGGGGAGCTCCATCCAGGAGGTGTCTCCCGGAGTTTACCGGGCGATTATCGATATCACGGGGCGGCCCATGGAGAAGTACTTCCTGAGAATCGCGGGCGTCCTGCCCCCGGACAATACGGCACCGACGCTGGTGCCGCCGGGAAATAGGGAAATAGCGCCGGGGCGCGCCTTCAGCACCACGCTGTTCGCCATTGATCCGGATGCGGAGGATGAGTTGACGTTCACTTTGGTGGCGGGGCCGGACGGCATGACCCTGGACCCGAAAAGCGGGAAGCTGGACTGGACGCCGGTGGTGGAGGACACGGGGGCGAAAACGGTGCAGGTGAAGGTGGAGGATAAGGCGGGGGCGTCAGATAGCGGCCAGTTCACCGTCACACTAACCCTTTGGCCCGCGGAACCGGAAGTCCGCCATGCGCCGGTGCTGACGCTTCCACCCAATGCGGTGCTGCCAGCTGGCACGGCGTGGGAAGTATCGGCCACGGCAACCGATGCGGACGCAGGCGACACGCTAACTTACACTCTGCTGGCGGGACCGGCCGGGCTGACGCTCGATGCCGCTACTGGCGCAATTGCCTGGACTCCCGGCACGACGGACGCTGGGCCGCACGAGGTGACAGTGCTGGTGAGAGACCAAACCGATCTGTCCGATACGGGAACATTTTCGGTGACGGTGACGCTGGAAAACCTGGCTCCCGTGGCGGTGAACGATATTTATATCACGCCAAAAGGTGAGACCACGACCGTGCCCGCGCCGGGGGTGATGACGAATGACTCCGATCCGGAGGGCGATGCGATCACCGCGACTCTGGTGGACAATGTCAAACGAGGCACGCTGAACTTCCGCCCGGATGGTTCTTTCGATTACAAGCCGGGAAGTCCGGGAATCCAGGCGCGCCTGGCGTATGGCTTTCAGAAGTTCAACAACGCTAATTTCAAAGTGAACGATGGAAACGCCCCGATTGCGGCGGATCTCAACGGCGATGGAAAGCCGGAGATCATTGCAGTCGGTCAGGTAAATAACGGCATCGCCAATACGGGTTGGCTGTTGGCCCTGACCTTCGACGAGGCGACCAGGACCCTGATCCCTCTCTGGTCATTCAAAGGCGGAGTGGGCAGTCCCATTTCCATTTACAACGCGCCGGATCCGGCTGTCGGTGACGTGAATGGCGATGGAAAACCGGAGGTGGTTGTGAACGGCCAGTGCAAAGGCGAGATTCTGATCTTCAGCAACACCGGTGAATTGCTCATCAACACCCAGGAAGATAAAACCGTCGGACCGGGCACGTCAGGCGGCGCGGATTGCTACGTAGGAGGCAGCCATCCTGCGCCGGTCCTCGCAGATTTGGATGGAGACGGCGCCGCCGAAATTATTGTCCAGTACCGCGGCACCAACCTCAGAGTTTACAATGGCCAGGGTCAAGTGGTGTGGGAGCGTCCGGCCACGGGAGTGGGGGTCAACAATATCAGCGCCGGTCCGCTGGTGGCGGATGTGGACCTGGATGGTAAATTGAATATCTATTACGCCGGCATCCTGTTTGATGCGGAGGGGAATACCCTGTGGACGCTTCCCATTGCCCGCTCCAATTACGGCGACCGCATTGTTGCAGTGGCGAATTTGGATGACGATCCCTATGGAGAAATCGTTATCTCAACAGGGCGCAATCCAAACTATGTTATCGTAATTGAGCACGACGGCACCTGTAAATGGAACGCGGTGAACAGTGCCAACCCTGTGACAGGCTGCGGCCCGACAAAACCGTTCCCCAATGCCAACGGCCCGAATCAGAGAGCGCTGCTGATCGCCGACATAAACGGGGATGGCCTTCCGGAGATCATCGCCGCCTCCGCCGAAAATAGTTACGGTCACGTGACTGTGTTCTCACGGGATGGGAATATCCTTTGGCAGAAGCAACCAATGGTCGGAACGACCAACATGGGCAGCTACGATGTCGCTGCGTTCGATTTTGACGGTGACGGAATCATGGAGGTTGTGGTCACCGGCCGGTACGGCACCGCATTCCTGTCCGGTTTGGATGGCGCTAAACTTTTCGAGATTCCCTGGGATGATAATAATCCCGGAGCGGCGGTCTCCGGCGATTCCCTTGATGCCATTGTCGTTGACATTGAAAACGATGGCCATGCGGAACTCGTCATCACCAGCCGTGACAGCAGCCTCGGTTCTTCTCCCAATTGCGGCATCTACGTTTACAAAGATGTGAACGACCGGTGGATGCCGACGCGGCCGGTTTGGAATCAGTCGGAATATTCCATTACCAACGTCAACGCTGACGGCACCATTCCCAAAAAGCCCGCCGTCAACTGGCTAACACCGGGCTTGAATAACTTCGGTGTGAATGTGCCGGCTCCGGATGAACCGGGCGGCTTCGACAGCTTCACGTATCGGGTGAGCGACGGCAAGCAGAACTCGAATACTGCGACCGTAACGCTGGAAATCCGGCGGAAGAACATTCCGCCGGTAATCCTTTCCAGGCCGGCCATGGCGACAGTGCCGGGTTACACGTGGCGTTATCAGATTTATGCCACGGACCCTGATCCCGGCGATGCCGTGACGGTATCTCTGCAGAAGGGCCCGGCCGGCATGACGCTGGGCGCGGGCAATGTGCTGCACTGGACGCCGACGGCGGCCAACCTTGGCACGCACACGGTGCTGATCGCGGCGCAGGACCGCGAAGATGAACTGACAGTGCAATCGTTCACGCTCAACGTGATCGAGGCGCAACTGGTGCCGGACGTCACTGGAAAGCCGCGGGCGGAGGCCATCACCGCGCTGGAAGCAGCTGGATTTGCCGGAGGCCGCATCACGCAGCAGGATCACGCGACAGTGCCGGCGGGTGCGGTCATCAGTCAAAGTCCGCCCGGCGGAGCCTCGGAAGCGCCGGGCGCCGCCGTGGCGCTGGTCGTTTCCACAGGGCCCGGGCCAGCAAACACGGACGGTGACGGCGACGGATTCACGCCGAACCAGGGGGATTGCAATGATGCCAATCCTAACATTCATCCGGGCGCGCAGGATACAGCCGGCGACGGAATCGACCAGGATTGCAACGGCGTGGACGGAGATCTCACGCTCGCCTCCCTCATCGTGGAGCCCGCGAATGCGCGCGTGCTGACGAACCGTTTAGTCCCGCTCACGGCGACAGCCGTCTTCACAGACGGCACCAGCCAGAATCTTACGGGTGTTGTAACTTGGTCCACGGGCGCGCCGCGCTTCAGCAGCAGCACCGCCGGAACTTTTACGGTGACCGCCACGAAGGGGGCCATCAGCGGAAACGCCGAGATTACGGTGATGGATCGTGTGACCGACACCGCCGCACCGCAGGCGGAGATTACTTCGCCGGTATCAGGCGCCACCATCACCGCGCCCACCGACGTGCTCGGCAGTGCCGCCGATCCTAACTTCCTCAAGTATGAGCTGTCCTATGCACCCGCAGGAACCACTGACTTCACCGTCATCACCACCGGCTCAAACCCTGTCAGCAACGGAGTGCTCGGAAAGTTCGATCCGACGACGCTGATCAATGATCAGTACACCATTCGCCTAACCGTTTATGACCGCGGAGGAAATGAAAGCGTGGCGGAAAGAATCGTACAGGCGGATGAAAACCTGAAGGTGGGGAATTTCTCGGTGACCTACACGGATCTGCAGATTCCGCTCTCCGGCCTTCCCATCACGATCACCCGCACCTACGACAGCCGGGACAAGGGGCGCGGAGACTTTGGCGCTGCGTGGCGGATGGGCATCCAATCGCTGAAACTCCGCACCAGTCGCGTGCCCGGCACCGGATGGAACGTCATCAAGTCCGGTCTCGCATTCAGTCTTCAATCCAGCGAAAGCCTGACCGCCAGCCTGACGCTTCCCGACGGGAGGGTGGAACTCTTTGATTTCCTTGTAACGCCACAGGTCTCTCCCCTGGTTCCCTTTCCGCCCTCTGTTTTGAGGGCCCGGCTTTCCCCGCGTATTGGAACCCTTGGCAAGCTCGAAAGCCTGGACAATAACATCCTTTCGATCTTCGACACTCAACCCGGTCCAGTCGAACTCCTCGACGACGTTACGCTGGCGACTTACAACCCGCAGCGCTTCCGCTATACCGCACCGGACGGCACCGTCATCATCATCCACACGCAGAACGGGGTGCAGAGCATTTCCACGCCGGATGGAAATTCCCTGACCTTCACTCCGGGCGGCATCCTTCACTCGTCCGGCAAATCCGTGCTTTTCACCCGCGATACCGCGGGCCGTATCGTCAGTGTCACCGATCCCGCAGGCGGCATTCAACGCTATTCTTACGACGGCAACGGGGACCTGCGCACTCACTCAGACGTCGTGGGGAGCGTGACCCGCTACGATTACAACCGCAGCCACGGACTGATACGCATCACCGATCCGATGAACCGCGTCGCCGCCCGTAACGACTACGATGAGAATGGCCGCCTCGTAAAGGTGACCAATGCCGATGGACGCGTCATCACCCTCGCCCATGATCTGAATACGCGTCAGGAAACCGTGACCGATGCCGGCGGGCAGACCACCGTCATGGAATATGACGAACGGGGCAATGTGGTGCGCAAAACCGATGCCCGCGGCGGAGTTACCACCAGCACCTACGACCCGGAAGGCAATCAGCTCACCACCACCAATCCGGAAGGTGAAACCATCACCCGCACCTACGACAACCGCCGCAACGTCCTAACGGAGAAGAACGCACTGGGAGAGACTTCCACGCTTACCTACAATGAACGCGATCAATTGACCTCGCGCACCGATCCCCTCGGCCATATGACCCGCGTGGAGTACACGGCGAGCGGCAAAGTGCGCCAGGTCATCGACGCGATGGGAGTCGTGTCACAGCGCAACGAGTACGATCGCAAAGGCAATCTCACCAGCCGAACCGATGCCCGGGGCAATGTCACTCAATTTGAGTACGATGCCTCCGGAAACATCACAGTGGAAATCGACGCCAAAGGCTCCCGCACCACCAGGAAATATAATGCCAGTGGCGACCTCACCGAAGAAACCGACCGCCTTGGTGCCACCGTCAGAGTCACTCTGAATGCCCGCGGCAGCATCAGTGAGGCCACCAACCCGCTCGGCGGCATTTCGAAAGTCGAATATGATGCCCTTGGCACCCTGAAGGCCATCAAGGACCCGCTCGGAAATCGAACAGCACTCGAGATTGACGCCCAGGGAAAACCATTGGTCTATGACCTCGGACCCGGCCGGCAGGAAACGCGACTCTACGACATCAGAGGAAATCTGGCGTCGGTGAAGGATGTTTCCGGACGCACGACGGTTCACGAATACGACGAGCTTTCACGCCGGATCACCACCACCGATCCGGCGCTGGGAGCGGTTCAAATGCAGTATGACAAGGCCGAACGCCTCACTCACACCGTGGATGCCGCCGGCAGCGAGACGGTGCTGGAATACGACGACGCCGGGCGAAACATCAAACGCACCGACGCGCTCGGCCGCGAGACGCTCTATGCCTACGATGCCGCCGGCAATCTCATCCGCCAAACCGATGCGAAAGGAAACGTCTTCCGGTTTGACTATGACCTTCTCAACCGCCCCGTCGTCACTCACTTTCCGGACGGCACCGAAGCCATCACCGGCTATGACAACGCAGGAAATGTCACCAGCAGGACGGATGCCGCCGGACACACCACGGTCTATTCCTACGATTCCAACAACCAGTTGCAGCAGGTCATCGATCCGCTCGGCGGGATTACGAAGTTCAGTTATGACGCGGAGGGGAATCTCCTCTCGCAGACCGACGCGAAGGGAAATATCACCCGCTTTGCTTATGACGCCTCGGGACAGCGCGTGCGCAAGACTTATCCGGACGGCACCATCGAGCGGCAAACTTTCAATGCCTCCGGTCACATCGATACGATGACGGACGCTGCAGGGCGCGTGACTCAAATCGAATCCGACTTCAATGGCCAACCGCTGCGCAAAGTCTTCGCCGACGGAACCGAAGAGACGTTTACGTACACGCCATCCGGAAAACCGGCCACGGCGACCAATGCGACGGGAACGGTAACCTATACTTATGACGCCGCCGACCGGCTGATGCGGGTGACCAATGGCGACACCAGCAGCATCACTTATGGATACGACGCACGCGGCAACCGGAACTCCGTCACGACCAAACTCCCCGCGGGCGTCAATCGGGTCACCGCCTATGCTCATGACGAATTGAATCGCATTGCCTCGGTCACCGATCCGGAAGGGGCCATCACCCGGTATGAGTACGACGAAATCGGAAATCTGTCTCTCGTCAAATATCCTAACGGAGTCGAATCCAGTTATGAGTATGACTCCCTCAGCCGGCTGAAAGTTCTGACGCACCGCAAAGACGCCACCGTGCTTGCGGCTTATACGTACGAACTGAACGCCACCGGCGATCGCACCCGTGTGACCAGTAACGACGGGACTTATGTCGAGTTTGAATATGACGCACTTCGACGCCTGACGCGGGAAAGCCACTTTAGCGCAGCAGCCGCAAAGTCCGCCGAGTGGCGCTACACCTACGATGCCGCCGGAAACCGGCGCACCGTGCGGGACCTCGCCGGGAACGAAACGCTCTACAATTACGACCCCGCTGACAAGCTCCTGAGCGCCGGCTCCACGGCCTTTTCCTATGATTCCATGGGAAATCTTGCCTCGCGGAAATCGCCTGCCGGACAGGCCATCTACTCGTTCAATGCTCAGAATGAACTCACCGGAGTCAATACACCCGGCGGGAATACCGGATTCCAATACGACGCCGCGGGCGAGCGGATCAGGTCCGATGGCCCGGCGGGCGCCAGCCGCCATCTGGTGGATATCGGGAGTGAGACTGGCGTCTCGCAGGTGCTGGCGGATTACGATTTTACCGGCGCCTCCATCGCCGAATACACTTACGGGACGGAACTGGCGGGAGAGCGCCGCGCCGGCGCCGCTCACTACCACCACCGGGATGGCAGCCGGAATGTGCGGCTGATCAGCGACTCCGCAGGTTCGGTTTCAGATACCTACGGCTATAATGCCTTCGGCGCACTCCTCAGCCGAACCGGAACCACCCGGACTCCCTATCAATTTGCCGGTGAGCGTTCCGGGGAAAGTGAAGGACTGGTCTTCCTCCGCGCCCGCTATTACGATCCCTCAACCGGCCGGTTCATCAGCAAGGATCCGTTTGAGGGTGTCCTCCGTGGCCCGGTATCTCTCCACCGCTACCTCTACGCCAATTCCAATCCGGTGATGTTCACCGATCCCACGGGACAATTCACCGTGACGGAAACGATGGTTTACAGCGCCATCACCGGAGGGCTCGTCTCGGGCGTTATCGGGGCGATCTCGGGGAAGAGGGGCTGGGCACTGGCGGCCGACATCGTTGTCGGTGCGGTCTTCGGCGCTCTTGGGGGACCCGCCGGCACCGCTATCACCAAGGCGATGTCGAGCAACAAGCTTTTGATAGGGCTCCTCAAAAGTCCGGCGGTGGGAAAATGGGCGCTAAGGATCGTTGCCGCCATACCCGCCACTCTCCTGGACCTCACGGAGGATCTAACGAAGGCCAACTTAGACGGAGACATTGTCAATGCGGCACGCAACGGCACCGTGGGTGACTTCGCCAGCGGCCTTGCGAAGTCAACGTTCCTCAACTTCATCTTCAATGTGCTCGCGGGTCCCTTCTCCGTTAATTCAATGGCAATCAAACGGCATGTCAGACTTACGGGCCGGCAACTTGAATCGGGGGTGTATGAAATCTTCAAAGATCCAATCTTCCTTCAAATTCCCACCGGCAGGTATATACGCGAATTTGCCGAGAATAGCCGCTCTGAGGAACTCTCGCTGCTGATCAAGTTCTGTTGGGAATGGACCAAAATGATGATGGTCGCAGTACCCGAATTCATCCAGCGCAACCGTGACAGTAAGTAATTGGCTGTGAGCTGTCTGTTCAGACGTTCACTCAGCGCGTTCTCTCTGCCAGCCCGGTTGTCGCTGAAGCGGGTCAATGGAACACGCGAGTGCTTTCATACTCGATGGCACAAAAAAGCCGGGTGAAGAATTCGTCCGGATAGTTAGGGCTTACCGCCTCCTCGTCTTGCCCCGGCTGCGGCTCAGATTCGTCCGCAGATGATTCTGCGCCGCAGCGCTGTTATCGAGCAGCGTTGTGTAAAGGTAATCAAAATTGTCGAGCTTCCGCCGCGGCACCTTTTGATGGATGAATCGCTCTACCGCTTCCGCCGCCATCAATTCGTCCGCGCTCAGAATCGTGAACGCATCACCCTCCTTTTCCGCACGGCCCGTGCGCCCGATGCGATGCACGTAATCCTCCGGATTTTCCGGCACGGAGTAATTGATCACATGCGTCACTCCGCTGATGTCCAGCCCGCGCGCCGCAAGGTCCGTGGCGATAATCACCTCGAACTCTCCATTCCGGAATCCCAGCAAGGCTTTGCTTCGCTCCTTCTGCGGGATATCGCTGTGCATCACCGCCACCTTGTGCTCTCCGTCACGCCGCACCCGCGCCGCCAGCATATCCGCGTCCGCCTTAGTGCGTGTGAAAACCATCACGCTCTCAAAATGCGTTTCCTTCAGCAGCGCCAGCAGCAGGTCCTCACGCTGCAAACGGTTCACCGGATAAAAATAGTGACTCACCGTCGTCGCCGCCATGCGCGGGCGGCCAATCTCGATCTTATACGGATCTTTCAGTGCCCAGCTCGCCAGCGACGCAATCTCCGCCGGAATCGTCGCCGAAAAGAACAGCGTCTGCCGCTTCTCCGGGCACCGGGTCACAATCCTCCGCACGTCGGGCAGAAATCCCATGTCCAGCATGCGGTCCACCTCATCCAGCACCAGAATCTCCACTGAATCCAAATTGATCGTCCGCTGCTGCATGTGGTCCAGCAGACGGCCCGGGGTGGCGATCACGATATCCACCCCTTCCTTCAGGCCCTCCTTTTGCGCCCCATACCCTACACCCCCGTGCACCAGCAGACTCCTCAATCCCGTATGGCCCCCGTATTTCTTAAATTGATGCTCCACCTGGGCCGCCAGTTCCCGCACCGGTTCCAAAATCAAACACCTCACTTTCCCGGGCTCCTTCAGGCGGCTCAGAATCGGCAGCGCAAACGCCGCTGTCTTCCCGGACCCCGTCTGTGAAGATCCGATCACATCCCGTCCGGAAAGTATCACTGGAATCGCCTGCGCCTGAATTCCCGTAGGGCGCTCATACCCTGCCTCGGAGACTCCCCGGAGGACGGCTTCTGAAAGACCAAGCTCTGAAAATGGGGGCACCGACTCGTTGGGTGCCTCGACTACTGCAACTGACGAATCGAACACCCCCCTATGTAATTCCCCCATTTCACTCCTGCAAAGGGAAAGAATTGGCATTCCAGAGATTACGGGGGGCTTAAGTAAAGCGCCCAATTTCCGTAATTTTACCCCTCTCCCGTAACTACCTGTTCCGGTAAACCCAGAGCAATTCCTCCACCGACACGCCATCAATGGTCATCCCCTCGTAACGCGCGTGCTCGATCGACAGTCCGGCGCAGTTCGCGTTTCGTATCTTCACCCCGGACAGCGCTACATCTTCAAAGACTGCACCGTTCAAGTTTACGTCTTCGAATGTCGCCGCAGACAGGCTCACATCCCGAAACTGTGCCCCGCTCAAATTCGTATTGATGAATTCAGCACCGCTCAAGTCCGCATCCTCCGTTTTAGGCTTCATGGCGTGAGATAGACTGTTCTCAAGTCAAATCATGGTGTATTAAGCCTCATTCTGCATCGAACAGCGAGTCAAATTTTCCGCTTTTGTTCCCCGGTCCCTTCCCCCTCTCACGCATGTCGAAATACGGTCTCCTTCTGTCAGTCGTCCTGACACTTTTCTGCTCGTCTGCTGCCGCCGCGCCGGTCCCCATTGCGGGCACCATGTCTTATATGCAAAATTTCAGTTCGCTAGGCACGGATTCACCGGTGTGGGCGGATGACGCCACGATTCCGGGTTGGTATGTCCAAATAAACAATGGGACGACTTCCCCCGGGAGCGTCCAAAGCACGGACGGCTCATTGGGTTCCCTCAACGGGCTGTTGAACCTCGGCAGTCCGGGGAACTCCGATCGTGCGCTTGGCTCGAGAGCGACAGGCACAGGGAATCTCGCCAACATCGCTTATGCGGTGCAGTTCCGGAACACCGGCGGAGTGCCGGTGAAGGTTTCCAAAATCACTTACAGTGGTGAACTGTGGCGCACCAATACCACCGCTGGCGGCGTTGCGGAAACCTTTACGGTTTTTTACGCGGTTTCGTCCGTGCCGGTCACCGACATTCAGTCAGGCCCGAACTCGGCCACCGCAGCGGCGGGCACCGGCTTCACTGCTTTCGGTGCAGGGGGAAACTGGGCATCGACTAACAATTTGCCGGTGGCGAGTGCGCTGAACGGAAACCTTGCGGCCAACCGGGCAACGGTGACGGTTTTTCCAACCTCCCTCACTCTTCCGGCGGGGCAGTATCTTGTCATCAAATGGACGGATACGAACGTCGCGGGCACGGACGGTTATCAGGGGCTGGACGATGTCTCGGTGGACTTCACCTCGCTGGCGGGCGGGCCGGAAATCGTCGTGGAGCAGGGCCCCGCCACAGGCGTCCCCGATGGCGGAACGGTGGATTTTGCCGGCGTGAAACTGAGCCTGAGCGGCAGCGCAGTCTTTCAATTGCGGAATGCCGGCACGGCGAATCTGACGGGCATCAATCTGAGCATCGATGGCCCTAACGCTTCTGATTTTGCGGTGACGGTGCCGCCGCCCGCCGTGGTCCTGCCGGGAGAGAGTCACGACTTTACCGTGCGCTTTACCCCGGGCGCCCTGGGCGCGCGGCAGGCGATGCTGCACATTGCCAGCAACGACACCGACGAGAATCCGTTCGACCTCACTCTCACCGGCAGAGGAGCGTTGCCCGGGGACGTGGATCTGTCTTTCAATCATGCGGTGAACGGTGCAATGCGCGGCGTGGTCCTGCAGCCGGACGGGAAAGTGATCTTGCGGGGCGAATTCAACACGGTGGATTCGGTGGCTCGCAACACAGTCGCCCGGCTCAATGCGGACGGATCGGTGGATGCCGTTTTCAATCCGTCGCCTAACGGTTATACCAGGGGCATCTCTCTGTTGGGCGATGGCCGGATGTTTATCGGCGGGGAGTTCACCAGCGTGGGCGGTGCCATGCGTTCCTATGCAGCCCGGTTGAGCGCCAATGGGGTGGCGGACGCCTTCAGCGTGAACCTGAACAATTGGGTCTATAGCATGGCGGTGCAGACGGACGGGAATTTGGTTCTCGGCGGCAGTTTTAACATGGCGAATGGCGCCTCCCGCGAATCAATGGCCCGTTATTCTCCGGCGGGCCTGCTGGATGCGGGATTCATTCCGGAGGTCGGCGGCTCGGGCGTGACCGGCATCCTGGTGCAACCGGACGGCAAAATATTGATCATGGGATCCTTCGCGGGCGTCGAGGGAATAACGAAACGGAACTTTGCACGGCTCAATGCGAACGGCACTCTCGATTTAAGTTTCAGCGGAGGGGCGCAGGATTTTGTTTCTGTCATCGCTCTCCAGCCGGACGGCAAAATCCTTGTAGGAGGCTCGTTTGAAAAGGTCGGCGGCCCCACCGGCAATCAGGTGGAGCGCGGGCGCCTCGCGCGGTTCGATATAAGCGGTGACGTTGACCTGTCGTTCCATCCGTCTCCCGACGACCAGGTGCTCGGCCTTGCCGTGCAGACGGACGGAAAGATCATCGTCACCGGCCGGTTTCGCGAAATCGCAGGAGTGCCGAAAACTCGCGTGGCCCGGCTGAATGCGGACGGCTCGCTCGACACTGGCTTCGTCGCTGAGGCCACGGGGTTTTCAGACTCAGTGGTGAATTTTGCGGTGCCAACTCCCGGCGGGCAGATTTACCTGGGGGGAGTGTTTATGGCCGTCAACGGCACGGCCCGGGCGAATCTCGCGCGGGTGGAAAACGGCATCGCGACCTCCGAACTCACCATTCCCTCCCTCTTCCGTGTGCAGTGGCTGCGCGGCGGTGCTTCGCCGGAGACGCACCGGGTGGAGTTTGAATATTCCTCCAACGGCACTTCCTGGAATGCAGTGGGAAGCGGCGTTCGCATCCCGGGCGGCTGGGAGCGCACCGGTCTCGATATGCCTGCCAGCGGCCTCCTGCGCGCCCGCGCATGGATTCCCCAAAACATGAATTACATGTCGCTGGTCGAAACCGTCACTTCGTACGCCTTCCTTCCTGAGATCAATGTGGAGCACCCCGCCGGAACACCTCTCGTATCCGGCTCTGCAGCCGTCAACTTTGGAGACCTTTCATCCGGCGAAACCCTCACCAAAAACTTCCTCATCTCCAACACCGGCGCAGGTCCGCTCAGCGGTCTCGTCGTCACCATCGAAGGCCCTAGCGCCGCAGATTTCCAGGTCCCCGCGCCTCCTCCCGCCACCGTCGCCGCCGGTGCCAACACCGTTTTCGAACTGCGCTTCGCTCCATCTTCCCCCGGCGCCAAATCCGCCACTCTCAAAATCGCCAGCAACGACACCGACGAGAATCCCTTCACCCTTTCTCTCCAGGGCAACCGCCTTCCCACTGCCTTCGAGTTATGGCGGCAAACCCACTTCGGTACCATGGAAGACGCCGGCGACGCCGCCTTCAACGCCGATCCCGACCTCGACACCGTGGACAACCTCCTCGAATTCGCCTTCGGCCTCAATCCCAACCGCGCCAGCACGAATATTCCTTCATGGCAGCGCTCCGGTGATGGCTACATCCTCACCTTCACCCAGCCCTCTGAAGCCACCGGCCTGACTTACATCGCCGAGTACAGCACGACTCTCGCTCCCGGCGCATGGACCTCCATCCCCAACAGCACCCCGCTGCCCCAGCACACCTATCACTCCCCGCCGGAAGCCACCGGCAGACTCTACCTCCGCCTCCGCATCACCATCCCCTAACGGGCATCCCTACTCCTACTCGCACTCCTACTCTTCCTCAGCCTTTTAAACCGCCCTTCGGCCCCCCAACGCCACGATCCCCACTCCCCGGGACGACCCATCTTGGCTCGCGTTCCCCCCCAAGCCATTCCCGCGCCCTCCAAATATTCCCCATCTCAATATTGCCTCCAAACCATTGCATTTTCTAGTAATTATGGTATTTTCCCCTATATGCCCCGCTTCGTTGACATTGCTTCCGGCCATGCGCTCGACTTGGCAGAGGAGCCAATGACCTTCGGCTCCGCCAAGGACAACACGGTCCCCATCGTGGGGCCCTTTGACCTCCATCCCCATCATTTTAAACTGATTCCCGTTTCGGATGGTCTTCTCCTTCAGGACCTTACAGGCCAGCATGGCCTCACGGTCAACGATCTGCCTGTTACCCAGACCTACCTCCACCATGGCGATGTCGTCGCCGCCGGACGGCTGCGTCTCCGTTATGATGCCCCGTCCGAGCCCCCGCCGCTTCCTCCTGAAGCCCCGGTTCCTCTGATCGCGGCGAACCTTCCCTCCCTGTCCACCGCCCCGCTTGCCGTCGGCTATGGTGCCCCGGGAGCCGAGATCAACCACTTCACCTTAAAGGCTCCCAAACCAAGGGACGATTACAAAGACGGCGGCAAAACCTTCCTGCCCAACGCCGCCACCGCCGTCCACGTTTTTAAATGGGTCCTGCCGGTCCTCGGTCTCATCATCTGGCTCGCCAAATGGGGCTACACCTACTATCAGGTAAAGGACGACACGGACAGGAGCGAGGCCATCGCCACCGCCCATGTTCTGGTAGAGACCTATCGCGACGCCCGCGCCGCCAAAGCTCCGCTTATCCAAAACGTGCGCGATGCCGTCCGCATCGTCCGCCTTCTCGTTCGCGGCGTTCACGGCAGCGGGGCCGAAGCCAGTCACGAATTCAAAATCGACCTTCCCCCGGATCGTATCGGCGAAGCCCTCGATATGCTCACCTACGAAGAAAAATCAGGCCTCACCTTCAAACCCGAGTACCGCGAAGAGCGCGCCAAAGCCAACAAGACCGAACTCGAGTCCATGGATCCCGGCCCCTCCGAACCCGAAGAGACTCCCGCCGCCGACCCCCCGGACCCCTCTGAGCCCACCGAATCAGCCTGACAAAACGCACCGCCTCACGCGAACTCTCTGGACTGCGCGCAACCGGTTACTGTTCCCGCATCCGCCATCTGCACCCTAACACTTTCTGGCGGTCCTGACAGCCTTGCTTCTGTGCGCCCCTGAAGCTTGAAACTTAGGCTTCTTTGGTGCTTGATATTGGGAGCTTCCGGCACAGCCGGCCTATTCCGCCTCCGCCACTCCCGGCACCCTCCCGTCCCCCGCCGCCATCAGCGTTCCATCCGACAGCCGCATGATCCCATTACAGGCTCCCATTTCGTCTGTTACTTCCACCCGGTGCCCCCGCCGCTTCAGTTCCTCTATCACTTCTTTGCCTGCTGACTTTTCGATCTTCAGGACATCAGGGCTCCACTGGTGATGAATCCGGGGAGCGGCCAGTGCCTTATCGAGCGTCATTCCACCATCAATCACGCCCACCACCGCCAGCAGGACCTGTGAAATAATGGTCGGTCCTCCGGCCGCGCCCACGCTCAGCACGGGCTGGCCATCCTTCAGCACCAGCGTCGGAGCCATGCTGGATAGCGGGCGCTTCCCCGGTTCCACCGCATTGGCCTCCGCGCCCACCAGGCCGAAAGCATTCCTAACACCGGGTTGAATGGAAAAGTCATCCATCTGATTGTTCAGCACGATCCCTGTTCCTGGCACCACCACCTTGCTGCCAAAGGTCGTGTTCACGGTTGCCGTGCATGCGACCCACCAACCCTCCGCGTCCGCCATGGAAAAATGCGTCGTATGTTTCCCAAAAATATCCGTCGCGGCATTCTCCGGCGTTCCATACCCTGACACAGTTGTCGTCTTCAACGGATCGATCTTCGCCGCCAGCCCTTTGGCATATTCCGCATCCGCCAGTCCGCGCGGCACCTTCACAAAATCCGGATCGCCCAGCCAGAAGGCCCGGTCGGCAAATGCCAGTTTCATCGCCTCCGCCGTGAAATGCACATCCTCCACCGATCCCGTCCTGACCATTCCCGCCCCGCGTGTCGCCAGCATGTTCAGAATCTGAGCCACGTGGACACCGCCCGAGGACGGCGGGGGAAATCCGATCACCTCATATCCGCGATAGGAACTTCTCAGCGGTTCCCTAACCACCATCCGGTAGCCTTTGAAATCCTGCGCCGTCAAAATACCTCCGTTCTCCTTCATCCACTTCTCCGTCGCTGCGGCAAACGGTCCTCCATAAAACCAGCCAATTCCCTCCTTTGCCATGGAACGGTAACTCTTTGCCAAATCCACCTGTTTCAGCACCGTTCCTTTGGACAGCGCCGTTCCGGATTCAGTTAGGAAAACCGCTTTCGTTGCGGGAAACTCCGCCATCTCGTTCGAGGCACTCCTGAGTCTCGCAGCGTAATTGCCTGAAATTTCGAACCCGGTTTCAGCGAGGTCCGCCGCGCCTTCCAATGCGCGCGCCAGCGGCAGCCGCCCAAACTTCTTTGCCGCCGCGTCATACGCCGCCAGCGATCCCGGCACGCCAGCGGCCAGCGCACCCGTCTGTGAGAGCCTGACATCGGCCTTGCCGTTCCTGACAAACATATCCCTCGTCGCCGCCGCTCCCGCAATTTCCCGTCCATCGAACGCTGTCACTTTTCCATCCGGAGATCGAACGAGCATAAAACAGCCGCCCCCGACTCCGGAGTTGAATCCGTCCACCACACCTAGCATCAAACCCGCCGCGATTGCCGCATCCACTGCATTGCCGCCGTTTCGAAACGCCTTCATCGCGGCTTGCGTTGCCAATTCATGCACTGTCACCGCCGCCGATTTGTCTCCCCTCCTCGTAATTTCCCCATGCGCCGCCAGCACACTCCCCAGCATAAAAACTCCGGTCCATTTCAGCAGTCGATTCATCTTCGCAGAGGAGCGTAAACTTTCCGTCCTTCCAACCGCCAAATCCCGCCGCATCAACGCACACTGGTTCCTTTCGATGGGTGGAGACCGGCGGATTGGCCCGGCAAAACTTGCGCTTTGCCGGACCGACCGGTCATTCGCCGGTCCTGGATGTGAACGGTCCCCTTTGTTCACCTCCAAGCTCGGTTTGTGGGAACAACAAAGGCAGGTTAAAACAACGTGAATAATTTAGCAACGCTTTTTTTAGCCTTCCCGGGATTGAGAGAGTTGCCGGCGGGCAGGACCGGGATAGCCATTCCCGTGCACTCCTTAAATCGACTTATCATTGCGTGCCTGTTGGTCCTCCCGCTGCCGCTGTCAGGCAGGAGCTATCAAATCGACGGAAAGGTTTCAGAAGAAGTGCTGCGAAGTTATCTTTCGCGCTCCATCACCATGATGCAGATGCTGGCGGGGCACGGGGACTTTGAGGATAATGTCAGGATGCTGAAGAACTGCGGCGTGAAATTCGTGGGCCGTGCGGTGTACAATTGGGGACGCGAGGAGGGCGGGGAAGCGGCGCTTCCTGCGCGGCTGGAGGCGGCGAAGACCCAGGCGGCAAAAGTTCATGCCGCTGATCCGGAGGTCATTCTCCAGGCTTGCGTTTTTGAAATCGTCTCCAGCGGCGTGGATAAATTGCCGGTGCCCGCATGGGCGTTTGAAGCGCTCGGTCAGCCGGTCGAAACGCGAAACTTTCGCTTCGCCGATATGGGTTACGCGAGCGGACGCGGACAAAACCAGTGGGGCCGCGATTCCTGTGTGCCGGATGTCAGCCGTCCGGAAACGAGGCTGTTCTTTCACTATCTCGCCGCCAGTTACATCGATTCAGGCTGTGAGGCCATTCATTTTGGTCAGGCGGAATTGATGAATGGCAATGATCCCGACCTGAGATACTGGGAGGAAATTCTGACTCGAACCCGCGCCTACGCCGCCAAACACGCCCGCCGGCGCGTGGTTCTGTGCGACGCCCATGTGCCGCGCGGCGGACTTGTCAGGGAGGGCAGACTGCTGCTCGATTTCCACTCTTTTCCGCTGCGCATCGCGGAGGTGCCAGATAAGCCTCAGGAAGGCGTACTCAAAATTGGATACAGCGACGGCATCTACGGTCGCAGCAAAGGCGGCCTCGCACCCTCCGGCTGGAAGTGCGATCACCTGCCGTTCCTCGTTGAATTCGACAACTATGGCCGCAGCCGAAAACCCGGCGAGGCCGGTATGGGTGGGCATTGGGTATGGGGCTGGGACGAAATCACATGGTTCTCACAGCAGCCGGAATCCTATCGCAACGATTGGCTGCGCTACGCATGGAAATGGCTGAGCGAAAACGATGCCAATGGTTATCTTCAAATGCCCGGCTATCGCTGTCTGTCAGGAACAAAGAACGGAAAGCGATGGTATTACGCCAATCAGCCTGGTAAATCAATTCCGGACGGTTTCGGACAGGAAGAGACCATTCGTGCCATCTGGACAGCGGACACCCGCACCCTGACAGGCGGCGCACCGTAAGTGGAATCCATCCATTCGCGGGAGATTGCATCCTCTTGCATCCACTAACGTGTGCAATTTGCAAGAAAGCGGGATTTTTTCACGCTGTTGAATTTCAAGGACATCTGTGCCACGGGTGGCGCGTTCCTTTCGACCGCACCAACATGACCCAGACCCGTTTTTCGACGCGGTTCGCCGCTTTGCTTTGTTTCGCGCTCCCCCTCGCTCAACCCGCAGGCGCCACTTCAGGACAGCTCGATTCTGCATTTGTCACCGGCATCGGCGCGGGCCTCACACCCCAGAGTTATCCGACCTTTGACGGCGGCACCGGGGCCGTAAACGCCGTCGCTCTTCAATCGACCGGCAAAATTCTCGCCGGTGGAAACATCTCAAAGTATAACAACACCGGCTCCCTGAATGCGTTGAAGCGCATCAATGCCGACGGCTCGCTGGATGCCTCATGGAATGCCGCCGGCGCGGGCCTGGGGGATACGCAGGGGCAGCCGGAAATTAATATCCTGCGCGTCATCGCCGGGGACAAAGTCTATGCAGGCGGCGTTTTCCAAAGCTACAACAGCACGGCGCGTTCCGGCGTCATGCGGCTGAATGCAGACGGCACGCTCGATACCTCATTTGCCGTCACCGGAATTACCAACACCAACGCGTTTGGCCTTCGTTATGTGCTCGACATTCAGGAGCAAAGCGACGGCAAGGTGCTCGTCGCCGGCGGGTTCAACCGCGCCAACGGCACGTTCCGTCCCAACCTCGCCCGCTTCAATGCCGACGGCTCCCTCGACACAACCTTCGATCCAATCGCTGCTCTCTCCGGTTCCTCCGCCGTGCAGGATCTCGCCCTTCTCCCTAACGGCCAAATACTCGCCGCCGGCGGCATGAATCGTCCGGGCGGCGGTTCGACCCCCATGGTGGTGCGGCTCAACCCTAACGGTTCGCTCGATGCCTCTTTCAGCGTCGCATGGCAGGATGATTACGGCGATGTCGATGAAATCCTTCTTCTTCCCGACGGACGCATTCTTGTCGGCGGCAATCTGACTTCGTTGGGCGGTACGACGTCGACGCTTACCTGCTTGAATGCCGACGGCACGCCAAACTTTGCATTCAGAAACAACCTCGGAACGGGCCCGAATGGCTGGGCGGGCGGCGAACTCGCATTGCAGCCGGACGGCTCGATTCTCGTGGGAGGCATCTTCACAAGTTTTAACGGCGCGCCGCGCGCATCCATCGCGCGGCTCAGTCCCGATGGCGTGCTGGATCCGGCTTTTGATCCGCCGCCGTATTTGCCCACAACCGGCGTGGGCTATGTGACGCATCTGTATTCATTCGCGGTGCAGCCGGATGGCAAGATTGTCGCCGGGGGATGGTTCTCACATATCTCGGACATTGCCGTCGATACCTACAACCTGACACGTTTTCTCAATGAGTACAACCCGGTCAGTCCCGGCACGCTTCGGCTCACTTCCACCGCCGTCACGACCACCGAAAATGCGGGCGGCATTCAACTCGTTGTGTCCCGCTTCGGCGGCCTGGCAGGCGCCGTGTCTGTGAATTTTTCCACCGCCGCAGGAACTGCCGTCGCCGGCACCGATTTCACTGCCACCACAGGCACGCTCTCGTGGGCCGCCGGTGAAGGGGGCTACAAATACATCACGGTGCCCATCCTTCAGGACACGGCGCAGGATAACAGCCGCAACTTTAGCGTCACTCTTTCCGGAATTACCGGCGGCGCGACCCTCGCCGCGGCCGGCACGGTCGCAACGGTAACCATTTTGGATGACGATCTCGCCCCGGTCATCGTGCAACAGCCCTCCGCCGCATCCGTCGAGCAGGGCGCAGGATTCACCCTCTCCGTGCGCTACGACAGTGTGCTGGCCGCCACCGTGAAATGGCAGCGCGATTCGGGCACAGGCTTTACTGACATCCCAGGCGCCACAGGTCTCAACTATTTCGTCGCCAATGCCGATCCGGCCACGCATGCCGGCAGCTACCGCGCCATCGTCACTAATGCCAATGGATCAGCGACCAGCAATGCGGTGACCGTTGGAATCAGCGTGCCGGCAGGCTCTGTCGTCCTGTCCTTCAATCCGCTCCTGACCAATCCGCTCATCGGTGCGGCGCTGGATTCCTCCAATCGCATCGTCGCCATTGGGAACACCACCCTCCTGCGCATCGGGGCGGACGGCGTGCTCGATCCCACCCTGACGCACACGTTTAACGTCTCCACCTCGAGTGTCCTTGTCCTGCCGGATGGCCGGATCATCGTCGGCGGGTTCTTTACTCAGGTGGACGGACAGCCTCGTTCATTCCTCGTGCGCATCAATACGAACGGCACCGTGGACACAGCTTATAATCCGGTGCTGGCGCAGGCCGTCCAGACCATGGCCATGGGCACCGGTGGAAAATATTATGTGGGAATGGGTTCGGGAGCCGGCCTTCAGCGCTACAACAGCGACGGCACACTGGACGCCGGGTTTACCGCGACAGGCGTCGGCACCGGTTTCCCTAACGGATATATTTGGTCGATACGCGAATTGGGTGACGGAAAGATCCTCGTCGGTCACCAGTTCCAAAGTGGTCCTAACAACTACCGGTTCAATCGGCTGAATGCCGACGGCACCCTGGATGCCACCTTCACCAGTCCGGCCCTGAACTGGGATATCAAAGCCATCGATGTGCTGCCGGATGGCCGCATCGCCGTGGCCGGAAGGTTTTCCAGTATTGCCGGCGTTGCCCAGCAGAGGGTCGCCATTCTGAAAGCGGACGGCTCGCTGGATACAACCTTCAATTTCACCACCGGAGCTGACGCCCCCGTGACCGGCATCAAGTATCTCAATGGCCGCCTCATGGTCTGGGGAGATTTTCAGAACATCGCCGGCGTGGCGCAGCGCGGTCTCGCAAGGCTGAATCTCGATGGCTCGCTGGATACCACTTTCAGTATTGGCGCAGGTGCCAGCGACTCCGTCAACGCCGCCTTCCTCATGCCCTCTGGAGACGTCTTCATCGGCGGCAATTTCACCACGTTCAAAGGCGTTGCCCGCACTCGTGCCGCTCTCCTCGTCGGCGGGGCTTCCATCGGCGCTGGTGGGTTTTTCCCTCCCCGTATCGATGCCGTGGAGGACGATGCACCGCTTACTCTCACCCTGCGTCGCTTCGGGCCCATTACCGAAGCGGTATCTCTCAGCTACACCACAGCGGACGGCACTGCGCACGCAGGAACAGATTACACCGCCACCTCAGGCACGGTGTCATGGGTTGCGAATGACGGTGCGGACAAGACCATCACCGTCAATCTTCTCGACAACACGGCGGTGGAAGCCGCGCGCACCTTCCGCGTGAACCTCAGCAATCCAGGCGGACCATTCTCCGCCGCCGCGGGGGCCACCATCAGCCTCCTCGATGACGACACTCCGGCCAGCATTACCACGCAGCCGTCGGGCGGATCATTGATCGCCGGTGGCGCCCTAACGCTTACGGCCGTGGCCACCAGCCCCTCCGGGTTCACCTATCAATGGTATCTGAACGGCCAGCCGATTCCCGGAGCCACCGCGGCAACCTACAGCGTCCCGTCACTCGCTGTCACGCAGGGAGGGGTCTATTTCGTCAAAGTCACCAATGCCGCCGGCTCTGTCGTGAGTGCTCCGGCAAATGTGATCGTGCGTGCCCAGCCGGGACGCATTGCCCCGGGTCTCGCAGCCAATCGTCCGTCTCTAACGGGAGGGCCACCGCGCGCCATCGCGCCGGATGCCACTGGCGGAGCCTTCGTCGGCGGCTGGTTCCCTCAGGTCAACGGTGCCGCCACCTTCCGTTATCTTGTCAGGATCAAGGCGGACGGTTCGCTCGATTCCAACTGGAATCCCGCTCCTAACAACAGCGTCAATGCCCTCCTCCTGCAACCGGACGGCAAACTCGTAGTCGGTGGAAGCTTTAACCAAATCGCGGGTCAGCCTGCGCCGCGTCTCGCGCGCTTCAACGCAGACGGCACGCTCGATACCGCCTTCACTGCCGCCCTTGGCACCGGCCCGGGCGACTCCGTGAATGCCATTGCCCGCCTCAATGATGGACGCCTCGTCATCGGGGGCAACTTCACTAATCTCTCCGGCACGGGCTACATCGCGCTTCTGCAATCGACCGGAGCTGTGGACCCTTCGTTTGTATCCGCCTGCAATGGCCTGGTGACCGAAATTGCCATTCAAAACGACGGAAAGATTCTCGCCGCAGGCGGGTTCACGAACTATTCCGGAGGCTACAAATTTGTCCGCCTTGAACTGACCGGTGCGCGGGATTCCACGTTCACCAACGCCATCGGCACGGGAGCCATTGCGGGCTTCAATGATCTCGCCGTGCTGCGCGACGGACGCATCCTCGCCGGCGGCTATAACTTCTCCAACGCGTCCACGCTCGCAGAAGCCTCGTCCACCGGCGGATTTGCCACCAACCTCGCTTCCAGCCTGCAGGTCTATGATATAGCTCAGCAGTCCAACGGGCGAATCCTCGCCGTTCGCACCGGCACTTCCGGTCAAGGAAGGGTCTTCCGGCTCCTCGGAAACAATCCCTTCGGTCCCGGCGGAAATGGTGAAGCAGACACTTCGTTCAGCACAGGCACCGGGCCTGACGCTGATCCTTCGGTCATCGCCGCCGGCCCTGACGGCTATCTGTGGCTCGGAGGTGAATTCGCCAATTTCGATGGCACGCAGGCCCGCGGCATCATCAAACTCAACGGCGATCCGCAGGACCCGGCGATCCTTCATCAGCCCGCGGCCTTCGGTGCCGCTCCAGGGGAAACCGCTTATCTCGGTGTCGGCGCATTCGGCACCGGCCTCGCCTATCAATGGTACAAAGGCGGCGTTGCTCTGACAGAAGGCGGCCGCTTCACGGGAGTTGCCTCCGCCGTCCTAACGATTTCCGGCGTCACTGCCGCGGACGAAGCCGACTACACAGTGAAGGTTACGGGAGGCACCCCGGCCACCACAGTGACCAGCAGCGTCGCTCACCTTCACGTACTCGGCAGTCCGGTTATCGCCGCATCGCCGTCCGGGGCCGCGATCTATGCCGGGGCAAATCTTACGCTTTCCGCTCAGACTTTCGCGCTTCCCCCGGTCGCTTACGTTTGGAAACGCGATGGCCAGACCATCCTGGACGGAGGCCGGTTCTCCGGCGCTTCCACCGCCTCTCTGACGATTACCGGAGCCGATCCCGCGGATACCGGCTCTTACACCCTAACGGTTATTAATGGAACGGGTTTGGCCACCACCGTGCCCGCCTTTGTCCTCGTCAGCCCTCCGCCCGCCAGCCGTGCGCCGGTCTTTGCCGGCCTGAGCGCCACCTCCTCCATCCGCGCCTTCCTTCCGCTGCCGGACGGCCGCATGCTCGTGGCCGCGGACGGCGCCACCATGAATGGCGCGAACGGCACTTCCGCTCTCAATACGCGGCTTTCTCTGGTCAACGCCGACGGCACGATGGTGCCGGCTCCGGTGCTTGATGTTTTCAACACTAACAACACCATCCATGCGCTGGTCCGGCAGCCGGACGGCAAAATTCTCCTGAGCGGCAACTTCACCGGCGTCAACAGCGTCCCGCGAAACCGCATCGCCCGGCTCAATGCCGACTTTACGCTCGATGCGGGTTTCAACCCCGGCACCGGTGCCTCGATCGCGGTGGATACACTCGCACTCGATGCGGACGGACGCATCTACGCCGGCGGTTCCTTCACGTCCTACGACGGGCAAACTCAGACCGCCGGCGGCCCCAGCCGCAACTACCTGGTGCGACTCAATCCTAACGGATCATTCGATGCCTCCTTCACCAGCCTCAATCTTTCCGCTCCGGTCAACAAAGTCCTCTCCTTGCCAGGCGGCGGCGTCCTCGTCGGCGGCTCATTCACCTCGCCGCAGCCGTATCTGATGCGCCTCGACGCAACGGGCGCATCGGTGGCGGGTTTCACACCCGGACCCGCTTCGGTGGTGAATGATCTCGCTCTCACCCCGTCGGGCACTCACTTCTACGCCGCCTTTGAAAACGCGCCTTCTCTTGCCCGCTACACGCTGGCGGGTGCTGCGGATACCGGCTTTTCGCTCTATGCCTCATTCATCGGCGCATGCCGCCGCGTGATTGTCCAGGAAAACGGTCGCCTGATTGGTTTCGGCACCTTTAACCAGCCGGTCCCCAATCTCGTGCGGCTGAATGCGGATGGCTCGCTGGACACCAGTTTCGCAAACCATGGCCTCAGTTCCACCATGCATGCGCTCACTCTCGACGCCGCGGGACGCGTGTGGCTGGGCGGCACGTTCACGGCCAACTATGATTCCGTGCCGGCTTCGCGCATTCTTGTGCTCAATGGCGATCCTGTTTCCCTCGGCTTTGCCCGTCATCCCTCCGCGCAAAGCGTGGAGGCCGGTGCCACGGCTCAGTTCAGCGCCGACGTGGTGGCGACCAGCGCGGTGACCTGGCAGTGGTTCAAGAACGGTGCGCCGCTCGCGGACGATGGGCGCATCACCGGCACCCGCACGCGCACTCTGATAATCAACAGCGCCACCATGGCGGATGAAGGTCTGTTCACCGTTTCCGCCACCAATACCGCTGGTACGCGCACCAGCAGCCCCGGGGAACTTATCCTTCTTGCTTCACCTGAAATCGTGAAGGCCCCCGCGCTCGTCACCGTGGAGGAGGGTGCATCCGCCACATTCACTGTTACCGCTCGCGGTGCTGGCACGCTTTCTTATCAATGGCTGAGGAACAATGTGTTGATCACGGATGGAGGCGACATCACTGGCGCAACCACCGCGAGCCTCACCCTGTCCAATCTGCGCCTCACGGATGCGGCCTATTTTAGCGTTAGGATAACGAATTCACTGGGCACCATCACGACTCCGTTCGCACTCCTTACGGTCTTCAGGGCGGCCGGAGCACCGGACTTAACGGTCACCCTTCCTCTGTTCAACGGCACGGTCAATGGCCTCATTCCCCTCCCGGACAGCAAATTCGTTGCTGCCGGCAACTTCTCGTTCATCACTCCGCCTGGGACCTTCGGCGCGAGTCGCAGCCGCCTCGCCCGAATCAACGCAGACGGCAGCATTGACACAACCTTCCCCACTGCCAATGCAGAAGTGACTGCCATCCTTCGCGATGCGGCGGGAGGATTCATCGTGGGCGGAGCATTCAGCACTTTGACCGGGGGCACCGGCAACGTGAACCGCAACAGCTTGGCCCGGATCAAGGCGGACGGCTCCATCGACGCAGCGTTCACCAGCCTGTTCACCGCTTCGGCCGGAATAAACGCGCTCGCCATTGACAGCACCGGCGGCCTGCTGGTAGCCGGCAGCTTTACCAATGCGGGCGGCGTCAACGGCGCGAGTTACCTCGTTCGCCTCAATGCCTCCACCGGTGCACATGATGCCGCTTTCAATCCCGGTCTTACCGCCACGGTGACAGCCCTGGCGGTCCTCCCTAACGGAAAGGTTCTCGCCGGCGGTTCGACCTCCGGCTCCCGCCTCAAACTCTTGAATGCCGACGGCACCCCCGACGCGTCGCTGAACTACGCCGGCAACTTAAATATCGCGGCCATCCAGCCCCTCGCCTCTGGAGACATCCTTCTTGGCGGCACGAACTCGCCCTACCTGCAAAAAGTCAGTGCGGCAGGCGCTGCGCTAACGCTGGGTGGCCTCGGCAGCGGTCCGGGCGGTCAGGTCACCGAAATCCTCGCCACGAGTGATGACAAGTTCATTCTGGGCGGTCAGTTCAGCAATTACAACAACGTGATCACCGGTCGCATTGCCCGCGTGCTCGGAGACGGTTCTCTCGATACCACTTTCAATACCGGCGCTGGCTTTGGTTCCACCGTGAATTGCCTGACGTTTGACGCCACGGGCCGTATCTGGGCCGGCGGGTCTTTCACTACTTACCGCAGTACCAATGTCGGTCGTGTGGTTGTTATCAATCCAACAGACTTCACACCTCCGCCTCCCCCGCCTCCCGGCGGAGATCCCTTCATCGAATTCCTAACCACTGCCGGTGTTCCGGAAAATTCCCGCGGGGCAGGGGACGATCCCGACAAAGACGGCCTCACCAATCTCATGGAATATGCCCTGGACCTCAATCCCATGGCTGCGACCGCTTCAGGGCTTCCCGTGATGGGCGCAACGCAAACGCATCTCACCCTCACGTATCGCCGTTTCCGGGCAAACGTAACCTACACCGTTCAGGCCAGTCCGGACACCTCCAGCGCCCCGGCATGGTCCGCCACCGGCGTTGATCAGGGAGTTCCTTCAGCCAACGGCACCACCACCGCCAGCATCCCCATCGACGACGCCCGCCAGTTCCTTCGACTGCGCGTGACGCTCAATCCCTAACGGGCCGGGGAATTCCTACCAAATCCTCTCAAAAAATCTCCCGAATGCCCCCTTCTCGTGATCGGGCTTCGTCTTGCGGCGCGAATTGCGCTCCGGCCGCAGTTCCGGACTGTCCGAAGGCACCAGACGCATTGATTTGATCTCATAACGCTTCGTAGGGCAATCGTTCGTATCCACCGTCATCGCCGCGATCGCCTCCAGTGCTTCGATGCCCTGCGTGACACGGCCAAACACCGTGTAGCGTCCATCCAGCTTCGTGTCGCTGCGGAGCATCACATAAAACTGGCTGCCGCTGGAGGCTTTGCTGGAGGCATTCAGCGGACCCTGGCGCGCCATGGCCAGCGCGCCCTTCACATGCTTGCCGCGCAGTTCGGGCGGCAGCTTGTATCCCACGTCACTGAGACCCCACGAGTTGCGGTTGTCATCAGTTTTGGTGGTCGGGTCGCCGGTTTGCACCAGATAACCCTGGATGGCCCGGTGAAAGGCCAGACCGTTGTAAAAACCGGCGTTCACGAGCTTCTTGAAATTGGCCACCGCTTTTGGAGCCACGGCGGGGTCAAGTTCCATGACGACTTTTCGTTTGGAACCGTTTACGTCCACATACATCACCGCAGCATTGTTATATTGCGCAGCGGGCGGCAGCGTCTCCTCCGCCACCACCTCCGGGTCCGCCGGCTTTTGCTTCCCTCTGAAAACATTCAGCGTCTTGTCCGTCACCTTGTTGAAGGTGCTGCACGAACAAACCGTCAATGCAGCGACGGACAGGGCAAGGAGGCGGAAAGGCTTCATCATAAGTGCCGGGAATGGATGGTTAAGGCCCTTGATCGTCAAGGGTCTTTCTTATTTCGATGGCTGTGACAGCGTCGGAATCCGGCGCACGGACAAACAACTCCGTATCCACCGCACTGCGCTTCACAAACCCAAGTGCAATCCCCGCACCCGACTCCGGATGCCGCGCCGCCGACGTGACATTGCCTGCCGGTGTCAGGGTCCCGTCGGCCCCTTTCGTCACAATTTGCCAGCCGGCTTCAATAATCCCGTCGCGGGCGATCAGCCGTTCCAGCCTTTTGTTCACCTGACCCACGCTGCGAAGGCGACTGACCACTTCCTGACCGGTATAGCAGCCCTTGTGATAATCGATCGCCGATTCATCGAGCCGCGCCTCCGGCGGGAGAATGCCCGCCGAAAGTTCCGTTTCCCACGACGGAAGGCCCCGGTCAATCCGCAGCGCTTCCAGACCTTCCGGACTGCTGAACTCAAGGTTCTCCGTCGTCGCAGCATTCAACCAAAAATCCGTTCCCGGCGCGCCCATGCGATTCGCGGAAAACACCATCGCCGCCTCTCCGGGCGCAGGCTGCTCTCCAAAGGCATGGACAAGGGAATACTGATCCGTCACATCCTCCAGCATCGCATCATCCGCGATGAGATATTTCTCCAGCCGCAGCGGCAGGAAGTCCCTCAGCGCTTCGTCCGCGGTAATATAAAACGCCTCCGTTTCGTCCCGGCTGATCTGCACCAGCGCCTCCAGTTTTCCTTTGTGGGTGCAGATGCACGCAGGCATTGAGGCACCCGGCTGGAGCCGCCGCACGTCGTTGGACACTTGCCCGTTGAGGTAACGAAGCGCATCCGGGCCGCTCAACTTCAATTTCACGCAACGGGTGAAATCCATGAGTCCTCCGTTGGACCTCAGCCGCTTCCATTCATCCGCGGTAACCATGGCTATTCGGCGGCTGCCTTGCCCACGTAATGCTCGGCCAGCACCGAGTAGTCCTCGTCACCTCTGCCGGCCGCCTCCAGCCCGGCCATGCAGGCCGCGGCGGATGTCAGCACCGGAACCTCCATGTTTCCCTGACCAGCCAGTGCCAGCGCATAGCGCGCATCCTTGAGCATGTTCTTCAGCGAGAAATGCGGCGTGAAATCCCGCCGGATCATTGAGGGGAGTTTCATGCGCACCAGCCCGGAGCAGTTGGCATTGTTCTCGATCGCCTGCTGGAACATTTCCAGCGGCACTCCGCCCGCCTGCACCACTCCCAGCGCCTCGGCCAGCGCCTGCACCGTGACGGCGCTCACCATATTCGTCGCGATCTTCAACACCGTCGCCGTGCCCACATCACCGGTGGGCAAAACCACCTTCGCCGAAGCCTCCAGCACCGGACGCACACGCTCCAGCAGTTTGGCTGGTCCGCCGGCATAATACGTGAGCTGCCCGTTCGCCGCCGCATCCTTGCTGCCGGTGAAGGGAACATCCAGAAAGTCCGCACCTGTCTTCTTCACCAGTTTGCTCACATCCTTCGTCGCCTGCAGCGATACGGTCGCGGAGTTGATCACAATTTTCCCCTTCGACAGGGCAGGGGACATGGCGGCGGTTACCTCCCGCAAAGCCGGTGCATCCCGCACGAAGATCTGGATCACCTCCGACTCACGAGCCAGAACCTCCAGTGAATCGACAAATCCAGGCTCCTTCTCCTTCGGCGTGCGATTCCAAACGCGAACTCCGAATCCCTTGGCCCGCAGATTCGCCGCCACCCGGATTCCGATGATTCCGAGTCCTGCGATTCCGACCGTCTTGACTGGTGCATTGCTCATGGCGCGCCCATAAGTGGAAAACCACCGGATTTCAAACCCCGATGTTCACTCCAGCGCATCCTGCCGTTATGAAACACCTCACGTCCGACCGCTGCCGCCTCCACGCCATTCGCCTGCTCCCCGGACAGGACCTTAAGGAGGAACTGCAAAAACTCACCACCCATGCCCGGGTCCACGCGGGATTCATCCTCTCCGCAGCCGGCAGCCTCACCAAAGCCGCCCTGCGCATGGCCAATCGGAACGAGTCCACAGTCCTGGATGGCCCCTTCGAAATCATCTCTCTCACCGGAACGCTCGCCCACGATGGCATCCATGTGCACATGGCGGTTTCAGACGGGGAAGGGAATACCACCGGCGGCCACCTGATGGAAGGCAATGTAGTCTTCACCACCGTGGAACTCGTGATCGGCGAAGCCGTAGGCCTTCTCTTTCGGCGCGAAATGGATGAACGCACCGGCTTTAAAGAACTCGTCATCCAACGGGCCGGATAGCGGCAATTTCGACTTTCGCCCGCCCCCCATCCACTTTATGCCGCGGCATGTTTCGATCTCTCGCCGTCTATTGCGGCTCCAGCCCGGGAAATGATCTCCGTTACGCTTCCATGGCCCGCTCGGTGGGGACGCTGCTTGCACAGCGCGGCATCCGGCTTGTTTACGGCGGCGGCGGTGTGGGCATGATGGGCGCCCTCGCCGATGGCGTCCTCGCTGCCGGCGGGCATGTCACCGGCGTCATTCCCGAATTCCTCAATACCCGCGAACTGCAGCACCCCGGCGTGGCCGACATGCGCGTCGTGGCCACCATGCACGAGCGCAAGATGCTCATGGTGGACCTTGCGGAGGGCTTCATCGCTCTCCCCGGCGGTTTCGGCACCCTCGATGAACTCTTCGAAGCCCTCACGTGGAGCCAGCTTTCCATCCACTCCCGTCCCGTGGGGCTTATCAACATGGACGACTACTTCGATGGTCTCCTCACCTGTCTTGACGGCATGGTGGCCCGCGGGTTTCTTCGCCAGGAAGATCGAGACCGTCTTGTAGCCGCGGAAACCATGGAAACCCTCCTCGACGCAATGGAGGAATGGCGCACGCCGGCAACGCTGAAATTCAGCCTCGCCCGGCGCGTGATCTGACTTCCCGGCCTATCGTCTGCGGCGCAGCATCGCGAGCAATCCAAGCCCGCCCAGCAGCGCCGTCGATGGTTCCGGCACCGTGGTATCGATTAACTGAAATCCATTCAGCGGCCCGCGGCCAAAATCCTCCGGATCTCCGTTCCCTGCGGAACGGATGCGAATGTTGCGGGCGGTAATATTATTGAATACAATGTAGTTTCCTCCGGAGGCGTCCACATTTACCGGACTGCCCGTTTGACTGTAAGCCGTGCCTCCCGTCTGGATGTAAGTCCCCGAAAAATTGGACCCCAGCGCACCCACACCGATCAGATTGGTAATAACGGTCCCGGGCGTCAAGGAATCCGTCCAGGATTCCAGCCAATAGCGGCCTGTCGCTTGACCGGGAGCGTCACCGTTGACGTAAACCACCACCGAATACGTCTCAAAAAGCCCCGGCGTGCTGGCAAGGCTCAGGTTCACGTACGGCTGGTCGTTGCCGCCGTCGTCCAGATAACCGTTCATGAGCGTATGATCCGGCGTCGTGTTCCCCACGCCGGAACGCCAGGTATTGGCAGCGTCATAATGGAGGGGATCGCTGTGCGGTGCGTAATTCACGTTCTGAAGAGTGCTTCCGGCAAAACCGGACACCGTGGCGCCGTTCGAGTTCTTCAGTCCCGCTGCAAAGAGCGCGTCATTCGCCGCATCGCCCGACCAGTCAATGGCGACGAAATTCCAGTTCGACTGCGCAAATCCCGGCGCTCCCACGGATATCCCTGAACCCCAGGCGGTATCCTGACTGTCGAGGAACTTCACCCCAATGCTCGCCGCATGGCAAAAGCATGGCACGGAGACCAGAAGAGGAAGAACGATACGGGAAATACCGGAAGGGCTCGAGAGATTCATTATGAAGGAGGAAAAAAGAGGCGCGGTAGAGAGTTGCCTGTCATTCCATTAAAGGACAACCAGAAATTTTCCTTTAAATCTCCCGCCCCGTTTGGAAGCCCCGGCAACTCCGCCTTTGCATTCCCTCGTTTTCGCCTTCCATGAGCACCGTGAATTATCAGGTTTTTGCCCGCAAATACCGCCCAAAGACGTTCGACGACGTCCTCGGGCAGGATCACGTCGTGCGCACGTTGAAAAATGCGGTCGCCCAAAACCGCCTCGCGCATGCTTATCTCTTTGTGGGTCCCCGCGGAACGGGAAAGACCAGCCTGAGCCGTATCTTCGCCAAAGCTCTCAACTGCACGGGTGGCCCCAAGGTCGATTTTGATCCAAACGAGGACGTCTGCGTGGAAATCGCCGAGGGCCGCAGCCTCGACGTCATGGAGATCGATGGAGCCTCCAACAACGGCGTGGACAGCATCCGCGAGCTCCGGGAAAACGTCCACTTTGCGCCCGCCCGCGGACAGTTCCGCATCTACTACATCGATGAGGTCCACATGCTCACCGGCGGTGCCTTCAACGCACTCCTCAAGACCCTGGAGGAGCCGCCGCCGCACGTGAAGTTCATCTTCGCCACCACCGAGGCCCACAAAATTCTGCCGACCATCCTCAGCCGTTGCCAGCGCTTCGATCTGCGCCGCATTCCGGCCCCGGTCATCGCCCAGCACCTTCTCCACATCGCGAAAGAGGAGGGCGTCACCCTCGATAACCTGGCAGCACACAGCATCGCGGTCGGCGCTGACGGCGGAATGCGTGATGCCCAGTCCATGCTCGACCAACTGGTGGCCTTTTGCGGCAACACCGTGCGCGAGCAGGATGTCCTGGATGTGTTCGGCTTCACCAGCCACCACACGGTTTCCGGTCTTTGCGGCGCTATTCTCCATGGTCAAACCGCCGACGCCCTCAGCCGCCTTTACCAGCAGGCGGAAACCGGAAAGGACCTCTCTCGGCTCCTAACCGATGTCATTTTCCATTTCCGCAACATTCTGGTTCACAAAGTGGACCCCGAAATCGCCGCCCGCGATCTTCCCGCCGAAATTGCAGGCGACCTCGCCGCTCAGGCGGCTCTCGTCACTAACGAAAAGCTGATGCACATTATCGATCAGTTTGCCGAGGTGGAGAGCGGCATGAAATGGGCGCTCAATAAGCGGCTCTATTTCGAAATTGGCATCATCCGCGCGACTCAAGTGCTCGGCGAGGCCACCCTCAGCGATGTCATCCTCGCGCTGCGCAATTCGCTCGACGGTTCCAGCTTCACTCCGGCCTCCGCTGTCGCCGCGCCTCCCGAAACGGCACTGCCTTCCATGTCCGCAGCCCTGCGTGCCGCCGTCGAGTCCCCACCTGCCAAAGCGCCGCCTCCGGAAACAAAACCCGCTCCGGCCCCTCCACCCGCACCACCGCCCGCCACCGCAGAGGAAATAGGCACTGCCGCCGGTCCGGAATTGTGGATCGCGGCACGCGACGAATTCAGCCGCAAATATCCCCTCCAGGGCGGTTATGCCGCAGAAGCCGTCTTCCTTGGCGTCAGCGGCAGGCATTTCACCATCGGCGTGCCGGAGGAGCATCGCATGGCCGCACTGAATCTCGAGCGTCCCAACACGAAGACGGCCATGGAGGAAATCCTGGCAAAACTCTCCGGGCAGAAGTACTCCCTGAAAGTCGAAGTCAGCGCCGACATCGAACCCGCCCCCCCGCCGGAAGTAAGCACGCCGGTTCCACCGCCGCCCGCGCCCGAACCTCCGCCGGAAAAAGCCTCCGCGAAGCAACCGAAATCCGCCGCCGCGGACGAGGCCGCCGAACGGGCCGCAAAACTCGACGAGGAGTTTCGCGACGATCCACTCATTCAGGAGGCCCTCCGGCTCTTCGATGCCAAAATCACCCAATCCGCCTGACAATTGCCGATCATTTTCGTCATTCTTTCGTCATTCTGGCTTCTGGTTTCGTCATTCGTCCGCAATTACTCCGCTCCCCCATGACGCTTCGCTCGCTCTTCGCCCGCCTCCTGACAATATTAGGCCCCTCCCTCCTCCTCCTTCTCAGCGGTTGCAGCCACCCGGGCGAACTCGAAGTCAAAAAAGCCGTCACCGTCGAGACCGCCACCATTGCTCACGGGAATTTCAGCAATCTTGATGACATCGCCCGTTTCCTCGCCGGCATGCCAGGCGCGTCGAATTCGCCCCTGCTTCCCGTTCGCCAAACGGAACACTGGCAGCGCTACAGCCGCAACATGGATGAATTGTGGCGCCGCTTCGCCGTCATGCGTCAGCCGCGCATCGCCAGTTTCAGCCGCAGCCAGCTCGGAGGCCTTCGCAATCCTAACACTCTCTGGTATCCCTTTAGCGGGCCGGACGTTCTCTTCGCCGAAGCCTTCTTCCCCGGCAGCAACAACTGCCTCCTCAGCGGCCTTGAAGGCAGCGAAATGCTCCCGGATTTCCACACTCTCACTCCGCAGGAAATCGATACCGCCCTCGACGGCCTCTACAGTTCCCTCACCACTTCGCTGAACTGTTCCTTCTTCATCACTGCCGACATGCGGGTGGACCTCCAGCGCACCAGACTCAAAGGCACGCTGCCCATCGTCCTCGTTTTCCTGGCCCGCCTCGGTTATGACATTCATTCCATAGCCCCCGTGTCGCTCGACGGCGCTGGCAACGTCGTCTCCGGACACCCCGGCGGCTGGCCCGGCTACCTCGTTCGCGCGGGAGGCAAAAACATCTACTACTTCACCGGCAACGTCGCCGATTTCTCCCTCCGCTCGGACAACCGCTATCTCAACTTCGTCTCCAGATTCGGCCCCGTCGTCACCTATCTCAAAAGCGCCTCCTATCTGATGCACACGGATGAATTCCAAACCATCCGCAGCGCCATTCTCCGCCAAAGCACCGCCATCCTCGCAGACGACAGCGGCATCCCGCTCAGCGCCTTCGACAATTCATGGGACCTCCAGTTCTATGGCCGCTACTCCGGTGTCCTCGAAATTTTCAAATCCTATTACCAGCCAAAGCTCGCCGAAATCTACGCTGCAGGCGGCGGCAACGTCCATCACATCGACTTCGGCGTCGGCTACAAATTTGAAGCCGGCGAATCCGCCCTCATTCTTGCGAGAAAAAGGTAAGCCGGAGAGCCCTTGGGGGCCTTCATGCGGGAGTGCGTATGCAATCTCTGAAAAAGGAGCGGCGTAGCTTTTCACTATGCCATCCTCCCGCCGTCGTTTCCTTACCGGTTCCTCTCTCGCTGCCGCCACCGCTGCCCTCACGGGCGCCCCGCACATCGCCCGCTCCGCCGGGGCCCTCCTCGGCGCCGGAGCCCCCGGTCAAAAGCCCTCCAAAATCATCCACATTGTCAGCGACGGCATGAGCATGGGCACGCTGACCTGCGCCAATCTGCTTTCGCAAATCGCCCGCAAGAGGTCCCTCTCATGGACCCGCCTTTGGAGAAATCCCGCAGCGAAAACCGCGCTGATGAACACCCGATCCCTCAACTCCATGGTCACCGACAGTTCCGCAGCCTCCTCCGCATGGGGCAGCGGCTCCCGCGTGGTGAATGGCGCGGTAAATATGCTGCCGGACGGTAACCTTCTCGCACCCCTTTACAAACTCTTCAAGGAGGCCGGCTGGAAAACCGGCCTCGTCACCACCGCCGAAATCACTCACGCCACGCCTGCCGGTTTTGCCGCGGCCGTTAAATCGCGCGGCGACGCTGACGCCATCGCCGTCCAATACCTGGATCGAAAGGTCGATGTCCTCCTCGGAGGCGGACGCGAGTACTTCTCTCCTAACAAGCGGAAGGACAAACGGGACATGCGCGGCGATTTCGCCAAAGCCGGTTATTCCGTCGTGCTCGACAAAGCCACTCTCGAAAAGGCACCGACCGATACCCGCCTGCTCGGCACGTTCGGCTACGGACATCTGCCTTACGCCATCGACCATCGCGCCAATGCCGGCCTCGTATCATCAGTTCCCACTCTTGCCGCCATGACCCGTGCGGCCCTGACACGGCTGGAGCGCTACGAGTATTTCATCCTTCAGGTCGAAGGCGCCCGTATCGACCACGCGGCTCACAACTCGGATGCAGCCGCCGCTCTCCATGATCAAATCGCGCTCGATGAAGCACTCGACGAATGCCTCGAGTTTCAGAGCCGCCATCCGGACACGCTCATCGTCCTCACCACCGACCACGCCAATTCCAATCTCGGCCTCAATGGCATGGGCGGCGGTTATCGCACCTCTTCCCATCAATTTGCCTCCATCAAGGACGCCAAAATGTCTTTCCCGGAAATCCTGAAGCTTCTCGAGAAAGCCGGCGAGAAAATCAAGGTTCCGCCGATTCCTTCCGACCCGGAGGATAAATTCGAAGTCGCCGATCCCATGGCGATTCTCGAACCGCAGCCCAAGCCCAAGCGACCTGAGGAAAGGGCGAAGGAGGAAAAAGAGAAAGCCGAAAGGGAAAAGAAGGAAAAAGAGGAACGGGAAAAGAAAGAAAAGGAGGAAAAAGAGAAAGCAGCCAAAGAAGGCAAAACGTTCACCGCTGCGCACAGCATGGATGCTCATCGCATCGATCCCGCAAAGATCGTCTCCATCATTGCCGATGCCACGGGCTACAAAATGTCCATGCGCCGCGCCGAGTTGTTCTCAAAAGTCCTCGCCGGGGCCGCTCCGCAACTCTATGACCAAATGAATCCCGCTGTCACTCAGTTGGGTCAGGTCATGAGCAACCGCTACGGCGTCGGCTGGACCGGCAACACGCACACCGCCGACTACGTCCAACTCACCGCCTTCGGGCCGGGTAGCGAGCTCTTTGCCGGCTATCTCGAAAATACCGACATCTTCAGGCACTACACCACTCTCGCCGGCATCGATTTCAAAAACCCCGCCGCCTCCCTCATCGCCCACCGCGGTCCCGATGCTCACGAAGCCGAAAGTCCCCACCGCTATTCGGCAATGGTGTGAACCACCCCCCGGTGACCATGCCGTGGATCATCATACGCTGACTCCCGCAGCCTTCGCCGCCCCTCTGCAACCTGCGGCGGTGCAATCGCTCGCGGCCTGAGAGAGGGTGGGTCCTATGGTCGCGCGTCAAATGCTTACTTGTCGAGTGCGTTGGCAGGTTCACTTCGCCAGGCCAGCCCTGCCGACTTCTTCTTCCAGTTCAATTTCTCCGAACCCAATGTTCATCACGCGCCCGGGGAGTGATGCAGTGCAGGTCGGAATACGCCGGTCTGAGCCACTACGTTCCGGGGTTTGTCGCCAATCAGAAAAAGTCCCAATGCTGCTACGCCATCCAGGGAGTCCTTCGCTATCAGGATATCTTCGAGTGAATTGACCGTCTCGTCCAGGGATCGGTCTCGTCAGTCAGAAGCCACATCGCTTACGGATAAGTTGAGGAATTGCCCTTCAGCGTCATGAATTGTGCTGTAAAGCAACCCATCGAAGTAGCTAAATAAGAATCTGCTCGCCGGATGGGCACCGAAGTCGGTCTCGAAGTGCAGAAATCCCTCGCCAAGGGTGCAAAGCTGCTCAGGTGACAAATCCAGGCCGTAATAAGAAACAACACCGGAGCGTTCGGCTTCATTGGTGTCGAACAACTCACCGCCGTTCATTTCAATCGCGTAGAGCTTCCACCGTGGCTCACGGAATCTGTAGACCCAGATGCCCAAACGTGTTTGGACAAACGGGGTAAGGTATTGTTCCGGATCATCGAGGTTTACGGCGTCGAGGCAATCAACCTCGAGATCCTGCGGCCTCAAGGAGGCAAAGTTGAGTCTGTTTATCTGCATAACCCGGTCGTTCCTGTGTGTTTAGCGTCGCTATCCACCGAGCGCCTCTCCAATTTCAAAGAATCACGCGGTCCTCGACGGCCCTGCAATCGAAGCCCTCAATGCAGGAGCTAGTAACCCATCGTTACGTTCCGGATGGTAACGATACCCCGGGGAAATCGCCAAAACAGCACGGCGAAAAGCACCTTGTTAGATGGTTTTTCTAACAAATTCGACCAGTCAACCAGGCACATTCCATCCGCGCGTTTACGCCTTCCTCCCGGTTCAGACTCTTCGCACTAACACTCCGCACCAAAACCATTTGACAAAAAAACTTTTAATCACCGGAGGTATCCTAAACACAAATCCACCTCCCATGTCACACATCGGTAAAATCGCATCCCTCCCCCGTCCCCTCCGCGAAGAAGTCAACCATCGCATGGACCGCAACGTCCCCGCCCGCATCCTCGCCGAGTGGCTCAACAGCCTTCCCGAGGTTCAGCAGATCCTCCGCGACTCCTTCGACGGCAACCCCATCAACGAACAGAACCTCTGCAACTGGCGTCAGGGCGGCTTCCAGGAATGGCAAACCCGCCGTGAATTCCTCGAACGCCTCCAACTCTTCTCTGAGTCCGCCGCCGATATCGAATCCGCCGCCACCGGCATGGCCGACTACGCCGCCCGCCTCCTCTCCGTCCACTTCGCCATGGCCCTCCAGCAAGTCTCGTTCGGTTCCCCTGGCGCTTCCCGCACCTCCTCCGAACCAGCCGATTCAACCAATCACGACTCCCCATCATCTCCACCTCCTCCACCCCGAGCCCATTCCTCCATTATCAATTCTCAATTATCCCCACTCAAGCCTCTCTACGCCCTGACCCGCGCCATCTCCTCCCTGCGCCGCGGCGACCACAGCGCCGCCCGCCTCAAACTCCAGCATCAAGCCGCCGCCCGCGCCGCCGCCAAAACCCCCTCCTCCGAACCCGTCGCCTCCCCTCCTCCCACCGAAACCACAGCCCCCGCTTCGGAAAATCAAGGTAAATCAAGCCTCTCCCATCCGAACCGTCCTACTCTTACTCCCACTCATACTCTTACTCCTCCGCCCCTCCGATTTAACGATTCACGATTCACGATTCACGATGCCCCTCCGTTTCCCTCCCTCCCATCCAATTCATCTATTATCCATTCTCCACTATCCCACTCCTCCCCTTCCCTTTTCCTGCCGCCACCCGTCGTTCCTCCTAAAAACGCCAATGCCTGTTGAAGTTTGATGCGGAAGTTTCCGGCCTCGCCGTTCTCCGGCCCGTCGCCCGTGCAGCCTGCAAGACAGCCCGCCCCCAACATGCGCCAGGCACCCCCCGGCACCCCTCTTTCCTCCCGTTCCCACGCTCCGGCGCCAAAGGCACACCCCATGCAAACGAACTTCGCAACAACCCACTCTATCCTATGTTGCACTACACGCTCGTTTTCTTCGTCATCGCAATCATTGCCGCTGTGCTCGGATTCGGCGGCATCGCGGGAGCTTCTGCGGACATTGCGAAAATCTGTTTCTTCGTCTTCCTGGTGCTGGCTCTGGTCTCAATGCTTACGGGCAGAAAGCCAACAGCTTAGTCGCAACGATGCGGACGAAATCGTCGCGAGGCGCAGCGAGGGCCGTCAAGGCAAGGATGGCGCGGTTTTTTTGGACCTGAGTGTACGGATTCATACTCGATGGTCCAAAAAACAAGCCAGACGCCGCAGTTGGCGGTCCGCAGCAAGCCGCAGCAGATTTCGAACGCATGGTTACGACTTAGGCGTGAGCGGAGCGGTGTGGGCTTTGCAGTCCGCACCGCTCCCGGAACGGTTTCCCCGCCCGGGACCGATGCCGCCTTGCCGCGGCACCGGCCCGGGTTTACCATTTTCCATGACCCCCGTTCCTAACATTTCACGCCGGCATTTTCTGCGGGACTGCGGAGTCGGCGTGGGCAAGATCGCTCTCGCCTCGCTCCTGACCGATGCGTTTGCGCCCCGCGCTGCTGCCGCCACCAATCCGCTGCCGGGACATTTTCCCGGCAAGGCGAAGCGGGTAATTCACCTCTTCATGGCGGGCGCGCCGAGTCAGTTGGAACTCTTCGATTACAAGCCGCAGCTCACCAAACTCGCCGGAAAGCCCCTCCCGCCCTCGGTCATCGGCGGCCAGCGCTACGCTTTCATCCGGCCCGATGCCGCGGTGCTCGGCCCGCAGTTCAAATTCGCGCGCCATGGGCAAAGCGGTGCCGAGCTTTCCGAAATGCTGCCGCATCTCGCGAAAATCGCTGACGAGATCTGCCTGATCAAATCGTGCAAAACGGATCAGTTCAATCACGCGCCCGCGCAGATCTTTTTCCAAACCGGCTTCTCGCAGCCGGGTCGCCCATGTATGGGAAGCTGGGCGCTTTACGGACTCGGCGCGGAAACGCAAAGCCTGCCTGCGTTCGTCGTCATGAGCACCGGCAGCGGCATCAGCGGCGGCTCCGCGCTCTGGAGCAGCGGCTTTCTGCCGACCACCTATGCCGGGGTGCGCTTTCGCAATCAGGGCGATCCCATCCTCAATGTCGCCAGCCCTCCAGGGCTTGATGCAAAGGCCCAGCGCGACACCCTCGATCTCGTCGGCACCCTCAACCGCCGCCGTCTCGCGGCGGAGGGCGATCCGGAAATCGCGACCCGTCTCGCCAATTACGAGATGGCCTTCCGTCTCCAAACCTCTGCGCCGGAACTCATGGACTTGCGCAGCGAGTCGAAAGAAACGCTCGACCTCTACGGCTGCAATCCTGACAAAGCCGACTTCGCCCGCGCGTGCCTGCTCTCGCGCCGCATGATCGAGCGCGGCGTTCGCTTCATCAATATCTACCACGAAGGCTGGGACGCTCACAGCGACGTCACCGGCAACGTCCGCAACAATACCGCCGCCACTGACAAAGCCAGCGCCGCTCTGGTGCTCGACCTCAAACGCCGCGGTTTGCTCGAGGATACACTCGTCATCTGGGGCGGCGAATTCGGACGCACTCCCATGGTGGAGACCAATCCCTCTCTGGGCCGCAGTCAGGGCCGCGATCACCACCCGCAGGCCTACACCATGTGGATGGCCGGCGGCGGCATCCGTCCCGGCCTGACATTTGGCAGCACCGACGATCTCGGGTTCCACGTCGCCGAAAATCCCGTCCACGTTCACGACCTTCAGGCCACGATCCTCCACTGTCTCGGCTTCGACCACGAACGCCTCACCTTCCACCATCAGGGCCGCGATTACCGGCTCACTGACGTTCACGGAAAAATTGTTAGGGAAATTCTTGTGTGAACGCTCCCTGTCTTATTTGATGAATGAAGAGGGATACAATCGCCGCTCGATTCTCCCATCCCGCCGCAGAACGGCGACAAGGCCCGAGCGCGTGCGCGCGAATTCAAGGCAACAGGCCAGCGCGCCCTTCTTCGATTCAAATGTGCAAATGGCGCGGTCACTGCCTTCTGCGATGAGCGTCCAGCGCCCGCCTTCCTGTTTGAGTTGGTATTGGTGCATGGTGCGTAGGAACTGCGCGGATAGTAGAATCAACTACGCCACTGTCAGGCGGGGTGTTTACCGTATGGACATTCATCCCTCGTCATGAATCGCGTCGTCCTTACGGCCGGTTGGGTTCTTTCCCTCGCCGCCGCCCTTTGGGCCGGACGAGCCGTTAGGGAAAGCGCGCCAGCCGCGGAAAGGAACCCGTTCAGAATTCCTCTCGCGCCTGAAGTGGCATCAAAACCGGAACCCGGAAAGGCACCGGAGGAATCGCTCACGCAACCCACGGCCGACGAAAACACTAACACTTCCTCCGGCTCCATGCTTGCGGGGATGAAGGAAGTCCTCGCCGACCCGTCCGGAGTGTCGCGCATGGAAAAGTGGGTCGCCTGCATGGCGTCCGCGACCGCCGCAGACATGCAAGGGGCAGCAGAGCTATTGGAGGAAGCCCGGCACAAGGGCCGGTTCTACTTTGCGGAAACCGGTCTCTTCTGGAACCGCTGGGGCTCTCTGGATCCCAGGGCTGCAGTTGCGTGGAAGGGGGAGCACATCAATAACGATGACAACTCTCCATCACATCAGTTAGCTGCAGGCTGGGCGTCACGTGATCCGCTGGGGGTTTTGGAATGGATCCGTGAACCCGGCAAATTCATTGATCCCACCCTTCTCGAAGGCACCTTTTCCACCTGGGCCGCGAGCGACCCTTCGGCCGCTGGAGCATACATCATCGACGCGTCCCCGGACGACCCGGTACGCTCACCGCGGACAGCGGCCGCTTTCGCCAAAGGCGTCTGGCAATCCAAAGGAAAAGCGGGCGTTACCGCATGGCTGGATACTTTTGCCGGGCGGTTCCAGGGTGATATGACGTTTCCGAGGGAGGTTTTTAAGTCTCTCGGACGAGCGTGGTCCCAAAGTAACGACGGCCCCGCCGCCCTGGATTTTGCGCGCAGCCACATAGGAAAACCGTGGTTCGACCCTGAGGGCCTGCACAATTGCCTCGAACCTTTCAAGACGGGAGAGCCCGGGAAGTTGATGGACGCCGTGGCCAGCCTTCCCCCTGATCCTGGGACCGGTGAATATTACGGGGTGAGACTGGCTGTCGTCAAATGGGTCCGGGTCCGCAAAGACCCGGAAGGCCCGGGACAATGGCTAACAGCACACCCGGACTTCGCGGGCAGCGATCAGGTAGCCGCGGCTTACGCGTCGGTGTTGAAAGACACAGATCCTGCGGCTGCTCAGCACTGGGCTGGGTCGATCAAAGAAGAGGCATTGCGCACCAACGCTTTGAAGAATCTGCAAGATCCCTCAAAATGAAACGACACACGCTGCCTTTATGCTGGTGCGCTTCGGTGATCCTGACATTCGCCGGCGGATACCTCTCAGGGAACGAAGCCAGTCCCGCCACAAAACCATCCAAGCCCTCGAAGCCGGCTCTCGACGGAGCACCGGACAAGGCCGGTGAAAGCGCCTTGATCACAAGGATGCGGAACGCTCTTGCGACCCCTGATCCTGCGGCTCGCCTGTCTGCATGGCTCTATTGTCTGGATCACGCTGCACCCGAAGATTTGGCTGCAGCGGAAGCAGTGCTGGAAGCCGCTGGCGGTGCCGAAGCCCACGGCTGGGAGTGGATCCTGTTTTGGCGGCGATGGGGGAACCGCGACAGTCTTGCGGCGCTGGAGTTTCTTGAAAAGAACCCTGCGCTGCAGAGATTCTCCACGGCATCCGAAGTGGGCTACGGCTGGGGCAACCGCGATCCGAAAGCAGCCATGCAATGGGTCAATTCACAGGCGGCCCCAAGCCTTGCCAGTGAAATGGTCCCCGGCGTTATGAAGGGATGGACCGAACTGAATGCGGAGGAGGCCACCGCCTTCCTCCTCGCCTCCAAACCGGAATCCCCGGCGCGCGACAGCGGGGTGTCATGGGAAATGCTGCGAACAATCTGGCAGAAGGAGGGTGCGCCAGCGACCACGCGGTGGTTTGAGACTATTCAAAAAATTCACGCCACCGATCCGGGGTTTGTGACCAGTTCTTTCCGAACGCTTCAGGATATGTACGTCCGCAGTGCGGATGTCCCGTTTCCCGGGGAGTTCTTGGGCACCCAGCAGGGAAAGCCATGGTGGGACGACGAACCAGTGGACCGGCTGCTGCGCAACACCTGCTGGAAATCACCGGAACGCCTCCTGGATGCCGTGGCAGCCATGGGACCGCATCCCGACACCGGAAAGTATTTCCAACTTGAGTATTACATTCAATTGCGCAACGACGAGGAAGGCACCGGCCGCTGGCTCAAGAGCCACACGGATTTCCCCGCTTACGACCAGGCCGCCGCCGCCATGGCCCGTTCCCGGGCATCAGTCGATGCCGCCGCCGCGGCGGAATGGGCGAATACGATCAAAGACGAGGCCCTGCGCCGCAAGGTCCGGGCTCAAGTTCAATCCGGAGAAACGGGGAGCGGCGAAATTTCCATTCCCGGGCTCAATTGAATCCTAACAATCATCAACCTCCATTCCCCTGACTTCCCGCCAGCAATGCCAGAATCGCCTTCTGGGTGTGCAGCCTGTTTTCCGCCTCCTGGAAAATAGTGTCCGCATGCGCTTCCAGGACTTCCGCCGTAATCTCCTTTTCGCGGTAGGCCGGCAGGCAGTGCATCACCAGCACATCCTTTTTCGCCTTTTTCACGAGGGCCGCATTGATTTGATAGTCCCGCAGATCCTCCATGCGCTGCGCGCTCTCGTCCTCCATGCCCATGCTCACCCACACATCAGTGTAGAGCACATCCGCGCCCTTCACCGCGCGCGAAGGATGAGACTCGATGCTCACATTGCCGGTGCGGAACTTCTTCATATATGCCGGCGTCGGCTGATAACCCTCCGGCGCGCAAATCACGCACTGAAACTCCAGTTTCTCCGCCGCCCACATCCACGAGCGCGCCATATTGTTATCGCCGTCGCCGAAATACACCACCTTCTTCCCCTCGAATCCGCCGCACAGTTCCATCATCGTTTGAAGGTCGGACAGCACCTGGCAGGGATGCTCTTCGTCCGTCAGCGCGTTGATGGTGGGGATACCGCTGTAGGCCGCGAACTGCTCCACGTCTCTCTGCGCATACGTGCGGATAATGGCGCCATGCACCATGCGTCCCAGCACCCGCGCGGTGTCTTCGACCGGTTCTCCCCGCCCGGACTGAGTATCCCGCGGACTCAAATAAAGGACATGCCCGCCCAGCTCCCGCACACCCACTTCAAAACTCACGCGTGTGCGCGTGCTCGCCTTCGTAAAAATCATCGCCCATGACTGCCCCTCCAACGGACGAAAACTGCGGTTTTTCCGCTCCTGCTTCAACTTCATCGCCAGTTCCAAAACACGGCGCATGTCCCGGGCGGACAGGGACTGGAGTGAAAGGAGGTGCTTCATGGAAAGCGGCGGCCAGTAGCAGGACTTTCACGTTAGAGCAAGCAAAGCCTCTCATTCCTTTTTGCTACTCTTATCCCCCCGGCCTGCTTGCGAGAATCTCACCATCTCTTCACGGGGCGCTAAATGTTGACACTGCCGTATATTTATTGTAAATTCCAGAAACTCTTGAACTACTGAATTTTTCCCGCCCCCTTTTTATTATGACGCGCGCGTTTTTGGCTTGCTGCCTCTGCGCACTGGCCATTCCAGCCAGCGCGTTTTCCCAGTCTGCCGCGCGGAAGGGAAAAGTGGCCCCAGTCGCCAAAAAAGGACAGGCCGCTCCCGCCCTTTCTCCCGCCCCCGCTACACCGCCTGAAAAAGTGTCAAAAGCCCCCGCACCCGTAACGGGACAGGCAGCCGTCGAGGGCCACGTGAAGCTCCCGGAGACGAAAAGCGCTCCGGTTAAAATCCAGCGCTATCAGGTTGTTAGCAAAGGAGGCGCCGTCGCCATGTCTCCGGCAATGGCGGTGGTTTATCTGGAAGGAAAATTTCCCGCACCGGCGTCACCCCCGAAAGCCCGGATGGTCCAGAAGGATCTTGCTTTCGTTCCGGCGCTGCTGCCGGTGCAGACCGGCACGTCAGTGGAGTTTCCCAATGAGGACGACACCTATCACAATGTCTTCTCGTTCTCCAAACCGAAGCGTTTCGACCTTGGCCGTTTCCTTCCGTCTGAACGGCCCATTCCCTCGCAAATCTTTGACAAGCCCGGCATGGTGCAGCTCCGCTGTGACATCCACGAGCACATGTGGGCGGTGTTACTGGTTTTGGATACACCGTATTTTACGACCACGGATTCCGCCGGACGCTTCAAGCTCGCGGGCCTTCCGTCTGGCAAATTCACGCTGAAAGCCTGGATCAGCAGCGAAAAAACCCTGGAGCTTCCCGTGGAATTGAAAAGCGGCGGCACCCTCAAAGCCGACTTTCCGTGAACACTGAAAGCCCGCCGCGCAAAGACAGCGTCGTCACCTTCCGCGCAAAACTGCTGGTGGCGATGGTGCTGGTGGTGGGCGGTGTCACCAGCGCAGCCATTTATTTCGCACACCGCGCCGCTCAAACGGCGGACCGGGCGCGTCTGCAGCAGGAGTATCAGGGGGAGATGGGCTGGCAGCTCGGAAGTCAGGAAGCGCGCCGCCAGGCCATTTCCGAGCGCTGTCACTGGCTCGCCCGCCACTCGGTAAGGATTCTTGCCGCTCTCGAAGAGGGCGACGCCGAGGACCTTTATCTGAACGCGGACATCGAACTCCGCGACGTGGTGGAGGAAATGAGCGCTGAAGAAGCCGGCGAAGCCGAACTGAGATTGCTCACCGCCCGCAAATTCAGGTTCCTGGATGCAAAGGGAAAATTGATTCCCCGCCCGGTGCGCGCCGGCGCTGCGGCGGAGGACGATTCATGGCAGACTCAATTGCACCTCAAGTCTCTGCCGGAGGAACAGCAGACCGGCTATGTCGCGCAGGCGGGCAAAAACAAAAAGAACGCCATCGACGAAATAATCGTGACCCCCATGGTTAGTCTTCCCACCGGGAACCCGGTCGGCGCTTTGGTGCTCTTTTTCCCGCCCATCCAAACGCGCGCCAGACCGGGCAAGGATATGTCCAGCGGCATTCTTGTGGGCGGGCGTGTTCATGCCCCCACCGCTCTTCAGGAAAAGGAAATTGCCTCGGTTCTTCCGGAAGCTGCGGGCGGCTCCGGCATGGGCCGCATGGTGTTTGCGCAGGGCATGCCCTGCATGGCGTTCTCGACCACGCTGAACTCCGGTTTGGCCTTTCCCGCCGCCATTCAGGTTTGTGTGTATCCGATGGCCGCCTCTCTTGAAAAGCAGGAGCAGCAGCAGCGTCAAATCGCCTTCGTCGGCTCGCTTGTGATGCTCGCGGGTTTGATTGGCAGCCTCCTGTTGTCCTCCCGCCTGTCAAAACCCGTCGCGCAACTGGTGCGGGCCTCGGAAGCCAACGCCTTTCAGCGCAGGCGGGCCGAAGCGGCGCTCGATCTCACGGAGCGCCGTTATCAAAGCATCTTCGAAAACGCCACCGAAGGCATCTTTGTGCTCACCACGGAGGGACGTTTTGTTAGTGTCAATCCCGCTCTCGCCACGCTTTGCGGCTTCCGGTCTCCTCAGGCCATGCTCTCCGCACTGGACGGCCCCGCCACCTCCCTCTATGCGCTGCCGGAGAAGTTCCTCGGATTTCTGGAAAAGACCCGCGTGGCCGGCGCCGTGGCTCATTTTGAACTGGAGATGATCCGCGCGGATGGCCGGCGCATCTGGGTTTCGCACAACCTGCGCTGCGTGCATGGCGAAAACGCCGAAGACCTTCGCTTTGAGGGCTCGATGGATGACGTGACTGAAAACAAACGCGCCGCCGATGAACTGCGCACTCTCAACACCGGCCTGAAAAAAGCCATGGTTGAGCTGAAGACCACCCAGCAGCAGGTCATCCAGCAGGAACGGTTGCGGGCGCTCGGCGAAATGGCCAGCGGTGTCGCGCACGACTTCAACAATGCCCTGACGCCCATTCTTGGTTACAGCGAATTGATGATCAAACGCGGCGCCACCCTCAAGCCCGCTGAGGTGGTCGATTACCTAAAGTCCATCAACACCGCCGCCACCGATGCCGCCAGCGTGGTCAATCGCCTTCGCGAATTCTATCGCGACAGTGCGGAGCATGAGGTCTTCCATCCGCTCGACATCAACACGCTCGTTCAGCAGACGGTTACCCTGACGCAACCGCGCTGGAAGGATCAGGCTCTCTCCAGAGGGGTGACCATCCGGATGACTACCGATTTGCAGTTGGACCTTAAGCCGGTCGAAGGCGACGCCTCCGCCCTTCGCGAGATGCTGACGAACCTGATCTTCAATGCGGTGGACGCCCTGCCGGAAGGCGGCACCATTACGCTTCGCACCCAGAGTGACGGCGAACGCATTATCCTGACCGTTCTCGACAACGGCACCGGCATGACCGAAGAGGTGCGGCGCCGCTGCCTTGAGCCGTTCTTTTCGACCAAGGGAGACCGCGGCACGGGCCTGGGTCTTTCCATGTGCTTCGGCATTATCCAGCGTCATCAGGGCACACTCGATGTGCAGAGCGCTCCCGGACAGGGCACTTCCTTCGTCATGTCATTTCCTGTTAGCGAACGGGAGCTGCCCGGCGCCCCGCTGCCCACCGGAAAGACTGCGGCCATCGCGCTCCGCCCGCTCCGGCTCCTGGTCGTGGACGATGAAAAGCCCATCCGCACGCTGCTGTGCGCCATGCTCAAGGCCGACGGGCACGATGTCACCGCCGCCGGCGACGGTCCTGAGGCGCTGCAACTCTTCGGCGACGGCGCTTTCGATCTGATTATCACTGACAAATCCATGCCCGGCATGAATGGCGATCAACTCGCCACTGCCATCAAGCATGTCTCGCGGCACACGCCGGTCATTCTTCTCACCGGATTCGGTCAGTTTCTCGAACCGTCGGAAGTTCCGGACGTCGATGTCATCGCGAGCAAGCCCATCACCATCGAGTCACTAAGGGCCGCGATCACCTCAGCCACCAGCATCAGATGAAACGTCCCGCCCTCTGCTGCCTGACATCGTTCCTCGCAGTCTTTTGCCCCGGAACGGTTCGCAGCGACGGCCCTGACAAAAGCAGCGGGCCCGGCAGCTTCACCTCATGGCATTCCGCGAACGGTGACATGCGCCTGAAACTCAGCGGGCTCCTCGACATTGAAACTTACACACTGCCCTCCACCGCTCCGGGTCTCATCTATTCCAACGACACGTTCCTGTTCAACCCGCGTCTGTCGCTTTTCCTGGATGGACAGGCCGGCCGTTATTTGTATTTCTTCACCCAGGCCCGCGTGGACCGCGGATTCGACCCCTCGGAACGCGGCCCGCAGCTTCGGCTGGACGAGTACGCGCTTCGTTACACGCCATGGGAGGACGGCCGGTTTAACGTGCAATTCGGCAAGTTCGCCACAGTCACCGGAAACTATGCCGGACGGCATCTTTCGTGGGACAATCCGTTCATCAGCGCTCCTCTCGTTTACGAGAACCTGACGGGCATCTGGGATTATTATGCCGTGGATACGCCCGCCACCCTTCTGGCATGGGGGCACGTTCCCACGCCGGAGTATTCTGATTTCGGGGACGGCTACTACGACAAGCACGAACGCTTGCCGGTCGTCTGGGGCCCCGCGTATGCCAGCGGCATTTCCATCGCCGGAAAATTCCGCAAATTCGAATACGCGGCCGAGATGAAGAACGCCGGGCTCTCCTCCCGTCCGCAATCCTGGGACGCCAATCATGTGAACTTTTCCCATCCCGCCTTCAGCACGCGTTTGGGCTATCGTCCTAACATGGCATGGAATCTCGGCTTTTCCGCTGCTGCCGGCCCTTACTTGCGTCCGGAGGCGGAGTCAACGCTTCCGCCGGGAGAGGACATTGGCGACTATCGCCAGATTACGCTGGGGCAGGACATCGGATTTGAGTGGCATCACCTGCAACTGTGGGCCGAAGCCTACTGGTGCCGGTTCGAAGTCCCCACCGTCGGGGATGCCGACACCATGGGATATTACCTTGAAGCAAAATACAAATTCACCCCGCAGCTCTTCGGCGCCCTGCGCTGGAATCAGCAGTTCTACAGCAATATCGACTACGACGGCGAACGCATTCCCTGGGGACGCGACATCTGGCGCATCGACACGGCGGTCGGTTACCGCTTCACCCCATACACGCAGCTCAAGCTCCAATACGGTCTCCAGCACGAACGCTGGGCCGACTCCGATTTCGAGCACCTCTTCGCCACCCAGTTCACGGCAAAATTCTAAGTATGGCTAACGCTTGCGAATCAGCCAAAGGACCAGAGTTGCCAGGGCGCTGATCAAAAGACAGGTTCCCAGCGGAAAGTAAAATTTGAAATTCGGACGTTCGATACGGATGTCGCCCGGCAGACGCGGAAGTTGCCAGTGTCCGGCAAGCCACAGCAGACCACCGGCGGCGCAAAGAACCAGCCCGGCGATCAGCAGCATTTTTCCCATTTCCGTCATCGTGCGGCAGCCATACAGCAGTCGATCACGACGGGCAAGACCGGGCGCGAAGACATGGACTCCGTCGCACCAACGACAGACACGTGCTTGCAATCGTTTTCGAGCGCGTCGTTAACACTGCGGCATTTTCGCATGCCGCCACCTCCCTATGCGCAACTTAATGACAGACCCGGCGTGGAAGCCGGAAGATCTTGGCATCCCGCTTCCGGATTCGCCTCACGCGGTTTCCGTGGCGATGCCAACGTGGCAGGATGTGATAGATTATGAAGAGAATAACCCGCGCGTGACGACGGCGCTGCAATGCGGATATCCGCGTTTCTTCCTTCATCCGCTGGTCAGCCAATTGTGCCTGGAAGCTGAGCGCGAGTTCGCAAGGAACGGACAGAACTGTCTCGTTTTCCCCACGCGCAAGGCTGCGGAACGCTGCCGCGACTTCATCAAGGCGAGGGCAGTCGCCGAGGTGCATTTGATGGAATGGCGGGGGCCGGCTTGCGCCGTCCTCTTCCCGTCCGATTGCATGAAACTGGCGCGACTGTATTGGCGCTACTGCGGAGAGACTCTTAGCAGCAGGCTTGCGAAACAGCTTCTGGAATTCCGCAGTCACGAAATTTGGGAGAGCGCGTGGTCAAAGTCCGGCGAAGATGCCCAGGTCAAAATCCGCGAGCGACTGGCCGATCTCCACGGAGTGCATCGCGACGACATCTTTCTTTACCCCTCCGGCATGGCAGCGGTGGCGGCGCTGCATCGCGCGTTAAGAGTGATCCATCCGGGATTGCCGAGCGTGCAACTCGACTTCCCGTATGTGGATGTGCTCAAAGTTCAGGAGGAGTTCGGCGGCGCGAAATTCTTTCCCGTCGCGGATGACGAAGCGATCTCCGGGGTGAACGCACTCGCCTCCGCAAAGGCCGTGAGCGGCATCTTCTGTGAAATGCCGAGCAATCCGCTGCTGCGCTGCGTGCGCGTGAGCCGGTTTGCCGATACTCTGAAACAAAACGGGGTATTGCTCATCATCGACGACACCATCGCCGGAGTCACCAACATTGACGTTCTTAAGTTCGCCGACGCGGTGACCACGAGCCTGAGCAAGGCTTTCTCAGGCACCGGCGACGTCCTGGCCGGCGCGGTGACGCTCAATCCCCGCTCGCCGCATTACGAAACACTGCACCGCCTGCTGCGTGAGGAGTCGCCCTCAAACTCCCAACTGTGGCATGAGGATGCCATCGTGCTTGAAGAGAACTCGCGTGATTTTGTGGAGCGCTCCGCCCGCATGAGCGAGAACGCCGCCGCCCTGGCGGCGTGGCTGGAACAGCATCCGGCGGTGGAGGCGGTCTATTATCCGCGCGATGGCGACGGTTTTGAAGAAGTGGCGCGGACCGGAGCCGGTCGCGGGTGTTTGCTTTCCTTTGTTCTCAAAGACCCGGCAAAAGCTTCCGTCGTTTACGACCATCTCAAGATCAGCAAAGGCCCGAGCCTCGGCACTAACTTCTCTCTTTGCTGTCCCTACACGCTGCTCGCGCACTACACAGAACTGGAATGGGCTGCGCAGTGCGGCGTGAGATCAGACCTGCTGCGGATAAGCGCCGGCCTGGAAGAGATCGACGATCTCATTGCCAGGTTTGATCAGGCGCTGGCATCCTAACTTCCACGGGCGGCGGGTTCAATGAGGCGAGGACTGCAATCCTCTCCAGTCCGAGCCACGCCTCGAGGATACTGACATCCTCATCGGTGATTACCATGGCGCCTCTGAAAAGACGCTCCCCTGCCGGCGTGCTCCATGTGTGAAAAAAGCGGAACCCGGCACGCTCCAGCCATGCAACGGAGCAGGTAGTGCCTTCCAGGGTGCAAATGGCATGGCCCATGCGATGGATCGCCACCATGCGGGACGCCAACAGTGTATTGCCCAACCCGTACCGCTGAAACCGGGGATGCACGAGACCAAAAGACAAAGAACCGACCGCCAGTTTCGGCGCGTCTCCGCCTTCGGGATTGGGATCCTCACGAAGATTGAGGCCTCCGCATCCCGCCAGCGAGCCTTCAAACTCGATCACCAGACGCACTGTGTCAGACGCCTTCAACCACTCTTCGAATGATTCCGCAAATCCACGGGGCACGTGCCGGCGCTGCTCAAAAAGGGTATAGAGATCACGGCAAAACGCCATATCCGCCCCCGTCATCAGGCGCAGGTTTCCCGCGGGTTTCCGCGAGGTGAAGAAGTCACGCTGCAGCCGGCCCGCCAGTGCCGTGATCGTTCGCGGCCACTCTTTGAGCGCGAAGACTGAGGATATCCTCCGGGCTCCTGGAATGGCAGCCAGTTCGGATGACTTCCGCCGAACGGCCCAGTTCCAAAACCACTGACCCGCTGCGAATCTGAATCTCCCGGGCGTCAAGACCACGCGCAAATTGTCCTCCCGCCGATACACACCGACGGTCATTTGGTGCCAAAGTCCCTGCCAGAGCTTCGAATAAGGACCACACCGCGCATCCCACGCGGGGAAGTCGAGGAAGCGATCCACCTCAACTTCCGCAGCCAATGGAAGCTCCCATGCGACACCGAACGCCGTGCCTGCAATGCGAAGACCGCGCCGAAGCGCGGCAGGCAGCGAGTCAATTTCCTCCAGCCCAAGACCGAGGTGGTGATAAACAGCCCATGCAGCAAGACTCTTGCCCTCGCGTGCCGCAGCCTCCGTCACGTGACCGGAATCCGTCCGCCCGGCCTTGCGCTGCTGTCGCAGTTCATTGGCCATTGCCAGCACACACTGACACTGTGGTGTTAGGAAAACCTGCTCCGCGTAAGGGGGACCGGAGCCCTTCACGGCCTCCTCCTCCAGAGTCCGCCGCACTTCGCCGGCATCCACTCGCAATGTCTGGAGAAACCTCCGCGCCGGGCATTCTCCGTCTCCGTTTTTCAGAATTGCCAGGAGTAAATGCTCCACTCCGATATAATGCTGCGGCCAGCCCCTGACCTGCCGCGCCGCTGTTTGCAGGGCTTCGAGCACCCCGTCATCAAGATAAAATGTGGAGAAGTCCCCGAAAACCATCGGGGAATTATTAGGCATTGCCATTTTGCAAGGCAAGCCCGCGGTCCACCCCTTTTGTCCTGCATTTCCGCCTTACTGGCGCCCCGCACTAAAGTCCTGACTTCTTTTCACTGAGAACCGCCTCCAGCACCCGAGTCATCCATCCATCGGCACCGCGAGTTTTGGCTGCGGCGAGTTCTTTGGCGGCTTCTTCGCGCTTTCCCTGCAGGGCGTGGATGAGGGCGCGGTCACAGACTAGGGAAAGATCAGGAAACTCCGGGCGGATGCGGGGTTCGATTTCCGTCAGGGCGGCCTGAAGGTCGGCCATGGCGTCCTCCTTTTTCTGGTCGTGGAGGCGGACGCGCGCGCGGCGGATGAGCCAACTGGAACGGTAGCGGCTGGTATCAATTTCCTTCTGAATTTCAGGCAGCACCTCCGCGCTGCGTCCGGCGTCGATGAGGGCTTCGATCCATGCGATGCGCAGGACGAAACTCTTGAGCTTCGCAGTAGCGGAGGCGAGATCGCGCACACGGTCATCGTGTTTGCCCAGCCGGCGCTGCGCTTCGGCACGAAGGAGATAGAGGTCGATGCTCATTTCCGGTGACAGCGAAATGCCTTTCTCCGCAGCGATAAGGGCCGCTTCATTCGTCCCGGCTTTTAATTGCATGTCCGCAAGCAGCGCATAGCAGCCGGGCAGGTGAAAAGAGGCTTCAGGTGGCGCGGCGGAGATGGCTTTCTCCAGCCGCTGGATGCCTTCATTGCGATGGTTCTCAAGCTCATCAAGCCGCGCCAGTTCCCGGCTGGCGGGCAGGAATCCGCGCTGCAGCGTCAGACACTTTTCCCAATCAGCCCGCGCGTCGGCGAGACGATTGATTTCGCGATAGTTGACCGCGCGCTGAAAATAAAGATCGGGCAGGTTGGGGTTTGCGGCGATCTGAGCGTTGATGTCCTCAATTCGAATTTCGTGCCCCGGATCGGCGGCGCACGGCAGAAGCGGCCATGCCAGAGCGGTCATGAGGAGAGTGATCCGCCGGATAGTCATAAGAATGCAGTGTTGAAAAGGACGGGCAGAGGCGTCAGCCAATGCGGAGAGACCAGCGGGCGGCCGGTTTGTCCCGCAATTCCAGAACGGTCAGGCTGCGGGCATCGGCTGAAGGAAAGCTGGAAGCGGTGAGGACGAATGTCTTTGCTTCGCTGTAGCCGCCGGTGTTCGGATCGCAGAGAAAGAGGCGGAGATTGATGCCAAGATCGTTTTGACCGGAGCCGTCGAGCGACCATCCATGAGCGGGCAGAAACTTCCGTGTCATGTTGAACTCAATGCGGCGCCCACCGTCCGGCAGCGTGGTGACCGGGCAAATAAATCCGTTAGGATCATAGGGAAACGGATAAAACCGTCCGAAGGCAAAGGGCCGCACCGGCAACACGCGACCCCGTCCGTTTTCATGGGGAATCTCGACAACCACGCGTCCCACGCAGCCGAGGGTTCCATTTTCTCCCGCGGGCCTGCCGTCCATCTGGACTTCGAGGCGGCCCCATGGCTTGCCCTCAATGATCGCCGAACTGTTTTCCGCGGGGACATCGATAAGGAAAAAGATGCCCGTCGTGTGAGCCTGGATGGAAAGAGAAGCTCCTGTGGAGGCGGCATTTTCCGAAGAAACATCGCCGCGCCAGCGGGCCAGAGGAACGAGCGGGAGCTTTTGTTGAAGTCCCGCGTGCCGAACGCCTTCAATGCGGCGCGTAAACTTCCATCGCTGCGAGCCTGCCGCGGCAATGATCGTGATGATGTGCTTGAAGCGAAACGCGCCGTCCGCGGGCGGCAGCGGGACCCGCACCGGCACTGCCTGGCGTTCACCGGACTCCACCTTCACGCCCGGCAGCACGGATTGCTTTCCGGCCACTTCGAGTGTCAGGGATAAATCGAGGTCCTCCTTGCCCGTATTGACCATGGTGCACTTGAGCAGGCAGTCGCCGGAGGCGCCGTCAATGCGCTGTTCCGGCCACAGCATGGCCAGAGGCAGGATCTTTACTTTCACGTCCACCAGATGCTGGGCCTCGTCGTCACTGACGATTGCCGAACCACGGATAAACTCCTCATGACCCTGGAGCGGCTCCGTGTTAGGGACCATCTCAAACCGGAAGAGTCGCGCGCCTCTTCCCTGCTGGAAAGTATGCAGCCGGTCGGGACTGCCGGGCTTCACCGACCAGCCATTGAAGCGCAGCGGACAGAGCGCAATGGTTAAAGGGACATCGGCGCGCCGCGCGACCCGGATGATCAGCGCGTCATCGCCATAGTCGCTGCGGCCGGCGTGAAATTCGCCGGAGATTTCGAATGGACGCGCGGGCTCACCGTTCATCAGCCAGTCCGCGGTGGTTTCTCCCATGCGGCGATGAGCCGCGGCATTCGGGTGCAGGCCGTCCTTGAATTTAGGGCCGTGGTCGAACATCCGCCGGACAGGTTCCGAAGAGGCGCGAAAAGTGCTGGCAACCGTGCGGTTCAGCAAATCCGATGGCTGATAAACCGCCGCCGCACCAAGGTCGGCAAAGAATATTCCCGCCGCGTCCGCCACTTCACGCATAACCGCCGCCCACGGTCTGGAGCGGCCGATCGCCGCGCGCTCATCCGCTTCATCGAGCGCCGGAGGCGGCCCCGCGAGAATGACATCCGCGCCCTTTTTCCGGCACTCCGCCACGGCGGTCTCCAGCGCTGTGCGAAACGTGGCCAGTGAGGCTGCTTCCAGCGCATCCCGCGCACCATAGGCAATAATCACGAGGTCCGTTTCCTCCGTGCGAAAGACGCTGCTGAGCAGAGGATCGAAAACCTGCACTCCCACGGCGCCTGACTCGCAATAATTGTCCGCAAAGAACGTGCTGCGGTTAAAAAACTGTTCCCCCGGAACCCGGGTGAGCCGGAGGATGTCATTGGCGCTCAGTTCCCTGGAAGGCGCGCCGGGTTCCTCCGCAGGCAGTCCGGGCAATTTTGGAGGGTCGCCTTTTTTGGCCTTCTCCCACTCTTCGCGCAACCGGCGGTACTCTTCCCATTTCTTTTTCATTTCCGGCGCCGCCCCCTCCGGAACGGGCGCGAGGTCCATCACTCCGCCATGATAAAAAAATGACGCCCCCAGCCGGTCGAGAAATCGTCCGTGCCACGCCATGACATGTGCGCCGCGCGACGGTGCGACACCGGGCTCGTAAAAGGCGCTGATTTCATCGCCGCATACCGCCACAAACACGGGATCGCGTTTTTTCAATTTCGGGAAAGTTCGCGGCAGGTATTTTTTCAGCCTTGTCTCCTGTTCCCTTGTCAGAAGCTCTCCGCTCTCCGCGGCACGCCCTCCCCCTATGCCTGCAAGCGGGGCAGCCAGCAGGGCGGCAAGAGTATGACGGCGGGTGAGATTCATAAGGCAGCGACACAGAAAGCGCTGACCGCGAGGCTGACAACGCCGATTTAGGCAACGCGCGAAGGCCGTCGCCCGATGCTTTTCATTTCTCCGGCGCCAGCAGTTTCTCCGCCTCTTTCAACTGCTCCGCCGACAACGCAGCTTTGAGTTCATCCCTTTTTGACTCAGCGTCTTTGAATCCTCCGGAGGCCGAGCGATGGTAGTTGACGTAGGCCGAGAGTTTGTTGACCTCGCCGCCGAGACCCCGCTCGAAGAGAGAGGCAAGGAGGAACTGGCCGACGGGATGGCCCTGTTTGGCGGCGGCGGCGTAGTTGGCGCCGGCGCGATTGTAGTCCTTCACACAACCGTTGCCGCTTTCATAACAATTCCCGAGATTTATCCGGGCCGCGGCGAGGTCGTGCTGGGCGGCGAGGCTAAACCAACCGACGGCGGCGACACTGTCCGCAACGACACCGCGGCCATGCTGGTAGCGGATGCCCATTTCATTCATGGCTAGCGGTTCGCCAAGTTTAACGGCATCGAGAACGAGTGCGGTGGCACGGCCCTCGTCTTTCACCAGCCCCGGCACGCCGCGGTCATAGAGCTGGGCGAGGCCCATGCAGCCCAGCGGATCCTTTTCCGCGGCCGCACGCTGATACCAAAAGGCAGCCGTACGCGGATCAGGTTCCTGGCCTACGCCGCGGTCTGCGAATTCGCCAAGGATGGTCATGGCCCCGGAACTGCCGGCTTCCGCGGCTTTGCGAATCAGGAACAGACCGCGCTTCTCATCCTTTTCAACGCCGCCGAGACCGGCGACAAGGTAGCGCCCGTACGCACTGGTGGCTTCGGCGTTGTCCTTTTCCATCGCCTGCTGGTAGAACTTTGCCGCTGCGGCGTGCGACTGCGCAGCACCCCGACCGGTTTCAGCCATGCGGCCTTTCATATAGAGTGCGGCGGCATTTCCGGCGGCAGCGGGTGCGTCACTAAGTTGAGCCGCCTTCGCATAATCGCGGGCCGCCCAGGCGGCATTGGCGGCGGCCACGGGATCCTCCTGAGCCCGCACAAGGGAAATGATCAGAAGGAGCCAAAGAGAAAAAGTGAATTTCATGGATAAGCGAAAAATCATTTGGCCGGCGCGGTGAGGGTCAGTTTTGTTTCGTCGAAGCTCTGCACCCACGAACGATCATCCGGCCAGCGCACGGTAACCACTCCTTTGCGCGGGCCGCTGCCGAGCCCGAAGAAAAGCGCGGGCGCACTTTGTGAGAGCCAGCCGCCCCCCGCAGCATACTCCGCCGTTTGGTTAGGGACACCGGTCCGCTCGACCGTCACACGCACCCCGGGTGCGAGAGCGGGCGGCAGATTCACCCGAAGAATGGGTGCCGTGCGGGGGCCGGTATTGATAAAACCAGCCAGTCCGTCGCGCCAGGCGCTCATCACGACATCCGGACGGCCATCGAAATTAAGGTCTGCGACCGTGCAGGCGCGATACTCACCGCTGAAGACGAGACCGCTCTGCGCCGGGCTCATGGTGGAAAAATTTCCTTTGCCGTCATTGAGCAGGAACGCGCAGAGACCGCCATCACGCGCGCCTTCACCGGGCGGTGAGTTCCGCGAATTTTGCGCAAGGACGAGATCCTGGTCGCCGTCGCCATCAAAATCCGTCACCGCGATTCCAAAAACCGGAGCCAGTTGCGCCTCCATCGGAAGCGGATGGAAAACGAATTTCGGAGGCTGGCGCTCACCGGCAGGTGTATTGATGAACACGCCGCTTTCCAGAACGGCGGCCTCCAGTTTCACCGCGGAATCCAGTCCCTCCTTCCCCGCAACGTCCGCCGCAGTGGCCGCTGCGAGGTCGGCATAGCGGGGATACTTTGCGTTTAGCGGAGGAATCGCGGCGGCAATGGCGGCCGGGCTTCGTTCCGGATAGAGCGCGTTGCCGAATTTTTCTGTCATCAGGAAGACGGGCGTTGCCACGCCTTCCGGACGAACGCTGAATGCTGTGACTGGTGCGCGATGCGCGGAATTGGCACCTGCATTGCCCACGATGAGGTCCATGCTGCCATCGCCATTCACATCTGCGCTCACGACGGATTGCCACCAGCCTGACATTTTTTCCATGCCAGACTTTGAGGTTACCTCTTCCAGCCGCTTGCCGACGCGGTTGAGAAAAATGCGCACCGGTCCCCAATCGCAGGCAATCACCAGATCCGGCCACGTGTCATTGTCGAGGTCAGTCCACACCGCACTGGTGACCATACCGGAAACACGAAGGTCCATCTCAGCAGCGGCGCTGGTGAATTGCACGATGCCGCCCGTGCTGTCGTTGCGCAGCAACTGACATCCGGGCACACTGCCGTAGTCACCCGGAAGCGCGCGTGCGCCGGTGAAAATATCGAAGTCTCCATCGTGATCGTAGTCTGCGACGCAAACGATGCTGGAAGCCTGGCCGTCCTGCGGGAGAACATCGGCGGAGCAGGAAAAAAGCTGGCCTTTTCCGTCATTGAGGTAAAGCCGGTCGCGCTGCACCGGGGATGAACCCTTGTGGCTGGTGCTGCCGCCGGCGACAAACAAATCCACATCGCCATCGGCATCCGCGTCGAACCAAACGGCACCCGCATCCACCACCCCGGAGGCGGCATCGTCTTCCAGAGGCTGACACCATTCCAACACCATGCGACCCTGGCCGTCATTCAATCGCAACCTGCCGGCACCACCCGCGCCGCCACCGGTAAACAAATCGTAGTCTCCGTCGCCGTCGGCGTCCGTCCACGCGAGGGCAGGGCCTGCAGTCGCATTCGTGAACGGCAGGAGCGTTTGAGCCGTGAATTCCCTGCTGCTCATGTCCGTGTGCCGAATCCGCTCCAGGGCCGGAACCTTTGTGAAAAATGTTTCGCGCGGCGCCGCTTCAGGAGCGGGCTGCGGGCGCGCAGGATAATTGAGGGCGTAGGCATTGCCGCCGATCAAAGAGGTGACCCGCTGCTCCGCTCCAGTCGGCCAACGGATGAGAAGCTCCTGAATTACGGGATCGCTCCCCAGGCTGAAATGCACAACCGTATCACCCTGCCCACGACCGCCGTTGCAGGGCATAATCTGCTGCCAGCGACTGCCCTTGTCGCCTTTAGCGGTGAGGATGGTGCCGATGGCGTAAGGGTTGGCGGGAGGACCGAGCAGCCGGATCGTTAGAACGTTCTGTTTTACGACGCCGTTGCGATAAATGACCGGCGCTTCGTCGTAAGCGAGGACCAGCAGATCCAGGTCGCCGTCTGAATCAAAATCCGCCGCGGCGAGGGCCGAACCGGCAAAGGACTGTCCAAGTCCCCATTCATCGCTAACATCCTCCAATTTCAGTCCGCCGGTGTTGCGCATCGCCATGAGCGGCTCTTTTTGCAGCTCTCCTTTGGCGTAAAGATCCCAGAGACGTTTGCCGGTTTTGACGCCAGGCGCAGAGATTGCCGGGTCACCAAAGCGCCGCGCCTGACCATGCAGGAGGAAAAGATCCTGCCGGCCATCGTGATCGGCATCAAGCCACTGCGCGCCGCGCACGGCTCCTGTCCGGGCCACGCCGCCAAGCCACGCGCATTCGGCAAACCGCGCGGCTCCGCTGTTCAGGAAAAGCGCGCTGCGCTCCTCCTGGGGTGGTGAGGAAAACAAAGCCTGCGCGCGTTCCGTATCGTTACTCAGCAGTTCTGTCAGGCAGCGGTCCGCGCGGCGCGGATATCCCATGCCACCCGCGAACAGGTCCGGCAGCGCGTCGCCGTTGAAATCGCCCACAGCAGCCGCGCTGCCGTGCCAGGGAAGAACGGAGAGTTGCTCCGGAGTGGCAGTCAGGAACCCTCCGTTGCGCTGGTTATGATAGAGCACATCGGCAGCATGACCGGCATTGCTAACATACAGGTCCATCCAGCCGTCGCCGTCGGCGTCCCACCAAACAGCGCCCTCCCCTTCCCCGCGCGCGGTGATGCCGGCAGCCTGACTGATATCCCTGAAATAAACAGTTCCCTCCGGCGTGAGACCCTCATTGCGCAGCAGATAATCGGGTCTGCCCGCGGGCACCGGCGTCCACGTCTTTCCACCATTGGCAGTGACCGGTTCGTAATAACGTTGTGCCTCCTTTTTCAATGCTGGCACTCCATCCGTCATTTCCACGGCGAGCTTTTCGGGATAGCCCGCAGGGTCCTCCACGCGTCCAGTGACGATGTACAGATCGAGATCGCCGTCGCGGTCGTAATCACAGAAAAACGGCACCGCGCAGGCATCAGTGATGTTCAACTGCGAAACCCCTGCGGCTTCGCGAAAGAACACGGGCGACCCGTCAGGGCCGCGACCGGTGTTGATGAACAACTGGCAGGGCGACTCATAATTGCAGACGAAAATATCGAGATCGCCATCCGCGTCGATGTCCACCATGGCGCAACCGGTAGCCCATGATGTACCACCATCGAGGAGGGGTCCGGCACCCGCCGTGATGTCAGTAAACTTCATCGGCCCGGTCTGCCGGTAAAGAACGTTAGGCCCGGCGCCTCCGGCAACGAAGATGTCCAGCCGCCCGTCACGGTCCACGTCTCCCACGGCCAGCGACCCGCCTCCCATACCGGTGGCATACAGATGAGCATTGGCATGGTCCGGCACAATGCGGTTCACGGCATCCAAGCCTGTCGCTTCGGGGCCGAGACGATCGAAGAGCTTTCCGGAAACGGAGGGTTTCGCCCGCGGCAGCGAAATGCTCGCCGCCTGTGCAGCAGACACCGGCAAACACAGTAAAAGGACGCCACTGAGGAATTTCCGCATGTCTCACACTGGCGGAAACCAGCCCTGCCGGACAAGGACAAAGTGAGCCTCTCCGAACCGGGTCCCTGTCCGGGCGATCCTCACAAACTCTTCGCAATTGTTTCTCCGGACGGCTGCTTGCCTGCCGCCGCAACGCGTTCGATTAACTTCGACAACAACTGACCCCGCTTGCCTGTGCCGCGTTTGGTTAACTCAAGAAGTTGAGCATCGATGCGGTCTTGGTCGGCGTCAGGAAGATGGGCAATTGGCAGCGTCACGTCGTGGCCGCCCTGAACGAGGGCATCGTACCTGACAAGTGAACGGACATAGTCCGCACCCGTACGATAGCCGAGAGACTTTGCGCGCAGAGTCATGACTTCAAACAGGGAGGACGGAAACTTGACTGTGTGCGGACGGGAGGCCATGCGATCAGAGTTGGCGGGCGGGAGATTGGGTCAAGTTCATATTGGCAGCACCGGTATGACCCGGTCGTACCGAAAATTATCAGGGCTTGAGTTTCGCCCTGTAAAACTGATGCGGGCCCCCTGCCGGACCAGTCCACGCGGCGGTGGTCGCCGCTGCGGGCACCGCAGAATACTGCTTCTTCAACCACGTCGTCGTACAAAATAATGCTGTCAGCGCAACCAATCGCGTCTTCCCGCAATTAAACAGAAGTTGCCCTTTCGGGCAAATCACCTGATGGATAGAGACCGTCAACGCAATGACTGATCCCGAACGCGCCAACCGCAAGCCGGCGGAAACCGCCGAGAGCGCCCGCAAGCGGCTGCAGCGCAGGGTGCTGGCGGACTGGCGCGGTGTTTACATTCCTCCGGACCTGACCGGCTATGAGCGAAAAGTGGGAGACGTCGTGGGGCGGGTCATGAAACGCGCGGGCATCGAAGACCGGCTCAACCATGAGGAAGTCGCCGCGGAGTGGGAAGCAACCGTGGGCGAATTTCTCGGCAGGCACTCCCGACCGGTTTCGCTGCGCCGCGGCGTGCTGCACGTGGCTGTTCTGCAGGCTTCCGTGCGCTACGACCTCGAACGGCGGTTGAAAAAAGACATTCTTCTCAGGCTTCAGGAAAAGTACGGCCCGAAGAAAGTGAGGGATGTGAAATTCCAGAATGGTTAGGGATGACCGTGCGGGCTCTTGCGAAGAGTTCCGCGCCGGATGAATACGGGGTGTCCTCCCTCTCCATGACCGGCCTGTCTGCTCCGCTTCTCGTTGCCTCCTCTCTGACCAAATCCTACGACGGACAGGCGGTGCTGCGCGGCGTTTCCCTAACGCTTTCTGCCGGTGAACGGCTGGCCCTCATGGGGCCTTCCGGTTCCGGCAAGACGACACTGCTGAACTGCCTCGGCGGAGTGGATCGCCCGGATGGAGGCACCCTCCGGCTGCGGGACAAGGCCATAGAAACCCTTTCTCCCGATGAACTCGCCGCGCTGCGGCGGCGGGATATCGGCACCATTTTTCAATTTTTCCATCTGCTGCCCACCCTGACAGCCGCGGAGAATGTGGAATTGCCGCTGCAACTCAATGGCCTGCCGGCACGCGAACGGACGGAGCGCGTAAAGAAGCTGATTGAACGCGTGGGACTTTCGCATCGTGCGGAGGCGCTCCCTTCGCAACTGTCCGGCGGCGAAATGCAGCGGGTGGCCATCGCCCGTGCTTTGATCCACCGGCCTTCCCTGCTGCTCGCGGATGAGCCAACGGGAAATCTGGATTCTGTTAGCGGCGATAACGTTCTGAATCTCATCCAGGAATTGTCGGAGGAAACCGGCACGTCACTCGTGCTTGTCACCCACAGCGCGGAAGCCACGCGCATTTGCCACCGCACCATTCATCTGCGCGATGGAGAAATTGCAGCGGAGGAACGGACCGCATGACCGCACTGCTGCTGAGGCTCTTTTCATGGCGGCACTGCCGGCTGGCGCCCGGCACATCCATTCTGCTGGTGTTGATTCTTGCGCTGGGAGTGGCGGTTTATTTCGCCGTCCGCCTGGCCAATCGCGCCGCGGTGGCCGGCTTCCAACAGTTTACGAGTCTCCTAACAACGCAAAGCGATTGGGTCATTACCCCTCCGGCGGGCAGGCTGCCGGAAAGTGTTCTGCCGGAACTGCGCGAGGCCCTCCGCGATCTCGCGGTGCATATCGTGCCCGTGGTGGAAACAACGGGAGCACCGCCCCGGCAGGCGAACGACGGTGAGGAGGAAATCGGAGTACGCACTACTTACACCCTGCTCGGGCTGGACCTTATCGCGCTGCAGAATTTGCCTGTCGAACGTCCCGTGGTCAGCATGACGGAGGCTGCTCAATTCTGGCAGGGCTTCGTCGATCCGCTGGCGGTGTATATTCCCCATGCGCTTGCGAAGGCGCAGTCGCTGGATCGCGGAAGTGTTTTTCCGCTTATCATCAATGAGCGCATTGTCGACTTGCGTGTCGCCGGCGTGCTTCCGGATGGCGGGGCAGGACTGCGCATCCCGGAAACGCTTCTGGTGATGGATCTTCCCAACCTGCAGGCACTCAGTGGCCGCCGCGGGAAAATTGACCGCGTGGAGTTTCTCATCGAACCCGGGCCGCTGGCGGAAACCCAGCGTGCGGAGACGCGAACCATTCTGGAGAAGACGAGTGCCGGGCGCTGGTCCACGGCATCGCCGAACGAGCGCCGCGAGAGTGCTGAGATCATGACCCGCGCCTTTCGGATGAACCTCACGGTGCTTTCGCTTCTGGCGCTGATGGTGGGGCTTTACCTGATATTCCAGGCGCTCGATGGAGCCGTAGTGCGCCGGCGGGAGGAGATTGGCATCCTGCGCTCACTCGGCGTCACGGCGCGCGCCATACGCCGTGCCTGGCTGGCGGAGGCCGCAGTGCTGGGCCTCGCCGGGGGTGCGCTCGGCGCGTTGTTAGGGTGGGCAGGGGCGCAATGGGCGGTGATTGCGGTGGGTCGCACCATGAACAGTCTCTACTTCGCAAGCAGCGCCCGCACGGCGAGCCTTAGCGGCGGGGAACTGACGGCGGCCATTGCACTGGGTGTCATCGCCAGTGTCATCGCCGGATGGTGGCCTGCACGGAACGCCGCCCTAACTCCCCCGGCGCAAATGCTTCGCCGCAGCGGTATCGCGAGCACGCCGCAACACCGGCGCCACGTCATGGCAGGCGGTCTGCTCCTTGCGCTGGCGGCATTGTTGACCCTCGTTCCGCCGCTGCGTTTTGCGGACGGAGGACGTCTGGCAGTAGCTGGTTTCTTTTCGGGGCTTCTGGCGGTGCTGGGCGGCGGGCTTCTGAGCGCTCCTGCGGTGAGGCTGGTGGGGCGCTCTTTGCATGCAGCGGGAAGGATTTCCGCGCCGTTTCGCCTTGCGCTGAGCCATCTGCGCCGGCCCGCGAGCCGGCACCGCATGGCTGCGGCAGGGCTGCTTAGCGCCACTGCCATGACCGCCGGCATGGGCATCATGGTCGGCAGTTTTGATCACACCATGCGAGGCTGGATCGAGCGCACTTTCGTGGCGGATCTCTATATCTCCAGTGACGGAGCGCAAAGCGCCTCTTCACAGAACCGCCTGTCGCCCTCGACGTGGCGCGCCATTCTGGCCAGACCCGAAACCGGCGATGCGAATGTCATTCAGGCAGCGCCCGTCCAGGTGCAGGGAAAAACCACGCTTCTTTGGGCGGGCGATCTGCGCTTCCTGAAGGAGCACATCCGCATGGCATGGCTGGAGCGCCCGGAGAACGACGCTGTTTTCGATGCGGCACGAAACGCAGAGCTTTGCCTCATCAGCGAGGCGTTCATGGATCGCTTCGGATTGCGTCAGGGGAACTCCATCGAGGTTCCGACACCGGCCGGAATGAAGACGCTGAAAATCGCCGGCAGCTTTGCGGACTACGGTAATGAGCGCGGATCAGTCATGATCGACCGCGCTCATTTTGCCCGGTGGTTCGATGACGAAATGGCGGGAAGCGTCGTCATGTTCGTCAAACCCGGCCACGATCCCGAAACCGTGCGCGCGGGTCTGCTCAAAGACTACCCCGGGCTTTCCATCTTCACCAACTCTTCTCTGCGCACAGAGATCCTCCGTATCTTCAACCAATCCTTCGCGATCACGTGGGCGCTGGAACTGATCGGCGTGTGTGTCGCGGTAATCGGCCTGGGCCTTACTCTGGCGAGCATGCTGGTGGAGCGGCGCAGCGACATCAGCACGCTGCGCGCACTGGGGATGACGCATAATGAAATCGCCCGTTCCGCCGCTTTAGAGGGAGCGGGCATCGCTCTTGGCGGGGTCGTCCCTGGATTGCTGCTAAGCCTTGGACTCGGATGGATTTTGATTCGGGTGATCAACAAGCAGACGTTTGGCTGGACGCTGCAATTCACCATTCCCTGGTGGCAGTTGGGAATCTTTGCGCTCATCGTCGTTTGCAGCGGCACGCTAACGGGGTGGTTTACGGGGCGAAGAGGATCAAAGCTTCCCGCCGACAGAGAAGAGTGAAAATCTCAAACTGAGCGGTTCTGTTATGATCTCCCCTATTTTTCAATCTCTCGCGATGCTGATGCTTGGTGCGCCGCCGCTGGCGAAGACAACGGCGGACGGCTTCGCGGTGCCGCAGCCCGGCCATGAATTCCAATTCCCAAAAGATCACGGAGCGCATCCTGATTTCCGAATCGAATGGTGGTACGTCACTGGACATCTTTTTAACGGTGAGCGGAAGCGTTATGGATTTCAGGCAACGTTTTTCCGCCGCGCGGGCCTTACCAAAGATCCCGTGCCGGCGAAGGATGGTTTCGCCGCCTCACCGGTTTATCTGGCGCACATGGCGTTGCTGGATGCAGCGAGCGGAAGATTTCTGCACCAGGAGCGCATCAACCGGGCCGGATGGGATGCTGCTTCATCACCGGACACGCTCGATTTGCGAAACGGCAACTGGTCGCTCCGCTTTGCCAAAGAGCCCACAGTTCCCGACGCCATGGAACTGCGCGGTTCGATCCGGGGTGATGCCTCCTTCACCCTAACCCTCACGCCGCGAAAGCCGCTTGTTATCTTCGGTGACAAGGGAGTGTCCCGGAAAGGCGAGTCTGAAACTGCAGCCAGTTATTACCTTACCTGGCCGAGGCTGGAAGTGAACGGCATGCTGCAAAAAGGCGCGGAGCGCGAAGCCGTGACCGGCAGCGCATGGATGGATCACGAGATCAGCAGCGGCCAGCTTTCTCCGGGCCAAAAAGGCTGGGACTGGGCCTGCCTACAACTGGATGACGGTCGTGAGATCATGGCTTACCGGATGCGCCTCGCGGACGGCGGCACGGATGCATTTTCCACTCTCGCATGGATCGACAAAGAGGGACGGTTGAAACACATCACACCGGGACCGTTCCGCTGGGAAACGCTGGGAACATGGACCAGCCCGCAAACGAAAGCGATTTATCCGGTGGAGGTGAAGATCACCTCTCCGGACCCGGCGAGCGGTCAACCGGTCAGCTTCACGCTGGAGCCGCTGGCAAAGGAACAGGAACTCAGTGGCGCCCTTGGCGGCGTCACCTACTGGGAAGGCGCGTGCCGCGTCCGCGATGTCGCCGGCAAGGAATGCGGGCGCGCCTTCCTGGAACTCACAGGCTACACCGGTGATCTCGGTGCAAGGTTGCGGTGAGACTTCAACTCCCGCTTCCTGCAGGCCGCTTCCGGCTTTGAAAGTACGAATAGATGAGAAACGCGATTCCCATCAGAATCATTGGATACGACAGCAACTGACCCTGAGTCAGACCGGGGATGATGTAGTCGGGTTGCTGAATATTTTTGTCAGGCTCGCGGTAGTTCTCAACGGCAATCCGGAAGCAGGCATAGACCACAAAAAAGAGTCCGGTAATGAGGCCATGAGGGGCTCGCGGCCACCGTTCACGCACATAGAAGAGAATGCCAAAAAGCAGCAGGCCCTCCAGAAAACCTTCGTAAAGCTGTGATGGATGCCGGGGCGTCAAAAGAGGCTCCAGCTTTTGGGCAAATTCATCACTCGTCCGTGCCAGGTGCTTCACGGCCTCCTGTTCGAGGGGTATCTCATAGCTGTCCACCAGCCTGCTGACGGCCTGAAAGTTGGGATGATCCGCCGGCATGTGGGCCGCCTCCTCCGGGAATTTCATGGCCCATGAAACGGTCGTTGCACGGCCATAGAGTTCACCGTTGATGAAGTTGGCGATGCGTCCGAAGAACAGTCCGAGCGGTGCGGCCACCACCAGATTGTCTCCGAGTCCAGTCCACGATTGTTTGTGCCTAATGGACCAGTAGAGTGTGAAAAAGAAAAGCCCCAGAATGCCCCCGTGGCTGGCCATGCCGCCATCCCATACGCGGAAGAACGACAGCGGCTCGGCACGGAGCTTTTCGAAATCGTAGAAGAGCATGTAACCCAGCCGTCCACCCAGCAGAACGCCAAAAAGAGCGGCATATGTGAGGAAATCAGCCACCTGATTTTCCTTGAGCACACCCACGCCGCGCTTCGCCCAGCGCAGCAGCAAATAGTAGCCCGCGATGAACCCGAGGACATAGGCCACCCCGTACCAGCGGAGTTGGATCTTGTCATTGAGCTTGAAAATCACCGGATCGAGCCGGTCCATGTAGTAAGCGAGGAAATTCACGCTGTCCCGTTGCCATGCGGCCAGGTGTGGATCAAGCGTCAAACGGTTGCCGTCCCGCCCGCCCATGAGACTCATCAAGCTTGCCGCCGCCGTTTTGAATCAAACCCCGCTGGACTGGCGGGGGAACAAAGAGCGCATCGTTCGCGCCATTGATGAAGCGCGGCGTCAGGGCGCCTCCGTGCTTTGCCTGCCTGAGCTTTGCATCACAGGCTACGGCTGTGAGGACGCGTTCCATTCCCCTTCCGTTCACCGGATGGCGTGGCGGATTTTGCACGAAATCCTGCCCCTGACAAAAGACATGGTGGTCAGCGCGGGACTGCCGGTGATGCATCAAAAGGGCATTTTCAATTTTGCGTGTTTGATGGTGGATGGAAAGATCGCGGGTTTCACCGGAAAGCGCTTTCTTGCCGGTGACGGCATCCACTACGAACCACGCTGGTTCAAGCCATGGCCGGAGGGTGCCCGCGCGACCATTGATGACGAAGACGGCACAGCTTATCCATGCGGTGATCTTTACTTCGACATTGGAGGGGTGAAGTTTGGTTTCGAAATTTGTGAGGATGCATGGGTGGCGAATCGACCAGGCATCACGCTGGCGCTGAAAGGCGTGGACATTTTTCTGAATCCCAGCGCGAGTCACTTCGCATTTGGCAAACACGAGATTCGGAAGCGGTTCGTGCTCGAAGGCAGCCGCGCTTTCGGAGCGAGTTATGTTTATGCAAACCTGCTGGGGAATGAATCCGGCCGCGCGATCTTCGATGGCGAGGCAATGATTGCCACCCAGGGACAACTGCGCGCCGTGAGCGAACGGTTTTCCTTCCAGGACGTGCAGGTGATCAGTGCCCTCGTGGATGTGGACACCACACGGATGAATCAGGCCCGCACGTCCAGTTACCGGCCCAATCTTTCGGATGACGAGGATGGGCTGGTGAGCACGGATTTTTCCTGGCCCGTGCTGATCCCGGCCCTCCACTCCGCGCAGGAGGCGGAGTGGGAGCACTCTGCCAGTTTGAAGTCTGAAGAGTTTTCGCGCGCAGTGCCGCTGGCGCTTTTCGACTACCTGCGGAAAAGCCGCTCGCGCGGGTTTGTTGTTAGCCTCAGTGGCGGCGCTGACAGTGCGGCGGTGACCGTGCTGGTGAGATTGATGGTGGACCTCGCACTCAAAGAAATCGGGGCCGCGGGGGTGAAGGAGAAGCTGAGCTACATTTCCGAACTGGCATCAGCGGGGAGTGCGGAGGAATTTATGGCACATCTCCTGACCACTGCCTACCAGGCGAGCGCCAACAGCGGCAAAGTGACGCGCAATGCGGCGAGGGCCGTGGCGAAGGCTGCGGGCTCAAGACACTTCGAGTTCAACATTTCCAAACTCATCAGCGGCTACACGAAAATGATCGAGGGTGGTCTTGGCCGTACCCTGACATGGGAACAGGACGACATCGCACTGCAGAACATTCAGGCGCGCGTGCGCAGTCCAGGCATCTGGATGCTGGCAAACATTTTGGGCGCTCTGCTTCTATCAACAAGCAACCGCAGCGAAGCGGCGGTGGGGTACGCTACAATGGACGGAGACACGAGCGGCGGATTGAGCCCTATTGCAGGCATCGACAAAGCCTGGCTGCGCGAATGGCTGGTCTGGATGGAAAAGCACGGGCCGCTGGGACTGCATCCCTTACCTGCCCTGCGGGCCATCAACGTCCAGGCGCCTACGGCGGAACTTCGCCCGCAGGAGAGCAATCAGACCGACGAATCCGACCTCATGCCCTATCCATTGCTCGACGCCATCGAGCGGGCCGCCATTCGCGATAAGCAGTCACCGCTGGAGGCATGGCATCATTTGCGGCTTCACTTTCCGCAATACGGAGGGCGCCAGCTTTGCACCTGGGTAGAACGTTTCTTCACCCTGTGGTGCCGGAACCAATGGAAACGCGAACGCTATGCGCCCAGCTTTCACCTCGATGACGAAAACCTTGACCCGAAGACATGGTGTCGTTTTCCGATCCTGAGCGGGGGCTTCCGCGAGGAGCTGGAGGAATTGAGGCGCTTTGTGGAAAGTCAGGGTGAATGACCGGGATACGGAGCGCGGCCTTTTCCCTTGTTGCGTGAGGGGCCGCCGCCATCGTGCCTTTGGATTTTCTGAATGTCCGCAACCTCTCCCTCCGCTGCTAAACCTGCGCCGCGCACCGCGGAGGCGTGGGCGTGGCTGGACGGGGGCACTGCGGGGAAGTTTCATGCGGCAGGCATTTTTCAAAAGTGCACCGCACCGCCGCCAGTGGGAGTATCCTTTTACGTCAATGACTTTGAACTCAGCGACGCAGCCCCGTGGCGGATTCCTTTGGAAGGCGGAGAGGCGGAGGCGGTCACCGGCTTTGCACCGGTCATCAGTTGGGAGCCGCCCTCGCGCGAGCAGTTTCGCGCGGTGTTCGATGATCTGATGGATGCGGTGCGGGATCGCGAAATCCTGAAAGCCGTGCCGGTGGCGGTGGCCTCCGGGCGTCACGAGGGCGGAGGTGAAACCGGAAGGTGGGTGCGTCATTCGCTCACCCATCCGGCGGGTGACCTGCAGGGATTGTCTTTCGGATGGATGGAGGGCGGTGATGGGTTCGGCGGATTCACGCCGGAAATTCTCTTCGAAATCGATGGCTGCCGGCTGACGACCATGGCGCTCGCCGGAACAACCGATGCGGCGCACGCGGCGGATCTCACGGAGCGTCCGAAACTGGCGCGCGAACATGCGGTGGTGGTGGATGAACTCCAGAAGCGTCTCGCCGTGCTGGGCAAAGTGACGACCGGTCCGCGCGAAGTGGTGCGTCAGGGAACGATGCGGCATCTGCGGACGCCGATGGAAGTCACGCTTTCGCGCCCGCCGGATGGTGACGATCTCAATGAGATCATCCGGCTGCTTCACCCGACGCCGGCACTGGGCATTTCGCCGCGAACGGAGAGTTCCTCCGCACTGCTGAGGCAATGCCGGGAACGCATGGGGACACCGGGTGCGTTCGGCGCACCCTTCGGGGTCGCGTGGCCGGGCGGCGCGTTGATCGTGGTGGCGATCCGCGGCGTTTTCTGGAATGGCGATCACGTGCTGCTGCCGTCCGGATGCGGACTGGTGGCGGGCAGTGAATTCGATGCCGAATGGGAGGAGTTGGAACTCAAACGCGCATGGGTGCAGCGCGCACTTGGATTTGCTGGTTGCTAACTGTTATGTCCGCGCCGTTTCCCGTCGCTGTGATTCAGGCCGCGCTGGATGCCGGTGTCAGGGAATTCGTCGTCTGCGCCGGAGCGCGAAACAGCGCGCTGGTGGTGGTGCTGGCTGCCGCGGGAGAAAGCGTCAGGCTGTGGCAGCACTTTGAGGAGCGGGCAGCGTCTTTTTTTGCCATAGGCCGCATCCGGGCGACGGGCAAGCCGGTGGCGGTGGTAACGACGAGCGGCACGGCGGCGGCCGAGTTGCTTCCGGCAATAATCGAAGCGCACTATCAGGGGCTGCCGCTGCTGGCGCTGACCGCAGACCGTCCGGCTTCCTACCGTGGTTCAGGAGCTCCGCAGGCCATCGAACAGGAGAATTTGTTTGGTCTTTATGCATTGTGTATTGATGTCGAAGAGTGCCCCGTGAACCTCACGGACTGGAATCGTGAGACTCCGCTGCATCTCAACGCATGTCTTTCTGAGCCGGACTCTGAGGCCCTGGCAGCACTGCGCATTGCAGCGGCGAGTCTGAGATTCAGGCCCGTCCACACCCAGGACACACCGCCGTTCGAGATGCATTCGACCGGACCCGCGGAGCATCTTCTTCTCGCCGGGGAACTGCTTGATGACGAGATCGCAGCGGTGGCTGCATTCGCGGCGCAAGGCTGTCTGGTGGATGCCGAGGCGGCTTCGGGTTTGAGGGAGGAACTGGCGTTGCAGGATAAACTCATCCGGTGCGGAGATGCGACGCTACGCCATCTGCCGGTTAAGCAGGTCTTTCGTTTCGGCGGTGTCCCTTCGGGCCGCTACTGGCGTGACCTTGAGGACCGGTCTGACATCAAGGTCATCAACCGCTCGCGCAGTGGTTATGCAGGTCTGGCCCGGAAAGAAGGCGTGATCCAAATGCCGGATACTTATCTCCTTTCGCCCTCCGGCGAATCGCTTGACCGGTTTATGGCCCGCGACGCGGCTCTCGCGCAGCGACTGGATGCGTTGCTGGCAAAACGCCCCTCGTCCGAGCCAGGACTGATCAGGCTTTTGTCCGGGCGCATTCCGAATCAGGCGACGGTCTTCACGGGCAACAGTCTGGCGGTGCGGGAATGGAATCTGTGCGCGGCATGGGGGCGGGGACATCGCGTGCATGTGCTGCGCGGAGCAAATGGCATCGATGGAAATCTCAGCGCTTTCCTCGGCCTCGCCGCGGATAAACCTGACGCATGGTGCATCACCGGAGATCTCACGGCGCTCTATGATCTGGCGGCGCCATGGATGCTTTCACAGTTGCCCGTGGGGCGGCGGCAGTTCGTGGTGATCCAGAACGGAGGCGGTAGAATCTTTTCCCGTCTGCCATCCCTGCGCGGCCTGACGGATCGCGAACGCTCGCTGATGGAGAACCCGCACGAAATCGGTTTGAAACACTGGGCGGCCATGTGGGACATGGATCATGTGAGTGGAGGCCCGGAGATCCTGCAGAACGCGGGGACGCTCGAAAGCCTCGCAGATCATGCCGTCATCGAACTTTATCCGGACGCAGCAGAAACAGAGATTTTCTGGCAGGAATGGAGGGAAGCCGAAAAGGAGATTTGGCGATGATTCACGCACTCCATGGGAATGCCGGGTTGCCGGAGGATCTGAGCGGCGTCCTCTTCTGTCTGAACCGTCCGTTCAAGGCGTGGCATCTTTGGCGGTGTTTGAAGGAAAAGCCGGAGTGCGCGTCGCTGGGGGGATTCGCCTCCATGCTCAATGACGACGCAACTCCAGGCGCCGATATATTGTTAGGTTATTCGCTGGGGGCGCGTTTGGCGTTGCACGCTTTGGTACAGCGTCCTGGGCATTGGAGGGCAGCAATTCTTGTCTCTCCGCACCCAGGGCTGCAAAGCGAAGCGGAGCGTGAAGCCCGGAAACTGCAGGACAAGACGTGGGCGGGGCGGTTTCTCAATGAACCGTGGCATGAAGTAATGGCGGACTGGAATGCACAGCCCGTGCTGGCGGGAGCAGCCGCAGGTCAACACGTGAACGAGTCATGGCGCCGGCAGGTGGCTGAGGCCTTTGACGGATGGTCGCTTTCGCGACAGCAGGACCTTCGACCGATGCTGCATTCCGTGACCTGTCCGGTGCTGTGGGTGACTGGGGCGCACGACAGGAAGTTCACTGCTCTCGCGCACGAGGCTTGGGCTCTCCTGCCCCGCGGCAGGCATGCCGTGATCGCAGAGGCCGGACACCGGGTGCATCTGGATCAGCCCGCGACGCTGATCGCTGAGTCAGAGAAACTGTTAGGGAGTCTTGACCGCGAGACGGAAGAAGAACTTCCCGGGAAGCGGAGGTGTCAGGACGACGTCATAGGCTCCCAGTGAAGTGGCGGGGGTGACGACGTTGATATCCTGCCATCCGGCGGAGGTATCGCCCGAATACTGAACAGTATAGGTCACTCCTGGAACGGCGGTCCACAGCAACCGGAATTTGTTGCCCGGAGCGAGCGGGTTCACACTGCGGATGCGCAGAAAGTCGGCCGCATCATGAGGATTCGTCTGAGCGATGGCCTCCATGACGTCACTCATTCCATCGCCATCGGAATCCCCTTCGGAAACGGTGCTGCCAACCGTCAGGGTGCCGCTTCCGCTTTCGATGGCCGCCGCAGGTACGCCCAAAGCAGTCAGAGCGGCGGAAGTATGAATTCCGTTAGGAATCGTGACACCACCCAGCACGGCACCGCCTACCGTCAAAGACTGAGACATGTTCAGTTTTCCGGTGCCGCTCACTTCGAACCGTGCCGCCGGAAGAGAAACCGCGGTCTCCATGCTGAAGGTGCCGGCCTTCACATCGATGCGGCTGGATCCGGTCAATGCCGACGGATGAACAACGACCACCTGCGAACCGTCGATGGAAAGTTCGCCGGTGAATGAAACCGCGGGTGACAGCAGGCGCACGAGGCCGGTGGTTCCAATGACACTCACCGAGCCCGCTCCCGTCAGCGAAGCCCGCAGTTCGAGCGGCGCTGTGGCGGTGTCAATGATTCCGTCAGGTGTGACTCCGTCGGCATCCGGCACCTCCAGAAGAGTCGCACCGCCGCCCACGCCGATGGCAGTGGTCATGCCCTGCTGCAGCGTCGCATTGCGCAAAACAATGCGGCCAATCGAGCAGAGGCCGGAATGCTTCATACGGAAGATGGCGCCATTCCGCAAATCCACCCCAAGGGCCGGAAACACCGGATCAAGGGCGGGCGGAGAGCGGAACGTGAGATTGTCGGAGATTGCGATCTGCGCGCCCGTTGGCACCTGACCGCCATCCCAACTCGCGGCAGTGAGCCAACTGTCGCCGGTGGCGTGCGTCGTGATCTGGTTCACGGGCACGCCGGTGGGAATGGATGCGGCGCTCCGGGGATCACTGCCGGCCTGACGTTCCACACGATCGCTGAATCCGTCACCGTCCGTGTCGGCGAGGAAAGGATCGGTTTCCCCTGCGTCCATGACTCCATTGCCATTCACGTCCTCTTCCGCCTCAGTAAGTCCGTCGGCGTCCTGGTCCTCGGTGGTGACATCGGTGATTTGGATGTTCAGCGCTTTAGTGAAGCTGAGGCCGGTGCTGTCCGTGACTTTGACGAGAATCTTCAGCGAAGATCCGGCTTCAAAATCCGGGGACTCGGCGAGGAACACCCGATTACCCGCAATGGTCACTTTGGCATTGTCCTCGCCGCCGGCACCGGCAACGAGTTCGAAACGATGCGCCTGCCCGGCATCCCCGTCCACCACCGACAGCGTGCCGGCAATCGTGCCTGCGGGAGAATTTTCGGGCAACGGAGACGAAGTCATCGTAATGTCTGTGGGCGCGAACGTATAGGTGGTCGTGTTGCGCTGCACGGTGAGGAGTTTCGCGAACGCAGCCCCTGCAGGGTCCATTGCCTTCACGCGCACCGTATAGTCCCCGGGAACAAGGGAAGCGCTGCCGTCTTTCACCCTGAGTTCAGTCCCGACGACTTCAAAGAGGCCGTTCGAGTAATTGTTGGAAGCCGTTAGCGAAACGGCGTTGAGATTGATATCCAGCGTCATGTCGCTGGAATTCGCGGCCTGTTGATGGACTTCGATCGCCAGAACGTTTACCCCGGCGCGGAGATATGCCAGCTTGTCCGGAGTAATCGTTACCGGATCAAAGTCGTTTTCATCTCCACCGGAAATACTCCGGCTCGCCAGTGTGGTGTTCGTCACCGCGACGCCGTCCGCGATCCCATCGCGAAACAGTTCGTGTCCATTCAGGTAGGCGACGCATCCGTCATCGATTTGCAGCGTGCAGGTCAGCGCGGTGATGGCCTGAGGGTCGGTCACATTGAACGTGGTGCGAAAATAAGCGGTGATCGGTTTGTTGGCGGGATCAGCCCCATAGTTGATTTTTGTCACCAGCCATGCGTCAGCGTTGTTGGAATCGTAACCCAGCGGCGCAGTACCGGAAGTCCAGGCGCTGTCATCAAACAATATCCCGGTCCAGTCACCTTGAGGGGCCGCGGCTTGATCCCAATAGCGCCATCCAGCGGCACCCTGTGTCAGGAGAGGAGCGGTTTCCGTGGTAACATCAGGCTCAAGAGCAAATGTATGAACCGTATGATCCGTATGATCCGGATCAGTGGCTGTAAGTTGCCCCACGATGCCACCAGCGGGCGTTCCCTCCCCAATGGTGGCAGGGGTGAGCACAATATCGCTGGGAGGCGAGTTAATAAACTCGACCGTCGCTGCATCGTGATAAGTGCCGTAGAACTGAGCCCAAAATCCCTCGTCCACGCCGCCGTCTTCAAAATAAATGGTGCGCAGGCCGGGGCCATAATCGCGGAATTCGTGGGACTCCACCACCCATGAATTCACGGCCGGCTTCAGAACCGCTGAGGTGCCCGCTTCCCATTTGTCCAAAACAGCACCCGCGGCATCCCTCAATTCCACTTTGATGTAATAGGTATCGTGGACGGAATTCTGATAATATTCCGAAATGGCTTCGCTCACACGGAGGGGCGCTCCTTTGTCCAGTTCCTCCGGTGTGAATCCTTTTGCGAGAAGATCGATGGTCTGCGACCGCTGGCACAGGCCAAAGGAAGTGATAAAATAGCCGCCGGTGGCATCATACCCCCCGGTGGAGGTGTTCGACCAGCCGTTGCCGCCTGCGGCAATGACAGTCCACCCGGTGGCCAGCGGAGCGGTGGCTGAACCATTGGTAAGAAGATTGACGCCAGGCTGGAACTCAGCAATGAGGCTGCCGGCGGTGGCCAGCATTACAGCGGCTACCCTGAGGACGGGAGGGAATTTCATGGGGCAAAGGGGGAAGCAACACCCGTACCGGAAAATGCCGGCGATTGGCGTGCGGGGGAGAGGAGACCTGTACCTGCACCAACCGCCGTTCAAGCAGGATTATGGTGACAATCGATTCATCCGATTCATTTAAAAAGAATCAACAGAACCCTTCGCGCCGCAGTCCCGGGTCATAAATTCCTCCAGTTATGCCGGTGTTTCGCTGGTGGGAGGTAACGGTCGTGCTGCGGACTTCCTTTCCTCGCCTTTCAAAACGTCATCCAAAAAATCGATTGCCCGCGTGACCGCCTCGCCGGGGAACAGGAATGTCATGATATGCCCGCGGTTTTTCACCCACCAGAGGTCGTGCGGCACGCCGGCGTCACTGAGCACCTCATCCAGTATGATGGCGTGAATCGGCGGGACAATCATATCCCGGGTGCCGTGATAAATAAAAAAAGGCGGATCGTCAGGTGTGACATGTGTCACCGGCGAAGCTTCGCAGAACACTTCCGGAACCCGCATCAGATTTCCGCCAAGATAGGACGGCACCAGCCTGCCTCCAGGATAAAGCCGGAGGTCCGACGGCGTGCCGCCGGCCACCACCGCCTGCACCCTGACACCGCGGGGACCGTCCAGCGTTCCCAACTGTGCCGCGAGCTGCGCTCCCGCCGAGTAGCCATAGACGCCGATGCGCTCTGGACGAATATGGTACTCATCGGCGTGGCGGCGCAGCCATTTCACTGCCTCCTGCAAGTCCTCGACGGGGGCAGGATAAGTCCATGCGGGGGCTCCGCGATAGCTGACATTCATTACGACATATCCCCGCCGCACCAGGTCGTGAGCGATCGGCGTCATATACCATCGCTTATCCCATGTCCGCCAACTGCCGCCGTGCACCAGCAGAACCGCCGGACGGCGGCCAGTGCTGTCCGGTACGTAAATATTCGCCGGAAGCGCCTTTGGCCAGCCTTTCGGCGTGTAGATCACATTGTGCTCCACGCGAAATCCGTGTCCGCCTTTCGCCGCTCCTCCCCTTCCCGCAGGTGCCGCGCAGGCACCCAGCAACAGTGGCAGAACGAAGAGAATCAGAAAGGAATGCAGGGACATGGTCAAAGCGAAAACAAATCACGCTCTTCCCGGGGCGGGAGCGTGCGCAAGAGGGGTGCAGCCCGGGCCCGGAAAATGCAAGGGCGTCCGGCAATGGTAACGGAATCGTAATGTTGCGGAACCATTGTCGCCTCGACAATAGCCCGCGTCCGGTGCTACTAATCAGACCCCCTCCCACAATGCCAGATGCCTGCGCGTTTCCCACTCTTTCTGCCGGTTGTTTTCCTATCACTGACACTTCCCGTCGCTGCGGCGCCGGTGATCCTCAATGGCACTCACTATCCGATCCTGCCCGCACCGGGGGATGCCATCACCGTTTCCGCTGAAATCACCGCGGCGGCGCAGGCCACACTGCGCTGGCGGGTGGATGGCGCGGCGGAATTTACATCCGTTCCCATGTCCGCCACCGGCACGGCATGGACCGGCACCATTCCATCACAGAGCGGCGGTCGATTGATCGAATTCTCCGTTCAAGCCTCGGGTGACGGCACCGCCTCATGGCCGTCCGCTGCGTTATCCGCGCTTTTGCAGGTGGAGGAAAATTCTCCCGGCACGTCAGTGTGGACCGCCGGAGCCGTGCCGGTTTGGCGAATCCTGACAACCGCCGCAGGGGCCGCACAACTCTCCGGCGGAAGTGAAGTGCAGAGCACGGTTATCATTCGGGATGCCGCAGGAACGGCGGTGCGCCACGGCTGCGCGCTGCGACAGCGTGAGGCCTCTCCGAAAACCCTGACACTTCGCTTTCCAACCGGCAATCCGTGGAATGGCCGGCAATCCGTGATCCTCAGTGCCGACCGCCCCCATTCACAGGCGCTCGGTGCGGCGATCTTCCGGCGCGCGGGGCTGCCCGCCGCAGGCGTGGAGACCATCGAGGTGCGGTTCAATGGAGCGAATGCCGCAGCTTCCGGCGCTCCCTCTTACGGACGTTTCGCGCTCATCGAACCTTTCGATGCTCAATGGGCGGCGCGGCAATTTCCCGCTTCCTCCGGCGGCAACCTCTATCGCATGGACGATACCGGGCCAGGCACTCATGGAGCCCTGGCCTATGAAACGCCCGCCACCTCGACAAACTATGGGGAAACCTATTTCAAGACCGCCGGTCCGGCTCCCCACGACCACGCCGACGTTATCGCCCTGACAAATTCACTGACCAATGCTTCCGCCGCCACCTATCGCCAGGAGATCAGTCAGCGTTTGGATTTGGACCAGTGGCTGCGTTACCTGGCGCTGGATTCGCTTCTCGGAAATGCGGAGCCCGGTTTGCAAACCGGGCGCGGCACGGACGTGGTGCTTTATCATCTCCCGTCGAGCGACCGCATCCTTCTGGTTCCAAATGAACTGCGCTCAATTATGAATCTCGGCGGTGTTTCGGGCACCGTCTCGCGCAGCCTTTACAGCAGCGACGCGACCGCCGGCCTTAACCGGTTCATGACGCATCCGGACATTCTGCCTTCCTATAACGTGATCGTAGATGAGATGCTGAGCACCGTCTTCGATTCCGCCACGCTCAATCCTTTGATCAGCGCGGTCATGGACGGCTGGGTGCCCGCCTCCGAGATCGCCGCCGCGCAGCAATTTATTGCGGACCGCCGCGCCTCCGTGGCCTCGCAATTGCCGGCAACGTATGGTTCCCTAACCATCACCGGCGATGCCGCCGCGGTGGAGAATGTCACGCAGACGACTACAGGAACGCTAACGCTCAGCGGTACGTTTCCTGTGGCCCAAACGGGATCGATCCTGGTCAACGGTGTGCCTGCGACGGCGAACTTCCGCAGCAGCGGGCCCAACAACAGCGGCGCATGGTCTTTTACCGCCTCTGCAGCGGCGGGCACGCTTTATCGTGGCATGAATTCCTTTCTCGTGGAGTTCTTCAGTGGCCCTAACGGCACCGGTTCTGTCCTCCATCGCCTCACCGGCCTTGGCTATTATTCCGGCGGGGGCACTACCGTCACTACCGTCACCGCCCCGCCCATTGTGACGGACACTCTCGCTGCACCCGGTGGTGTACCGCCCGCGGCAGCGCCGGCAAATTCAGGGCCATGGCGCTACCTCGCTGCCGCCGCGCCCGCGGGCTGGCAGAGTGAAAACTTCGACGACAGTACGTGGACGCAGGGCACGCCGCATTTCGGATTCGGCGAGACCGATCAACGCGCCACCGTTCCGGCTCCGGCAGGCCGGGCCACCTGGTACTTCCGCCGCACGTTCAATGTGGAGGCCCCGGCTCTCGCGCTCTACACGGCCCTCAACCTGCGCATGGTTTATGATGACGGGGCCATCGTCTATCTCAACGGCGAGGAGGTGGTCCGCAGGAACCTTCCCACCACCGGTGTGACCGATGCCTCTTCCGCAGGTGCCGCCCGCAGCGGCAACACCGAGAACAGTTTTGAATCCATTCCTCTCACCGCTTCGCTGGGCCGCCTGCACGCAGGCGTTAATACCCTCGCCGTCGAGATTCACAATTTCCAGGGTGACAATGACTTGAGCTTCGATGCGGAACTCACGGGAACGCGTCCCGCTACCGACGGTGTCCACTGGACCACTGCGGGAAGTCCGTATCTTCTCACCACCAACGTCACCGTTCCGGCGGGAGTCAAACTTGTCATTGAGCCTGGAGTTAGTGTTTTCGTCTCTCCCGGCAGACGCCTCTCCGTGAGCGGCACGCTGCGCATCGAAGGCAATGCCTACGCCCGCGTACGCCTTTCTCATATTCCCGGTGCCACCCCGGTGGATGACTCCGATCTGCCGGGCACGCAGATCGGCCCGCCAAAGTGGCGCGGCATTGCACTTTCAAACAACCAATCGCCTGAGAATCTCATCGCTTACGCGGACTTCATCAATGCGCAGACCACGGGAATTACCGGCACCATCACCCTGACAAAAGCGGCCTGCGTCATAGACCACTGCACCTTTTGGGGATCGAAACTGCACGCCGTCCGCGGGGAAAACATGTCCGTCACCATCCAGGACTGTTACTTCCCCACCGGCTATTTACCCGGTGAAAATCCCATCACCCTCGGGCTCGATAACGGCAGCGAGTTCATTCAATTGAGCGGCAATCCGGTTTCGGGCGCCGGCTATCTGGGCCGCTGGCCCATCGGGGGTGTCATTCGCATTTATCGCAATACATTCGACGCGCTCCCCGGCCACAATGACCATGTGGACGTCATCGCAGGCTCCGCAGGCGTCACTCCCATCCTCGACTGTCAGGACAATTTTTTCCTTGGCCCCACCGGCGATGAAAACATCGACATGGATGGGGATGCCTATGTTGCCGGCAACTTCTTTGCCAATGTGAAGAAGGATCAATACACCGAAGACCGGGGTTACGCCAATTCGCTGTCATCGAACAACGGCGATGAAATCACCACGGCTGTCATGGCCAGGAACGTCTTCACCCGTGTGGACCATGCGGTCAATATCAAGGATGGTGCGGCGGTCGTTTTCGAACACAATACAGTTGCCTGTCAAAATCAGGATTACCAGTTTCAGTCCGGAAACTTCAGACAGCCGGTGAAAACCTCGGCGGTGAACTTTAACATTCCGGAGGATATCGGTGCACCGGGCGATGGCGCGTATGTCGGGTACAACATCTTCTTTGGCGCGGCAAATCATCCCGGCGGCGCAGCGGGAGGCTATCCCCGCATCCTTAGCTGGGCGGATCTCGGGGAGTCGGGAAGCGTCACCACGAAAATCGAGATGTTCGCCAACTTCACCGATCCCGCCATACAGGACAAGGTCATCGGTCCCATGCATCCGAAGGATGTCCTCGATCCTGTTTGGCAGGGCGTTACGGGTGATCCGATGTTCCGCGATGTGGCGGCGGACGACTACACGCTGAAAGACACCTCTCCGGCCCGCGGTTCCGCACCGCACGGAGTGGATTACGGCGCCACCATTTCGAAAGGTTGCTATCTTGGAAATCTTCCCGCCATCGTGACGCCGCTGACGACGGCGAATATTATCGTCGGCGGTCCTGGCATCTTCAATTTCAAATGGCGGCTCGATGGCGGCGCATGGAGTGCGCCGGTGAGCATTTCGCCTCTAACATTTCCGCGCACCGGCCCCACAACCAGGACGGCCACCCTGACGCTGCCGTCGGTGTCGCCTGGCACCCATGTCCTCGAAGTGGCCGGCCAGGACTTCGCGGGGAACTGGACTCCCGACAGCGAAGCTACGCGCGCCACATGGACCGTGGACACCACCACGCCGCTCGTAATTTTGAACGAAGTGCAAACCGGTGCCGCGGGCGGCATCGAACTCTTCAATGCGGGCATCGCTGCCATTCCTCTCACCGGCTGGAGCCTCACGGACAACCCGTCGGTTCCTAACAAATATCCGCTGTCCGGGCAACTGGCCCCGGGTGCATGGCTGATGCTGGCTTCCGCACAGACGGGAATCAATCTCCCGGCATCCGGCGGCTCGGTTTATCTCATGCAGGGAGCCGCGCAGCGGGATGTCCTCACATTCGGACCACAGCCGGCCGCGTACAGCGTGGGACGCACCGGCCGCGAGCGGAGCTGGAATCCCGTGTCCCCCACACCGAATGCGGCCAATACATTGCTAACGACAGATTCGGCAGTGCCGGTTCGCTTCAACGAATGGGTCACCGGCCCGGGCGGCTGGGTGGAGTTGGTGAATACCGGCGCTCTGCCGGCAGTGCTCGATGGATTGCGGCTCACCACTAACGTCGCTGGCGCTCCCGCCGCTTATGTCTTCCCGCCGCACAGCCTTATCGCCCCGGGCGGTCACCTGACTTTGCCTTTTGACATCAATCCGCTGAATGGCGCCCTGACACTTCTGGACGGGGATGAGGTCATCGACAGCGTGCCGCTTTCCCGGGCCGTGGTGAGCGCCAGCGAAGGCCGCAACGCGGAAGGCAAAATCGTAACCTTCCAACGCCCCACTCCCGGCGCTGCCAACAGCCAGACAACTCCGGCCACACTTGCCTCATGGATGAGCCTCTACGGCGTGACTGCGACAGCGGACAATGACGCAGACGGTCTCGTTTCATTAGTGGAATACGGCCTTGGCACCGATCCGCTGGACACACGCTCCACCCGCACCACCGATCTGCAGCCCCGCAATGGACGCGATCCCGACGGTTCCATTCGCTTTACCTTCACGATCCCTGCCGGCGCCGCCGGTACGGGCCGGCCCGATCTTACTACCACCATCGAGTCCGCCGCCAATCCGGCCAGCGGTCCATGGACCGCCGTCGCCACTAAAACCGGCACGACCGCATGGACCGGCACCGCCACCGTCACCACCGGCCCGGCCGAAGGCGGTTACGCACCTGTTAGTGTGCGCGTCGTTCCCCCTGCTTCCGGAAACCTGTTCTTCAGACTCAAGTTCGCCTCCATGTGAAGCTCACGCAGGCTCTGCTTTGGGCTTCGGGAGCCACAGGGACAGGAAAGTGGTGGGTATGAACAGGATACTCGCAAAAAGCAGCGCCCCGCCCGGCGTGCCCACGGTATTGAAAAGCCCGAAGAAGATGGTGCCCGCGGCAGCCACGAGCCGCCCGGTGTTATAACAAAATCCCGCACCGGTGGTCCGCAGCAGCGTGGGGAAGAGCGGAGGCAGACACATAGTGAACAAGCCGAACAGTCCCTGACAAACGCCAATCACCGCAAACCACAGGAGCGTGGCGCTGTAGGACCAGGACGTGGCAAAACAGGAGGCCATGGCAAGCCCGTAAATCGCCGCCATCACCGCCATGGCCCGCGCATATCCCATACGCACGGCGAGAAACGCGGCGACAAAATTACCCAGGATGGAACTTCCGACAATGATCGTCAGGGCCACGGCCACCGCCGTATTCTTTTCAGAGGGATCCAGATTTCTGATCGCTTCATGCTGACGAATGAAGCTCTGCTGCCAAAACATGAACGCCCAGTGGGCGGTGAGGCCTGCCGCGCATATCAGAAGCACCCGCCAGGTGACACCGGACTGACCGGGCGCAAACAAATCGCGAATGCGCGAACGGCTGTGCGGCCCCTGCTGAGCGCTGCTCCATTCCTCGGTTTCCGGCACCGCCCGGCGAATCCACAGCGTAATCAACGCCGGCACCACGCCGACCAGAAAGATCCAGCGGGGATCGAGGTCCTTCATCAAAAATCCGGCAAGGCAGGCGAGCAGGATGCCGACATTCACTGCCGTTTGCAGGACACCCGCGATCCATGGCCCCCACTTTTTCGGCAGTGATTCACTGAGCAGCGCGGCTCCCACGGCCCATTCCCCGCCGATACCAAGGGCGCTCAGAAAACGGCAGATCATGAGCTGCCACCAGTTCTGGGCGAAGGCGGACAACCCGCAGAAAATGGAATAGCACAAAATGGTGAGCACCAGCGTGCGGCTCCGGCCCAGCCGGTCGCCAATTACCCCGAAGACACCGCCCCCGAACGCCCAGCCCGCAAGGAATGCAGCCTGAATGATGGCGCCTTTCTGATCGACCTCCTGACTGGTCACCGCCAGTCCCAGCAGCGCCGCCACGTAGGGCTTCGCCACGAGCGTGTAGAGGTGCATGTCGAGGCCGTCGAACATCCAGCCAAGCCATCCGGCGATGCCTGCGCGGCGCTGCGGTGGATTGAGGCTTTTCCAGGCCTGAACCGGATTCATGCGACCGGCTCCTCAATCACAGGATTTGTCAGGGTGCCGATGCCGCTGATCTCCACGCTCACGGTATCCCCCGGCTGGAGGAACACGGGGGGCGTGCGTGCAAAGCCCACTCCATGCGGAGTTCCTGTCAGAATCACCGTGCCGGGCAGGAGCGTGGTGCTGCCGCTGAGAAACGAAATGAGCGCGGGCACGTCGAAGATCATGTCATCCGTCGTCCAGTCCTGCATGACATTTCCGTTGAGCACGGTGCGAATCGTTAGGGCGGAGGGGTCCGGCAATTCATCGCGCGTGACCAGACACGGACCGAGCGGGCAAAAGGTGTCGAAGGTTTTCGCCCGGCACCACTGGTTGCCGCCGCGCGCGCGCTGCCAGTCGCGGGCGCTCACATCGTTGGCGCAGGTGTAGCCCAGCACATAATCCAGCGCATTTTCCCGGCTGACGTTCTTGCAGCGTTTGCCGATGACCACCGCCAGTTCGCACTCATAGTCCACCTGATCGCTCTGCAAATGACGCGGCAACTGAATCGGTCCGCCCGGATGCTGCAGGGCCGCCTTCGATTTCATGAAGAGCACGGGGAACTCCGGAATGGGCGCATTTCCCTCCTCTGCATGCCGACGGTAGTTCAACCCGATGCAGAGAATCACCTCCGGGTCGAGCGGAGCCAGCAACTTCTCCGGGGAAACGGCCTCTCTTGTGACGCGCGGAGAGAAGTAGAGGTCACCCTCCAGCTTGAGAGCAGAACCGTCGTCCTGCAGCGCGGCATGGCAGGGATTTCCGTTAGGGTCGAGACAGCGAATGATCTTCATGAACGTAAAGAAATGGAACTAACAGGGACCGGCGGACCGGACCTACTTCTGTTCATTCACGAGACCGAGGTTCCAGTAAAGATGCATCTTTTCCGGCGGTGGAACCGCAAGGGGACGAACGATCCGGAAGCCAAGGAACTGGGCATTCGTGTGATACCAGATGCTCTTGGGGAGCTGCGGATCCTGTTGCTTCCATGCCTCGCTGGAATAGCGGCGGGAGGCACTGCGGCACCTTTCAGGATCATCATCCCATGAGCCGCCCCGCACCACTCGCGGATAAAGTGTCTTTGGCTGGTTGAAAGGCTCGACGACACCGGGACTCAGGGAAGCGTAGAATTTTTCGCCATACTGGTCGAGGGTCCACTCCGCGGCGTTGCCGTAAATGTCGTAGAGCCCCCACGGGCTCGGCTGTTTTTTTCCAATCGGCTGCGTCTTGCCGTCGCTGTTTGCGAAGACCCAGGCATATTTTTCGATCTGCGCCGGGTCGTCACCCCAGAACCATGCGGTGGTGGAGCCGGCCCGGGCGGCGTACTCCCATTCGGCCTCGGTCGGCAAACGATAAAAGTGCCCTGTTTGAGCGCTGAGCCACTGACAGAATTTGCTGGCCGCGTGCTCTGTCATAGAAATAGCCGGAAAACCGTCCTGTCCCATGCCAAAGGTCATATCCACATAAGGCGCTGTGGGACTGCTGACGGCATCCACGATGGTGTCCGTGGGTTTGGGATCTTTCTTCGCGCCGTCTTTATAACGGGCGTCGGGAGTGAGCATGAAGGACATATACAAATCCCATGGAATCTCATGCGCGCCCATCCAGAAGGGCTCGATCTTTACCTTTACCTGCGGCCCTTCATCCTCTTTGCGGTTCTTTTCAGACGGCGGGCTGCCGAGAAGGAATTCGCCGCCGGGAATGGGCACCATCTTATATTCCTTGCCGGTCGCCTTTGGCACGGAGCCCGTGTAGGGCTTCATATCGGCCTGAGCTTTCTCAGGACTCTTTTCAGTGATGAAGGTGTGAATCCGCTTCACAAGTTCCAGCGAATCCGGTGAAGGCGGACGCTCTTCCACCTTGGCCTTTTGCACCAGCACCACGCCCTCCGGCCATGGTGCGCCCTGCTTTACCCAAAACTGAAGTTTTTGGATTTCCTCCTTGCGCAGCGGCCCGCCTTTTTTCTTCGGCGGCATCAGGTCGTCGTCATCGTCAGGGAGCTGGGTGCGCGTGAGGATCAGGCTTTTTGCAGCGTCGTAACCAACGAGCCCGGCACCGGTGTCTCCGCCTTTCGCCGCACTGGCCAGTGTGGTCATCTCAAGGCCGCCCTCGTTTTTGTCGGCCTTGTGACAGGCAACGCAATTTTGTTCGAGGATGGGCTGAATATCCCGCGCGAACTGCATGCGCGGCTCCTGATTGAGTTCCACGCCCGCGGGCCATTTGGCGCCGGCGGCAATCCAGGCTTTGAGGCGCTCCGTTTGCTCCTTCACCAGCGGCGGCTCCTTCGAGGGCGGCATGATGTCATCGTGTCCGGCGGCGAGAACCGTGGACGTATAAAGCAGGCTCTCCTCCGGCTTGCCCGGCACCAGCGCCGGTTTGTCCACACCCTTGAGGCAGGCTTCAAGGGAATCCAGCCGCAGCTTGCCCTTTTGATCATCCTTCCCGTGACAGTGCGTGCATGAGGACTCGAGTATCGGGCGAATGAACTGAGTGAAATAGGCGTCGGAACCGGGGGCCGGCTCCGCAGCGCGCGCGGCGCTGCCCAGCAATAACGAAGCGGCGGGGATCAACAGGTAGCGGTAATGCATGAGTAACAATCGAATGAAAATGCGAAACGGACGGCAACGGTGCGCCATGCCAAACGATGTGCAAGCCGCGATACCATGCGCGGGAACGTTGCCGCAGGCCGCGGTTTGTCAGTGACTCCGGGAATTACTTGCGCCGGCTTTCATTCATGGTCTTTTATCAATCATCACCGACCCATGAATATGAAGTCCTCCCCGCTCCGGGTCGCCGGAGCTTTCTGCGCCGGGTTATTGCTCCTCCAAACGGCCTCCCCCGCCGCCATCAGTTTCTCGAATGTTCACGCCGATGACTTTAGCGCGGCCCCGCTCGCCGGCGACTGGATAACCTCGAATTCCAATCTCGCCGGAACCGATGCCACGTTCACCAGCGCCGCGGCGATCGATGCGGCGATCATTGCGAACAACTACAACGCCACAGGGCTCGCGACGGCGGTGGGGTCCGCAGGGGGCGATCCGGCGGCGGCCAATGCCCTGGCCGTTCACAATACCACGCTGGGCTCGGTGCAAATGCGTCCGCCCGCCACACCTGCCAAAGCGGCGAACATCCTGGTAGCCAAACTGCGTAACGACTCGGGTAACCCCATTCCCGCGCTGAATGTCGCCTATGACTTCGCCAATCCTGGTGCAGGCACCGAACAGGTGCCGGGCTGGCAGGCTTATTTCAGCACCACGGGAAATTCAGGATGGACCAAAATCGACGCGTTCAGCACCGCGGCTCCCGGGCGCCTCTCCGCGACCCTGAACTTCAGCGGAAGCGGATGGGGATTAGGCACCACCCTCTATCTTCTTTGGGTGGATGACAATGCTTCCGGCACCGACGCTCAGGAAGCTGCGTTCACCATGGACAACTTCTCCGTTACGATTCCGGGCACGCCTGTCATGCACGCGACCGTATCCAACCTTAGCCGCGGGCTGGGAGCCAATGGCGCGGATCCGATGGATGATACGGTCACCTTTGACCTTACCGTCACCGGCACTGATCTGCCGGCCGGATCGCCGGGCTGGACCACCACCGGTTCCATTCCCGCGGTTCCCGCCGCGCGCCCCTATGGTGAAACGGCCACCATATCGAATGTCGTGATCTCGTCTTTTCCGCTCTTTATCAATCTGGCGGATCAGTCTGACCCTAACATCACAGGAACCGTGACGGTCACTGCGGCTGATTTTCCGCATTTCATCGCTCTCAACGCCATCGGTGCGCCCGCTTTGATAGGGCTGGACCCATCATCTGCTCCGCAATGGGCACCCAACGGGCAGGCAATGAGTCTCATCCAAACCAATGGCGGCGGCTCTGTTCCTCACGTGGCCTCCACTGCGCCCATCACCTTCGCGCCGGGTTCGCCCAAATTCGTGACTCTGACTATGCAGGCGGAGGAAACCAGCAACGGCAGCAATTTCGAAACGAATGACCGCCTCAAAATCGAACTCGTCACGGATGCAGGCACGCAAGTTCTCACGGCAACCGCCGATCGGAACGGTTCCGGCTTCATCAATGGCTTTACGGGTGCCACGCCAGCTGCCTACGATGCCAATGTGACGGCGGATGAATTCAACCGGGGCGAACGTGGGGCCGCGGAGGCATTCATCAGTACTTCGCGGTTTCACGGTGTGATTCCCGCCACCGCCACCACTGCAAAGATAGTCGTGACCGGCGTCAACGATTCGACCGCCGAGACCTATCGCATCAGCGACATTCTTTTCGGCAACGCTCAGGACACCGATGGCGATGGAGTCTTTGACAGCCTCGAGATTGAATCCGGCACGGATCCAAATGACCGGGAATCCTTCTTCCGCGTCACCAGTGCGGAATTTAACGGCGATGATCTAACGGTTATGGCCGGCCCTGCCGTTACGTCCCGCCGCTATCAATTCGAAACAAGTCCCGACAATCTGATCTGGACACCGCGAAGTCCGCTCGTTCGTCCGCCACTCAATGGCTTCGCAAAATTCACCGTACCGCGCCAGGGTGCGCGAATGTTTGGCAGAGTGACGGTGCAGCAGTAAGCCGATCCTGGTCCCTAACAATAAACACAGCCGCATCCCTAACATATAAATAAAAACCCCGCATCGCCGCAGGGCGGTGCGGGGTTTGTGAGAAGAGAACGGATCAGCGGCGGCGGCGCAGGAGGAAGCCGAGGCCGAGAGCGCCGAGAAGCATGCTGGAGGGTTCAGGCACCACGCTGAGGGTGCCGTTGTTCATGAAGTTCGATGTGTTCCATGACTTCCCGCCGCTGAGCGCCGGCAGATTGAAGGCCGGAGTGGTCCCGGAATTGGTGCCGTCGTGGATGTCAAACGTGGTCCCCGGAGCGGGATCGTATCCGTTAAGGAGAGTGACGTTCACCGAACTGCCCGCGTTCCAGATCGTGGCGCTGGTGACGAAATGATCGATCTGTCCGGCGGCTGCACCGCCAATCTCGGCATCGTATGCGCCGTTCATCGTCACGTTACCGACTGTCATCGTGCCGGGCGAGTTCCCCGGGGCGACATGACCGCCGGCGGCAACGTTCATGGCGGCGGAGGCGGCGGAGCCGGAACCGTTGACAGTGGCACCGCTGGCGACACTGATGGACGAGAAGGAATGCGTGCCGTTGAGGGTCAGTGTGCCCTGGTTTACGGTGGCCGTGCCGGTGGTGGTGGTGATGCCTGTCAGGATCAGAGCTCCCGCGCCGGCCTTCACCAGGTTTCCGGTGCCGCCGATGCCGCCGGACATCGTGTAAGTGTTCCCCGCCGCCATCCCGGAGGTATCAACGGTGAGCGAAACGCCCGCTGCGATCGTTAGGGCCTTGGTCTCCGAAAGGCTGCCAGGAATGGCGCCCGTACGGATGGTAAGGCCGATGGCGTTGAGGTTGGCAATGTTGATCTTGTTAAAGGCCGCATTGTCGCCGCCGCCGTTGACGTCGGTAATGGTATAGGGGCCAACGCGGATGCCCACGCCCTTATCCCAGCCGCTGTTGGGACCGGCGCCACCGACGCCATCAAAGGAACTGATCTCGATATCGTGGGCGCCGGGAGAAAGAGTCACCACACCGGAAGCCGTGGCGGTGTTCCAGCCGGTGTCAAATTGCCTGGTGGTGCCATCAATCTTGACGCGGATTTGGTCATCGTACTGCTCACCGAAAGTGACATCGATGTTGGCACCGGTGGTATTGAGGATCTGACCGGTGTAAATGAACGCGTTGTTGTCGCCGAATGGTTTGGCGGTGGAGTCGATGGCCGGAATGCCGTCCGTGACGCCGCTGAAGATGGCGCCTGTGGTTCCAATATCGCCCGCGAGATCCGGGCCGCTGCGATGGAATTCCTTGAGACCGGGAACCGGAGCATCCTGCTGAGGTCTGAGGGTCGAGTTGCCCGTGACAGACAGCGTGCCGGTAATGCCCGCCAAAGCGTTGGTGCCGGTGGGAGAAAGAACGCCGCCGCTCAACTGCACACCGCCGGTGTTGTTGATCGTGGCACCGGGATTGATGGTCTTCGTTCCGGCGCCTGACAGTACGAGTGTCCCTGCACCGGTGACGGTGCCGAGAGGGCCGATGGTTCCTGAGCCCATCTGCTGAGTGAACGTGCCCAGATTGAGGCTGCCTCCATTGACGTTGATTTCACTTCCGGCCGGGATCGCTCCGGCAGCGCCGACCTGCAGCGTGCCCGCGTTAACCGTGGTGCCGCCGGTGTAGTTGTTCGTGGGGTTGTTGAGGAAGACAATGCCTGTGGCGTCGGTGCCGTCCTTGATCAGCCGGCCTGTGCCGGTGACCTGACCGTTGATCTGCTGGTGATTTCCGATGGAACCGTTGTCGGTATTGGTGCGGAATGTGCCAGTGCCGGTGAGGCCGATGGTACCGGTGAAAGTCTTGTTGGCGTCATTCTGGCGGGTCTCCAGAATGCTGTTCGTCATATTGATGTTGCCCGCCATGGTGCGCCCGGCACCGTCCCACGAACTGCTGCGGGTATTGAGAAGGTTCAGCGTCGTGTTTGCCGGCAGAACGGACGATGCCTCGAAATTGAACTCGCCGCGGATATCGACATTGATCACGCCTCCGCCGGTCACATTGGTATTCACGAAATACCAACTGTTGGCACCGGTGACGGAGAGGGTTTTGCCGTTGAGGTCGAAAATGTTCCGGCCAGTGCCGTGGTCGTCATGCCGCCAGCCGCCACTTTCGATACGGATGAGGGCGTTATTGCTGAGCCGCACATCGCTCACATCCGCCCAGTCATTGCCAAGATTTTGGAAAGCGCCGAGGCCGTCCGTGCCGGTACCGGCGATCTCTATATGGTTTTGGATGTTATGTTTGGCAGTGCCGCTCTGAATGAGGCTGGCACCGGAGTTGATAATGATCTGTCCCGCCCCGTTGAGGTGGCTGCCGCCTGCGAGATTGTCGCCGCCGGCACCGGCAATCAACAATCTGTCACCCGCCAGAGGAGTAATGTTTCCGCCTGCGATGATTGGTGCTGCAGAGGGGCTCCATGTCGCGGGGTTCGAAGCGTCGCCGATACCGGCCACTACCGTCGTGTAATCGGTGGCCCGCGCTGCTCCGGCGATAAGGAGCGGCAGGATGGCATTCGTGAATTGCAATGTCGGTTTCATGTCGAGGAAGGGCGATTTCCAAACGGCGGGGACCGGAAAATGATTAATTTTCAGCCTATAAATGAAATGTGTGAGGGAATGACAAGAAAATATGCGGATTGGTCCTCAAATTTGGGGAATTCATCCGTTCCGATAGGGGAATCATGTACGAAAGAGCGCGGTTCTTAATCAAAATTCCATGTTGTCAGGGTGACTTGGCAGCGCTGGCGGTGGCGTCGCGAATTCCCTTCAGGAGTGATTCCGCCTCCTTGATCTGTTTGGAGGTGAGGAGGGCTTTGATTTCCCCCTGTTGCTTTTCGGCACCCTTGAAGCCGAGGTCCACGGACCGGGTGACATTCACGTAAGCGTAAACCGGGTTTTTCGGAACGCCGCGGCCCTCGAGAAAACAGCGGCCAAGGCAAAGGCAGCCGACGGCATCATTCTGTTTGGCGGCGGCGGCGAAGAGCTTGGCGGCGGTCTCGGCGTTCGGTTTGACCCCCTGCCCCGCTTCGTAGCACTGGCCGAGGTTGGTCATGGCTGCAGGGTGCTCGTACTGAGCGGCGAAATTGAACCACCCGGCGGCGGCTACCTTGTCCTGCCTCATGCCGTAGCCATGCAGATAAAACATGCCGACGAGGTTAATGGCGTCGAGGTTCCCGCCGTTGGCGGCTTTGAGGGCGTATTCGAGGGCCTTCGGGGCGTCTTTGTTCACGCCGCCCCAGCCGTTCTGATAACACTGGGCGAGCCGGAAAAGGGCTCCCGGTTCACCCTGGGCGGCGGCTTTCTCAAACCACTCACGGGCGGCGATGTCGTTCTTCGGCCTGCGGATGGCTTCCACTTCGAGGATGCCCATGCGGCTCTGTGCAGCGGGAAATCCGGCCTCGGCGGCCTGCTGCCAGAGGAAGTCGGCTTTTTCGGGATCGGGCTTGCCCCCGATACCGGCTTCAAGGCACCGCGCCCAGTTGGCCTTGGCCTCCAATTGGCCAGCCTCAGAGGCGAGCCGGTAGTTTTCGACGGCTTTGGCGGGATCGGCTTTGGTTCCCCAGCCGTTTTCGAACATGCGGCCAAGGAAGAATTGGCAGTCTTTGTCACCGTCGGCGGCCCCCTTTGAGGATATCTGGAAGGCTTTCTTGAAGTCGTTTTTGCGGGAGGCTTCGAGGGCTTCCATGGCGGGAGGGGACCATGAGGGAGCGGCGGGGGGAGGCTCGGCGGCAGGAGTAGGAGCAGGAGGGGGAGAGGAGGGCTCGGTTTGGGAGAAGGAGAGGGGGGCGGCGGGGAGCAGAAGCAGGAGGGTGGCCAGCAACAGGAGGCGGCGCGTTTCGAAGTGGGGGGGATAGTGGCGGATCATAAAAAGTGGTTTGATTTGGTTTGATTTAGCCTGATTTCAGGATTCAAACCGGGGACCAGGAGGGTATGAGAAGAGCGGGAGGAATGGAAAAAAGTGGCTTGAGTTACCTTGATTTAGCTTGATCCCGGCGAACGCCCGGGTTCGGGTACCAGAGGGGGTGGGGAGGAGGCTTGATACGCCAGTCATACCGTCGGTGGGACCGGACCGCCCTTTAAGGGTGTCTGCGAAATGGTGACGGACGGAGGAACTGGACCTGGAGCAGCCGGCGGCTGCTAAAGGCGCGGCGCAATGGCGCACTCTAAAGCTGACCCCGCGGAGGAAATGCGCTTCATGGCAGGGAAGCGCCGGGCGGCTGAAAGAAGGGGGCTGCATATGGAAACGACGGGGATTAACGGCCCTGTTTGTCAAATGGTTTCCTGATTGAAAAACATGCGCCGGCACGGACCAGCGGTTTGAAAATGGAGCACCAGGCCGGCAGCGTCGTGCAGTGGCTCGCAAAGACTGAAAATGCATAGAGGGACAAGGAGATGAGGCGTGAACGGCGAGCCTTGAATCCGAAGAAATGTGCGCTTCTTTTTCCAGAATGCCCTGACAGGTTTTCCTGAAACTGAATTCCAATTGCACCAAACGATGGAGATTCACTTTCCGACAGATCAGAATTATGACTGCGTGCAGTGCGGCAAGAGTTGCAGGATGTGGCGGATTGAAAGCGATCCGCAGACGGAGAAGGGAATTGCTGCGAGTGCGCTGGCAGCGCGGAGGATGGAGGAGACGGGAGTCTCCGGAGTATTTACGAAGCATCCGGAAAACGGATCGAGTCACCTGACGCATCATGAAGGCGCCTGTCTCTTTTTGCAGGGGGACAACCGTTGTGGCGTGCATGCGCATTTGGGCGCGGCGGCCAAGCCGGTTGTGTGCCGGAAGTTCCCGTTTTTGCCGGTGAATACGCCGGATGGCGTCTTCGCGGGGATCAGTTATTACTGCACGGCGGCAAAAGCGAATCACGGGCGGCCCATGGCGGAGCATGCGGAGAGTCTGAAGGAATTGCTGCCGCTGCTAAATATACGCGCGACGGGATTTGAACCTCTCAGCCTCACTGCCGGCAGCAATGCCGTGATGCCATGGGCGGTGTACCGCCGGCTGGAGGAGCGGGTGCGTGAGGGCGGCATACCGCGGGCAGCGTGTGCTCTGGCGGATCTGAGCGTTAGGGTGGAGGGAACAGTGACGCAGGAGGCCCTGGAGGTGTCGTGGATCGCGGCGAGACCGGAAGTATTTCCAACAGATGAAATGCTGCGGTGTTTCGCCGCCACTTTGCTGATCACGCTGGAGGTGCCGCATGAGCAATTCCGCAAGAATGCGATCGGGATTTTCCTGGCAGGAGGGGAAATCGTCCTGACACCTGCGGGCGGGACCGGAATTCCATTTTCGCTGGATCAATGCCCTGTCGAAATGCCTGCATGGATGGAAACGGAAGTGGCACGCTACGAGGCGGCGCTCCTTTTCCGCAAGTTTCTGGCGCTGCACCGCCCCCTGCTCGACAACGCCGTGGCCCTCTGCGTCATGCCCCGCCTGTTCCGGCTCTTCTCCGCGCTCTCCGCCGCGAAACGCGGAGCGGCGGAGGTGAAACGCGAGGATGGAGACTATGCACTCGACCGCCTGGAGCTGTTCCTCACCCACACGACGAATCCGGCTCTCAATGCGGTGGTGGCGGAGCTTGCGGAGCATTTTGCCAGGATCATATCCGGTGATCAGACCTGAAGGCTTGGCCGCGCTGATTTCCAATCGCCCCAGACGGAAAGTTCGAACGTTTTCCGCGGAGTATGGTCGCCTGACAGAAAGATCTCCGCAGAAATGAAGTGGACAGCCCCGCCCTGACCGGAGAGCTTTTCAACCCGCACTAAACCACGCACCACAAAACCGCCGTGAAACCCATACTGCTTTCCATAGTCGTCGCAGCCGCCTGCGCTGCGCCCGTTTTTGCCCAGGAGAATCCGCAGCGCGACGCAGTCGCGCGTGAACTGGCTGAGGCCAAGCAAGCCATCGCGCGCGAAATGAAGGCGGCGCGTCAGGAAGCGGCCGAACTTGAGAAGGCCGGCAAAAAAGAGGAGGCGGAGGCCCGGATTCGAAAGTCGGAGGAAAACCTGAAAGAGGCCCAGGCCAAACTGGAGGAGCGGGCGCGCCACCTGCGGGCCTTTGCCGAGCCGCGAAAAGAAGGCGGTGATCGTCCGGAAGGCCGCGAAGCGGATGCCCGCCGCGAGGCCGCACAACGTGAACTCGCTCACGCCAAAGAGGAGCTGGGCCGGCACATCCAGGCGGCCCGCGAAAAGGCGGCCGAGCTGGAAAAATCCGGCAAAAAGGACGAGGCGGAAGCGATGCGCCGCGAAGCGGAAGCTCGAGTGCACGCCGCAGCAGCCGAACTGGAAAAGCGTGCCCAGGTTTTCAATGAAGGAAATGCCCGCAAGGAAGGCGGTGACCGCCCGGATGCGCGCCGCGAGGGCGAATCCCGCCGCGATGCTGAACCGCGCCGCGAGGGCGAACGCCGCAGAGAGGGAGACCGCCGTCCCGACGGCCCGGACCGCGCTGACGTGCAAAAGAAAATCGGCCACCTTGAGCGGGCGATTGGCCAATTGCGCGAAGCGGGCCTTGAGGAACCGGCGCAGCGCCTCACTCAACTGGCCGAGCGCTACCGCGCCATTCTGCGCGGTGACGGAGGCGACGGGCCGCGCCGTGAAGAAGGCCGCCGTGAAGAAGGCCGCCGCGAGGAGCCGCGGCGGGATGAACCGCGGCGCGAGGAGGGCCGTCGCGAAGGAGACCGTCGCGAAGAGGGACGTCCGCCGCAGGGGGATATCGAAGCGCTGCGCCGGGAGGTGCAGGAATTGCGCCGGGCGGTTAGGGAGATGTCGGAGCGGTTGAATCGCCGGGAGTGATCGCGCGAAGGCGACGATAAGGGCCTGAACCAGAATGCCGCTGAAGAAACAACCTCAGCGGGGGCCTCTTCTTCCGTCTTTACAGCGCTTCTAAGTTGAGTTCCCGCCATCACTCAGACAAATCGTCAAGTGCGTTGCCGATCGCTCCAATGAGATCGTGGATATCAGGAGCAACGATCGTAAACTCTACCATTTCTCCTCCTTCATAAGCGCGGATCCAGAATCGATCCTCGAACTCGTCATCCTTGATCAAGCGCACCGGTGCAGCGCGAAACGAACCCAAAACGATTTCAGAAAAAATACAGGTGCCGGAGGTCTCGCTGAGGAATGAGAGCGCTTTCGGCAAGACACCAGGGTCCGGAATCGAGAAACGGAAATCCCAACCCGAGGCAATAATGGTCATGAACAGGACTTCCGGGCCGCCTGCGGGTTCATCCACTTCAATCCGGAACCGTCCAGCGTGCCCCGTTGCGATCAAATCGAAATGGTTCTCCTCTGGCAACGGGGCAATGGATGTTTTTCAATCAGCCCGCCCGGCGTGGACAAGCTCTGCGCCCCGCATCGACGACCAGGAGGAACACCACCGAATCTGCAGGTTCCAAGAGGAGTTCCGCGCATTCTTGGATAATATGACGAGGCCTGTGTGTGGGGACTGATGGCTCTCCACCTCGCGCAGTTGCCGCCAAACAAAATTTCATCCCTAATGATCCCTGCCTGCCAAAAGGACGCCGCTCTCCTCGCCGATATCGCCGCCGCCGAACGGAGCGCGGACCGCTTCCAGCTCTGGTGGCTGGGCCAAAGCGGGTTTCTGCTGCAGTGGAATGGCCGCCACCTGCTCTTTGATCCCTATCTTTCCGACTCGCTCACGGAGAAGTATGCCGCCACCGACAAACCTCACGTCCGCATGAGCGAGCGCGTCATCGATCCCGCCATGCTCGACATGGTGGACGTGGTTACCTCCAGTCACAATCACACCGACCACCTCGACGCCGCCACGCTCGTCCCTCTGGCGAACACCAATCCCGGCCTCCACATGGTGCTCCCCGCCGCGAACATCGAGTTCGCCCGCCAGCGTCTCGGCACTGCGGCCCCTCCCATGACTGGCCTCGACGATGGGACGTCTGCGGAAGTCACTGGTTTTCACTTCACCGGCCTTGCCGCCGCCCATAATGACATCGCCCGTGACAATACAGGCCGCTGCGTCTATCTGGGCTTCATCGTTCGGTTCGGCCCGTTTTGCGTCTATCACAGCGGCGACACCCTTTGGCACGATGGTCTCGTAGCCGCCTTGCGAATTGCATCTCCGGATGTCGTGCTGGTTCCTATCAATGGCAATCTGCCCGAGCGCCGCGTGGCGGGCAATCTCAATGGCACTGAAGCGGCCGCTCTCGCAAAGGTTTGCGGCGCGAGCCTCGCCGTTCCACATCACTTTGACCTGTTTGAATTTAACACTGCTTCACCTGATGAGTTCGTGGCCGCGTGCTCGCGCCTCGGTCAGTCTCATACGGTTCTCACCGGAGGCGAACGCTTGACCTTCACCACTCCGGTGCCCCAATAGTCCGGCCCCGCTTTTTTTTTCCTGTACAAAATAATCGTTCCCATCCGAAATCTAATCGCGTATTGTTCAGTACCGTTTGAACCGGAGATTTCCCCGAAAATGCCGGATGCTGAAAAGCTTCGCGAAACAAACTATTTTCAAAAAAAGTGAATTTCACACTTGATAATTTGAGATTTTGAACTATCGATGAACCCGAAACCGGCCCCTCATTGATGATGAATTATAGATTTTACGAAAATTTCGTGGACGCACCCCTTAGGTGATCTATAATTACCTGAACCCGCATAAATTTTGGAAATGCAAACAGCCGAAGAATCAAAAACCTCCATACGGAAAGACGCAGGAAAGCTGGCGGACTTCATCATGTTCACTCAGCGAAGCTTTCTGCTGAACCTTTCAAAGGAGTTAAACAAAGGCAGCGTCTCCTACGCCCAATTTTTCCTGCTCGGGTATCTCGCCAACGAGAACTTCCTGACCATGACGGACATCTCCAAGAAGATGGGCCACAGCACCGCCGCTGCCACCGGCTTGGTGGACCGTCTCGAAAAACTCGGCTACGTGCAGCGCCTCCACGCCAGCGAAGACCGCCGCAAGGTGATGGTGCAAATTACAAAGAAGGGCGTCGATCTCGTCGAACGCATTCGCGAAGACATCGTCTCCAGCCTGGTCACCCTGATGGTGGACCTGGACGAAAATGAGCAGGACGCCCTTCTGAAGACCTACGGAAAGATCTCTACCTTCGTGCGCTCCAACTGAGCCGCGCAAGACGGTTCCTCCCCTGAGAGATACGAAAAGCCGAACGCCCTGATCGTTCGGCTTTTTCGTTGTTATCCGGTTCTACTGCTTCCCCTTCTTCCTCTCCTGGGAAGTCCCCGGCTTCATCCCGCGCGCGGGCAAAAACGGCTTCACGAAGGCCTCGTTGAAGTCGTAAACGTTGTCGAAGTCCTCCGGCGTGTCGCTATCGCTTTTGCTGAAAGCGCCCGCCAGAATCAGGTTGAATACCATCTCCCCGATATCCCGGGTCGAGCGCACCCCCCACGCCTCAAGAATCGTCGGCACCATCGGCCCAAACTGTTGAATCGCGTAGTCGCGCAGCCCCTTGCAAAGCTCCGGGCCCGAAACATGCCCTGGCTCCCGCCCGCGTCCCTTTTGAATCGAGCGAATCGTGTAATCCAGTGAGTCGCGCAAAAACGCATAGGCGTCCGCCGCGTAACGCGGGTCGCGTGCGGTGGCTTTGCTGACAGACTGTTCGAAAGGGACTTTGGTCATGATTTCGTCGGGGCCGCCGGTGTTTCGTCTCCGGACGCCGGTGCGGTGATGGATGGTGCGCTCTGCGGTGGTGTCCAGCCTTTTCTGCACAGTCGCACGATTCCGCCCGTGAGGATGGCCGCGAGCAGCAAACAAAGGATCGCGATTTCCTGACGGGTCAGACTCATGGGCGGACGTTCACAGAATCCGGTTCCACTTGCCACATCAACGTTTCCCGGATGCAAGAGGACGCTCTTCACGGGATTTCCGGAACAGCAGCCCGGACTTCGGACTGAATATCAGCGCCAGCACGAACACCGCGCCCAGCACGGCTGTGATGGCGGCCCCCGCGGTAACATTGGTCACCTGCGCAAGGATCATTCCGCCCACGGCACTTACCGCCCCGAGCACCCCGCCTCCCCAGAACATTGCCCGTGTGCTGTTCGTCAGCAAAAACACCGTCGCCCCGGGCGCCACCACGAGGCCCAGCGAAAGCATGCATCCCACCGCCCGCAGCGCGCTCACCATCACCAGCACCAGCAGCGTCATGATCAGGTATTGCACCGCCCTCACCGGCACCCCCTGCGCCGCCGCCACCGACGGCTCGAACAGGGTGACGAGCAGCGTTCTCTGCAACGCCACACAAATGGTGAGCGTCAGCACACTCACGCTGAACGCCACCCACACATCCGAACTGTCCAGCATCAGCAGATCGCCGAATAAATAATCCTCCAGCTTCACCTGGGACTTCACGTCCCCCGGAATGTAATTGAAAAGAATCAGCCCCGCCGCAAACGCCACGGTGAAGATCACTCCCAGCGACGTCCCCTGATCCAGCCGCGACACCCTGGACACCGTCACCGACGCCAGCACCACGATCAGCGCCGCAAACAGCGCTCCCAAGAACGAACTCCATCCCGTCAGTCTGCCCGCCACCAGCACCCCCAGCACGATCCCCGGCAGCAGCGCATGCGACAGCGACCCGGCGATCAGCGCCCCCCTCCGCAACACCACGTACGCACTGAAACACCCATTCGTAAAACCAATGATCAGCGCCGCCAGCAGCGACCGCTGCAGCGAAGGAAGGGAAAAAATGTCACTGAGCCAGGAAGGCATGGGGAAAAACTTCAATCATCAAAATTCAAACTCCAAAGAAACTCCAAGCCTCAAAATCAAAATTATCTTCATGACGGAATGAGGCTTGAATCCTGGGGCTTCTCTGAAGTTTGATGTTTGGAGTTTGAAGTTTTCTCCCTCCCATACGCTTCATCCAGCGCCCGCTTAGTAAACACCTCCCCCACATTCCCAAACGCCACTGTCCGCCGGTTCAAGATCAGCACCTGATCAAACAACTCCCCCACTGTGTTCAGATCATGGTGCGATGCGATCACCAGCCGCCCCTCCGACGCCAGCTTCCTTAGCAACGCGCTCAAGTTCTCCCGCGCCGGCCGGTCCAGCCCCGTAAAGGGCTCATCCAGCAGCAGCACATGCGACTCCGACGCAATCGCGCGCGCAATGAATGCCCGCTGCTGCTGCCCGCCTGACAGCTCTGAAATCTGTCGCCGCTCCAGCCCGTCGAGATGCATCAGCGCCATCGCGCTCTCCACGTTGCGGTCATCTGCAGGCCGCCAGCGCCGCCACCACCCCAACTGACTGTAGCGCCCCATCTCCACCAGACCGCGCACGGTCACCGGAAAACTCCAGTCCACCTCCTCGCGCTGCGGCAGGTAGGCAAACTCCCGGTGCCACTTGTGCACCCTGGCCCCGCGCCACGCAATGGTCCCTGACGCCCGCGGTACGAGTCCCGCGATCGCCTTCAGCAGCGTGCTCTTTCCCGCCCCGTTGGGGCCGATCAGCGCCACGCAATTCCCGCACGACGTTTCCAGCGAGGCGTCCTCCAGCGCTGTGTGTGCGCGATACCGCACGGTCAGGCCTGAAACCTGGAGCTCATGATGGTGCGCGCAATGTTCACAGTGCTCACTCATGACGCCCCGCCTTTCCACGTGAACGACACCACTTCATCCGCCTCGCCGCCCTCACCGCTCCACACATTGACCGTGCGCGCCGGGAGCCCGTCCGGTTCCACGATCATCTCCGCCACCGTGCGGGGCGTGCCCGCCGGCCACTGAATCTGCACCGTGATTTCCGTGTGCCCCTCCGCCACTGGCAAAGACATCGTTTCCTCCACGCGGCTCACCGCGGTCTCCGGCTTCCATGAATGCAGCACCGCCGCACCATTTTTGATCGCGATGCTTCGCGGCGCGTGGACAAAATTCAAAACGACACGCGCACGCAGTCCATCGTCCGCCGCAGGTGCCGGAGCCTCGGTCACCGCTGCGGCCGCTCGCGGCACCGCCACCGTGGCCCGGTGCACCATCGGAAAAAGCACCGCCGCACTAACAAGCGCGCACAGTATCAGATTGAGCAATGGAAAGCCGCGCATCGTCTTCTCCTCTCACGGCTTCAGCGCCGCCACAATCGTTTGCACGTTGTGTTTGAATGCCGCCTCGAATGAAGCCAGTTCGCCCGTCCCGTTTCCATCAGCAATGAGCGACGGCGCTATCGTCACGCCTGTCTCATCCGACAGTTGCTTGAGATACTTGGGATTCACCCCCACCTCCGGAAAGAGTGCCGCGATCTTTTGTTCCTTGATCGTCTTCAAAGCGCTCGCCAATTCCGCTCCCGTGGCCTTCGATTCATCACTGAGTCCCTGCACCGGGATCAGCTTGAAATTGAATTCCTTGGCGAAATAACTGAGCGAAAGGTGCGCCGTCGCCAGCTTTCGCCGTTCTGCGGGGACCGTCGTCAGCTCCTTCTTCGCCCACTTTTTGAGGTCGTCCAGCTTCCTGCTCCACGCCGCTGCATTCTCCCGGAACTGGTCCTTGTGGTCAGGGTCTTTTTTCGCAAAAGCATCCGCAATCTCCCGCCCCGCCCGCTGCATGTTTTCCACACTGTTCCACCAGTGAGGATCCACCGCCCCATTCGCGCTCGCCGGGCAGCACATGAACGTCGGATCACTCGTGTCGATCTTCTGCGAAGGAATATTATGGCCCACGTCCACGATCTCCTGACCCGCCGTCAGATTGCTCTTCAGTTTGTCGAGATACGTCTCCATGCCCTTGCCGGAAATGAGGATCAAAGACACTCCCGCCAGTTTCTTCACATCCGCCCCTGTGGGTGAAAAATGGTGGAGGTCCGCTCCCGGCGAAACCACCGAAACCACCTTCACCTTATCCCCGCCCACCACCTCCGCCACATGGGTCAGCACCGGATGCATCGTCGCCACCGGCAGCTTCTCCGCCATGCTTCGCCCCGCGGAGCACAGCAGGAAAAAAAACCCGCCGGCGAGAGAAAAAAGAAAAGTGCGCGCCTTCATAATGTTGCAAACTAATTGCAAAAAGGCCTCCGTCAAGGCAGGAAGCTTTCCACGCACGCGAAGCGGGAAGCAATAAGAGTTCGATTCTCCTGCGGGATTCCGCCTCCCTTTGGATCACGGAGTTATTTTTTCCTCTGTTTTTCTTTCCTGGGCGAGTCCGCTTTCTTCTCCTTCCCTTTGCCGGAAACGGCCGCGGTCTTCACGGCCTCTTGAAGAGCGGCGTATTTGGGAGTGAGTTTTTCTGAAAATTCGGCGATGGCGCCGTTCACTTTGACGCCGCGGGCGAGCAAAAAGCGGACGGCGAGGAGAGCACGGCGCTCGATGGCTTCGTGCAGCGGGGTGGCCCCGGCATCATTCCTGGTGTCCAGCGGCGCGCCGGCATCCGCCAGCAGTTGGAGGAGATAAGGATCGTTGAACTTTGCGGCGAAATGCGTGAGGGTATTTCCCTCAACGACCACTTCCTTCACGTCCACTTTTTTTGTCAGGAGAAGTTCGCGCACGCAGGCGGTTTGGCCGCTGATAATGGCCATAAACAGGGGAGTGAATTCCAGTTTGTTAGGCCGTGCGGGATCAGCGCCCGCGGCGAGAAGAATGCGGAGGGTCTCTATTTCCCCGGTCTGTGCCGCGACACTCAACGCACCCGTGAGCCCCTCCGGCGACAGGCCTTTGGCGAGCACGAGTTTGAGGGGTTCGACCATTCCGCCGCCGGCAAACATATCCACCAGGTCGAAACTCGCACCGGTGTTGTTGGACTTGACGGCGGCTTTGAGGCCGGCGCCCGCACGGATGAGGATCTCAGCGCTTTTTGCCAGGGCGGCCCGCTTGTCAGGCTCCGGCTGCGAGTAGCCGTATTTGGCGGTCTGCACGAGTGGCGTGACATCTCCCAGGCCGGACTCCGGCGAGGCGCCGGCATCCAGCAGGGCCTGGAGACACTCCGGCTGGACGATGGCGCGTGTTACGGGCAGTTTCTCCGGCGGCACGTTCTTCAAATTTCCACCCGGTACCGCCGCGAGGAGCAGGCGGAGAATTTCGATGCGTCCCTTCAAAGCGGCGGGGATCAGCGCGGGCTCGTGAAAGTCGCGGGTCTCCGCGAGCAGCGGATCCGCTCCCGCCGCGAGCAGTATCTTCACGCATTCCGGCGATCCGGTGATGGCGGCGCCGTGCAGCAGGGTGGATTCGGCATCTTCCCCGCCGGTCACGCGCACCGTGGCTTTTGCCAGCGACGGTTCCTCTTTCAGCATCCACGCGAGAAAATCAGTCTTGTCTTTGGTGATGGCGGCGACTCCGGCATGATAACCGCCGTCCGCAAATCCAAACCCCGCGGCGCGCAGCCGGCGCCCGGACTCCACGTCGCCCTGAGTGGCGGCATACAGCATCGCGTCAGGGCTGGAAGTTTTGTCTGCGCCGTGACTCAGCAGCCACTCCACCAGTTCGATTTGTCCGGTCTGCACAGCAGAGTAAAGCACGAGCGATTTTTTCCAGGTGGCGTCTTTGTCATGTTCCAACAGCCGTATGGCGAGGGCCACTTCGCCCCGGTTTGCAGCCCGGGCGGCGGGATGTTCCTTCTCATCGCCGGAAATCACAGCACCCGCTTTCAGCAGCGCATCGATGGCGGCGCTGTCGCCGGTTCGCACGGCATGCGTGATCGGAAGCACGCCGAATGCGTCAGGCTCATTGATGCTGGCGGGCGGCGTGTATTTGTCGGGCGCAGGCTCCGCCCACAGCTTGCCGCCGGCGAAGTCGAAGGTGAGGCGGAAATGCCGGAGCACGCCGGTGCCTGCTACGTTAGGGTAATCATCAACGATTGCCGCATTCGAAACATCGACGAACGGCACCGGCGGCGTGCTGCCAAATCCAAGGTCGAGCGGCCGGTCCGCGGGCCATGCATAAGCCTTGAGAATGGCCAGTCCGGATGGCACCGTCGTCACGCTGGTCCAGGACCGCAGCCCCTTGAGCGGCGCAGCATCCGCCGGTTCTTTCAGCGTGAGATAGCCTTCGTTGGCGGTATCCAGCATCAGCGGCAGCGTGCCGTTGCCCCAGCCGCTGAGGGTGGCGGTGATGCACGGCAGCTTGCTGCGCAGCGTCAGTTTCGTTTCTTTGGCGCCCGCGGGAGCACGAAAAGAAGCCCGCGGAAAAAATGTCAGGGTGCGTGCCTGCCAGTCGAGCGTGAACGGGTGCTGGGAGAGCACATCGCAACCGATGACCCCGCTGCACGTCCCGTGCACGCGCGGTCCCACGTCCGACTCCATGAAATCCACATCCTTCAATTTCCACGTCCCGATGCGAATCGAGTCCAGCGTCCTCCGTTTCGCCCCTGTGCGGGCGCCCGCCAGATCCTGACTGGTATCCATGACGCCTTCGATCAGGGTTTTGGGATTCTTCGAGGCGCCGGTGGAGATGAGGGACATTGAGGCGCCCGTGTCCACGAGAAAGCGATGCGCTTTGCCTTCGATCTCGACATCGATCATGGCCATCACGCTGGAGAGCCGATGGAGAGGCACCGTCACCGGTTGATCGCCCGGCAGCGGATCGTCCGGTTTGTCCGGCGGCGCGTTGGGATTTTCCGGAGGAACCGGCGGTGGCTCCAGGCCGGGGGCGAGCGAGGGCGGACAAAGTGTCGCCAGCTTTTCCGCCACGGTTTTAACCGCTGGCGGCAGCGGACGCTTTGCATCTTCCGCTACAGACTGCACCGCGCCCATAAAGGGTCGCAGCAGCGCCATGGTAAACTTCTGCAGTTCCTCGTTCGGTATGTCCGTCTCTCCCTTGTCGGCCTTGTACCACTGGAGCCTCGACTGCTGTGTCACGCGAATGGGCACTCCCAGCTTGTATATTTTATCCAGCGTGATCCCGCTCCATGCCTTTGTCGCCGCCGGCCCCGTCGCAATGGAAATAAAGAGCGTGGCATCGTCGTCCGTCCTCGTGGACAGGGAGCGGACCGGAAATGCCGCAGACGGCTCCACCTCCAGGGCCGTCGTGCCGCGGTTCGTTTCCGTCGCAAGGATCTGCCAGCCGTCCTTGATCCGCCGCGCCCTGACTTCTGCATACCCTTCGCCGGCGAACAGTTTCTTCATTTCGGCGCTCAGATCCATTTTCGCCCGTCCCTGAAATTTCGGATCCATCACTGCCCCCGCGGAGGCGAGCGAGAGGTTTTCCCCCCATTCCGCCTCCATACTCGCTTCGCCGCCCGTGAGCAGTTCCAGCCAGCCCGGACGCTCCATGGATGGCGCCACCACCCAGTCCTGGCTCCCCAGCGAGAGCACCCCGCCCGCCGAGTCCCGCATGGACAGGAAATCGCGCCCGCCAGTGCGCACCCCATCGATCACCGTGGACTGAAATCCGCTGATGCTGATGTGAAATTCGTCCGCGGCCGACTTCCCGGTCGCAGCAAGCGTGAGCACCTTTCCTTTGAGAAGCGGCTCCAGTTTTTCCTTCACCGCCGCCGCCCCCTTCAGTTCATCCTGCGCCTGCGCCGCCACCGGGGACAAAAGCAGCAAACACCCGGCCGCCAGCACGGGCCATCGACTAACAAAATGGAAATGAATCATAGGAAGGAAAAGAGAAGAGGCCATGAATGCCGGAATAGCGCCAAAAACCGGTCCATTCCGCAATGATGAAATCGGAACGCTGAACGAATCCCCGAGCGAACGATTGCATCGAGCAATCTGCGTCATCCGCGTCCCGCCATTCCTTTGGGCCTCTGGTCCCGTCATCAGGGACGGCCAGCCGGGTCAAATTAGCCCATTCAGGTCTTACCTTTACTCTTCTCCTCTTGTCCAAGCCATTCTGCGCATCCTCCCTGGTGCCGCTGCCCGTCGCGAGGGATGCGAAGGGATGCGATCATGCCGGTGGCAGGCACCCTGGTTCCGGCGCGGAAATGAGAGCAGGGATTTACGATTTCACCGCCGGGAGTTCGCCGCCGTGGCGGATGTCCACTGCTGTTAGAAGATAAACGGCATCCTCGGCGATGTTTACGGACTGATCTCCCGTGCGCTCAATAAAACGGGCACAGAAGAGAAGGTCCACATAGTCCGGAATGTTGGCAGGGTCCTCCTGCATGCGGGCGGTGATGCGCTTGTTGAAGTCGCGGTAGGCGCTGTCGAGGGCGGGGTCGCGTCCCTGAATCATCAAGGCGGCCTGGAGGTTTCCTTCGCAAAACGAACTGACGGCGTCCCGCAGCATGGCGGCGGCCAAATCGTAAATAGAGCGCAAACCTTCGGTCTCAGGGAGCACCGGATGCTGATTGATTTGCTTGGCCCGGCGCGCGAGGCCGACTGCGTGATCGGAGATGCGCTCAATGGCGGTGGCGGCCTTCATGGTGGAGATAACCCGCCGGAGGTCCTTGGCGACCGGACCGAATTTCATGATGATTTCCACCCCTTCCGAATCGATTTTCTTTTCGAGGTCGTCCACGAATTCATCGTCGGCGATGGTGCGGTTGCAGAGATCCACGTTGCGTTCCAGGAGGCCGCGCACAGCGTGCTCCAGGTTGGCCTGGGCATAGTTGCCCATATGCTGAATATCACTTTTTAGATCGGAAATGGCGTCTTCGAACACGCCGAGAATATGTCTGGTTTCAGAGGGCATGGATGCAAAAGGTGTGTCAGTTTAAATCCTGAAGGCTCGTGACAATTTTGTACCGGCGCCGGAGACCCGGTGTCCGGGGGATTCTCAGCCGTACCGGCCTTCGATATACATGGCCGTCTTTTCGCTCTTCGGGTTGAAAAACAATTCCTTCGTCGGCGCGTGTTCGATGATTTCCCCCATCAGCATGAAAATGCACTCATCGCTCGCGCGGCGGGCCTGAGCCATGTTGTGGGTGACCATCACGATAGTGAAGCGCTCTTTAAGTTCGGTGATGAGTTCCTCGATGCGCTCAATGCCATTGGCGTCCAGGGCCGAGCAGGGTTCATCCATGAGAATAATGTCCGGCTTCAGAGGCAACAGCCGGGCGATGCAGAGTTTTTGCTGCTGTTCGAGGGTGAGTTCGGTGGCCTTGCGCTGGAGATTGTCCTTCACGTCGTTCCACAGGGAAACTTCCTTGAGAGCAGCTTCCACTGCGGCATCCATCCCCGCGCGCTGCCGTGTGGATTTGGGAGTGTGGGACTTAATGCCAAAAAGAATGTTCTCGCTGATCGGAATGGGAAGGGGATTTGGGCGCTGGAAAACCATTCCCACCCGCTTTCTGAGGGATGCCAGCGAGACATCACGGTCGAGGATATTTTTTCCGAGGATGGTGATGACACCGGTCGTGGTGACATTGCCATAACGCTCATTGATGCGGTTGAATGACCGCAGCAGCGTTGTTTTTCCACAGCCCGACGGGCCAATGAGGGAGGTAATGATACCAGGTTTGATCTGCGCGCTCACACTCAGCAGCGCCTGAAACTTTCCGTACCAGAGGCTGTAATCGCGAACGTCGATGCTGAGATTATTTTCCATGGAAGCGCCGGTTAACCGAATTCGCCGTTCAGGTAACGGCCCGTGATTTCCTTTTCCGGATTGGTGAACATTCTGTTCGTTTCCCCCCATTCCACGAGTTGCGAATCGTTGATGAAAGCGACGTGATCCGCCATGCGGCGCGCCTGCTGAGTAAGATTCGTGACGAGAATGATGGTCATTTTCTCCTTCAGCCGTGTAAGCACCTCCTCAATCTTCATGGTGGTGACCGGGTCGATGGCGATGGAGAACTCATCGAGGCAGAGCAGTTCCGGGCTCAGCGAGAGTGCCCGTGCCAGCGTAAGGCGCTGCTGCTGACCGCCCGAGAGACGGGTTCCGAGCAAGTCCAGGCGGTCCTTGACCTCGTCCCACAACACGGAGTCCCGCAGGCAGCGCTCAACAATGCCGTCGAGTTCTTTGCGATCATGAACCCCCATGCGGCGGGGGGCATAGGCCACGTTGTCGTAAACGGTCAGCGGCAGTCCAACCGGCAGCGGGAAGACCATCCCGATGCGGCGGCGCAGCGAGTAAACATTGCGGATGCTGCGCACGTCCTCGCCATTGATCCTCACTTCACCGTCAACGCGCGCAGACGTGATAAATTCAATGGTCCTGTTGATGGTTTTGAGCAGGGTAGTCTTACCTGAGTTGGCAGGGCCGACGATCGCCAGCACGCTGTTTCTCCTCACGCCCAGAGAAATTTCGTCCAGGGCTTTTTTACCGTCATAACGGACGGATACATCACGGAATTCGATATGAGTCATGGTTGCAGGGGGGATGCAACGATTACCAGCGCTTGCGGCGGCGAAGCCGGGAACGAAGAACCGAGGCCGCGCCGTTGATGGCAAGAATCATGGCAAGCAGAATGAAAGCGCTGCCGAATTTCATGCCCGACGACATGCCGGGTATGTCTTTGCAGATAAGGTTGAGATGGTTTGACATGGCCATAAACTCTTCATTGATTCCGTAGGGAGCCAGCCGCTCCATGCCTTCACTTGCGATCGGAACCCACAACACGGCTCCCATAAACATGATCGGGGCCGTTTCGCCGGCGGCCCGCGCAATGACGAGGATAACACCCGTCAGGATACCGCCGAAGGAGTTCGGCAAAACGATAGTGCGGATGGTTTGCCAGCGGGAGGCCCCAAGGTTCCAGCAGGCTTCCCGGAAGTTCCGCGGCACTCCGGCAAGCGCCTCGCGGGTGCTGGTGATAATGACGGGCAGCGTCATCACGGAGAGGGTCATCGCCGCAGTCAGCATTCCTTTTTGCATGTCCATGGCCCCGATAAAAGCTCCCAGCCCAAAGAGGGCATGGACGATGCTCGGAACCCCGGCCAGACTGGTGACGGCGACCATGATGGAACGCGTGAATTTGTTGTCCGGCGCGTACTCCGTGAGATAGATGCCGGCGAGTATTCCGATGGGAGCGACAATGATCAGGCAAAGGAGGGTGAGATAAAAAGTCCCGATCAGCGGTCCCCAAATGCCGCCGGCCGCTCCTGATTTCGTAACATCGTTCGTCAGGTAGGACCATGAGATCACGGGCCACGCGTTGATGGTGATCATCGCGAGGATGGCAACGACCGGCAGGAGAAGCAGAATGGAGATACCGAATGTCCCCCAATGAGCGAAGCGCACACTGCGCTCCTTTTTCAATTCATAGATCGCCGGTGCGAATGGATTTTGGGTGGCAGTCTCAGGCATTGGCTTTGCGTTTAATACCGCGAATGAAGTAATTGGCGGTCATGTTGATACCGCACGTGATGACCAGCAGAAGAAGACCAATCGTGAAAAGGATTCGCATGTGGTCACTGCCCGCGACCGCATCCCCCATTTCACTGGCGATGGTGGCTGTGAGGGTGGTAATAGGATCGGTTAGCGACGTGGGAATGTGATTCTTGTTACCGGTGGCCAGAAGGACAGCCATCGTCTCACCGATGGCCCGGCCGACACCCAACATGCAGGCCGCCAGCAAACCACTGCGCGCGGCCGGAAAGAGGACGCGGTAAACGATTTCCCACCGGTTTGCGCCCAGGGCCATGGCCGCCTCGCGGTAGCCGTCCGGCACGGCACGCAACGAGTCCTCCGCCAGCGAGACGATCAGCGGAATGCTCATCAATCCCAGCACGATTCCACCGTTAAGCAAATTGGAGCCCCATGTGGCCCCCGCATATTTAATCAGGAGCGGACCTACAATGGTGATGGCAATGAAACCCCACACGATTGACGGGATAGCCGCAAGGATCTCAATTCCGATCTTAAGCCATTCTTTAGCAGTGGGGCCGGCGAACTCACTGATATAAACGGCTGCCGCGAGCCCGAGAGGAATGGCGATCAACATGGCCAGACCAGCGACTGCGAAATTGCCGACGATCATCCCCAATACGCCATAGGAGGGCTCAGTATCCGCTTTTGCATGCCACTCCGTGGACGTAAAAAAACCATGCGAACCAAACCAATCAACCTTGGGAAGAATAGGAGCCGCCTCCCGAAAGACGAAATAGATAATCGCAATAACAAGCGCGATCGAACTCCATCCACAGATGCGGATGATTACTTCCACGGGCTTTTCGATGACGTCGGCAACTCCTGCCACCGCGGTCCGCCACCCTTTGCGGGTGGCGGGCCTGGCGATCGCAGGACTTTCCAGGGCAGCAGTTTCGGGCATAAGGGAGCAGCGATTCCGCGGATTTATTTCAAAGAGACGTACCCGACGTCGGAGAGGAGCTTTTGTCCTTCGGCGGACAGCGCAAAGTCGATAAACTCCTTAACGGCACCCTCCGGTTCGCCGACGGTGTAAAGGTACAGCTTGCGGGCGAGGGGATACTTTCCGGAGCGTGCATCATCGACCCCGGGCATCACCGAGGGCTCACCGGTTTTTTTCGAGACTCCGATCCACTTTACTTTTTTCGGATCGTTGAAGGCCATGCCGTCGTAACCGATCGACCCCTTCATATTGGCGAGATTGTCGATGATCGCCTGGGAACTGCTTTGCGGTGCAACCGTGGTGCGGAACTTGTTTTTGTTCCCGTCCTTGTCTTTGCCCAGCACCACGTCGTGAATGAACTCGTAGGTTCCGGATGTTTGCTCGCGGCCGAGCACTTCGATATTTCCCGTCGCGCCGCCTGGGCCCAGTTGCTCCCATTTTGTAATGCTGCCGTCTGCGAGGTAAATCTCCTTGAGCTGTTCCATGGAAATTTCCTTGATCGGATTTGCCGGGTTAACGAACACCGCCAGCGCATCATAGCCTACCACGAATTCCTTCGGCTCTTTTCCCTGCTGCGCCTTCACTTTGTCCTTTTCCTCCTGCTTCATGGGTCTGCTGGATGTGCAGATGTCGATTTTTCCTTCCGTGAGATCGTTAATTCCAATTCCGGAGCCGCCTCCCGCCACCGAGACCTTTGCCTTTTTGAAGTTTTCCGCCCATGAAGTAGCCACCTGAGCCATGGTATTCGATCCGGAAACTTTGAGTGTCTTTTGCTTGTCACCGCAGGAGGAAAGTCCTGTCACGAACGCGGCCAGTGCTGCAGTAAAGATAAGTCTTTTCATGGTATTAGTCAGATAAAGATGTCGAGGTTGCGGGTGCTGTCAGGGATGACTAAACCTTGTGTACGAAAAGCCTCTCAGTCTATTTTTGACGTGTTGCATTTTCGTCACGTCCGGCACGGGACGGCGACTTCCTCTGCAACGGAATTGTCACATGACATTCATTTTTCCGTGCCGCCGGCGCCTCATGTTATGCGGGAGCACAAGGATTGAAGTCCGCGCGCCGGCGACGCGCGCCGCGAGGGCGAACCAGCTCTCTGCGCGACGTGCCGGCTCCGACGGGTTTCGGTTAGGCAGCAGGCTGAATCACTTCAGCGGAACAAACCCCTGTTTCGAAACTACGGCCTGTCCTTCCGCGCCCAGGCACCAGTCTATAAATGCCTGGGATGCCGGTGACGCTCCCGGCGCGGCGTAGATGTACAATCTGCAAAAGAGCGGCCATGCGCCGGAGCGAACATTGGCGGCGTCCGGCTCCAGCGCCGGCTGACCCTTTGCGGAAGAAATTTTCAAGCGGTTCACTGCATCGGTCTTGTAAGTCATCCCGGCATACCCGATTGCCGCCGGCGTTTTACTGACGGTGTCCACAACGGCGGCGGGGGTGGCGAGTTCGCTGATTCCTTTGCGGAATCCCCGCGGTTTGCCATTCTCTGCATTCCGGCAAACACTTTCGGCAAACACCTCCGATGTGTCCGAGGTGAGCACTCTGCCAACAAAAAGGATGTCTCCGGTGAATCCGTTCCCCAACTGATCCCATTTTGTAATGGATCCTCCAGCCGCCCACATCTCGGTCAATTCAGGCATGGAAATCTCCTTCAGAGGATTCGAGGGGTGTGTATAAACGGCCAGGGCGTCGTAACCCGCCAGGAATTCCCCCGCCTCGCTTCCCCAGCGCTTGATGGATTCCATATGCTCCCTCGGTTTCAACTCCCGGCGGGAAAATGAGATCTCCGCCGCGCCGCTGTGCAGGGCCGCAATCCCCGCACTGGAATTCCCGCTGGAGAGATCGAGTGTCACTTCCGGATTCTTTTCGCTGTAGGCATCGGCAAGGGCCTTCACGAGCGGAAGAATCGCATCGGGGGTTTGTGCTTTGATGTGCACCGGTTCTTTCTTCGGGGCGGGCTCCTCTTTATTGCAGCCCTTGAAAAGCATGACTGCCGCGGCGAGTGCCGCAGCCAGCAACAAGATAATGGCGGGACGTTTCATGGATGGTTTCGGCGGGCTTCCGTGCTGTGCTGTCAGGGCGGATGAATGTCTGCCGGAAAAACACCCCCGTCAATTTGCTGTGTAGCATTTTCGTCACATTGGCCTGCAACGGAATCGTCACACGTCACAGTTTGTGATCCGGCCACGGTGCACCATTGAATACAATTTGTCCTGGCGATTCGATTTGCGCGCTGCAAGGCGCGCCGCCGGGAAGACACCCTTGTATGACGTCCAGCCAGAAATCAGCATCCCCTTCCGGGGACCAATCCCCTGCGGAGATACCGGAGAAGGAGGACTGCGCTGCCTGCCGCTGCTCGCTGCATATTCTCGATGGATTGAGCCACCCATGCATCGTCTCGGATGCCACCGGCCGGCTGCGCTATGCGAATGAGGCTGCGCGCGAACTGCTGCATCTCCGGGGGCGGGTCACCGGAAGGAAGCTTCAGGCCGTCCTCGCGGACCGTCACGCTCTTCAGATCGTGGATGAATCCATCAAATCGGGCCGTCCCCGGTCCACGGAAACCTCCCTTACCTTTTCCAGCGACGGAGCCCGCCAATATGAAGTGAGCGTCATGCCGGTGCAGGCCCCCGGGGAGGAAATGCTTCTCCGCATCGCCCTCCGCCCCGGTGAGAGCAGCGATGGCGAGCGTGATCCCGCCAAAGCGGATCTTAATCCGGATACCGTGCAGCGTCTCGGCGATCCGCTGACAATCATTCAGGGTTATCTCGAAAACCTCCTGGACGGAGCGATCCGCGACCCGGTCGTAATGCGCCAGTGCCTTTCCGCGATGCAGCGCCAGGCGGTGCAGATCCAGCGCATCCTCGGCAGCCTGCGGAGTTGAGCAGGCAGATGCGGTTTAGGCGCTCCGCAGCGGATTGGAACCAACATGCTGGTGCGAGATAACCTGTATTTCTCACCGTCCGGGAAAAACGCATACGGACTGTCCTAACGTCGTCACCGCACAACAGCGGTACGAAAAATGATCTTCATTTACGGCTTTATGAGCCGAAAGAACCGGCGGCCCGTCCCCGGCACCACCGTCAGCCTGTGTCCCGGCGCATTCACTGTGCTCCACGCCCCCGTCGCAAGGTCCGGCGATGCCTGCAATATCCACCCCGTCAATTCCGCCGGGTACGACACCGCCACCAATCCATTCACATACTCGATCGAAATCTTCGCCTCCACCGGCTGCGTGGACGCGACACCGGCATTCTGTGCCACCAGTTGCACCCGTCCGTCCGGCATCGTGCGCATCTGGTGCTGGAAACCGGCCTGCAGTCCCTCGATCGTCACGTTCGCAAACGATCCACTAACAGAACCGGCAGTCACCAGATCGAAGACCTGGCCCTGCGCCGGTGCGTAGCCATTGGTGAATCGCACCACGAGGTTTCCATTCAACGTGGCGCTGCCGGTGACGATCAATTGATCATACAACGTGCCCGCGGTTACTCCGGCGATCTCCATCTCCAGCACCGCGCCAGCCTCCTGCTCAAAACCCGCCTCCATGCGCGCAATCCCCGGCGATTGCCCCGGTTGAATCACTCCGCCCAGAGCCTGGAGCACTTTTCCGCCCGTGACACGGCCACCGTATTTCAATACTCCGCCTGCCCCCACGCGCAGCATGCCTGCTGCCGCACTGCCCGCGCCCACATTGATGCTTCCGCCGTTCAGAGTCACCACGCCCGCGGACGTGATGCCCATGAACTTGCCCACACGCACGACCGCGCTGTTAGCAACCGTTAGGGTCCCCGGCACCGCCTCGCTGAAGCCGCCCACGTCGAGGCTTTTCACAAGATTCCATTGTGATCCTGCACCCGTCACCGTTGCGGTGCCATTGGAACCGCCCGCACCTCCAACCGAGCCGCCGGCAACATCAATCGCTCCTCCATTCGACACCAGCAGAGTTCCCTGACCCGTCGTTCCCACGAGGATAAGACCGTTGCTTGAACCGTTCACGCGCGATCCGGCTCCATCAATTTCGAGCGTGCCTGCCGCCGCGGATGATTCCTCGCCGATGCCGATCAGAGGCTGAGCGCCGGTGCCCGTGATGATGCCGCCGGTCGTGAGCCGCACGAGGCCCCGTCCCTTGTTGCCGGCAGTCAGCGCATTGGCAAAGCGCAGTTCCGAGCCGCCGGATACGGCGAGAGTATTGTTAGCGCTCGAGTCACCCACATGGACGGCATTCGCCAACGTTACGAATTGACTGAAAAGATTCAATCGCCCCAATCCCTCGCCTCCCACGCGAAGCGTTTCCTGCACTTCAAGGCTGCTGCCGGAGCCGTTTCCGGTCACCGTCCCGTCGCCCCCCGCGAGCGATCCCAGCGTAAGGTTGGAAGCCAGCAGCCGGCCTCCGGTATTCACCGTGACCTGACCCTTTGCCTCCACGCCCACACCCGCTTCAGCATTCAACCGCGCATCAAACACCCCGCCGCTGTTGATGAGAAGCCGGCCATCCGCTCCGCCGATAAACCCTATCGCCGTGCTCGTGCCTGATTCGCTGGCAAGCCCGGTCTGCACCCGGCCCGCCGCCGACACCGTCAGCGTCACCGCCCCCGGGCGGTCCCCCAGAATCATGCCTCTGCGGGCCAGCAGGAATGAGTTCGCGCCGGTCACCGTCGCATTGGCAAACGTTCCGCCTCCGAAAGCCGCCAGCGCGCAGTCCACGCGCCCGCCGTCCTCCACGTTCAGTTGCACATTCGCCACTTCGAGGTTGCCGCTCAGCGTCAGGCGCGATCCGGCATTCCTCACCGCAATACTCCCCTGCCCCAGTCCGGCACTGATCGCACCGCCGGAAATAACACCTCCTGCCGTGGCCTGACATGAGATATTACCGCCGGCGGCGAACTCGAGCGAGTTGAACGTCAGCGACGATCCTGCATCCACCGCTTGCAGCGTGGAGTTCCGTGCCGTCGCCACTGCGGCCGAGCCACCGCTCTTCGCCGCCAGCGTGCCGCTGTCCAGCAGCCCGGTTACATTCACCGCCGAACCACTGTCGATCGACTCCGTGCTGAAGGCCCCCTGGTCATGCGAAAGTTTCACCGTCTGGAGCCTGCCGCCGCTCTTAATCTGCAGCGGCCCGCCCATCACCATCAGCTGGTCGGACACTGTTAGGGTGGTGCCGGGGCCGGAGAAAGAAGCAGGAATCTGAAAGGCCGGTTCGGAATACAGTACCGCTCGCTTAAACGTCACCGAAGACGCGCCGGTGGCGTCCACGCGCGCTTGAATGTTATCCATGTCCACGGTCGATCGATCGCTAACCGTTAGCTTCGGTGTGGATGGCGCGTCCGCAGCATTCACTTCCCGCACCGTGAGACTGCTTTCGTTAAGCACGCGGACCTCCCCTCCCGGGATGATTCCCGTGTGCGTCCACCTGCCGGTATCCAGCGTCGCCATTCCCGTGAATTCCTGCAAGCCGCTGGTCACCAGCGTTGCATCGTTCTGCAAGGTCAGCGCCGGGACGCTCAGCGGCGGATGATGCTTGATTCGCAGATTGCTGAACTCCCCGCGCACGCCGGACAGGACGCTGTCGTAAATCAAAAAATTGTTCGAACGCGCAGTCCCGTCACCCGTCATTCGGATGTTCGCCAATTGTGATTCACCCATCTGATAGGTGCCCGTGATGTTCAGTGTCACCACACTGCCGTCGAATCGGTCAAAAATCGCAGTTCCAAATACCGTGGCGGTATCGATACTGACCGTGAAGGGCCCCTGATCCTGCGGGAAGGCCACGATATCACTCGCTCCTGGAGTGCGGTGGAGAGGATTGGCATTCGGCGGATTGAAAGTTTGATTCTGGACATCCCGCCAGTTTCCCCAACTGCTGAATTCGCCCGGCCCGCCCAGCCACAAAAACGCATCCGCCTTTGCCTCCGCACTTCCGAAATACAGCGCCGCGCATCCCGCGGCGATGAACGGCACACGGCGCGCTGCGGGCCGAAAAACCGGTTTCCCGGCGATCAAAGAAACAGGGGATTTCATAGCTCCATTTTTTCCCATTCAGGCGGCTCCGTCCAGTGCCGGAATCCCGGAAATGCCATCACGGCGTCGCCTCCGCCTACTCATACTCATACTCCCCAACCCCGTGAGAGAATGGGGAGAGCACAAATGACTGACCGTGGACTCCGGCAGGATGCGGGCCGCGGAAAGATTGACAACCCGCCCTCCCACGACGCAGGATTACGCCCTCCAACCCGCGAACAGAAAGGTCCACCATGAAAACCGTTGGCCTCTTGCAATGGCTGCGCCCCGGGCGGCGCCGCACACCGTTAATGCCCCTCCGCGACCCGGCGAAGAAAAAGCGCTGCCGGCTGGCCGTAAAAGTAATCGTCTTTCTGGCGGTCTGGAGTGGATTTCCCCTCGCGCCCGTTCCGTCTGCCCAGGGCGGCAGTTTGAGCGTCTTTGGCTACTACTTTTACCTTTATGTCGTCAAAGGCGGCCCCGGTGCGAACCCGGACTATGCAGCGGAATCGCTGGCATACGCCGGACATGTCGCGCTCGACGTCGCAGGAAACGCGATACCCGTCACCGATATTCCGTCAGTGACCTATCTGAACGGCGCTCAGATCAAAAAGACATCGCCGGGCAAATTCGAATTGTCCGCAACGCTCGGCCTGCACATGCTCACCTCTGGAAACAAGTCATTCTTTCCGCTGCTTCACTCTTCAGACTTTCGCAGGATTAGCGACAGGGTTCCCGGCGCGCCCCCGGCCCCAAAGACCTGGGTTATCGGCGCAAACCTGTGGGACGCCGCGTTGCGGCCGGAAGGCACGTACAATAACCGGGCGCCGCGGTACTATCCCCGCGGCGATTCATACGATGTGGCATGGGAATATGATAACGGTACCTTCGTGACTCAGGCCATCGGCCTTGGCACGGGGAACACCCTGTCTAATGTGGTGAAGGTCGGTGATACCGTGCCGGCGAGAACCGGTAATCCCCTGCCAGGAGTGGGAACGACTTTCACCGCGCTGTCCGGCCCGGACATCAACAGCACCCACGTAGCATTCCAGGCATCCGGCACGGGCTTCACTGGAATTTATGCCAAACGCCTCTCCGACGGGGCAGTGCAGACCGTTGCGGAAAATTTCTCCACTAACGAGTTTGGCAGCCTCAATTATGTGAGACTCCACGGTTCAAATACAGTCCTGTTCAGCGGACGCGAAATCTTCAAAGCAAGCCTCGATGGCGCCACGCCGCCGGTGCCGCTGCTGCCCGCGCCGATCGAATACGAACCTGGCAAATTCTTTAGAGGCGGCACCATCCGTGACATCGATGGCAATATCGCCGCCCTCGAAGCGCTGGAATCCGGCAAGTCGGCCATCTTCACACTGAACCTCACGGACCTGTCGGTGAAATCGATCGTGAAAGCGGGCATGCCCATCCCGGGAACTGCCACCGGCACTTTCGGACTCGTGCAGCGTCCCGTGGTCTCGGACACGCTGGTTGTCTTCGAAGGATTTGATCAGACCTTTGCCTATGCGGGCCTCTTCGGCTGGTTCAATGGCGCGCGGTTTCCCATCGTGCCGATCGGTAGCGCGTTCGACGGGAAGACGGTGAAATTCGTGGACTTCCAGCCCGAAGCCCTCGAGGGCCCGGTCATGGGGTTCACTGTCCATTTCACCGACAATTCCTACGGCGCTTATCTCGGCGCCTTCCTCCCGGACATTCGCATCGACTCCATCGCCAGCGCTCCTAACGGTGATATCGTCATTGAGGGCACCGGCTTCCCCGGCAGCAACCAGCAGATTCTGGCCAGCGAAGACCCTGCCGTGGCATTTGTCCCTGCCGCAACGGTCCTGGTGAATTCCGCCGGCAAGTTCACCTACACCGATCCGAAGGCGAACGACGTCTTCAGGAAATTCTACAGAACGCAGGGGATCGACATTGGACTGAACTTCCCCTGAAGAGGTTTCATTGGCATTCATCTCCGTTCGCCCCGGTGCCAAAGAAGGCAGGAAGGTGCTTCGGTTTAGCCAAAAAACCTTCAGGCCATTTTGCGCCATGAAATCCCGGAAAACGGATGAAAACTCTTTGACAAAGACAGGGTTTAATCACCGAAGTTACCCATGACCTTTTCCGCTCATTTCGGAACCCCGCACGCGAACATCCTCCGAGACTCCGCCTGCAGTGCCCTTCAAGGGCCACTTCGGGAACCGGGCGCGACCGTGGCACCGGGGAACACATCCCGTTCTGCCTTTCATACTACGAATGCCTCCGGAAGTCGCACAATGCATTCAAACCCGGCGAAGCCGGAACTAAAACGCGGGCCGGAGGCCCAGCCAGACATTAGCCGGGGGTGCAGCGAGGGAACCGAGCGGAACCCCCGGAAAGCAAAAGAGAAAAACCAGAGCCCCGGCAGGGGCGACAGAATGGAAAGGCCGCCCAACAACATCGCAAACATGTTCGTCGTTCGTGCCGAAGATGATCTTCACGACCGGAATGGGGTGCCACTTTGGACTCTCATGGGCGCTCGCGGCGTGCATTTCGTCACTCCATCATTCGGAACCGCCCATATCAGAATTCTACCACTCCTCTTCACACCGGCACAGAAAATCAGGCTACATCAAACCAAATCAAACCTCTTTTTTCTTCAAGCCACCCTCAAATTGGAGCATCCTGATACTTTTTCCACTCATTGCCTGCCCCTCCCGCCGGCCCTCAAACCCTGAGACCTCCCCATGAATTCCCACTGCCGCCGCTACGAAAAGTTCACAAACCGCCGCGACTTTCTCAAGAAAGCCGGCGCGGGCTTTGGCATGCTGGGCCTCGCCGGACTGCTGCAGCAAAACGGACTGCTGGCCGGTGAAACACCAGGGAATGCCATTGATCCCATGGCTCCCCGCCCTTCGCTCTACCCGGCGAAGGCGAAGTCCATCATCTGGCTCTTCATGGAGGGTGCGCCCAGTTCCGTGGACCTCTTCGATCCCAAACCGGAGCTCACCAAACGCGACGGCCAGCGCATCAGCATCGATGTCTTCAACGGGAACCCCGGCCCGCTCATGAAGTCGCCCTTCAGTTTCAAACAATACGGACAGTCCGGTGCATGGGTTTGCGAGAAATATCCTAACGTTGCAAAGCATGTCGATGATTTTGCATTCATCAAATCGCTCTACAGCGAATCGAACGATCACGTTCCAGCCCTCTATCAAATCAACACCGGCATCCCGCGCCCCGGCTTTCCCAGCGCCGGCGCATGGATCACCTACGGCCTCGGCAGCGAAAGCCAAAACCTTCCCGGCTACGTGGTGCTCGGCAACAGTCAGGGCGTCAAAGGCGGCCCGCTCAATTGGAGCGCGGGCTTCCTGCCCACCAGCTACCAGGGCACACTCTTCCGGTCTTCCGGCGCGCCGATCCTCAACCTCAACCGGCCTGAAGGCGTTACGCGCGAGGACCAGCGGGCTCAGCTCGATTTCATGAAAAAGATCAACACCGGCCACCTCGAACAGCACGCAGGCGAACCGGATCTCCTCGCGCGCATTCAAAGCTTTGAGCTCGCCTACCGCATGCAAATGGAGGCCAGCGACCTGACCAATTTCTCCACCGAATCAAAAGAAACGCTCTCCCTCTATGGCCTCGACAAAGAGGTATCCCGGAACATCGGCACCAAATGCCTCATGGCCCGCCGCTTGATTGAGCGCGGCGTGCGCTTTGTTCAGGTTTATAGCGACGGCGAGTGGGACGCGCACTCGGACCTCAAGGGAAATCACAGCCACCATTGCGCCACCACGGACGTTCCTATCCACGGCCTCCTAACGGATCTGAAACGCCGCGGCCTCATGGACAGCACGCTGGTCATCTGGGGCGGCGAGTTCGGCCGCATGCCCGTCTCCCAGGGCAGCAACGGACGCGACCACAATCCCAACGGTTTCATGGCATGGATGACCGGCGCGGGTATCAAGGGCGGCACCAGTTATGGCGAAACGGATGAAATCGGATACAAAGCAGTGATCGACCGCACCAGCGTCCACGACCTCCACGCCACCATGCTCCACCTCCTCGGCATGGACCACCTGAAGCTGACCTACTTCCACAATGGCCGGAGCTACCGCCTCACCGACGTAGCCGGCGAAGTCATCGACCGCATCCTCGCCTAACACAGTCCTGCTCCTGCTCCTGCTCCTGCTCTCATTCCCTCTCCATTCGCCACTCCGCCCGCCAACCATCATGAAACCGTCACCGCACCGATCCCTTCTCTTCCGTTGGTCCTTCCTCGCGTCTCTCCTCTGCTTCGCCTCAGTCTTCCTCGCCCTCCGCGCCGCTGAAGAACCATCCGCGGAAAAAAAACCGCTGCGCATCATCTGTTTCGGCGGCCACCCGGACGACTGTGAACTCCAGGCCGGAGCCACCGCCGCTCTGTGGGCCTCCCAGGGACACAAGGTCAAATTCGTCTCCGTCACCAACGGCGACATCGGCCACTGGCGCGATGCCGGCGGCCCGCTCGCCCGCCGCCGCAAAGCAGAAGTCGAGCAATGCGCCAAAATCCTCGGCATCGAAACCCAGGTCCTCGACATCCACGACGGCGAATTGATGCCCACGCTTGAAAACCGCCGTATCCTCACGCGCCTCATCCGCGAGTGGAAAGCGGACATCGTCATCGGCCATCGCCCTAACGATTATCACCCGGACCACCGCTACACCGGCGTGCTCATGCAGGACGCCGCCTACATGGTCACCGTGCCGCACTTCTGCCCGGACACTCCGATCCTGGAAAAGAACCCGGTCTTCATGTATTTCCCCGACCGCTTCCAAAAACCGAATCCCTTCAAACCTGACGTGATCGTCGATGTCGGCCCCGCGATGGAAAAGAAGCTCGACGCCCTCGCCCAGCTCGTCTCCCAGTTCGCCGAAGGCGGCGCCAACGGCAACGCCAGCCTCATGCCCTCCGATCCCGAGGGCCAAAAACGCCGCCACCAGGAAGTCCGCGAAACCATGGCCAAACGCAATCAGTCCCTCGCCGACCGCTTCCGCTCCCAGCTCGCTGACTGGTACGGAAAAGACAAAGCCGGCGGCATCAAATACGCCGAAGCCTTCGAACTCTGCGAATACGGCGCACAGCCTAACAAAGAGGAACTGAAACGGTTGTTCCCGTTCTTCGATAAATGAAACTCACCGCAGACATCAGTGCGCCCGAAAGGAGCGCGGATTTGTAATCCGCCCCGTCAACCCAAGCCTTTCTCATGATGAAACTCGTTGCACCGTGGCGGATTACAAATCCGCGCTCCGTTCTCGCATGTACCTCCTGCATAGCACTGGCTCTCGCCGCCTTCACCTTCGCACACGCATCGCCTCCACTCTTCAGCGAGAGCTTCGACGACGCCAATCTCACCAAACGCGATTGGTATGACGGAAACACCTTCAAAATCGCCGGCGAATCAAAGGCCGGCGCAGGCTGCATCGAATACGAATGGACCGGCCCGAACGCAAAAGTGTCAGGCTCCTCACCCGTTCGGCGCCTGTTCGCACCCTCGGATGAAGTCTGGCTTCGTTTTTACCTGAAGCTCTCCCCAGGCTGGGGATGGAGCGGTAAAGATTATCATCCGCACCTCCTGCACTTCATGACCACAGAGAATCCGAAGTTCCATGGACCCGCGGCCAGCCACCTCACCGTGTACATCGAACCCGTGAACGGAAAGCTGCGTCTCGCCGCCACCGATATCCAAAACGAAAAAGCCCCGCACGGCCTGACCCAGGGACCGCTGAAAGGCGGCTTCAACGGAGTGACGTGGGACAGCGCCCAAACACTCTTCACCGACGACAAGTGGCACTACATCGAAGCTTGCTACAAACTAAATACCCTCGACCTAACCAACGACCGCCCCAACAAAGACGGCATCGTCCGCGGCTGGTTCGACGGGAAACTTGTGATCGAGCACACGGACGTGATCCTGCGCTCCACCGATTTCCCGAACATGAAGTTCAACCAATTCCTGATGACTCCTTACTTCGGACCGGGCCTGTTGCCGCACGCGCAAAAACTCTGGATCGACGAACTCGCAGTCGGAACCACACGGATAGGCCCCAAAAAATGAGCAACCCCCTTCCGCCTGCCCATCACCGCTCCACCGCCCTGAAGCCCCGCCTCTATGTGATAGTCCTCACCGTCACCGCCGGCGCACTGGGCTTTGTGGTGGGCAGATGGTCGCAGCCGGAAGCAGCCGATTCGCGCCCTTCGGCGGCCATCAATCGTCCTGCCACTGCCCCGGATCGCTCCCCGGCGAAAACGGATCCCGTAAAAGACGCCGCCGCAGTCCAGGAGAACGCAGTGAATAAATTTGCCGCCCTCGGTACAAAAGTTTCAACCATGTCCCCGGAGGAATTCGGCCAGCGCTACGCTGAACTCCTCACCGGCACGTCCTCCGAGGACAACCTCCTCGAACGGGCCGCCATGGTGGCCGCTCTCACTCCGGAACGCACGGTTGCCTGTTACCTCGCTTACAAGAATCGCGTTGGCGCGGGACTCAAAGAAAATACCCAGGACATTCGCCATATTCTTACGGTCGCGGGCGAGCGCGATGGAGCCAGCGTCATCGCCGCGATGCAAAAAGCAGCGCCGGGCTTCCAGGAACTCAGTTCACTGCTTCATGGCTGGGCGATGAAGGACCCCGGCTCTGCGGTCGAATGGTACAACAACCTCCCTGACGGCGATGCTCAAAGGAAAACGGCCCTCGACGGTTTGATGTGGGGGCTTTCTCTGCGGGATGCGGCCACGACTCGCAAAGTTTACCTCTCGCTGAGCCCGGAGGACCAGGTAAGCAGCGGTCGAAGTCTCGGGCGTGCCATTTATACATCCGGCAGTGGCGCTGAACTCAACCAGCTCATCGCGGGTTTGCCTCCCGACGCCGCGCAGGAGTGCCTCCGGGGAGCCTGCGGTGTGGCTGTCCGCCGCACTCCGTCCGAATCGGTCCCGTGGCTGGCTGGTCATCTCGGGAATGCCTCCATCGTGGACCACGCATTCCTCGAATCATGGAGCCGTTGGACCGCCTCCGATCCGGCCGCCGCTGAAAAGTGGCGCGCTGCCGCCGCCCTATCAAATGCGCGTATTCCCCGACTGATCCAATCTGCACAGGAAGAGCCGGCGCCTTGAAAAAATTCCCTAACCAATTGCACGCTGCCATATTGATCCGCATGAAGTTCCCGGCCCGTTTCGTTATTCTGAGTTCTCTGTTCATCGCTCCCGGCCTCGTGCCGGCGCAATCGCCGCCCTCGCCCCCGGAGCAAGCAAGGATGAAAACCGGCGTGCAGCCCGATGGAAGAGTCCTCGTTCCGACCAATCAAATGCTTCATCCCGCCGGGCAGCAGGTTACCTTTCCTGGTCGTCCGGTGGATCTGGAATTGTCGGAGGACGGCCGCACTCTCATCGTCAAAAACACGGGCGACCTGGTCTTCATCGATGTCGCAAAGGCCAAAGTCGCGAACACACTCCCGCTCGGAAAACAGATGGTGGGGGAAACCATCGAGATGGGCAAGGTTTACACCGGCATGAGCGTCACGGGTCTGATCGTTACTCCAAAAAAGATTTTCGTTAGCAGTTCACGGGATTCCCTCCGCATCGCCAACAGGCAGTCCAATGGCGCTTACAAATGGGGCAGGGCCGTCACCGTTCCCAATGCCCCCGTGGGAGGCCCGCCGCATCCGGCCGGCCTGTGCCTGACGCCTGACCAAAAGCTCTGGGTCACGGCCACGCGCAGCAACTGCGTGCATCGTGTGGACATGGCGACAAGAAAGATTGAGGCAACGGTCGCCACCGGCATCGCGCCATTCGCTGTCTGCGCGCCCGTGCCGGACAAACTGTATGTTAGCAACTGGGGCGGTGACCCGCCCAAACCCGGCGAACCGCAGGCCGACAGCGGCAAATCCATGGTACGCATCGATCCCCGCACTTCGGTCGCAAATGACGGCACCGTATCCGTGCTGGCCCTCAAAGATAACACATGGACCCGCGTCAAAAGCATCACCGCGGGACTTCATCCCTCCGGGATCACAGCCAGTCGCAGTGGTCGGCTCGTTTACGTGGCCAATGCCAGCAGCGATACCGTGTCCGTGATCAGCACGGCAACAGATGAAGTGGTGGAAACCATCTCCACGCGTCCGGAGGGCAGGCTGCCTTTTGGGAGCGGCTCCAACGCTCTCGCGCTGAGCCCGGACGGCACCACCCTTTACGTGGCCAACGGCACTAACAACTGCGTCGCCGTGGTGGCGCTGGGCGCAAAAGCGCGGGAAACAGCAGACGCCGGCATCCCCCCCGCGAGCGCTCTCCGCGGACTCATCCCCACAGGCTGGTATCCCGGCGCGATCCGGGTTTCGCCGGATGGCAAAAAGCTTTTCGTCGCCAATATCAAAGGCCACGGGCTGCTCGCGGAAATGCGCAAAAAAGAGAAAGGCAGAGCCAGCGCGGATTTTCTGGGCTCGGTCTCCATCATCGATACCCCTGACGACCGGCAGTTGACGGCTTACACCGCCGAAGTGAACACTAACAATCGCCTTGCCCTCAGCCTTGCCGGCATGGAGCCTCCCCGCGCCGATGCGGCTCCCCGCCCGGTGCCGGAACGTCATGGCGAACGTTCGGTGTTCAAGCACGTGCTCTATATCATCAAGGAAAACAAAACCTATGACCAGGTGCTGGGAGACATGAAGGAAGGCGACGGTGACGAAAAGCTCTGCATCTTCCCCGAGAACATCACTCCCAACACACACGCGCTGGCGCGGGAGTTCACGCTGTTCGACAACTTCTATTGCAGCGGCTCTAAAAGCCCCGACGGCCATTCATGGGTGAACGAGGCCTACGTCACCGATTACCTCGAACGCTCCTATGGCGGCTTCACCCGCAGCTATCCCTATGAAGGCAGCGATGCGCTGGCCTTTGCGCCCACCGGATTTCTCTGGGACAATGCACTTGCTCATAAAATCACCTTCCGGAACTACGGCGAGTTCTGCAGGACCACCTACACGCCGAAAATGACGAAATGGCAGGACGTCTTCGCCGACTTCAAGAACGGCACACAAAATGTTAGGATTCAAGTGGAGCCTAACATGCAGTCACTGAAGCCGCACACCCACCCCGGATGGCCGGGCTTTCCGCTCCACACACCGGATTTGTATCGCGCCCGGATCTTTCGCGAAGAAATGGCAAGGTTTGAAAAAGAGGGCTCGTTCCCCGGTCTTCTTTATCTCTTCCTGCCGCAGGACCACACCTCAGGAACCTCCCCGGGCTGTCCCACACCCCGCGCCATGGTGGCCGACAATGACCAGGCGCTGGGCGAAGTTGTGGAGACCGTTACGAAAAGCAAATTCTGGCCGGAGACCTGTATCTTCGTCGTCGAAGACGATCCCCAGAGTGGCTACGATCACGTGGATGGCCACCGCACCGTCGTCCAGGTTATCAGCCCCTACACCCGGCGCGGCTTTGTGGATCACACGAACTACAACCAGACCGGCATGGTCAAAACAATCGAACTGATCCTCGGCCTGCCGCCCATGAACCAGCTCGATCTGTCCGCCACCGCCATGCGTGATTGTTTTGCCGCGGAGGCAAATCTCACTCCCTACAAAGCGCGTCCCACAAACATCCCGCTGGATGAAATGAATCCGCCGCTCAAGAAACTGAAAGGCACAGCGCTCCATTGGGCGAAAAAATCCCTCGCTCTGTCCTTCGACGAAGCGGACGAAGCCGACGATGACACGCTCAATCGCATCGTCTGGCATTCCATGCGCGGTAACCGGCCCTATCCTCAACAATGGGTCCAGGAGAATGAAAGCGACGATGATGATGATGATTGAACCCAATAGAATTGGAAGCATGAACGGAATTCAGATGGACAACCCTCCGGCAATTCGTTCACGGTCCTGACAAATGAATCCGAACGAAGCTCCGGCTGACTCTCCCGCGCCAAAATTCCGGCGCTGGCTGCCCGAGCCAGGCTCGCGGGCCTATCATATTTTGCTGACCGCCGTCGCGCTGCTGATTCTCGGACCACTGGGCGGCATCTCCGCCTCGTTCATGAATTTCTCGATAGGGTTTTTCATTGGCGGCCAGGTGCTGGCGGGAATTCTCGGCAGTGCCGTCACGCTCCCTTACGGACCGGAAGGCAAGCACGGTGCCAACTACATGCAGACCATGGCGGCCTCCGTAGCCGGCATGTCCGCCATGGCGCCGCTGGTGCAGGCCATGGTTTGGATGGGGCTGCCGGAGCCGCCGGTGTGGCAGTTGATTCTCTACTTTATGTCCATCGGCATGTTCGGCGTAGGCGTGGGCATGCTCTATACGCCTGTGCTCGTGGACCGGTTGAAACTCACCTATCCGTCAGGGCTCGCCGTGGCGAACATTCTGCGCGCCCTCACCGACAAGGTGCTGCTCAAGCGCTCCATCTCCAAACTTGGCGGAAGCATCGCAGTTGGTTTCGCGGGAGCCTTTGCAGCGGCAAAAGCGCCCGTCATCGCAGCCACCGGCCTTTCCATGTCCACCTTCGGCGGAGGTCTCATCGTCGGCGCGCGCATTGCGTTTCCCGCCCTCGTCGTGGCCACCATCGGCTGGGCGCTGACACCGCATTTACAAGGCATCGGCTGGCTGGGGCCTAACGATCACTACCGCCGCATCGGATTCATCATTTCACTGGGAGCCATCCTCGGCGCAGCCTCGCTGGATCTGCTGCTGATCCTGACGCAAACCGCCCGTCGCCTCATCTCTCAACGCGCCACACCCGCGCCGCCGGCGGAGGACTGGAAGCGCGTGAATTTCCAGCGCCTCGTGTTGTGGGTGGTGTTCTGGGGTGCGGCGATCGTCATCATCGGCAGCACCGTGTTGCAACAGCCGCTGCTCTTTCTTCTCGTGGCGGTTGGTCTGTGCTTCCTTTTCGTCCTGACAAACGGCATCGCCCTCGGCATTTCGGATTTCAATCCGATCTCCAGCGCCTTCGTCATGTCGGTCTTTCTCATGGCCGCCCTCGGCCTGCGCGATCCCGGCGTGGGCCTGCTCTGCGCCGCCATCCTCGCCATCGCCACCAGCGAGGGCGGAGACATGCAGCAGGACCGCTCCACCGGATGGCGGCTCGGCACGAACCGCATCATTCAGTTTCGTTATCAGGTCATTGGCATTGCCGCCGGTGCCGTGCTCGCCGTGGCCCTCGCAAAACTTTTCATGAGCGCCTATCCCGTCCTCCGGGTGGATCAACTCTCGAATCCCGACGCCGCCGGTGTCGAAAAATGGCAGTCCGCTTTTACCTATAAGATGGTCGGTGCCCTGCGCGGCATCACTGTCAGTCAGCCGCACGTCATCAAAGCCCTGCTGCTCGGCATCACCATTGGTCTCGTCATCGAACTCGCGCGCAAGATCATCAAAGGCCGCAAGCGCTATCAGGAATTCACCACCCGTTCCCCCGAAGGCCGCACCGCGGGATTCGTCCTCGATGCCTTCCTTCTTCCGAGCCCTTATGCCTTCGCTTTCGGCGGCTTTGTGGAATTCATCACCGTCGCATGGTGGACCGCCGGCGGCCTCTGCTCCCTGGCGTATCAGGGTTTGCAGGCCCTGCGCCGCACCGCAGGCACCGAAACCGAATCCGCCCTGCCCTCCGACATGAGCACCACCTCCCTCGCCGGCGGCGGCCTCATCGCCGGCGACGCCCTCGCCTCTCTCGCCATTGGCGTTTCAGGTTTGCTCAGAATGATCTAACCACCACCTCTTGATCCTCATTTATGCCTCCCGACGATTTCAGTTTCCGTCCCATAACATTTCAAGGAGTAGCCTTTCCGGCCACCTTGATGGGCATCTCCATCCTTGAGTCCGTGATGGAAATTGAAGACGAAGACTTCGGCGAGTGGTTGTGGAGCTTTTGCATTTGCTGCGGCCGTACGCGGAAAGCAGCGGCGGAACGGTGCGCCCGCTGCGCGCTCCAGGCAGCGAATCTGATAGAGGTAAACCGGCAACAGGTGCTCGACGCCATCCATGAACGACTCGGCGCCCACGGCTTCGATCCTGAATCGACGTATCAAGACTGGCTCGCCTCACTCCGGCAAATCGCTGTATTGAGTGCCGCTTCAACCGGAGAATGCACGTGGTGCGCACCGGAGCATCCCCGCGGCAGACGGAAGTCTATACATGTTTTGCGGCAGCTTCAGGGAACACTGGACAAGGCGGAAACAATTGAGTCCCGTAATGCCACTTAAATTCGCAAACTTCTCCTTCCAATGAAAATGAATCGCCTCATCCCCATGCTGCCCGTAAAAAGCATGCCCGCGAGCGTCGAATTTTATCAAAAGCTCGGATTCAGCATCGAACGAAAGCAGGATGACTGGGGCTGGGCCATGCTCGTCTTTGATGAGTGCCGCCTCATGCTGGATCAATCCATCAACTCCCATCCAGCCGCTCCGCGAATGTCTGTCCTCTATCTGTATCCTGACAACATCGTGGAATATCACCGGCAGGCGCGGGCAAACGGCCTCGCCGTCCCCGACCTCGAGACCACTTTCTACGGCATGACCGAGTTTCGAATCGATGATCCCGACGGCAACCGGCTCTGGATTGGGCAAATCCCCACGGCAAAAACCTAACGATTTCTCCGCTCTTATTTGGCCGCGACGACATAGGCCGTCCAGTTCTCAAGCGCATCCAAACTCTGCGGCTCGACGCTGCCGAGGAACACACCGTCTTCGCCTTTCAACGCATCGTAAGTATGTCGCCAAACCTGCACATCGGTGAAGCCCGCCTCGCCGCATGCCCTGACAAGTTCTTTGACGGACCACAGTCGAAAGTCATAACTGAAGGCGTCCCGTATTTCCTGCATTCGCCCGGATGCCGTTGGATCCGGCACTGCGAAGTGAATGCGGCAGTCGAGCCGTCGCGACTCTGCATCGCAACTCCGCACTTCCCACAGATACTCGAATTCCGGAACCGGTGCCTCACCGGGAAGCCGGGGATTCGGCGCTACCCGGTGCCGCGTCGTTCCGGCTCTCACGGCCTCCGCGCCGCCAAAGAGATTGAGAACCAGTATGCCGTCCGGCGCCAGCACATCGAGGGCATGCCGCAGATACGATTGGAGTTCGTCCGGATCGTGCTGATAGCAAATGCTGAAGTTCAGGACCGCGAGGATGTCGGCGTGAGGCACTTCCGGAGGACCGGTCAGACGCGCATCCCCGCAGACGAACGAGACATTGGACGAGCGCGGGCCCAGCAAATGCGCGGCCCGGCACCGCGCCCATTCCAGCGTTTGCGCGTCGAGATCGACGGCAATCGCCCGCCGGCCTTTTTTAAGTGCAACCCAGGCAATAGACTCAGCGGCCGTGCCCGCAAAGTCCTCGCGAAGGATCGCCGGATGCCGGCCAGGCCGGAGCCGCTCGTACATGGTGCGGAGCACCACCGCATGCGTCTCCGGATCCTGCACGGCCCACCGGTAGAGTTCGAGCGTGTCCATCCGGCAAGCCTGCGGCGCGAGGCTTCATCTCACTTTCTGCACCGCCGGAAGGAGCAAGCCAATCAGGATGGCGATGATCGCGATGACAACAAGTCCCGCACCGGCAAAGGCAAGATCACCGATGGCGATGGCGATCGCGGTAGTGTCCCCGCGGGTTTCCGCCAGGATTCGGACCGGCTTCCCCACGTTGGCAGGATCGTTCGCGCGGGTCACTACTCCCTTCATCGTATATCGGTTCTCCCCTTTCGGCAGTTTCTTCCGCTCCGTAGAGTCGATGGAGAAATGCATGTTCCAGTCGGGATGGACCGGATCATCCGCCGTTCCAAAGCCGGTACCCGTTTCCAGATTCACCCGGAGGTCGAATGACAATTTCAAATCCCCGGCGACACCGGGCAATTCACGGTTCCAAACCATCCCGTGCCCGTAGAGCACATCGGATTTGTCCTCGCCGTGATCATCGCTGTCATGATCGTGATGGCCCGCCACGGCAGGAATGGCGCTTCCCGCCAACAGTGCACCGCCCGCGGCTGCCAGATAATTCCGTCGATTTACGTTCATTTCAGGCTCCTTTCTTGGTTAGACAAGCCCCGCAAGCATTGGGGGGAATAGTGCCTGCTCCCCGTTCGTATGAGACGATTCTCTGCCGATCCGCACAGGCGTCAAGCAATCTCCTTTGCTTTTTCCGGGCGATCCTGGAGTTCGGATAGCTGACCTCTTACCCGGCTGATATACCTTTCCACCAGCTTCATGAAGATCAATCAAATCGTCTGCCAGATTCTCCGCGTTGAGCAGGTAACCGCAAAGACCGCGAGTTGTCAGGATGTCGTTCTGCTTCGCGTGAGGACCGGCGATGGATTGGAAGGGATTGGTGAGGCCGACGCGTCACCCGAAGTCATCAAGGCGATTGTGGATGCACCGTTCAGTCACAACATCGCCTGCGGCCTTCGCGAAATACTGCTCGGCGAAAACCCGCTGGAGACGGAGCGCCTCTGGCAAAAGATGCTGCGCCGCACTCAGTACTTTGGACGCACGTCGGTCGCCATCGCCGCGATGAGCGCCGTGGACATGGCGCTTTGGGATCTCAAAGGAAAGCAATTCGGCGTCCCCGTTCACACCCTGCTCGGTGGAAAACATCACAGCCGCCTTCCGGCGTACGCCAGCATCCTGTTCGGTCGCGATGGAGCGGAGACGCGGGACATTGGCCGCAAATGGATCGAGCGCGGATATCGAGCCGTGAAATTTGGCTGGGAACCGATGGGACAGAGTGAAGCACTCGACCTGGAACTCGTCCGCGGGGCGCGCGAGGGCATCGGTCCTGACAACACTCTTTTGATCGATGCCGGCTGTGTCTGGGATGCACGCACCGCCCTGCGCCGTGCGCAGCAATTTGCTGAATACAAACCCGGCTGGCTCGAAGAACCGCTGCGTCCATGGGACATCGACGGTTATGTCTGGCTGCGCGACCGGTCGCCCATCCCCATAGCGGCGGGGGAGGCCGAGTGCGGGCGCGAATCGTTTCGCCCGTTCATCGACCGGCACGCGCTGGACATTTATCAAGTGGACCCGTCGCGTTGCGGCTTCACGGACAGCGCGTTCATCCGCGCGCGTGTCGAGGAAATCAACGCCCGCCTCTGCAATCATTGCTACACCAGCCCGATCACCGTGGCCGCTTCGCTCCATTGGCTCAGCACCTGTCGCGATGCGTTCATCTTCGAGGACTGCGTGGACGATTCACCCATGCGTCACGAACTTACGCTGGAAAAATTCCAGGCCGGCCCTGACGGTTTCATTGCCGTCCCCGACGGACCAGGGCTCGGCCTCACGCTAAACGAGAATTTCGTGAAACGCTATCTTGTCGCCGAGTCCGGCGTATCATGAAATCCGCCCCCCGCCGCTGGTTGATCCTCGCATTGCTGATGGCGCTATGCTTCATCAGCCATCTCAACCGCCTTGCCATGTCGGTTGCGGGAACCGAGCGGATCATTCCACAATTCAATCTGACGCCGGAGAAGATGGGATGGGTTTACACGTCGTTTCTTCTCTGCTACACGGCCGGGATGATTGCCGGCGGATGGTGCATCGACCGCTGGGGACCGCGAAAAACACTTCTGGCCATGGGATTGGGTTCTGCCTCGTTTGGCGCGCTGACGGGGGGATTGGGATTCGGACTTGTTGGCACGGCGAGTTTCCTAACAGGTCTCCTGGTGGTGCGCGGCTGCATGGGACTGTTCACTACTCCTCTGCATCCGGCCTGCGCGCGGGCGGTTTCAAACTGGTTCCCGGCCAAACATGTTTCGGGGGCGAATGGCCTCGTCACGTTTGCCGCTGTCCTGGGCATGGCTTCGACCTGGCCGCTTTTCGGCGCGCTCATGGACTGGCTGGACTGGCCCGGTGCGTTCATGGTAGCGTCCGGCACTCTGATCGCAATCACCCTGCTGTGGGGAATCGCCGGCAAAGATCATCTGGAGCAGATGCCAATTCGCGAAGCCGGAGTACCGGATTCCGTCCAAAACCTTCCGGCAGGTCGATCACCGTTGTTGTCGCGAAGCCTTGTCCTGTTGACATTGAGCTACTCGGCCGTCGGCTACTTCCAGTACCTGTTCTTCTACTGGAGCGAGTATTACTTCAAGGACGTGATGCACCTCCCGACCGTGCAGAGCCGTCATAACACAATGTTCCTCGTGCTTGCGCTGGGTGTTGGGATGCCGGTGGGAGGCTGGCTGGCGGATCGGACACAACGCCGCTATCCGGGACGCATGGGCTGGGCGATGGTACCAGGAATCGCGATGGCCATGAGCGCCGGGTTCCTCTTTCTTGGAGTGGCCGCCCGGGAACCGTTCTGGATCGTTACTCTGTTCGCGCTCGCGATGTTCGCCCTTGGTGCGAGCGAGAGCTCTTTTTGGCAGGCCGCGGTGGTCCTTGGCGGCCCCCGCGGCGGCACGACCGCTGCCATTATGAACACCGGCGGGAATGGGATCGGTCTGCTCGCCCCGCTGCTCACGCCCGTCATCAGCGCCGCGCTCGGCTGGCAGTGGGGCATCTGCGTCGGAGGTATCGTCGGAATCATCGGTGCCTTGTGTTGGTGGGGCATTGATCCAACAGGGCCAGTTGCGAATGGACCCCGAATCGAACCTTCAAATCCATGAACGTATGAACCACATCGACCTCAAGGGAAAGAACGCAGTCGTCACCGGTGGTGCACGAGGCATCGGCTTTGTGATAGCGCAACGCCTGCTCGCATCCGGCGCCGCATGCAGTCTTTGGGACTGTGATGGCGAAGCGCTCAATTCCGCCGCCAAAGCTCTCGCAGGATTGGGAAATGTGCAGACCGTGGAGGTTGATCTAACCAGGGCCGACTCCGTGGATGCCGCAGCAAGCGCTGCCTGCGCGACTTTCGGCAGGGTGGACATCCTGGTGAACAATGCCGGAATCGCCGGAGCCAATAAAAAGACGTGGGAGTTTGCCCCCGATGAATGGCAGCAGGTGCTTCAGGTAAATCTCTTCGGTGTTTTCCTTTGCTGCCGCGCCATCGTTCCAAAAATGCTCGAGCAGGGATATGGCCGCATCGTCAACATCGCCTCGATCGCCGGCAAGGAAGGCAACCCTAACGCCTCGCATTACAGCGCCTCCAAGGGCGGCGTGATCGCCCTGACGAAATCTTTGGCGAAGGAAACCGCCCGTTCCGGCGTCATCGTAAATTGCATCACTCCTGCGGTCATAGAGACGGATATCCTCAAACAAATGTCGCAGGAGCACATCGACTACATGCTCTCCAAAATCCCCATGGGCCGTTTCGGCTTGAAGGAAGAGGCCGCTGCCATGGTCGCGTGGCTTTGCTCGCCGGACTGTTCGTTCAGCACCGGCGCCGTCTTCGATCTTTCGGGTGGCCGCGCGACTTACTGATCTACGCCACCGTCACGTCCTTGCACAAATAAACGTCCTGAATCGCGTTGAGAAGCGCGATGCCATCCTTTCGCGGACGCTGGAAGGCCTTGCGGCCACTGATCAAGCCAATGCCGCCGGCCCGCTTGTTGATGACCGCCGTGGCCACCGCTTCGTCAAGATCCGAAGCGCCTTTGGATTCTCCACCGGAGTTGATGAGCCCCATCCGGCCGGAGTAATTGTTGAGGACCTGATACCGGCACAAATCGATAGGGTGATCCGAACTCAGCTCGGTATAAACCTTATCGCTGGTCTTCCCGTAGGGATTCTCCTTCGACGAGATCGCTTTGTAACCGCCGTTATTCATGGGCAGTTTCTGTTTGATAATGTCGGCCTCGATGGTCACTCCGAGGTGATTGGCCTGGCCGGTGAGATCGGCGGAGACGTGGTAATCTTTGTCCTTTTTGAATTCCGGATTGCGCAAATAGCACCACAGGATCGTCGCCATTCCCAGATCATGCGCCATCTTGAATGCCTGGCTGACTTCAATGATCTGCCGCCCGGATTCCGGAGAACCGAAGTAAATCGTGGCACCCACCGCCACCGCCCCCATGTCCCAGGCCTGTTTGATAGTGCCGAATGCGATCTGGTCAAACTTGTTCGGATAAGTGAGGAACTCATTGTGATTGAACTTCACAATGAAAGGAATCCGGTGCGCATACTTGCGCGCCACGGAGCCGAGTACGCCGAACGTGGAAGCCACCGCATTGCACCCCCCTTCCATGGCGAGTTGCACAATATTCTCCGAATCGAAATACTCAGGGTTGGGAGCAAACGAAGCCCCCGCCGAATGCTCGATTCCCTGATCCACCGGCAGGATCGAGAGATAACCCGTTCCCCGAAGACGCCCGTGATCGAAGAGCGCCTGCAAACTCCGCAAGACAGGCGCGGGCCGGTCCGACAGCGCAAAGATGCGATCAACCCAATCCGGCCCTGGCAGTTTCAACTGCGTCTTGTCCACCCGCGGTGAGTTGAATCTCAGCAGGTGGTCCGCCTGCCCTCCAAGGGCCTTTTCAATGGTGTCGATGGATGTCATGCAGAATCAAAGGCTGGTTGCTGGCACGCAGGAATCCTGGAAGATTCCGAATTTTCCTGCAAGCAGCAATTCGCCTCCAATTCTTTAGGAACCGTTCGCCGGGCGTGTCGTGTAAGTTTCCAAAAAGCGTGCCAGCTTGTGAAAGTCACTGTTAGGATCGATGTAACGCACGACGGTCACAAGCGTCTGCGGATCGACGAGTTCTGAGAAAGGCACGTAGTGCAAATCCAACTGGCCGCTCACCGAAACCATGACGCCGTTGAATCCCTTCTCCACCAGCGCCCGAAACGCGCCCACCCCGAGCTGGCTTCCCAGCATCACATCGAAGGCGTGCGGTTTGGCGCAGCGGGACTCATAGCCCAGTTGGATGCCGGTAACCTTCCGTTTCCTGCCGGTGCGCGCCTGATAGCCATCCATGACGAGCTGTGCAAAACGCTGGCCAAGATTGACCTGTGAAATGGCAATGTGCCCGTGTTCGTCCCGGTTTATGCCCTTCAAATAGGTCGCCGGCAGATATTCCGCGAGACCCTCCGCAAGGATGATCACGCCAAATTCTTTGTTCTCCTTTTCGCGGGTCCGCATCATTTCCACGATGCGCGCCACCACCCGCTCCATGTTCATAATGGGCTTGGTTTTTGTCTCGCCGGTCTCTTCGTTAGTGGAGGTTTCCTCTTCACGCAGATCCCCGATGATGTCCTCGACGCTCAATACCAGACTGGCCTCTCCCGCGATAGCCGCGCCATAGGCCAGCCAGCCTGCGCTCCGGCCCATCGTCTCCGCGAGAAAATAGGAGCGGTTCGCCTCCGCGTCGTAAAGGAGATTGCGAATTTCAGCGCCCAGTGTCTCCACCGCCGTGAAATAGCCGAAGGTAAAATCAATGCCGCTGTAGTCATTGTCGATCGTCTTCGGCAGATGCACGACGGGAATCCGGTGGGCATCGGCCGGCAGCCGGTCCTGAAACATCTTGAACTTGTTGGCGGTTTTGAGCGTGTCGTCACCGCCAATCGAGATCAGCGCATCCACACCCAGCGCGCACAGCCCCTCGTAAACCCTCCGCAGCGGCGCGGAGCGTTCCGGATCGTCAAGGTGCGCCGGACTCGAAACGTTCTTGCCGGGATTCGTTCGAGCAGTGCCAATAATAATACCCTGCGAGTTTCGCGTCCGCCGCAGGATGCTGAGATCGAGGTCCACGTAGTCACGGCCTGCGACCAGCGGCTTCTCCGGACTATACTCCGCGAGACGTGAGTAACCGTGCTTGATCCCCAGTACTCCAATTCCGTTTCGCACGAACGATGCCGCACAGGCTGAAATCACTGCGTTCGCCGCCGGAGCCGGCCCGCCCGCAAAAAGAATGGCTACCCGGCGGAATTTGCGTTCGGAATTCGAAGGCGTTGTCATATTTGAACTGTTAGGGGAAATCGCGGGCAGGCTTACAGCCCCTTCGCCGCGACATACTTGATGAGGTCCACCACGCGATTGGAGTATCCCCATTCGTTGTCGTACCAGCTGATCAGCTTGAAGAACCGGCTGTTGAGTTCGATGCCGCTGCCGGCGTCGAAGATGGAACTGGCCGGATCATGAATGAAGTCCGTGGACAACACTTCGTCAGCCGTCCAGGAAAGAATTCCCTTCAGATAAGTCTCGCTGGCCTTCTTCATCGCCGCAGAGATTTCCTGGTAGCTGGTGTCCTTCACGGTCTTCACCGTGAGGTCCACCACTGAAACCGTCGGAGTCGGCACACGGAAGGACATGCCGGTGAGCTTGCCCTTCACTTCCGGAATCGCCAGTCCCACGGCCTTGGCGGCCCCGGTGGTGGACGGGATGATGTTAATCGCCGCGCTGCGTCCACCCTTCCAGTCCTTCTTGCTGGGACCGTCCACTGTCTTTTGCGTGGCTGTATAGCTGTGCACCGTCGTCATCAGGCCCTCCTCCACGCCAAAGCCCTCTTTGAGCAGCACGTGGACCACCGGCGCCAGACAGTTGGTCGTGCATGACGCGTTGGAAATGATGTGGTGCGCCTTCGGATCGTATTTCTCATGGTTCACTCCCATGACCACCGTGATGTCCTCCTCTTTGGCGGGCGCGGAAATGATCACCTTTTTCGCGCCGGCGGTGAGGTGACCCTTGGCCTTGGACGCTTCCGTAAACAA
>DASZQB010000022.1:0-9780 GCA_035550135.1 Verrucomicrobiales bacterium
CCTGCTGCAACGCCTGGGCATTGAACTGCCATCGCTTCCCAAACGCATTCAAAATGTAGTGGAGAAAATCGCCTCCTGAAACGCATAACCCGTTGATTTTGCGGTGTCGCGCCCCCGCAACTGACGAACTTGGGTTAGAAAACGCAGGTTGCCCATCCGTGCAATACGGCAAATCCCGCAACCGGCGGACCTCCGCTATCAACAAGCGCCCGGATCCAACGCGGCACAACGCCGCTACCCGGCGGCTTCAATAAGCTTTGGCAAAGATGACGCGGCGGGTGCTGGGCTTGCCGGTGAGGAAACAGACGCCGTTTTCGACATACTCGTCACTCAGCGGAATGCAGCGCATGGTGACGCCATATTGTTTTTGGATGCGCTCTTCGTCGCCGGCGGTGCCGGCCCAGTGGCAGAGGGCGAAGCCGCCGTGGATTTCGCGCTCGGTCTTCGGGGTGAAGAAGGCTTCGAAGGCGTCTTTGGTATCGATGCGAACCATGTTGGCATCGCGGAAGGCGGTGGCGCGCTCAAGGAGGCCCTGCTGGATGCTTTCGAGAATAGCAGGCATGCCGGCGACGGCATCGGCGATAGAGGGGAACTCTTTTTCCTTCACGCCGCGGTCACGGCGGGCGAGGGCGATGGTGCCTTTTTCGAGATCGCGCGGACCGATTTCGATGCGGACAGGGACGCCTTTTTTGATCCACTCCCAGTTTTTGGTGCCGCCGGGGAGGTCGCGGGAATCGACGTGAGCAGTGATGGCATCGCCGCGCCATGTTTGCGCGCGCAGTTGTTTGGCGAGGGACTGGCAGGCGTCCAGGACGGTCTGGCGGGTTTCCTCTTTGGGCGTGACGGGAATGATGACGATCTGCTGGGTAGCCACCCGGGGAGGCAGGATGAGGCCGTCATCGTCGGCGTGGGCCATGATGAGGGTGCCGATGAGGCGCGTGGTCATGCCCCATGAGGTGGTCCACACGTACTCCTTTCCACCGGCGCGACCGGTGAAGGTGATGTTTGCGGCTTTGGCGAAGTTCTGGCCGAGGAAGTGGCTGGTGCCGGCCTGGATGGCTTTGCGGTCCTGAAGCATGGCTTCGATGGTCATCGTCTTTTCCGCGCCCGGGAAGCGTTCCCGTTCACTCTTTTCCCCTTTGATGGCGGGGATGGCGAGGTGTTCGCGGACGAAGGTTTCGTAAACGCCGAGCATCTGCTCCGCCTCGGCGACGGCTTCATCTTTGGTTTCGTGGGCGGTGTGGCCTTCCTGCCAAAGGAACTCGGCGGTGCGGAGGAAGATGCGCGGACGCATTTCCCAACGCATGACGTTGGCCCATTGGTTGATGAGGAGAGGGAGATCGCGGTAACTCTGAACCCAGCGGGCAAAGGCGGCACCGATGATGGTTTCCGAGGTGGGGCGAATGACAAAGGGCTCTGTCAATTCGCCGGCGGGAACCATTTTCATGGAGCCGTCCGGTTGTTTTTGCGCTTCGAGACGGTGGTGGGTAACGACGGCGCATTCCTTCGCGAAGCCCTCCACGTGGGCGGCCTCTTTTTCCAGATAACTCAGGGGGATGAGGAGGGGGAAGTAAGCATTGCTGTGGCCGGTGTCCTTAAACATCCGGTCCAACTGCCGCTGAATGTTTTCCCAAACGCCGTAGCCCCATGGCTTGATGACCATGCAGCCGCGCACCTCGGAATTCTCCGCCATGTCGGCGGCCTTGATGACCTCCTGATACCACTCCGGGAAATTCTCCTCGCGGACAGGAGAGATGGCGGACTGGACTTTGGCGGGAGGAGATTGAGACATGGAAATTGAAAGACGGGCTTGAAGAGCGCGCATCATGAAGGCCCATTTCCGCCCCGCAAGGGGAGGAAAAGAAGCGGGCCGAAAAACGCCGAACCAACTGCTGAGGGTCCAAGGATGGCCCGCAGGATTGTTGGATTATGATTAAACGGCGGCGATGAGGCTTAAATTGGTTTGATGTGGTGCGATAAAGTGCGGGGAAATAAAAAAGCGGCACCGGAAACCCGATGCCGCTTTCTGAATTTTTTTGCACGTTACCGATTACCGGCGGCGGCGGGCGAGAGCCAGCCCGGCGAGGGCGAGGAGGCCCATGGAGGACGGCTCAGGAATGACCGCACCGAGGATCAGGCGCCCGTTTCCAGCGTTGTCGTTTGCAGCGGCGCTGAAGTCCGTGCGTCCTTCCACCCAGCCTGCCGGCTTGGTTGTCAAAGGAACGTATTCCGTGATGTTTGTCCCCAAGATGGTGACGGTGTCAGCGAAGCCACCGGGGTCATCGGTCGGGAAAACCTGTCCAACCACCTTAAAAACGCCCCACTCAGTTGCGGCGCCGGCAGTGGGGGCATTGTACACCCAAATGTAAACGTCCTTCGCGTTGAATTGAGCATCGTCCGTTTCGAGGTTATTGTTAATTACCTCTCCGGTGAGCTTGCCAGGTCGAGCAGTCGCACCCAAACCTGCGTTGCGAATCTGGGATGTTCCAAACTCAACGAAAGTGTCGGTGTTACCAGCAGTCGTCAGCATGCCAACACGGACGAAACTTCCATTGGCGACAACGGCACTGTTCGCATTATTAAAGACCGTCGGGCTGGGGGAGGTCGATCCGCCGCTCGACAGTGAGACAGTCGAAGCACTGACCCATGATGCAGAGGCGGCAAGAAGGGAGAGGAGTAGTTTTTTCATTCGGTTTTTTTGGGCTAAGGAAATTAGGGAGCGATGGGTTGCGCAGGAACGGTCCAAGTCAAGTTACCACCAGCGGCCTGACGAATATAGACGAAAGCTTCGCCTTCATTGAGGGGCTCGTTAGAGGCATCGTTGAGGTTAAGATCCGACCATTGCGTCACGGCACCGTCATTGTAGAAGAAGAAGTCCTTGAGCTGGCCGTTGGCTTGCGGGATGCGGAGGAGGTCAGCAGCAGCGCTGGTATCCGCTCCAAAAATGCGGGTGTTTTGAGCACCGGTGTTTTGCAGATTGCTGAGGGTGAGGGTGAAGTTATCTCCCACCGCGCGGGTAACAGGCAGCACGTTGGCTCCCGGGGTCGCGTAAACAGCAGTCTTGCCGGTCTTGACGTGACCGACGCGAACCACATTAACCGCAGCGCCGCCGTTCTTCCGTTGAATCACCATGCCTTGATCGGGGCCAATGATGACGTTCACTGCATCGTTGAGGTTCAAGTCAGACCATTGAGTGACAGCACCATCATCATAGAAGAAGTAGCTCTTCACTTCATGGGTAACGGGCTTAAGAAGCTTCACTTCATCTGCCGCGGCAGAAGTGTCAGCGCCCTTGAGGCCAGCGGTGTTGGTGGTGCCGAAAACTTCACCGATGGTGGAGTGCTTACGAATGCGAACGGTTGTGGTGCCGCCGGTGATGAAGGTGGACAGGTCGCGATCAACTGTAAGCGCAGTGGCGGTGTTACCAGTGATGTTGGCCCACTGACCTTCGCCAGCTCCAGCGGATACTTCTACGTAGTAGCCAGGCATTGGAACCACTGAATCATAGGCTGCGTTTACCGCGGCATTATAGGCACCGGCGGTAAGGGGAGCCGCGCCGCTCAGCGTGATGGTCGTGGCGGTGGCGGCGGACGCGATGCCGGAGAACTCAAGCTTGTTGACGAGCGTCGGGGCAACAAAGGAAAGAGAACTGCTGCCTGCGGGAGCCGCCGTAACCTTCATGGTGATGTAGCCCACGGGATCAGTCACCGCAGTTTGAGCGTGAGAACCTGCGGCAGCGGCGAGCGAAAGCGCGCCGATGATGAGGGAGATTTTGTGTTTCATTGGTTGGAAGGATAGAATAATTGCGTGGGCTACCGGCAAAATAGGAGAATGATGGGCGGATGTAAAGGCTTTCGTGCGGATTTTTCGCATTTTTTTTTGGCAGGGGAGGACGCTCCCAAGCGATGAGGACAAAACGTTGATTGTGAGCAGTTTACACAGGACCACGCCGGGCGGATTTAACGAAGATGCACCGAAAAACGGCGGCGGTTCGCGGAAATGAACGTTTTTTGGGTGGGGGTGGAGGCGTAAAAATGAGAGGTTTGAAAAAATTCGTTATGAGGGAGCAGCGGCGCGGCGAGGCAAAGGAAAGAACCCCAAGGGCTAAAAGGACCGGGAACCGAGAGTCGAAGGGGATGCGGTCCTGATATTCTTGTTCCCAGCTCCGCCTCCGGATTTACCTTCGGTTGTCTCCGCCGGTCTTCAGGTTCTCCCTTGCCCTCTCTGCTCTGCAAATGGAGCGGACTCGTTATCGGTTTCGCTGACGCGCATCCTTGTGGAAACAATGGCTCAGAGAAGCCCCGGCAGCGCGTTTATTCATCTCAGTCACGGAAGAACGAGCTACAGACGCAGTATCCGCGAAACGACAGGTAATTCGCCACGCGCACCCGAGACCGGTGAACTTCCGTCAGCGTTCCTGTTCAGCTTTTGTCATCGCCAATTCCAATGATTGCAGGAGAAAATTGAAGTGTTTTTTCGGACGCCCAAAACGGAACCGGCATGGTATCGCGAAGACACCATGCCGGAAACGTTTGTTGAGCGTCACCCGCCAAGCGTCACGGAACAGGGGCTCCGTTCACGTGGGTAAGAATTCCCCCCGCGAATGTCAGGTTTTCATTGTTACTGGTGGAGTGGGTGGATGTCGCAGTAGGAAGCGTAAAGCCCGCCTTGGCAACGCAGGTATACACGTTTCCCGTATTCGTATCAAAAGTGATGAAGGTTCCTGCCAGGGCCCCTGCACCCGCACCCGACCCCGGCGATGCATACGCCGGAGTGGCATCATTGGTAAGAGTTCCACTAGCCACTGAGGTGCCGGGGTCCGTCATGTTTGGAGTCTCACCAAACGTTACCACCGTATTGTCCTTGAATGATAAGTAAGTGGGAAAAAATTCGTTAACGACAAGGAGGGTGTCGCCGTCCAGGGTCGCCTGCTGCACGAACTGGTGGCCGGCGGTGAAAAGCACCACTGTGCCTGCCCTCACCGGGACAGTTTGCTCGCTGCCCATGAAAAGGCTGTAGACGAGATCGACGTTGCTGGCCGCAGTTAATCTCTGGAGGAGGCCACTGGGCCAAAAGTTGACTTGTCCTCCACCCTGGCAATCCACAGTATAGAAACTATCGGTACAGAGGAAGGTTTCACTGCCTGCAGGAGTTGCCTGGCTAGCACCTCCCGATCCGGTGTTCAAGAAATGCACGGCGGTGGTACCCTGGCACGATACCGTTTGGCCGTCCGCCAAGTCGACATTCTGGGTTCCGCTGAGCGTCCCGCCGTCAAACTCCCCGTTCGTAAAGTGCACAGGAAAGGCGGATGATACGAAAACACCAGTCACCGCGAACGGATTAAGGGTTTGGTTGGTGCTGAGGGTATAACTCCCGTTAAGCGGGAGGGATGAGGGGGTTGCCGTAAGGTGCACCGTTCCACCGTTATACGATACCGGAACGGCAAATCCCTTTATCGCTAAAAGGGCAAGAGAGGACAGAATAAGGAGGGTTTTGTTTAGCGTAGTCGGTTTTTCATATTGGTTATATGGCGCATGCTAAGCGGCGCCAACGCCCACTACACTGCCGACGCTTCAATCGTGACAAAATTTGTTGAGCTTTTTTTATGATATCAAATGAAACAGCGGTCAATCGCAGCACTGCGCGAGATGAGTTTGCGAGAGCCCTATGAAGGGATAAATAACGAACTGGTGTTTTATCGTTCCGCACTTCATTAAAAACGCATAAGAGCGCGGGTCTCCGTTTGTTATTTATTTATTAAGGCTATTCTTGTTCATCCCCGCCCAGAACAAGGAAACGTGGCCACTGGAGCAATTGAAAGGGGGCATCACAGCCACAGCCCCAAGCTCCGACAGAACGGGGGATCGGGTATTTGCTCCCTCCAAGATAAGAGCCTGCTCAAAACCAAGCACAACCATCCTGGCTGTGTCTGGCTGAGGGTCGTCCCGACCGCACTTCCGAAGCGGTGGCGACGGACCGCCTGCCGGCACAGGCGGAATGCCGACGGGACGCATATGTTCCGCGCCGGTTTTTCAACAGACTCCTAAGCCATGACGGTGCCAACTGACTGAAGTAATGGCTATCGAGGGCCGAGGACAGACGAAGGAGCCCGGTTGGCGGGGGCGGATTTGAAAATGGGTGCTCGTTTCCCCGTTAGCGACGAACGCGGATGGTCTTTTTGCCGGTGGAGGGAGGCGGGGTGGCGGGCACGATGGTTTCCGTCGTTGTTTCGATGGTGGCACCGGCGTTGTTGAAGGGAATGTCGCTCTCGAATGTGGGGAGTTTCACGTTGTCGGTATTGCGGTCCGGCTTGGTGAAGAGTTCGGCGTCGGGTCCGACGACGGTGCGCTGGATTTCGGAGTTGTTGATATCGACCATGTCGTCAGCGCTTTCGATGATGCGGGCCTGGAGGAGAATGACGAGTTCGCGGCGCTGTTTGATTTTACTGGTGGACCCGAAGAGCAGCTTGACGACGGGGATCTTGCTGAGGATGGGGAATCCGCTGCTGCCTCTGATTTCCTGCTCGGAAATGAGGCCGCCGAGCACAAGGATGGCCCCGTTGGGGATGGTGATCCTTGTGGAAAGCGTCTGCGTGTCGATGTTGGGAATCTCGTTGCCGCTGATGTTAGTGGTGCCGGAGAGGCTGTCGTTGAGCTGGTCGACGGTCAGCGTGATTTCGTTTTTGGAATTGATGAGCGGAGTGACATTCAACTCGAGGACGACGTTTTCATATTCCACGCTGGAGTTGAGGGAAGTGGTGCCGCCGGCCACGACAGTGGACTGCTGGTTGGCGGGAATGGGAATGCGGGAACCGCTGGAGATGGTGCCGGTCTCGTTGTTAGCGATGGTAATGTGCGGCTTGGCGAGGAGTCTGGAGCGGGTGTTGTTCTCCAGCGCTTTTACATAAGCGTTGAAGAGTTCCCCGACAGCGGCAAAAAGCTGAACTCCGGTGGTGGCCGTCGGAAAGGCGGTGTTGTTGATCAGCGTGGTGGGATCAATGAAGTTGGCGTTGGCCCCTGAACGGAAAAGGCCGGCGGCGCTGATGGTCTCCCCGCCGACGGTGAAGGTGTCCACCCTCCGCAGATAATCCACGGCCGTCTGCATATCGTTGCCGATCGCCATTTGAGCGATAACCGCGTTGATATGGACCTGATAGGGACGGCGATCCATTTCCTTCACGAGTTCGCTGACGCGCTGGATGGAGTCCGGAGGCCCGGAGACGATGAGGCTGTTGGTGCGGGGATCGGAAATGAGGAGGGTTTTGCCGACGGTTTGGGCCTGAGGCGGTTCGGATGTGGAACCGGCGGTGCCGCCGCTGAGTCCGGCGCTGGTGCCGTTGCGGGTGCTCCGGCTCCCGCCGCCGGCACCCCCGGTATTGCGGGTGCTGGTCTGCTGGGTGCTGAAGTTATTTCTTCCGCCACCACCACCGCCGCCGAAATCGTTGCCGCCGAAATTCCGTCCTCCAGTGTTCCGGCCACCGCCGGCGGCCGCACCGCCGGGACCGCCCGTGGAACCGGTACCGGCCTGGCCGGCTCCTGTGGCTTCAAGAGACGTTACGGCCAGACCAAAGAATTCGTTGACCGGAATGTAGCGCAACTGCTGGGTCAGGAGGTTCTTGACGCGGCTGGGCTCGTCGAATTCATGGATGAGGTTTTTGAGATAATCGACATGCTTTTTGGGGCCGTTGATAAAGACGCGATTGGTGCGCGGATCGGCCCGGACAATGACCGAGCTGCCGTCGGCCATGAGACCGGCACTGGCTCCTGCGGCCCCGCCAGGAACGGCGGCGCCAGGCTGAGCGAGGTTTGCGGCGGCGGCACCGGGAGTCACGCTGCGAAAACCGGTGCCCGCGCCCGCGGTGCTCTTGGTTTGCGCCTGGAGAATCTGGTCGAGAATCGCCTGGACATCCTCCGCGGAGGCGCGCTCGAGTTCCACCCATTCATGAACGAGTTCCACGGGCGGGAGGTCGATCTTATCGACGACTTTCAGGAGCGTGCGGATGGTAGAGACGTATTCCTGAATGAAAAGGGAGTTGGCCGAGGGAACCGCGACATATTTCGACCACTGGCGAACCGGCACTGCCTGAGCAATGATGGGAGTCGCCTCTACGACGGGGATATGGTCAAAAGTGAGGATGAAATTGATAATCTGATCCTCCACGGGCAAATTGATATCCGCGGATTTGACGCCTGCCGGCCGGATATACAGCGGAAAGCCCTCAATATTTCCCTCAATGCCTGGCGGCTTTCCGGTGCTGAGCGGAACGGCCTTGTCAGTGGTATCATTGTAACGCTGGATCAGGAAGCCCTGAATGCTGAGCGCGGCCTTGATGAATTCAGCGGCCTCCTCCGGGGAAAAAGGTTTGATAGGGTCCGGATTGGCATAGACGGTGACGTTTCCGGCGAGGTCCTTGTCCCGAATGACGTGGCGGTGTGTGATTTCCTCATACTTTTGGATGACGTCGTTGATGTCGGCGTTGAGGAACGCGATGTCGCCGTAAGGATTGTCAGCGCGCGGGGCCATACCCGGAGCCTCGGCGGCCGTGGGAGCAGCCGTGTCGGTGCGTCCAGGAATCGGAGGGATGGTGGTGGAAGGATTCGTGCGGCCAGGCTGCGCGGCGTTGTTGCCGCCGGCGTTGCGCCCTGTTCCTGGCCGGGGCGTGCGGGTACCGGGCTGGTTTTGACCGGAGGTGGAAGGCTGATTGGCACCGGTGGTGGGTGCCGGGTTCGTGGCGCCAGTGGCAGAGGCGGGATTAGCGCCGGTGGTTGAGGCAGGCTTCGCACCGGAGGGAAGAGGGACGGCGGTGCGGGGAGGCGGGACGGCGGTCGAACGCGGCGCCGGCGTGGACGGAGAAGGATTCCCGGCGGTGGCGGGAGGATTCGCGGGCTGCGGTGCCTGGGCGAGGAGCTTTGCGCGGAGTGCGGGCGAGAGTTTCGCCTTCGAGTCCTGGCCGGGGGCGGCAAGAGGGAAGGACAGCAGGAGAGAAAGAAGGAGGATCGGTGGACGGGACATGAACTGGAGAAGTGGAATATGAGAGGCGTATCGAGCGGCTGTTACTGCGTAGGCAGCACCACTCTGCGACGGGAGGGAGGAGGTACGGCGGTCCCTCCGTTATTTTGCGGCTGAGCGCCGCCGGCAGCGGGAGCGGCGGCAGCCGGCGCAGGCTGACCATTGGGCCCCATGAGGTGATTCATGAGTTGTTGATTGGCAATAGAGCCCGCCGGGAGCGCAGCATTGTTCCCCGCCCCGTTGTTTGGCTGGTTAGGCTGAGGCTGCTGCTGGGGCGGAGGAGTATTCTGGCCGGGAATGAACGGCTGGGGCGCCTGATACGGGGTCTGCTGGGCGGCAGCACCGCCGGGTTTCGGGATGACCTGACGGGGCACCATGTTTCCGTTTTGATCCCGAACCATCTGAACGCCGGGGCCTCCGGCGGGAGCTTTGGAGCGAAGAGCATCCTCATCAAATTTCACCGGCCCCTGGCGTCCGTCCTTTTCGAGGATGATCTCGGTGGTTTTCAGGGATTTGCCGCGATTGATGCCGATAACGCGGAAGCCGCTGCTGTCCCGTTTCTTAAAGGGAGAACCATCACCGAAAACGGTGATGCGCTTCTTTTCCTTCCCCTCCAAAAGATAGACGGTGAGGGTATCGCCGTTGCCGCAATAACCCGCGAGGGAAATGCCCTCGAAAGGATTGATGACTTCGGGTTCGACTGTTTTCGGCGGATCGAATTCAAACGGACTCTTTTTTCTCAGAGTCTCATAACGGGAGAGCGGATTTTCC
>DASZQB010000023.1:0-53447 GCA_035550135.1 Verrucomicrobiales bacterium
CCGGCAGGATCCAAAGGCGGACGTCCGCAAAAGTGGATCAAGGCGCTTTGATTTTCAAAATACAGGCACCCGGAAAACCCGGAATACCCGGAATACTGTCTGCGGGAGGAGGTTTTCCGGGTATTCCGGGTATTCCGGGTCCTCGTATTTCCCGGTAAACGGCCAAACGCCTGCATCCTCAATCCGTATGTCTTCGCTCCCGCTGCGCGCCCGCATTAATGAAGCCAAAGACCGTCTGCGCATCCCGGAGTTGTGGCGGCTGCTGCAACTGCCGGGGAATCCTCCGCAGCGCGGCGCCGGCGGCTGTGTGTCGCCATTCCGCGCGGACAGGCATCCGTCGTTTTCCATCTTCGACGAGGGCCGGATGTGGAAGGACCACGCCACGGGCGATGGCGGAGACGCCGTGCACTTTCTGATGCACGCGGAGCAAACGGACCGCCGCACGGCGCTGCGCCGGCTGCTCGATCTGGCGAATGTGTCAGGCGGCGCGGTCTTTCCGCGGCGTGACGACCCAGTGCCTGTGTTCCAGCGTGCCCGTGCGGAGGAGACCACGGAAAACAGGAAATACCCTGACGTTTCCATGCTGCACCGCGCCACGGCGGCGGACATCGAAGCCATCGCGCGGCTGCGCCGTGTGGATGCAGCAGCCGTGGCCCGGGCGGCGTATTGCGGGCACCTGCGCACCGGCTTCCATTCCGGTCATCGCTGCTGGGCACTGGCGGACGGGCCGCCGGGTGAACCGGACTGCATCGCGGAGATCCGCCGCATCGACGGGAAAAACGTGCCCGCGCAGGGCCACCCGGAAGGTATCAGGGGCAAGACGCTGCCCGGCTCCCGCAAGGACTGGCCCGTGGGCGTGTCCCTGCTGGCGCACCCGGACGCACGCAGGCTGGCCCCCGTGGTGCTGCTGTGCGAAGGCATGCCCGATCTTCTCGCCGCGCACCATTTCATCCACCGGGCCGGACGGCAGGGGCTGTATCCGGTGACGGTGTTAGGGAGAAATAACAACGTGCTGCACCCGCTCGCCGTGTCCCTGCTGTCGGCCCTGCGCATTCGCATCTACGCCCACGCCGACTCCGATGGCGGAGGCCTCGCCGCCGCCGCCCGCTGGGCTGCCCAACTGCCCGGCTGCGACATCGATGCCTTCGACTTCACCCGCCTCCGCCGCACCGGCGGCATTCCCGTGAATGATCTCAATGACTGCACAGACATCCACCCGGACGACGCCGCCGCGCTGAGCGATCTGCTGCCAGGTATGACCGGGAAGTGAAAATCCGCGCTCCTTCCCAATGACGCAGTGACGCACAAAAACGAACTTTCCCCGCACGGAGGGCCGAAAAGTTCTAACTTCAAACATCAAAATGCAAACATCAAAGAAGCTCCAATTTCCAGGCCTCCAGCACTCCACGATGGAACGTCCGTTGATGCTTGAAGCCATCCACTGGCGACTGCGCCGGTCCACGCGAAAAGAAGGAGGGCGCCGGGGGCACGGTCCTCACTTCTTTTGACAGAAGGCAATCCCGGCCAGGAATTCTTTTTAACGAAACCATAAGAAAACATTGACTTCCCGCGCGGTTTTGAAATGCTAGCAAGGTCCCGCACCTAAAAGAACCCTGTGATAATGAACGCGCGATTCCCTGTTTTTACCGCCTGTTCCGTTATGGCGCTCGTGGCCGCGTCAGCGATGCCCGCGCAGTCCGCGATCATCAGCGGAGTGAGCATCAACAGCGTGTCCTCGGAACTGGGACTGCCCTCCTTTGACCGCGCGGCGGTGCACCTGCTGGACGGCATCGGGTTTGACGAAGTGAATGGATTCCACACCAACGCGCCTGACGGCGGCGGCGGCGGGACGAATCCCGGATCGATGTGGCTGACCAATGGCGTCTTCCGGGCACCGAACGATCCGCTGCCGGCCTTCGTGGTCTTCGATCTTGGGGGGAACTACGATCTCAATTCCTTCAAGGTGTGGAACTACAATGAAACCCGGCTCGCCGCGCTCACCGGTCGCGGCGCCAATCAGGTGCAGATCTCTGTGTCGGGCAGCGCCGCGGGGCCGTTCACGAGTTTAGGGGATTTCTTCTTCAACCAGGCGACGGGTTCTGAAACGACGGATTTCGGTCAAGTTATTAACCTTGCCCCCTTCGCCGCGGCGGACAATACCCGGTTGATTCGTTTCGATATCCTGACAAATCACGGCGGGGACAATTCGTTCGCCGGCTTGAGCGAGGTGAGGTTTGACGGGACGGCGGTGCCGGAGGTATCCGTGGCGGGATTGCTGGGATTGGCGATGGGAGGGGTGATGTTGCGGAGACGGAGGGTTGGATGATGTTCCCTGCAAAAGGGGGTGAATAAGCATAACGGTTAGTGCAATGCCAGCGCACGAGTGTTCCCGTGGCTAGCCTCATCGGGGAACAGCGGTGGGCCGAACGGCGGGACGGAGAGTCAAATCGCCCCCTGTGGCGAAGGGGGTGGCTGTAATAAGCAACTGACGAACTCCTACAATTTCTGCCCGGGGTCCTTCCCATTTTCGAGCGAACCGCCATCGTCTGTCAGGTCCGGGCCTGTGCACCAGAGGGCTTTGGTGTTATATCTTAGAGGTTTGCCGTCGAAAGGGTCCACGGGGAGGGCGGACAAGTAGTCGGGCACGAGAGCTTCGAGGGTTTGGGGCAATCCGCCCTCGTGATCGTGTTTCCATGCGCGGAGGAGGAGGCTGACGCGTGCCATCCGGGCGTGGGCGGTGGAATGGATGGCGATGCCGTAATATACGCGGGCGGTCTTGTCGGCGCCGGTTTCCTTGTCAGAGAGAGAATGTTTTTTTCTGTAGTCGGCAAGAGTCGTGACCTTGAGTTGGCGGGCGCGTCGAAATGCTTCGGTATTGGCGAGCAATCGTTCATCCGAATATGAATTCGCTAATTGCTCAAGGAGTTTGGTTACCTGCCTTGGGGGATCTTTCATATAAAGGGACACCTTTTCATCCAACACCTCCGGGCGATCGGCCGGAGCCGGATTTGCCACAGGGGAATTCGCCGGTTCCTTACCGTTTACAAGGTCCCTGGCCAACTCATTGAGATCCTGGGACGTGGCTTCCAGGTTCGCATACGTGGTAACTACCATTTTCTTCACCGTGTCCCCTCCGGCCTGAATAACTTCAGCTTCCCTGAGATGATAGTGAAACCAGCCTTCCATGGCGGGCAGATAGAAATCGGCGCAGTCCTCCAGCGGCTGGAGTGAGGCGGCCATGCGGCGCGCGGTGGCGGCATCCGGCGCGTATTGTCCGGCCCACGCGGCGGTGTCCACCGCCCTGTCGACGAGTGTCCTGCCGGCGAGTACGTCATTCATCGTGCCGCGGGACAAGACCATGCGCCGGCCCAGTTGCATGACCGCCAGGATGTCGGGCCACGCCTGCTCCGGTTGCCCGCTCAGCGCGCGCACCATGGCCTCTGCGAGCACGACATTGGCGGGCAACATGAGGCGCGCGTCATAGGATCCTGGCCCCATGAAGTCCGTCACCTTTTCCTCCGCGCGCACGCGTTGCCATGAGGGCATCTGCAGAAGGCGCCGAAAGGCGGCGATCAACTCGGCGTTGTCCTGCTGATATTCGGCCAGCAGCGCCTCATTCACGCCAGGCATTTTTTCCGATTCCGGACGATCGTTAGGATAAGTAACAAGGACTTTCCCCTTCGACTCCGGCCTTCGGATGGAGGCTGGCAGCTTAACCATCGCGAGGCGGCCATTGTCCGCCGCGGGCACCTCCGGCAGCGGCGCGAGCAGCGCCCGGGCGTCGTCCATGGCGGTGGATTTTGCCGGCGCCGGGGCGGTGGCGTTCTCCGGTTTTTTGGAACAGGAGGACACGGCGGCTGCAATTGATAACAGAACGACTGCGCCGGGGATTTTCATGGCGCAGAAGATTTGCCTGTTCCGATCTGATGGCGATTACTTTTTGACGTGATTCTGATAACAGGTTGCTGCTGAATTCGCCGCTCCGGGGTCGTATCCGCGCCGGTGAGTGTTTGTCAGGCGGACGGGAAATGCGAGGCCACGGTGAAAAATGTCAGGATGGAAAGGAGCAGGGTGAAGACAACGAAACCGACCGTGCGTCTTTTGACTTTGGAGAAAAGACTCACGGGGAGCCAGATCAAATTACTGAGCGCGCTCATCGTGCTGAGGAAAAGAAACACCTCCGACTCGCTGGACCGGATCACCGGAAGGAAGCAGCCAGCGCGCCTCACCGGCGGGAGACGCGGAGTCTGACAAATTGTGCGGGCGCGTTTTCCGGCACCGGTGCAGTGACGCGGACGGTTTGCACGCCATCGGCTTCGCTCAGCAGAGTGCTGGTGAGGCCTGCGCTGCTCCATGGCCCGGCGGGGTTTGCGGCGGCTTCCGGAAGGTAGTCCACTTCTGTGAGGGCAGCAGCGGGGCGGGTATAGCTATATTCCAGAACGGTGCCGTTCACCACGGCGCCGGCGGAGGAGGGCGCTGACCTAAGAGGATTGGCACCGAGGGCGTACTCCAGGAGATTTACCATTCCGTCGCCGTCGAAATCGGCCAGGTCCGCGGCGAAGCCCGTATTTTCCGTGCTTCCAAACCATGTGTCGCGCCACGCTTCCAGCGCCGTGGCGAGGCGGCCGGTGAGGCCGGTTGAAAAAAGCAGCATGTCCTTAGTGGCGTCCGCGTCCCGGCCAGTGATGCGCAGAGTGGCCGTGCGCGGGACGGCGGACTGCAGCGGAGTGAAAACGACGAGAAACGTGGTTTGCTGCTCTGGCGTCAAAGTAGTCGCGCCAAGTTGGCGAACGACGAATTCACCGGCGTGGCTTTCGTCCGCCAGAGAAACCGTCAGGCCGGACAGGGTTCTGGAGCCGGCATTCCGCAGGGTGAACTCCCGTATGCGTGCGCCCGCGGTGACGGTGCCGAAGTCCATGGGCGGCGCCGGGGAATTTTTCAGCACGGTGCCAGGCGGGTATTCGACGGCAGCAGCCGTTTCCAGCAGGTTTTCGTAACGCCGCAACACCAGGCTGCTTGCTGCTGAGGAGAAACGCATGCCGGCAAGCAGGATGCGCCGCTCCGGCCCCGGTGCGATGACCGCGCCGAAATAGTCCTCGTTGGATTCCCCGAAATTCCTAACAACACGTCCGCCCGCGCCGAAACGCGGGTCCAGCGTGCCATCCTGCCGGAGGTAAGTCAGGATGAGCTGCTTGTCGGTATAGCCAGCGAGGATCAGAGCTCCCAACGGCTGGGGTATGATGCCGGCGAACCTGCTGCTGATCACGTTGTTGAACACAGCCACTCCGGAACCATTGAATTCGGTGTCCGGTTTTCCGTTAGGGAGAAGACGCATAACGAGGAGGTCTTCGATGATGGGAGGCTGGGAAGGAACCGGCCCGCGCCGCAGTTCTCCGCCGATCCAGATGCGCCCGTCCGGGAGCACCTCTACTTGCATATCCTCTTCGACGTAACCTGGGGGTGCGGGTTGCAGTTCTTCGGGCACCGGCACCAGAGCCGTGCCATCCTTGCCAAACATGGTGTCCGGGTTTCCTCCAGGAAGAAGCCGCTGCACGAACAGAGTATTATCATCGTTCCGACAACGAATGATTTTGTCATCCTTCAACACTTTCACCACTCCTCCGGACTCGGTATCCACAAAAGTTGTGTCCCGCTCGCCCGAAGGCTCAAACCGCAATATACCCCGAAACGTACTTACGAGAATGCGGCCGTCGCTCTGTACTGCCACGCATTTCGGTGCATGGCCTGTCAAGATAGGGGTAGTCACAAACCCGCGGCCCGCGCCAAAGTCCAGGTCCAGGGCACCGTCTGCCAAATAGCGGAGGAGGACGGTCTGAAAACCAAAGGTGGGCGGCACGGAGGCGAGGCCAGCCACTAATAGCTTCCCGTCCGGCTGAAGGCCGATTGCCGGGGGGCTCTGAATAAAACGTCCCGGCTCCGATGAAGAGACGGGGAAGTAGGTAAGGTCCGGCGTACCATCCGGCAGGACGCGAGTGAGAGCCAGGCGATCTCCCCGGCTCGGCCCGCCACTACCTACGGCCACCATCCGCCCGTCGTCCTGGATGGCAAACCTGAAACTGGACGAAATGTCCACCGGCACCGTCGTCCAGCCCTGGCCGTGAAACGTGAGATCCGGGTCACCCGGCGCGGCTGCTGCCGGCTGCGAAAATGTCAGGGCCAGCAGGGCCGCGAGCGTGGACGCCATCTTCGCAATCGCGGGGGCTCGCTTCGGCCCGGAGTTTATGATATGCTCACCGATAACAAAACGGGACGGGCAAGCCAGGCGGCGGAGGGACTTCATAGCGCTGGGGATTAACGCAGGATACTGGCAGAATCCGGCTGCTAAAGCAAGCCCTGCGGTTTTCAGGAGATCCGGAAGATGAGGGATATGTGCATATCATTGATGTTCCAGATTGTCCGGATACTTATTTGGGCGCGGCCGGCGCAGGCTGGCTGAGAGATTGTTCCGTTTGCCTAACCAACTGCACAAGGAAAGCTCCTCCGTTAGGACGCACGCCGTGGCCGGTGAAAACGATGTCGGGACGCCACGGGAGAAGTTTGTCGCGGATGACGGGAAGGACGGCGCGTGCTTTTTCCGCATCGCCCCAGCAGCGGTGCAGGATGTCCTGGTTCTCGAAGCCAAGATCGCCGGTGAACGCAATGCGTTTGCCGGCGAGTTCCGTTGTATAAATCGTGAGATCGAAGCTGTGTCCCGGCACGAACAGAGCATGGAATTTCACGCCGGAGACCTCGAAGTCCGTCTCGTCTCCAACGCGCGCGAGAGGCAGAGGCATGTCCACCGGGCGCGGCGGATAAATGCCGTAGTCCGTCAGCATGGGCATCAGCCAGGCAAGGGTGAGAGAGGCCGATTTGGGCGCGACGATCTTTGCGCCCATGGTGCGGAACAGGTAGGCGCCGCCGGCATGATCGCCGTGCGAGTGGGTGTGGAGCACGTGCGTGACCTGTTCGATGCCGAGCGCGCGGAGCCTCGCTTGCGTTAGGGCGAAACCGGAAGTGCCGCCCGCGTCCACGATGACGCCATTGCTTCCCGCCTTGATGATCCAGATATCCCCCACGTAGGCGTGTTCACCGCCCGGGATGCGTCCGCCCTGGAAGACAGGGAGGCCCGGCACTTCCCCGGCCGGCCGCTGAGGCGTGAGCAGCGGTTCGGTGACAGGAATGACGCTGCGCCAGCCTAACTTCCCGCTGCGCTCCACACGCAGGAGATGACCGTGCGCTGTTCCCGCGATCACGAATGCGCCATCGTCACTGGCGGCCAGCCGCGCCGGGGCACCGGCGTCCAGCGTTTGTGCCGGCGCGCCCGTTTTATCCAGCTCATAAATCCGTCCATCCCAGCAGGAGACCATGGCTCCTCCATCTGCGGACAGCAGCGCGCAATCCGCGACGGCATCCGGGAAAGCGAACGCCGTGACCTGGCGTGCCTTCAATTCCATGCGGTACAGTGTGCGCGCCGGAGGATTCACCGGCAGCCACACGGCACCCGCCATGCCGCGCGCGAACCACGCCGCCGGCCAGCACCAGATTTCGTCAGGGCCGCCGAAGGCAATCTCGAACATTCCGTCCTCCGGAAGCGCCGCGCGGAAGACTTCCTTTCCTTCGCCATCGAACACCCGCAGCCGTCCGCGCTGCGCGGGAAGGAAATTCAAGGTGTGAATGGGCGGATCCCACTTTCCGATGGCCGGTTTGTTTCGCACCCAGCACCACACGTCATATTCAACGATCGCCACGCGTGAACCGTCACGATTGAGCGCGACGGATGCGGCCACGTGTCCCGGCACCAGCGCATCGGCGGCGAGACGGAAATCCTTACTCATCTCAGGAAAGTCGGCCGCGGGATTGGGCAATGGCGGCGGTGAACCCGGTGCTGGCGGCACGGACCAGAGTTTTTTGTTAGGATTCACCTGCCAGACGCTGAGGGCATCCGCATGGGTGGGCAGGCCTTGTACATTTTGGTTCAATCCGAGCCAGCCAAAGGCGACGCGTTTCCCATCGGCGCTCGCCGCCATGCGCATGGCGCGGTTTGTCGGCAACTGATTCCGCTGTTCGTAGGTCAACCGCTGGCGGCGGCCCTCACCGTCCAACCACAATCCCGGCGGTTTGAATACCCAGTCCGGTCCACGCACGAACCATTCTCCGAACTGACTGGCAAACCATCCCGTGCGCCAGTCGCCCGCACCCGGACGGAGCCGCGCCATTTGGCCATCGGACGAATCGGCCTCCGCCTGGTCATCCTTCAATGTGAGGAACAATTCCTCACGGGAACCCAGCCACACTGTGGGGTCGGGTGACGTGACGCGCGAATAAGCCAGCCCCACTGCCATGGCCTTCCCGCCCGCCAGCGTCGCCGCCTGCATGGGTGCCCACGGCGGGAAATGACGTTTGGCGACCACCGTGCCGTCGGGAGCGAACTGCCACACGTTCGCATCGTGACTGAAGGCCATGGTGCCCGCGGTGATGATCTTTCCATCCGCGCTGACGTCCACGCAGGAAACCGCCTGCGGTGCAAGGAAGCGGCCCTGCGCCGTGACCGCCGGAACGCGCGACTCAGGCGCGGCCGGTGCGATTTCAACGCGCCGGACAGTGAGGGCCTGCTGTGTGTCCGGCAGGGCAGCCCGCAGTGAAACGGCACTGTTTGCCAGTGTATTCAATGCGAACGCGAGACTTACGAGGATGCGCATATGTTTAGCTCGCGGGTTAATGCTATTGCTTGATTTTGCTCCGAAACGCTGGAAGAGACCAATAGGCCGAACAGGGCCAATAGGCGGACCGCAGGACGGATGAGCGATTGGTAACGATGTGTTTTACCAGGTGATTTAAGGGGCTGGTCCAACGTTCACTTCTCCACGTAGTCTTTCCGCTTTTCTTTCCACCACTTTTGGACGGCTGCAGCCGCTGCCTTGCGCCCGGCAGCAGTCCAGGGACGGTCAGTGGGATGGCCTGCAAGCGCCCGCGGATCGGCTTTCAGCAGAATGGCGAGAGCGCGGAGGGCGTTGTCGCCGACGGGGTGGGGACCGGAGAATTCCCAGAAACGGCTGGGCCGTTCGTCGCCAAGCAGTGCGACGAGCGCATCAAGGTCGCTCTTCTGCGGAACGTACGCCGGCACGGGCGCGATGAAGCTGGTGGACATAGAGATCGAGCCTCCGGCACCAGGTTTGCCTCCGCCGACCACCATGCGCGGCTTGCGCTCGCGGGCTTCCCAGCATTGCAATCGAATCGCCAGGCCGGCCCCTTCCGGCGGCGTCACCGGCAACCGCATGCCGGCCAGCAACGCGTCGATCTTCGCGCCGTTGCCCTGCGGGTCTTTCGGATCGACAGCCACTTTCGCAATCGCTCCGGCGACTGCTGGAGTGAGGAATACATCCTCCGGACTTTCGGCGGTAATCTGCACCCGGCTCCAGCGAAACATCGCGCGGCGAAACGCTGTCTCAGGAGGCTCGGGGGAAAACTGCGGGCGGGCTTTCCTCCATGCCTGCTCCTCCGCTTCCGATTTCGGGTATTCGCCCGTGGGATCGAATGCAAATTCCGGTCCGCTCCATGGACGCATTTGCCAATATTTCTGCGCGCGCTGATCGGAGATCGACAGGCTCAGTGCGCCCGCTTCATTCCAGCCTGCGCGGGCCAGCAATACGACCGCAGGCGCGAGATGATCCAGATCCAGGCGCAGGTAGTTCAGCACCGGCACGAGGCGATTCATTCCCGCTTTGGTGCGCGCCCTGTGTTCGGGCGCGACAGTCTTGAGCCACTCGACGGCGTCTTTTTCGGCGTCGAACGGCTTCTCTTTTGCGGCGGCAGCGGTCAAGTCAGCGACATTGATCACAGAAGCGGCGTCAGTGTTTACCTTGTCGCCCTCTTTGGGCTTGAAGCGGTAATTCAGCGAGATCAGCCAGGTGCCGTCGGGAAATTTGAAATGCAGGCCGTCGAATTGATAGCCATAGGTCATATTGGTCGAGTTTGGGACCGACATCTGCATCTTCGACCTGGAACTCGGAAGCGGGGGCGGCCCCTTTGGATCGAACGTTGCCGAGACGGAGAGTTCGCCCGAATACGCCACCGCCTTCGCCGCGTCAGGAAAACCCGCTTTTAGAATCGCCGCAGTCAATGCGTCGATCCCTCTGGATTCCGCCTGGGTAAGGAGCGGTGCAGGAACTTCGGCAGCGAGAAGCGGCGACGCTGCGAGGACAATCATCGGCAGAATGAGGTGTCGCAGGACTTTACCTGAACGCAGTTTGCCTTTCGCGATGGCGACCCTGCCGGGACCGGGAGTCAATTTCATAAGGCATTCCAGCAGGCCGGTTCATGGCCTGCAATCTTATTTCCGGGCCGGCTTTTTCCTTCAGGGCGGAACGGGCCATTCGCGGTCCAAAGTTCCCACGCGACAGGTGCGAATGAGGCTGATTTGATCGCCGTGCCTGAATAACCCATCCCTGATGCAATGCTTGCCTGATTTTGCGTCCGGTGCCATGTTTGGCATATGAGCACTTTGATGGAAATCGAAAGCGCGGTCAGTAGTCTGCCGGCGGCACAACAGCGGACGTTGCTCGCGTGGCTGCAATCCATTGTGGAAAAATCTCCGCATTCGGGCCCTCCGCGGCAGGCCCGGCGGGACGCCTGGCTGCAAAAGCTGGCAGAGCGACGGCAGCGCGGAATGACAGGCAAAGCAGGCGCGCCGGTTCAGCAGATCATGGACGAACTGCGGGGCGAGTAACCATGGCTCACTGGGACACTTCGGGCCTGTTGAAATTGTTTCTCGCGGAGACAGACAGTTCGTTGTTCGAGGGGCTCGCGGCGGCAGGCAGTCCCCCCTGCACGGTTTTTATCGCCAAATATGAGGCGCACGCTGCTTTTCTGCGCCGCGAAAGTGAGGGCGCTTTGCCCGCCGGGGAAGCGGACCGTTTATATCAGGATGTCCTTGCGGACATCGCAGGCGGAGACGTTGTGGAGGTGCCGCTGACTGCGGCACTGGAGGCCGAATACGCGGACGTATTGCGACGATGCCTGATGCATTCGCCACCTGTTTTTGTGCGAACCAACGATGCGCTTCACCTTGCCTCGGCACGGTTGGCCGGCGAGAAGGAATTTGTATCGGCGGACGTTCGTCAGCGTGCGGCGGCGGTGCATCTGGGGTTCAAAGTACTGCCGTGAGACCGGTGGCGAGAAGAATGGTTTCCCCAACCGGGACCGTCTTTTGCTGGACACGCCCCCTGGCTGTGGTTCACTGTTGCTGTCATGACGCAGTCCTTGTCCCGTCGCATGATCGTCGCCATGTTGCTGACCGGATTTTTTGGCGATCCGGCTGCGCTGTTCGTCCATGCGGCTGATACCGCGCCGCCGGCGCCGGACGTGCGGACGGGTGGGTTGACTGAGCAGAGTTTTGCGTCGTTGCACAGGTTGATTCGTCCGCAGGACGGCGAGTGGCGGCACCTGGAGGTGGAGTGGATGACGGATATCGTGCCGGTGAGGAAAAAGGCGGCTGCGGAGGACAAGCCGATGGTGGTTCTTTACACGGGGGGCGCGGGATACAACGAGCCGCTGGGAGTTTGCTGAAGTGCGGCTTCCAGCCACCTGGCAGGTGGCTCGAACATCTTCACCGGCGATGCGGTCCGGATGCTGAACGAAAAATTCGTCTGCTTTGCACCGGGCTGGTTTATTAATTCGGACGATGCGGTTTACAAAGCCGCGTGGGAGCGGTTCTACCACGCAAAGCCGCTGCCCGGTGAGGGGGACGGCTGGCTGAAGGGCTCGCAGCTGGTGTTGATGACATCCGCGGGGCGTCTGCTTTCGGGCGCAATGAAATACGGCGACCGCTCGAGTCTCGCGGCGGCGCTGGAGCAGGTGCTGGAAAGTTATGCGCGACTGCCGGAGGAGCAGCGCCGGCCGGAGTCTGTGGAGGGAACGGCGAAACCGGTGCCGGAGCCGCCGCCAGGCGGGCTTGTCCTAACTATTTACGACCGGCCGCTGGCGCGGGACGGCAAGGGAGGTTTTCGGATTCCGCGCGACGGAGATATCAATCCACACGCGTCGCGCCTTGCCGCACCGGCGGGCCAGCGGAGTTCGCTTTGGTTGACGCGCAGGGAGTGCGAGTCGCTGGTGCCTGACGAGCCACACGCGGGGCAGATCCTAACGGTGCCCGACAAACTGGCGCGGCGGATCTTTCTTTATGGTCTGTGGCCTAACAGCCTGTGGGTGGTCGAGAATGCGTGGAAACCGGATTCGCTGAAATCGGGGGAGCTCAAGCTAACGGTTAGCGGCGTTTCGGAAGGCGCCGTCACCCTGCGCATCTACGGCAAAGCCCACCTCGAAGGACAAAGCGTGCACAAGGGCGTCGAGTCCCTGCCCATCCGCTATGACGCGCGCGTCGAGGGTGTCGTCACCATTGACCGGGCGAAACGCGCCATCACCCGGTGGGACATGGCGGCGCTTGGCGATTACACCGGCGAATGGTTCGCGGAGGACGGCGGGCGCTGGCGCGCGGCAAAAGAGGACGCGCCGCTGGCGCTGGGCTTCGCTTTCGAGATCGATCCAACGGCCTATCAATTGCCACCCGAACGCCGCAGGCCGCGCTCCTTTGTCCACGCCTACATCTTCCGGGACCGCGAGGAATACTACTGGGACCCGCTCAAATGGGCGGAAAACCGGCGCAGGGATTGACAGGGAACCAGTCCGGTCCCCTGCCCTTCTCCTTTGGAAACATTTTCGCTGATCAGCGGGTGCGGCGACGGCGGCGGTTGAGTACGAGCGCACCGGCAATCAGCGCGAGGGAGGAGGTGCCTGGTTCGGGGACATACGTTAGGGAGATGTCGTTGCCCGCGGGGCCGAGGTCGCCGTTACGGTCATAGTGGACGTTGAAACCGGCACCGTTGCCGCCCACAGGGATGAAGTCGCCTTCATTCGGGGCGTTGGCGAAGCGGGGCCCGTCGATGGCATCGGTGCCGTCGTTGAGCCAGATGAAGAACTCGTCGCCGACCACAGGCGTGGCATAGTTCAAGGTAATGACGAGCGTGCCGTCGAGGCTGATGGTGCCGGTGGTTTCGATGCGGTCGTATTCGGTTCCCGCAGTGAGGCCGTTGATTTCGATGGAGGTGAGAGAGCCCGCACTGGTGGTGATGCTGCCGGTAGTGAGGATGCCGGGGCTGGCTCCAGGGCTGAGGGTGCCGCCCGAGTTGATGGCGACTGCGCCGATGGTGCCGGAGCCGGAAATGGTGCCGCCGCTGTTAACGGTGAGCAGGCTGCTGGTTGCAATGCTGGAACCCGTTTCCAGGTGCAGTGTGCCGGCATTGACGGTGGTGGGGCCGGTGTAGCTGTGGACGCCCGAAAGCGACATCGTGCCGAGACCGGTTTTGAGAATACCACCCGCACCGGCAAGGGCCATCGTGCCAGCATCGGTGTTTTCGAGTTCCGTGGAAACGATGAGGTCGGCTGCGGGGCTGCCGGTAACGTTGGCAACATTGAAGGTGCGGACGCCGCGCAGGGAGATGCCGCTGTCGGCATTTGTGCGGGCCGCGTCCCGGGTGATGGTGGAGGGCACGGTGCCGGTGACGGTGACGTCGCCGTTGAGCTGGAAGTTCTCGCCATCGAAGCTGCCGGTTCCGCCAGGAGCGGTGGAAACGATACCGCCGCTGAGGTTGAGCGCACCAATATGAGCGTGATTGCTGGCAGGACCCGCGGCGAGGGCTCCTCCGGCGGCGATATTGAAGGTCGGAGCGGTGAGGTGTGTGTTCCAGGGATTGGTGGCCCCGGCGACGAGCGCGCCGGAATTCACATTGAAGGTGCCGGAGAAGTTGCCGCCGGCATTGAGCACCACTGCGGTCGCGGCATCGCCATTGACGTTGAAGGTGCCTGATCCGTTGAAGGTGCTGTTGAGCGCGCCCGCCTGGACGATGAGGCCGGTGCGATTGTAGTTCAGCGTGGCTCCCGTGGCGATGGTGACGGCTCCGGTGCCGAGCTGGCCGGAGGATCCGCCGTCCCCCACCTGCAGAGTGCCGGCGTTCACGAGAGTGGCGCCGGTGTAAGTATTGGCTCCCGTTAGGGTTTGGGTGCCGGTGCCCGTCTTGGTAAATGCAACCGACACAGTGCCCGTGCCGCCGTTCTGAATGACGCCGCTGAAGAGGCCGGAGCCGTTCGCCGCGCCGACAACCAGCGTGGATGGATTGAAGGTGACAGCAGGATGGATTTGGACGATTCCATTTCCATTGAAACTGTTGATCGCTTCACCGGCGGAGTTGAAATAGAGCTTGCCGTTGACGGTGACGTTGGAGGCGTCCGGAATGACGGAGGCGCCGTTGATCTGGAGCAACGCCCCTGGGTTCACCGTAACGTTCCCAACAAAGTTATTGGAATTATTGTCGAGGGTGACCCGGCCATCCGGCGTGCCACCTCCGTCAATGGTGATGTTTCCGGTGCCGGTGATCCGGCCCGTAAAGGTGGTGCGGTCAACACTCTTGCCCTGCAGCGTGACATCCTTCTCCAGAGTGATGACGCCGCTGTAGATCTGGAAGTTGGCGGTGGTGCCGCCGTTGGATCCGATAGTCGTGGTGCCGGTGCCCTGATTCCGGACGAGGATATTGTTGGCAAGCGTGACTCCGCTGGAAAGAGGGGAGACCAGCGCGGTATTGCTGCTGCCGGTCGAGGCATCATTCAGCGTGATGGTGCCCGTGCCCAGAGCGCCGGCGACGTTCCACTGCACCGACCCCTGGGAGATCGTGGTGCCGCCCGAATAGGTACTGGCGGTGGTGAGCGTCAGGATATCCGCGCCCTTCTTGACCAAAGAACCAGTGCCGCTCATGGCATTGGCCCATGTGGCGGCATCGGAGCGGTTGTAAACGAGGGTGCCGTGATTGGTCACCGCGCCGGTTCCGAGGGTACCGGTGGTGCCGCCGTCGCCGACTTGAAGGGTGCCGCTGGCGACCGTGGTAGTGCCGGTATAAGTGTTATTTCCATTGAGGCCCACGTTCCCGCTGGTTGTCAGTGAAACAGCACCGGCACCGACGTTATTGGCGATGACGGAATTAACCGTTAGGGCCGAGGTGCTGCTTTGGTTGGCGAGCACGAGCGAGGAAGCGCCCGATGCACCGGCCGTCAGAGTGCCCTGGTTGGCTGCAGTGCCAATCGTCAGCGATTTGGCCGTGCTGCCGATGGCGATGGCTCCGGTGGCGGATGCGCCATTGCCAACGGTGAGGGTATTCGCGCCCATGTCCACCGTCGCGGCAGTGGTGCCGGCGCTCATGAGCAGGGAGTTGATGGTTTCGCTCGCTCCGAGCGTGTTGTTGGCAAAACCGCTGCCGGCTTCGAGAATCCGTACTTCGGCAGCCGGATTGCCGCTGGGGATGGACACCGGCCCGGGAGCGGTGCCGTTGAAGATGTCAGCGAAGGTTCCGCTCCATGCTACCACGTGGTTACCGCCGGAGGCTGAAGTCGAGGCCCAGCTTGTGCCATTCCACATGTGCGCTCCGAGGCGGGTGGTGCCGTTGTTGCCGGTGGTGGTGCTGGAAGTGAGGTAATTCAGGTTTCCGAGCCCGCCGGCCGTGGCGTCGGAGCCGGTAAAGTTAACCGATCCGCCACCGGCGGCACCCACGTTGACATTGATGCTGCTGGCGCCGTTTTGGGTGAGTTGGAGCGTGCCGGAGCCGCTGACTCCGTTGAACGTCTGGGTATTGGCTTCGCCTGCGCCGCCTCTCACCTGGAGAGTGCCGCCTCCGAGCACTACCGGAGAGCCGGCCGCCAGAATATTACTGGTGCCGCCTGCCGCAAAGTCGAGTTGCAGGACGCCGCCATTGACGAAGGTGGAACCCAGATAGGTGTTAGAGCCTGAAAGCGACTGGGTGCCGGAGCCGATTTTGATGAGCGAGAAAATGCCGCCTTCGAGGCTTCCGTCAGTGCCGTTGCCGCTGCCGCGGAGAGTGCCGCTGAACGCGCCGCTGGCGTTGCCATTGCCGACGGTAAGGGACCCCGCATTGGCACCCGACCAGAACGCCCCAACGTCGCCGGCGCCGTTCAGGCCGCCGATGGTGCTGTTGCCTCCCCGCCCAGCACCGAACGCTGCACCAGCGGCGACATTGACCGTGGCCGTCGTGTTGATGTTGTTGGCGGAGGTGTTGTCCCGGGAAAAGGTGCCGGAATTCACGTTGATGGTGCCCCCCATCGTAAAGCCATTTGTGTTACCGATGATGGTCCAGCCGCCCAGAATACCGGGTCCGGCGTTATTGATGTTCACCACACCGGTGCCGGCAACATTGACCGCGGCGTCAGTTCCGAAAATTCTGGCCCGGTTCGTAAACCCAAGCACCGTCCGCTCCGAGGTCAGCACCCCGGAACCGCTCACGGTGATAGGGCTGGCAAATGTGCCGGTAGTGGGATTGGTGACGGTATCCCGCAATATCAGGGTGCCATTGCTGAGAGTCGTCGGTCCGGAGTAGGTGATTTGGTTACCGACTAGGGTTTGCGTGCCGGAGCCGGATTTCACCAGGGATATCTGATTCGTGCCACTGGTGGTGCCGGTGTCGGAGTCCCGGAGGAATCCATTGTAGAGGTAGGTCCCTGATCCGTCGAGGGTGAGCGTGGCATTGCCCCGGTGGGATGTACCATTACCCAATTCACGGTTTTGAATGACCGCCCCTCCCTGGACAGTCGCGGTGCCGCCGACGATTCCCGCCAGCGTTTGGTTGGTAGCCATCAGGTCAAGGCGGCCCCAGTTGCCGGAGGCATTGGGAAACGAGACCACCACGCCGGGGCCGAATTGGTTACTGGCCAACATCCGGAGGTGCGGCTGGTTGAAATTACCGGACCCCAGCGAGACCGGTCCAAGGATGGCAGCAGATCCGCCCGTCTTCCCCGCCATCAGGACGCCATTATCCACAGTGGTGGTGCCGGTGTAGGTATTGGCGGCAGGCCCGTCGAGAGTCAGCGTGCCGGAGCCGGTTTTGAAGAAGTTGCCGGATCCAGTAATGGTACCGGAGTAGTTGGTGGTGGCATTGCTTCCTCCCGTCGTGAACGTAGTGCTGCCGATGTTGATCGTGCCGCCCGCCGCACCCCCGCCGGCGATGGAGCCGATGGTGGTGTTGAATCCGGAAACGTCGAGAGTCGCCCCGGCTGCATTTCCCAGCGCGAGGGCCGCGCCGTTGCCGAATGCGGCGGTGCTGCCGGACTTCACGTTGCCGGTCACTGTGACCGTCGGGGCTCCCGTCACCGTATTGGTAATGGTTAGCGGATTGGAACTGCTGTTGGACCAATTTTGCGCAGCGCCCACAGAGATGGGTGCTCCGAGAGTCACCGGTCCCGCCCCGCTGTTTATGGCGATGCCGCCCGCGCCAAGCGTCAGAGTGTTGCCATCGGCGTTGAGGCCCACGGGGCTGGGACTGTTCACGGCAATACCAGCCACGCTCATGTCGGCTCCGAGGGTCATCGCGGACTGATTTGTCGCGCCCGCACTGGAAAAGTTGATGGTGGCGGTGGCGCCGGGCGTCAACGGAGTGGCGGTGCCGGTCGCATCACTCGCCCAGTTGCTGGCCGTGGTGCCGTTGGAAATAGCCCACACAGCAGGCGATCCGCTCAGGCCACCCTTCCAATATTCCGACGTTAGGGCGGTGGCACTGGTAATGCCGATGCTCACCGCGGTGGGCGAAGCGGCGAGCGTTCCGGGATTCACCGTGAAGTTGGTGGGATTATAAACTTTCCCAAGCGTGTAGGTCGCTCCATCGAGACCACCGGCGGCAGTGATCAGGTCGTGTGTGCCCGTGGTAACGGCAGCACCTGGAACGCCACTGAGATCAACGGTGACGGCCCCGGAAGTGACGGCGGCACTCGTGCTGGTGATTGCGGATTGGCCCGGGGTGCCGCCTACAGCGCCTCCGATTTTGCTGCCGGCTGCAAGGCTCAGGGTACCCGAACCAAGATTCAACGCTCCGGGGACCGCAGGCCGATAAGCGAAAGTGGCCTGATTCGCCACGGACAGGCCGCTGTTTGTCCCCAGGGCGGAGGAATTTCCGCCAATGAGCGTGCCGGCGTTGACAGTGGTGCCGCCGCTGTAGCTGCTGGCTCCGGAAAGGACCTGAGTGCCGGTGCCGGTCTTGACCAGAGAGAGAGTACCGGCGGTGTTGAGAAGAGTGCCGGAGAAATTTCCCGAGGCATTGTTGTCACCGACGGTGAGGGTCGGAGTGCCGCTGACGCCGTCCACCGTGCCATTGCCGGAGAGCCCGTTGATAGTCTCGCTGAAGCCACCAAGATTGAGGCGTCCGATGCCGGTGCCATTGGTGAAGATGGAGACATTCCCTGTGCCGGATCCGTTGGGGATTTGGTCGGCGGCACCCAGGGCCAGCGTGGAGGTTTTCCCAACCTGGGGATTCTGATTGATGATGGTGTCACCCTTGTAGTCATTGGTGCCGGCGGCATTGTTCAAGGTGACGGTCATCGCCGTTCCCCCAAGGGGATTTCCGATGAGGCTCAGCCCGTTTGGACCGGTGATTTTGCCGGTGGCCGTTATGCCGCCGGTGCCGTTCGAACCAAAGCCCAGCGGCGCCAGATTCGCGGTGAGTTGACCAGAGAGAGTGATCCCGGTGGTATCCACGCGGAAGGTGCCCACGCGGTCGGTGCCGAGAGCGGTGTTGGAGACGATCGGATTGCTCAGCGTTTGACCGGCTGTAGCAAAAAAGATATGCGTGGCATCGGTGGCAGCTTCCCCAACAGTGATGGGACCGGTACCGTAGGCTCCGGCCGTGATGGTGCCGGGAGACATGCGGGTGTTGTTAGTAAGCGTGATGCCTCCGGAGAAGGTGTTGCCGGCGTTGTTCAGTAAAAACGCGCCCAGGACATTGTTGACCCGCAGGGCCACGGTGCGCGTGGCGCCGTCTTTGATAGCGACGGGAACGGTGCCGGCGGCGGTGAGCGACAGGGTGCTGGTTCCGGTTCCGGCGGAGTTGTCCGTGAGGGTGGCCGTGGCCGCTCCCGCCAGATTGGGAATGGTGGCATTGAAGCCATTCAGATCGAACACGCTGGTGCCATTGGCCGTGACATTGCCAATCGTTGGCAGGACATTGGCCGCCCCCAACTGAAGCGTGCCCCCCGCGATGGTGGTGCCGCCGGTGTAGGTATTCGCCGCGGTCAGTGTCAGGATTCCAGGCCCCGTTTGGTTGAGCCCTCCGGCACCAGTGATGGGGGCACCGGAAAACGCGACTCCCTGGCTGATATTGTCGCTGCGATTCAGCGCGAACGTTCCACCAACAATCGTGATCGGGCTGGAAGTGGCGAGTGAGCCGGTGGTGCCGCCGCTGCCGAGACGCAGGGTCCCCGCGTTCACAATCGTGGCGCCCGTGTAGGTGTTGGCATTGGTGAGGGCAAGCAGACCGGCGTTCTGCTTGAACACGCCGAACCCGCCGCTGATCACTCCGCCAATGGTCATCACCGCACCGGCATCCTGGGAACTGATTCCCGCATTTCCGGTCAGCGTGATGTTGCCGTTGAAGGTCGCATTGTTTCCACCTGCCACCCGCAGCGCACCTGGCTGGCCTCCTTCCCCCCAGCCGTCCCCGGCAATGGAAAACGGCTGACTGTAGGTGCCAGTCCATGCCAGAAACTGCGCATTGGGATTGATAACGATGTTCGAAATGCCTCCCAGGCCTGCTGCCGAGGAGTCCATCCGGCCGTTGTCCACCTGCAGAGTGCCGGTGAACCCGGCATTGAACGCGGTCGCCGCAGCGGCGTTCGGCCCCCAGTTGCCAACGCCGCTCACCGTCTGAGACGAAGTGAGACGCAGGGTGCCGGCACCGGTGATCTGCGAGGCCCAGCCGCCGGTCAAGGCCTGGACGGCTGTCAGATTGTTTATGGAAAGCGTGGCGCCGGCGGCAATCTGATAAGCGCCGCTAATGGTGCCGTTCACCGCGCCATTTCCCAGTTGCAGGGTGCCCGCAGAGATTGTGGTGCCGCCGGTATAGGTGTTCACTCCGGTCAGCACGAGCGTGCCGTCCCCTGTTTTCGTCAGTCCGGAACTCCCTGCAATGACCGAACTAATGGCGGCATTGACGCCCGGAAGCGTGGTGAGGACGGGAGCGGCACCGTTCAGGGTGAGAATGTTATTCTGGAGCAGGTATCCGGTGGAATTGAACGTGAGGTCGTTCGCCGTGACTCCTCCCGCCGCCAGACTGACGATTCCGGACGTGTTGCCGAAAATTGCATCGTCATCCGTCCCCGCCGGAGCGGGCCAGACGACACTGGAAGCGCCATCCCACCAGTTGGCCGTGGTATTGACATCCCATGTGCCCGTGCCGCCGTCCGGATTGGGCGCCGTGGAACCATTGGCATCCCACGTCAACTGCGCGGCGGAGGCCGCACCGGTCCAAGCCATGGTGAATGCGAAGACACCGGCCCGGCACCTCCGCGGCCAGGCGGCATTGAATGGAGCGACGAGGGCGGAGAGGCGAAAGGGGATCCACCGTTTCAAAGCAGTGCGTTTCATGCAGTAGTTGTTAAATCAATTTTTCCGGATAGGGCCGGAATTTACTGCCGTCGTAGCGTGACGGCGTGTCAGGGTCAATTCCTTAGATGAAGAATTTCATAAATCATTCTCATAAACCGCATTGGACTTATATTTTTCGGGAGTCACGCACGCAGAAACTGATACCGCTGCTCCGAATTGTGTCACCGCGCTCCATGCTGCCGGCGCTTGACCGCTGTGAATGAGCTTGCGCATTCGAAAGCGGGGCGGCAATTTCGGGAGCGATGAAGTTTCTGCTGAGCGCGGCATTCCTGACGCTGATCCTTGCGTCGCCGGAGGCGTCCGGAAAGGAGCTTCCAACGCCGGCGCAGGACGGATGGATAAGCGAATCGTTTTCGGACGCGGCGTCGCAGGCGCTCTCGGAGATGGGAAAGAAGTGTGTCGCCGGGAAACTCCAGGATTTACCGGAAGTGAAGGTGGAATCGCTGCGCCCTGAGCGGATGGAAGTCCTCTATAACGGAGAGGATTTCAAGGTGAGGCGCTGGAAGCCATCGGAGAAAAAGGGCAAACCGGTGCTGCTGGCAAAGGCCCTGCAGTCCCTGTGCGCACCGTTTGCCGGCGGGAAGCCGGAGCGCGTGAAGTTCAAAGTATTTTCCGTGCAGGACCGTGTCACGCGGCAGTATGCGGCGATGTCAGGGCACGGACCGGAGGGCATGCTGGAAATGAATGCCACGTGGCTCATCCGCTGGGGCGGCACACCCGAGGCTCCGGTTCCGGAGGAAATCCGGCTGGAGGCTTTCGAAGAAGTGACGCGCGTGGGCGGCGGGCCGCTCTTTGCCGATGCCACTGACGCCGCGCTGCCGCGGGACGCGGGCGTGCGGACGCAATATCTGTCAGGAACGGACTACTGGCGGGAGCGCGTGGAGGTGTTCAACCGGATGTTCAAGTTCGCCTATTGCGGGCTGGCCATCGGTGATGCGGACGGCGACGGGCTGGACGATCTTTTCTCCTGTCAAAACGGCGGGCTGCCGGACCGGCTCTTTCTGCGCAATGCGGATGGTTCGCTGCGCGACGCGACGGAGGCATTGGGTCTTGGGTATCTGGACGCGACCACGGCGGCGCTCTTTCTCGACCTCGACAACGACGGGGATCAGGACCTTGTGGCCTCGATGCCCGGGGCGCTGGTCTTCTTCGAGAACCGCGGCGGAGCGAAGTTCGAGCCTCGGGTGCGCTCGCGCGTGGCCGACGCAGGCTATTCGCTGGCGGCCGCGGATTTTGACGGCAACGGCTACACGGACGTTTATGTGTGCCGCTATCACCCCAGCCGCCGGGAGGGGGCGAAGCTGGCGGTGCCGGTGCCGTATTTCCACGCGCAAAACGGCGGACGCAATTATCTTGTCAGGAATAACGGGCGGAAAGAGGGAGAGTGGCTGGCTTTCGACGATGCGACGGATGAATGCGGGCTCAACGTGAACAATTCTCGTTTCAGTTTCGCCGCGGTTTGGGATGACCTCGATGGCGACGGCGACCTCGACCTTTTTGTGGCCAACGATTTCGGCCGCGATGTCTGTTATGTGAACGACCTTGTGCCCGGAGGCCGGGCGGTATTTCGCGAAGTGGCGGAGGAGGCCGGCGCGGCGGACGGAGGATTCGGTATGTCCGCAGCAACGGGCGACTTCGACCGCGACGGCTGTCGTGATTTGTGCATCGGCAATATGTTCTCCGGCGCGGGCAGCCGGATCACCACGCAAAAGCAATTCCGGGCGGGAGATCCGGACGCCATTCTCTCGCAGTTTCGCCACATGGCCCGCGGAAACACGTTGCTGCTTAACAGAGGGGCCGGAGCGCTCCGCTTCGCCGATGTCAGTGAATCCGCCGGATGCACCGTCGGGCGCTGGGCATGGGGGACGATGCCGGCGGACATCAACAACGACGGATGGGAGGACATTCTCGTCGCTAACGGTTATGTAACCGGGCGCGATCCCGACGATTTGTGAAGCCTCGTCTGGCGGCAGGTCGTGTCGTCGTCACCCCTCGATCCCGCGAATGTAGCCGCCGCCAACGACCGCGAGGGTCCCTATCGCAAGTCAGTGCTGCAAGTGGACGACCTCATCGAGCACGGGAATTCGCTCAGCGGTCACGAGCGCGACGTTTGCTTTCTGAACCTCGGCGGCAAGGAAGTGCGCTTCGCGACGGCCAGCGCGGCAAGCGGATTCGACAGCGATGGCGACGGACGCGCCCTGGCGCCGGTTGACTGGGACGGCGATGGTGATCTCGATGTGTGGATGTCCTCGCGCACTGCGCCGATGCTAACCTTTCTGCGCAATGACTGTGCGGTGCGCGGTGACGACTGGCTGGAAATAAAACCGGAGGCCACCGCCGGCGCGCGCGATGGAATTGGGGCCAGGGTGACGGTGGAATTGGCCAGCGGTGCGATAATCACGCGAGTGTCGAAGGCAGGCGAGGGATTCCTGACGCAGACGAGCCGGTGGCTGCATTTCGGTCTGGGGCGGAAGGCAAAAATTGTTAGCGTCCAGGTGCGCTGGCCGGGACGGAAGGAGGAAACGTTTTCCGGAGCGGCCCCCGGAAGGCGCTGGATTCTGCGGGAAGGCACGGGCAAAGCGTTGGAGGCGGCGTGGAAGGTGAGCACCCCGGCAACGGGCGCGGCGCGGAACAACGAAATGTCAGGAACGGTCCATGCGCGTTGTGGTTCGCGTGTTCCCGTGCCGCTGCTGCCGTGGCTGGCGCTGGACGGAGATGAACGCGCGGCGGGCGGGAAGCAGGATCACCTAATTCTTATCAATCTGTGGGCGACGTGGTGTCCGGATTGCAGTACTGAGTGGAAGAACTTTTCTGCCCATGCGACGGACTTTGAGAAGGCGGGCATTCGTGTGCTGGCGCTGTGTGTGGATGGAATCGTGCCTGGCGGCTCGCCTGGCGACCCGGCGGCTCATCTAAAGAAACTGGGAGCCCCGTTTCCCGCAGGCCGTGCCACGGCGGCGACAATGGCGCGCGTGGAACAACTGCGCGCGCATTGCTGGGGGGTGAAGTGGCCGCTGCCGGTGCCTTCGAGTGTGCTGCTCGACCGCGAGGGACGTCTGCTTTCGATGTGGGCGGGTCCGGCTCCGGCAGGTGAAGTGATCGCAGATGCCGCGCGGGCGGAATTGGGCAACGAGGCCTTTCACGATTCCGCCCTGCCGTTCCCTGGCAAATGGCTGGAACGGCCGGAACCGCTGCCGCCGCTGGGCCTTGCCCTTCCGCTGATGGAAAACGACGGATTCGCCGCCGCCAGGGAGTATGCGGAACGCGCCGCACCGGTATTGTCAGGACACAGGGAGTTCGGACTGTTCATGACATGGATCGGTGACCGGCTGATGGCGGCGAATCAACCGGCGGACGCGGTGAAGGCCTACGAGACGGCGCTCGCCGCCGCGCCCGACGATCTGACCGCGCTGAACAATATCGCATGGCAGCGCGCCGCTCACCCTGACGAGAAAATCCGCGACGGTGCCGCCGCCGTAAAGTATGCCGAGCGTGCCGCTGAGCTGTCGAAGCACGCCGAACCGTCGATTCTCGACACGCTGGCCGCCGCTTATGCCCAGGCCGGACGGTTTGACGACGCGGTGGCTACTGCTGAAAAAGCGCTGGCCTTAGCCCGCGCGGCGGGAAATTCCGCACTCACGGAGGGAATCCGCAAGAGCCAGAGACTTTATCGCCTCCGGAAGGCATGGGGCCGTTGAGAGAACGACCTCCCTAAGGAAACCGGATTTTCCGCGTCACGCATTGACGCCGGAAATGTTCTTTACATGCCGGTTTATTTTTGGCCGAATATTAGTAATGCGTGAAAATCCCGCGCAGGTGTGAACCAATGAAAAACCATCACACGCTCGTCAATCTGCTCCGAAGCATGTTGATCCTTGCGGGGCTGTTAGCCATAACGGGCGGAGCGATTGCTGCTCCCCTTCCGATCAACAACAACAGCTTCGAAAGCGCCAACTATTCCGGCGCCAACAGTTGGACTAACAACCTGACTGACGCCAATCCGGTCACAACTATCGAATGGGAGGGCCGCGACGGTAACGGCGACGGGGACGCTTTTATCGAACGCATCGGCGGCTTCTTTTCCGAGGGCGTCGCACACATCGGCCTGCAGGTCGGCTATTACGTTTACCAGAACACCACGGTGCCATGGCAGGCAAATACCCGTTACACGCTGACAGTGGGCATCGGCAACCGAAATGCCACTTTCAGCACGAGTGCCAACCAGACGGTTTTCGGCCTCACCAACGTTTCTCCGAATGTCGGCACTTATCCCAATACCGCCTCGCTGATTGCAGGTGATCCGGTCTTTAACGCGGCGAGCCGGTCGATTCCGATACTGACCGTAGCGCCCACGGCGAGCACCTATGTTAACCAGTCTCTGGTTTATGACACGGGACCGGTGCCACCGCCGGGCACGGTCGTGGTGGTCATCGCTGACAACTCGGGCTCAGGGCGCTCTCATTTTGACAATGTGCGGCTCGACACGGTAAGCACGCTGGATCCGGACTCCGATGGACTGCCGACCGACTGGGAAGTGGCGAATGGGCTGGATCCAAATATCGGCACCGGCGTCAACGGAGCGGGCGGTGACTTCGACACCGACGGTTCCACGAATGCCCAGGAATTTGCACGGGGCACCAAAGCGAACGACAACGACACCGACGATGACGGCGCGCTGGACGGAGCCGAGACAAAGACGGGCATATACGTTAGTGCCTCCGATACCGGCACCGATCCTCTGAAATCCGACACGGACGGAGATACGCTCCCCGACGGAGCCGAGGGCGGGGCGGCCAAGCCCACCAATCCAAACCTGGCAGACACAGACGGCGATCAGTTCGAGGACCAGGCGGAAATAGCGGCAGGAACGAATCCCTCCGCGGGGGGCCAGGCGAGTTTTCCAACTTCCAGCGCTTCCCTGTCCCTCGGCCTGAACTTCATCGGCGGTCGCGTGGATGGCACTCCGGGTGCCTCAGTGACCGGCTCCGCCGGCCTCGTGCCGCAAAGCAACTGGAACAACCTGCCAAATTTGTCAGGTTCAGGCGTGGCGCTGGTGAATGCGTCGGGCAGCAGTGTCATCATGCGCGCAAACTGGGTGGTGGATGACACCTACACGGTGGATTTCAGCGTTCCGGCGGATGCCAACAGTGCGCTGATGCAGGGTTACCTCAAGACCCGCAACGGAGTGCCCACTCAGGTGGTGGTGCGCAACATCTCCATCCCGGCTTACGATGTTTTCATTTACTGCGACAGTGAGGCCTTTGACCGGGTCTCCACCTATACCGCCAACGGGGCCGTGAGAGCCGGCGTTATGGATGTTCAGAACTGGCCCATCGGGACAGGCGGCGGTACATTTGTCGAGGTGACGGCCGACAACACCGCCGGAAACGTCGTGGTTTTCCGCAACGTCTCGGGACCGACCCTAACCATTACAGCCGCCAACACCGGCCCGGACTTTGGCGCCCCCATTAACGCTGTGCAGATTGTTAGTTCGGTGGATTCCGACGGCGACGGAATGCCGAACGCGTGGGAATCGGCGAATGGATTGAATCCTGCTGTCAATGATGCCGCGGGCGACGCGGACAGCGACGGCTCGACAAACCTTACAGAATTCCAGCGCCAAACCAATCCGCAGGACAACGACACCGACAACGACACGCTCCTCGATGGTGTCGAGACCGGCACCGGCACCTATGTTAGTGTTTCCAATACCGGAACCAATCCGCTGGTGGCGGATACCGATGCCGACGGCTTGGCCGATAATGTCGAGAACAATTCCGGGAATTTCGTGAGTCCGTCGAATCCTGGCACGAATCCCAACAATGGGGATAGCGACTCTGATGGATTCTCTGATGGCGCGGAAGCCTCAGGCGGTTCGAATCCGCTGGTGGCGACGAGTATTCCGCCGCTCGCGGTTCCCATTGGATACTGGCCGTTCGATGACCGGTTGGCCACCACGGCGGACATTTCGCCAGGCAACCATCCCGGCACGCTGACCGGTACTTTCGCTTACGTGGCCGGCAGCAGCGGTGCCGCCGGTGACTATGCCATTCAATTTAACGGCCTGGATGTCTCCGTTACCACGGGGGTGGCCCTCCTGGACGGCCTTGGTGCCTACACCATGTCCGGATGGGTGAATTTCAATCTCAATCAGGCGGCACGCACTGGACTTTGGGGTGCCAACGACACTTTGGAATTTGGAATGGCAGATCTGGATACGCTCGCCGGCTGGACGCCAACCGGCGGGCAATTGGAGGCGGGCTTCGGGCCCACGTCCGCCGGCTGGAAGCATGTAGCGATTACGGACGATGGCATCACCAAGCGGATTTATATCAGCGGAGTGGAGGTGGCCAGCGGCGCGGCCGGTGCTCCGACCACAAGCGTTGGCGCCGGCTTCAACATTGGGGGCAACGGAATTTGGGACGCCACCGGCAACTGGTTCAATGGTCTCATCGATGACGTCGCGGTCTGGAACCAGGCGCTCGGTGCTCCCTATATCAGCCGTCTCGCGCAACGCACGATCAAACCGTATGTTCCGCCAGGCGGAGAGATTGCGGTCACCAATGTCACCCGGAATCCCGCCACCGGAGCCATCAGTTTCACTTTCGACTCCATTGCCGGCCGGACTTACACCGTCCATCGCAGCGACACATTGAATCCGGCCGGCTGGCAGGTGCTAACGAATAATCAAGCCGCCACGGGAGGATCCACAACCTATACGGACAACCCCGGCAGCACGGCCCGCCGGTATGTTTACAAGGCAACACTGAATCCCTGACGGGGCGCGCCGCGCATTTGTCCTGACAAATCCAGCGTCAGGGCATCACCACGAGCAGCCTGACAAATGTCTTCCGGAAAGCGGGCGCGCCGACTTCAGTGGACGCCCAGGTTTCGGTGGTGGCGGTGGACCCGGTCTTGACAGTGTTGAGGACGGCGTCGCCCTGCTGCCAAATGTTCAGATCGGTGGACAACTGCGGGATGATCTGCACGCCGGGATCGGCGAGCAGATTGCGCTGCCATGTGAATGACAACAGGCCGCCGGCGGTGGACGCGACGGGGAGGCCTGTGACGCCAGCGTTGAGCGGATTGCCGTTAAGAACCCACTCCGCCACGTTGCTCACGCCATCGCGGTCGGGATCGGCTCCGGGCAGACGGTTCGCAGCGGACTGGCTCGCCAGAGCGGTGGCGGCCCAGGTGTCGTAGGTTTCAAAGACAGTTACCGTCACGAGATCCGTCGCGGTGACCGGACCGGGAGCGGTGGCGGTGAGGCGCAGCACATAGACGCCGGGTGCTGGGAAGATGGCGTTGGCATCCTCAGAGGATGGCGTCGTGAAGGTGACGGCGCCGGGGCCCGAATCGCGCGTCCATGCGAGCGTCACGCCGGATGGCGTAAACGTGCCGGAATTGAGCGCGCCATCGAGGAACACGGGCACACCCGCCCCGGCGACCAAATCCGCGCCCGCATAGACGCTGTAGGGCGGCACGCTGCCGGGATTCGGCGGCGACGCCTGCCAGCCTTCGCTGCGGTCCCACATGGCAGGAGATCCGGTTGCGCTCACAATTTGCAGCGCGTCACCGCCGCCATCGGTGGAGGGATACCAAGTGTCGTTGTATGAGAAGTCGAGAATGGGGATGTCGAACCCCTGAAGAGTGAATCGCAGACGTTCGCCGCTGTTGTCGAGCTTGCCGGAATAGACCCCGCCAACGGGCACAGTTGGGAACTGGGCGCTGAAGCGCGCCGTGTTTTCCACGATGACGATGAAGGCCCCCGGAGCCAGCGTCGTGCCTGACGGGAAGGTGAAGGTAATCCCGTTGGTGAACGTGACGCCGCTCAAGTCAAGCGTCACAGGGGTGGCGGTATCACTGATGTTGCGCAATTCGATGTACTCCGACTGCGCGCTGCTGGCCGGATTGTACATCAGTTCCGTGATCCGGAGATAGTTGAGCAGTTCGAGCGCCCCGTCGGGCAGGGTCGCGTTGCTGTAACCGGGAGATGGCGGAGCCAGCGCGCTGAACGCACCGGTTCCGTCCGGTACGCGGCCGGTGGAGACGTCGCGGAATTGCGGCATGGTGTCGCCGCGGTCCACGAGACTGCCGTTGGCGCCCAGCAGGGCCACCGAGCCGGTGGTGGAGCTGATGTTGAACGGCAGTTCGCTGGCATTGCCGGGGGTGGCATCGCTGCCTTTCGCTTCAAAGAAAACGAAACCGTTTGCGCCCGTGCCAATAAAGCTGAGCTGCGGGATCACGTGGCGTGCCGGGTAATTGATAGGATCGTCGGTCAGCCTCATGCCGCCCATGGCCACGGGCTGAGCGGCGCCGTTGTAAACTTCGATGAAGTCATCCGAGGCCCGGTAGTCGGCATTGCCCAGCCACTCGTTGATGCGAAGGCCCGCGGGAGAGGCGAGCGAAGCCACGGCAACATTCGCCAGGCCGATCGTGGGCGTGCAGAGCGCCCATGTATCGAGCGCTGCGCCAGTGCGCCCAATGCTGAAGTCGGCGGGCTGCAATCCAAAGGTGATTGAATCCACCAGCGCCTGACCGCTGGCCACGGTATTATAGAGATAAACCGCGTCGCCATCCGCATCGAGACCGAAACCCAGGTGCGTACCGGGAGCCGCGGACGGATCATCGGCATAGAGCACGAGGCGCGCCCCTGCTGCCAGACTGGTGTTGGCGGGGAAGATGTATTTTGTTTTCACCAGCGGATCATCGGTCAGGCTCATGCCGGCGAGACTGACAGCGGAGCCCCCGGTGTTCTGGAGTTCGATGACGTCAGGGAAAGTGCCGGCGTTGTTGTGAGCGGAGACATTGTTAGCGAACACCTCACTGATGAACAGCGTCCCGTGGGCCGAGATCACCGCGGCGTTGGAAGTGCCGGCGGGCGGGGTGGTGGCCCCCTGCCCCAGCAGACCCAGCAAATAAGTGCGCCGCTGCCTAACAAAATCCTTGATGGCCGTGCGACTGGCCGCGGGCGCCCAGTTGCCTAAATGATAGTCCACAGCCTGATAAAACGGCGGATTTGGATTGGACGTCGTGTCCGCGTCAAAGACGGTGCCAAACAATTCCCGCAGCGCATTGAAATACAGCGTCCGGAATCCCGCATTTCCCGCGACCGTGCTGTTGCCTATCAGCGGCAGAAGTGGACGAAAGACAGAATTCTGCTCCGTCATGTCGTAGAGGCCGATGGTATTGAATGACAGCGGGCTGTCACCAAGGCCAAAGATGGTATCCAGATCGTGCGCGATAAACTGGAGACGGCGCTGCTGAGTGACGCCCACGGTGCGCGGTGCAAAATACACGCCATAGTCATCGTCCTGACCGTTAGAGACGTTTGTCTCGTTGTCGGAAAGAATGATCATCACGGCAAACCAGCGGGCCCATTGATCGAGGTCGGCCACGGTATCGACGCTGGCGATTTCCCCGGCGGAGAAGGCCGTGCCGTCCCAGTTGCCGTTGCCGCTGGTGCTGGAGCCGCCGCTGTTGGCGACATCGAGCGGATTGGAGCCGGGAAAGTGAGGCGCGCAGGCCGCCTGCCATGTGGAGAAGAAGCCGGTCAGGTCGCTCCAGTCGTTGGCGGCGCTGTTATTTTGCTTCAGGAAACCATCGATCTCGCCGTCGGGATCGTCGGGCGCCGTCTGGTTGGCGCGCCAGTAGCGGTCGGGACGGCCTTTCTTGTAAGCGCCGCCGGAATCGGCCTCAGGCCAATGGTTGCTGACCATTTCGCCGCTGATGTCCTCCATGCGGACCCACATCCCGAAGTCTGCGGTGCCGCCCGTGGCGCGCGTATATTCCACGCCGTTGCGGCGCAGTTCCACGGGCTGCACATCAGGGGAGCGCAAGCCCGCGGCCTGAAACATTCTCATGCCAAAGTATTGCAGCCATGCGTTGCGCGGGTTGAGATTGAACTTCGTGGTCCCGTCCAGATCGTTGTCCGAAGGAACACGAATGCGCATCGGCGGCGAAGGCTGCCCGGCGGGGGTCGTGGACGTGTGATCCCGGCTGGAATTGCCCCGGATGCGCATATCGCAGCGGTAGCGAATGCTGCTCTCCCCGCCACGCACTGTGATGAGCGTGGTGTTGAATTCGCGGTCGATCTTGTTGTTGGAATTGTCCTGTCCCGTCGTTGTCACGAACGCAGCGTGCTCGGCGGCCGTCAGCACCAGCCAATAGTTGTCCGTGACTGCTGAGGGGGCTTCATTGCTGACCTGAAACTGGCAGTTGGCGTTTTGGCCTTCAGCCGTCGCCGCGGGCCATGTGCGCGCGTTCGTACCGTCCGTGGCGGAGATGTAAAATTCCACGATGGTCAGGTTCGTGGTGAAGGGATCGAGCTGGGCAAACCACTCGCCTTTCCCATTTTGGGACATGGGCACGGACGTGAACGCAGGCGGGCTGGTGGTCGAGGCGTTGCGGTAAAACAACGTCGCATTGAGCGCGGAGAAGGCGGACTCGTCATTGAGTTCGCAGGAGATGCGCACGCGGTCCGTGGTGGTTGGAACCGCAGGCGAGTGCTGCACCGCTTTGACGACGGGCGCGATGTTCGCGGTGCGCACGTCGTTGCTGGCGCCGGGCGTGCCGCCCACTGTGCTGGACTCCGCCCAATTCTGCCCGTTGTCATTGCTGATGGCCGGATTGCGCAACGCGATGGAGCGTCCGCCGCCTTCAGCCAGGGTGCTCCACGCCCAGCCGTTAAAAGTGGTCTCGCGTACACGGGTGGCCCAGTCGCCCTCGTTGGCGTAGTGGACCTCGTCCTGATCGCTCCCCTGCGCATCCGTCAGCTTAATGTTCTCACCGCTGTTGGCGAGCGTACCCGTCCAGCTTCCGATAACATTGGTGACCGACGGATAGGCCGTCTGGAAGGAGGCCAGATTCGCGGCGACGACCAGGTAGCTGTTAGGGGCGATGGCGCGCCCCGCGGGGAAGGCAAAGGTGACCCCGCTGCTGATGGTCCAGCCGGTGAGGTCAATGGTGGTGGTGCCGCGATTGTAGAGTTCGATCCATTCCCGCGAGGTGTTCTCCGGATAGCCGCCGCCGGGACGATACATGATCTCATTGATGACAATGTCGTCGCCGGGCTGTTTAACCTGAACCGTCACCGTGGCGGTGGTCGAGTTCAGCGTGCCGTCACTGACGCGGTAGGTGAACGAGTCCGGCCCGGTGAATCCGGTGTCCGGCACGTAAACGAATGAGCCGTCCGCGGCGAGAGTCAGGAGGCCGTTCAGAGTGCTGCTGAGTTGTGTCAGGGTCAGCGGCGAATTTTCCGCGTCACTGTCATTCGTCAGCACGCCCTGCGCGATCGCCACCGTGAGCGTCTGCCCGGGACCAGTGACATAGGTGTCGTTTTGCGCGACGGGCGCGTCATTCACCGGCGTGACTGTGAGGGAAACGGTCGCCGGGGCCGAGAGCCGCAGCGTATCATTCGCCTGATAAGTAAAACTGTCAGGGCCCGCGTAGTTGTTCACCGGCGTGTAGGTGAAGCCGCCGCTGGTGTTCAGAGAGACACTGCCGTGCGCCGGTTGCGTGGCATTGACCGCGGTGAGCGGCTGGCCTTCCGGGTCCGTGTCGTTGGCGAGCACGCCGGGTGCAGCCACGGTGAGCGGCGTGTCTTCGGCAGTCGTATAACTGTTGTTCCCTGCGATGGGTGCGCCGTTGACGTTGATAGTGACGGTGACGGTATTGGAAAACGCCGTGCCGTCGCTGGCGCGATAAGTGAACGTGCGCACTCCGGAGAAACCCGCGGGCGGCGTATAGGTGAACGAACCGTTGGAGTTCAGCGTCAACGCGCCGCTAGCGGGCTGTGAGACTATCGTCGCCGTGAGCGGGCTGCCCTCCACATCGGTGTCGTTGGCCAGCACGCCTTGCGCGGCATTCACGTTCAGGGTAACGCCGATATCGGTACCGTACGTTTCCGCAACGGCCACCGGCGCATCGTTCACCGGGTTGACCGTAAGCGTCACGGTGGCGGCTGGAGAGGGCGCATTGAACGGATCGCGGGCGCGATAGGTGAAGGAATCAGGGCCGTTGTAATTGTTCGCCGGCGTGTAGAGGAACGAGCCGTCCGCATTGAGCGTGAGCGTGCCGTGGGCGGGCTGAGTGAGGCCCTGCGCCGTGAGTGCGCCGCTCTCAGGGTCGCTGTCGTTAGTTAGTAAGCCGGGAGCATTGACGGTGAGGGGCGTGTCCTCGTTGGTGGAATAGGCGTCGGCACCGGCCAGCGGCGGAGCATTGCCGGCCGAGGCAATGGTCAGGGAGACGGTGGTGTTTGCGGAATTAAGCGTGCCGTCCGTGGCGCGGTAAACGAAACTGTCGAGGCCGGTATAGTTCGCCGCAGGCGCGAACAGGAACGTGCCGTTGGCATTCAGCGTCAGCGAGCCGTGGGCCGGCTGAGTCACGATCTGCGCGGTGATCGCAGTGCCGTCCGGGTCGCTGTCATTGTAGAGCACACCGGCATAGGGTCCGCGCTGCGCGGTCAGTTGCAGATCCATGCTGATGTCCGTGCTGTTCGCGCTGCCCTGGTGGACCTCCACGGCGAGCGTGTTAGTGCCTTCTACGAGGTATTGCGCCGCATTCGCTGTGAGAAACTCCGTCAGGTCGCGCAGCGAAGCCTCGTCGGCATTGCTGATGGTGCCGTTCGCATAGGCGCTGAATGCGGGATTGTTTGGAAGATTGGGAAATCCATTGGCTGACTGATCCCGGTAGATTTGCGTTCCGTTGAGATACACGATCGCCGCGTCGTCCCGCATGAGCAGAAGCTGGAGATTGGAAAGCGAGGCTTTGTCCACCACCTGGAAAGTCGTGCGGAAATAAGTGGTCGCGAACCGCGCCTGGGGATCGCCGCCGAATCCGACGACCGTCCGTTCCGGCCGACCGTCGGCATCGTCACCGTACCCGAGTTCCGCCTTGCCGGTGGACCACGCGGAGTCGTCGAATGCCGGCGTCCGCCATGCGATGCCCTGGTCACTTCCGTCATCAAGGTATCGCCATTCCGGGAGGTCCACCTCCGCAGGATCGCCAATGGGCACCGTGGAGCCTCCTGCGACCAGCGTTTCAGTAGTGGTCGGCTGTCCTGTGGGATCGGTCAGGGTGACATTCAGCGGTGTGTTCACCTGAGTCCGGTAGGAGTCCGCGGCGGTGATGGGCGCATCGTTTAGCGGATTAATGGTGATACTGACCGTGGCATCGGGTGAATTCACCGTGCCGTCATTCACGCGATAGGTAAAGGAGTCGGGGCCGTTCGCATTGGCGTCCGGCGTATAGGTGAAACTGCCGTTGGCGTTGATCGTCACGTCGCCCTTGCCTGGCGGCGAACGCAGGGCGGCCGTAAGGGGATTGCCGTCCGCATCCGTGTCGTTGGTGATCAGGCCAGGCGCATTCACCGTGAGCGGCGTATCTTCATTGGTGGAATAATTGTCGGCATTCGCGACCGGTGCATCATTCACCGGGGTGACTGTGATATTCACCGTAGCCGGGGCGGAATTTCCCGTGCTGTCAGAGGCGTGATAGGTGAAACTGTCAGGGCCGGAATAATTCGCCGCCGGGGTATAGGTGAAGCTTCCATCGCTGTTGAGCGTCACCGCGCCATGGGCGGGATTGGTGTCCTTTACTGCGGTCAGCGGGGCCGTGCCGGTGTCATTTGCCAGCACTCCAAGAGCGCCGGTGGATGACGTGATCGCAAAGTCGTCAAAGTAAACGTCCGATCGCTCGGTATTGTCGGTGGCTCCGTTCTGAAAAGACCCGAGGCGAATGGTGTGGACCGCGGACGAAAGCGTAATGCTTTGCGAAAACGTGAGCCATCCGGTGTCCGGATTCGCGCCGCCGTTGCCGTCGCCGATGTATCGCTGCAGGGCCGTCACCGCCGGCAGGCCTCCTGCGGCGGGATACGCCGTGCCATACCGCACGCCGTCCACTTCGAACACCGCGGTTTGATACTCTGTATTTTCAAATCCGTTGCCCGTGGTGAACCGGTAACGGAAAGAAACGGTGTATGTGCCGGCCGGAGGGTTGACCGTTCGCGACCATGCGCCGGACATTGGAAGATTGGAGGTCTGAGTCCGCGGGCCGAGTTGAACATGAAGGCCCGGTGTCCCGTTTTCCCCGTCTGTGGCTGCGTTTGTGCCCTGCTCAAAATTCGGGGCATTCGTCCCAAAAGCATCGTCCGCATAACTGAACCCGTCAGTGCCCGCGTTGAACCCGGTACTGAATATAATGCCGCCGGTGGTCACATTGAGCACCCCGTCTTCAGAGACCGTGAAGCTGTCGTTCACCGCCGTTGGCGCGGCATGAACAGAAAACAGAGCGGCACTAAACAATACGGAGGAAAGAACCGGCAGCCATGCGCGCCGGCGACAGGAAAGGGGGTTGTGCATAAAATGGGTGCGGGAAGCAAAGGGATCGTCAGGGGAGGTGAACAGGAAGGGACGTATTACCACTGTACCCCGTTACATTCTGAAAAGTAAATGAAGGAACGATAACCGTTGTGTCATAAGTCAGGACCATTACCTAAATAGAGGATTTCGGCCAGAGCGGGCCGGTAGGTCGGAGGCAACGGTGACTCATTGTGTCCGGCAACGGCTCAGAACAACGGCTCGAATTCAAAGGCAGCGAAGTGGCGATCGTTCGTAAATGCACGTTTCAAGCCGAGCCGCTGCATAACGGCGAACGAAAGATGGTCCACCAAGCCCGGTCCGCCCGGCGACCCGTTCGTATATCTGACCCACGCGAGATTCCAATCATCGTCGGTGGGAAAAATAAACCCTCCGATGGCTTGGAGGGACTTAACAAGAGCGGCAATTTTTTCCCGTTCAATCCACCGGGCCGTGGCGTTCGCGCATTCGGCGATAATGAAGCTGGTGGTGAACAAAGGCTCTCTGTGCAGACTCATTTCCTCAAATGCTCTGGAGGCTGGAGAATGCCATTGGTCATCCTCGTCCCAAAGTCCTAATAGCCCGACGGTGTCGAGGAAGATGCCTTTCACGGCTGATGTTCGTCGTGCCGGGCTGCAAGATCGCCGGTGCCTGAACGGAATCGAAACTGCAGTGCCTCATAAACAGCATCAACTGCGGCATCGGAAACAGTTGGCAGCGAATCAGGAATGGGAATCTCCACGCGGGTGTTTTCAGGGAGTCGCACGGGCTCCAACGGGCGAAAGACTCCGTTTTCGTAGATGGCCGTGAGGGTGCTCATGACAGAAACTGAAGCACAGATTGCCGGTTGAGCGAATGGAAAAGCCTGTGAAGCGCGGAAAAGAGGTGATTCCAGATAGACACATATGACAGTCATCACCGGGAAGACCATACTTTCTTTCCGCCCACCCACGTCTGCTCCACGCCGATATCTTTGACCCTCTCCCGCGGTGTCTGGGAAGGATCGGCGGCCAGGACGACGAAGTCTGCAAGCTTGCCCGGCTCGATGGAGCCTTTGCGCGTTTCCTCGAAACTCGCGTACGCACCGCCCACGGTCCACACCCGCAGGGCTTCCGCAAAAGTGACACGCTGGGAGGCGCCGTAGGTTTTGCCCTCCGCACTGGTACGGTTCATCATATCGTGAATACAGAGCATCGGGTCGGCGGTGGCGACAGGGGAATCGCTGTGACCCGCCACGGAAATGCCCGCGTCGATCAGGCGACGCCACGGATGGAGCCACTCCCAGCGGTCCGGGCCGTAGGCCTCGAGTTTATCGCCATGTTCGTAAAAATAACAGTGCGGCACCACGATGATGCTGGCGGCGCGGATGCGGTCGAGCAGTTCCTGTGTAAGGATGCTGCCGTGCTCGATGCGGTGACGCGCATCGGGCCGCGGCACGGCTTTTTGCGCGGCTTCGATGGCGGTGACGACCATGCCGATCTCGCGGTCCCCGTTGGAGTGAATGCAGGCCTGCAGGCCGTCGCGATGAAGGCGCAGGATGAGTTCGTTCAGTTCCTCCTGAGAACGCCGCGGGGGCACGCCAAAGGAGTCAGGCCGGCCAGCATAGGGTTTCGACAGCCAGCAGGTTTGTCCTGACAGAGAACTGCCGTGGAAGAGTTTGATGGCGCCCACGCGGATGGCGGTGTCGTCATAGCCGTGACTTTCCCGCTGGCGCGACACTTCGATGAGCGAGGACTCCGTGAACATGACATTGAGCCGCACCGCGACTTCGGGAGTGCGGGCAGCGCTGAGAAATTCCAAGGTGTTGCGGTTGGTGCCCGCCACACCGGCACTCGTGATGCCACGGCTGAGATAACGCCGGAAACATTCGCGATAGCCGCGCACGGCCTCCTCCCTCGGCGCTTCCGGCCGCTCCGGCCCGCGCGACCTGACAAGCCCGGCCGCGGACTCGCGGAGCACTCCGGTGGGCTTGCCCTCCGTATCACGATCGATCTTCCCGCCCGGCGGATCGGGTGCGTCTTTGGTTACGTTGCCAAGGGCCAGCGCGGCGCTGTTCACGGCTGTCAGGTGACCGCTGGAATGACTGATGGCGATGGGATGTTGCGTGCTCGCGCGATCGAGGTCCACTGCCGATGGATGCCGGCCCAGTTTTGTCTCCTGATAGCGCGAGCCGATGATCCACTGACCCGGCGGCGTATGCACCGCCTTCTTTTTCAAAGCGGCAATGAGATCGTCCATCGTCTTGATGTCAGGCGGTCCGCACGCCACCGACGCCCATGGCGCATCCTCTGGATAGAGCGCTTGCGGATGAAGATGCGCGTCATTGAATCCTGGCACCACCGCTCGCCCGGGAAGATCGAGCACAGTCGTTTTCGGCCCGTGCCACGCCTCCATTTCCGCCACCGTGCCGGCTGCCGCAAACTTGCCGTCTTTTACTGCAAAGGCCTCGGCTTGAGGCTGATTGGTATTGACGGTGTGGACGATAGCCCCCCGCACAATGAGGTCCGCTTCCTCCGCCGGCAGCGTTCCTGGCAGAATCCCCGGAATCAAAACGGTCACGAGTCTGACCACGCAGCGAAATGTGCTCATGAACGTTAGGCTACGCCAAAGGTCTGTCGTTTACAATCCAATCGCAAGTCCACGGCGGCGTGCGTTCCGTGCCGCCTGCAATGGCACTCATTTGGATTTTCTAAGCAAAAACCGCCAGGGCACTTGAGACCACACAGGCCCCGAGTAATCGATTCCGATTCTCGCAGTCGTATCGATCTGTTCAGCCGCCGGCACAAAGCCGCGGTCTTCGATCCAAAGTCCGGTTTTTTTCGCTGCAGGCGATCCGTTTAACGCGCGGGTGATTTGCAAATGACGGGTGAGCCGGCCAGGGCCGATAAGGCCTTCGACGCCGCGGATGAGGACGGCTGCCGGATGGTCCGCAGGGCCGGTGACGAGGTTCAGCATTTCATGGATGCCGTAACAAAGATACACGTACCATACTCCAGCCGGCCCGTGCATGACTTCCGTGCGCTTCGTCCGGCCTTTGCTGGCATGACACGCGAGATCCTCGGCACTGTGATAGGCCTCCGTTTCCACGATAAGGCGCGCTTCCTCACGCCCATCGTCGAAACGCCGGACAAGGTATTTGCCAAGCAACCCTCTGGCATGCGACACGGTGTCCAACGAAGACCATGTGCTGGCGGGAAGCGCGCGGGGCATGGAGAGACCGCCGATCAGTTCGGCTGAAGCGCTGTTTCGATAATCTGCTGCCACCTCGCTGCCGCCGCGGCAACACTTTCCCCGGCCGGCGGAAACAGGACACCGCGCGAAACATTGATAAGCGCGGGAGCAGCGCGCCCGCTTCCGCGAAGGGCGTTGATGTCGCCGCCCTGGGCTCCCAGCCCAGGAATGAGGAGCGGTGCGTCCGGCAGCGCGGGAAGAATGTCAGGATCGGCATTGGTCAGGCCAACGACAAAACCGACATCGGCAGGGCTGCCGGCGGCGCGACGGGCCATATCGCCAACCAGTTCGAAGACACGACGACCACCGTGAAGAAGCTGTTTTTCAATATCGGCGGCACCCGGATTGGAGGTCACGGCAAGCAGATAGAGTCCCTTGCCTTCATAACCGAGGAAAGGCTCGACGGAATCGTAACCAAGGAACGGATTGAGCGTAACGGCATCGCAGTTCCAAGTCTCGAAGACGGCGCGGGCGTAATACTTTTGCGTTTCTCCGATATCACTGCGTTTGGCGTCGAGGAGTACTGGAATATCGCGCGGAATGGCGTTAAGAACCTCCTCCAGCAGGGCGATGCCGCGCGATCCCAACGCCTCAAAATAGGCGATGTTAGGCTTGAAGCATGCGGCGTGAGGCGCACATTCGCTGACGGCGCGGAGCAGAAACTCCTTCAGCGGTTCTTTGATCAGATCCGGGCGCGGATCAAGCCCAACACAAAGATGGGAACGGACGGCGCAAATACGGGCAGCGAGTTTTTCGGTATAACGCATGAGATGTTAGAGCCGGTCAAGGAGGACGCGGTCGCCGAGTGCAACGAGTTCCACGCGGCCCGTCAGTTCGCGGCCCAGAAACGGCGTATTCAGGCTGCGCGACTCCAGAAATTCCTTGTCCACCCGCGTGGTGGCGGCGGGATTGAAGAGAACCGCATTGACCGGAGCACCATTCGCGATCTCCGGCACGGGCAAACCGAGAAGGCGGCGGGGTGCCGAAGAAAAACGTTCCGCCAGCAGAGTCCATGACAGCCTGCCGCTGCGGATAAAGTGATGATGCAGCGCGGGCAGTGCCGTTTCCAGGCCGGTAATCCCGAATGGAGCGGAGGCAAAATCGCGCGTCTTCTCAAACTCCGTGTGCGGCGAATGGTCTGTGGCGATGATATCGATGCTGCCGTCCAGGAGCCCATCCAAAAGTGCAGCGGTATCGGAGGCCGGACGAAGAGGAGGCCGGACTTTGAAGTTCGTGTCATAGTCGCCGACGTCTTCATCCGTAAAAATCAGATGGTGCGGCGTGACTTCGGCGCTGACGGCAACACCCTCCCGTTTGTACCGGCGGATGGTTTCCACGCCGCTGGCAGTGGTGACATGCTTGATATGGATGCGGCTGCGGCAGCTTTGGGCCAGACGGATATCGCGCGCGATCCCAATCTCCTCCGCGCAGGGATGAATGCCCTCCAGCCCCAGGCGATAGGACACGCGTCCGTCATGCATCGCTCCTTTGCCGGAGAGTTCTTTGACATCGCAATGCACGGCGACCAGCAGGCCGAGATCGCGCGAGTATTGCAGAGCCCGGCGCAGAAGGAGCGGATTTCCCACGGTGTCGCTGTCGTCCGTGATCATCACCGCACCGCGCAGATGCATTTCACCGATCTCCGCGAGTTCCTCTCCCGCGCGCCGGCGGCTGATGCAACCCGCGACGCTCATGGGGATGGGAGAACTCTTGGCGGCAATATCGGATACGCTTTGCACCATGCCGCCGTTGTCGATCGGCGGATGGGTATCCGGCATCATGAGCAGCCCGGTGAAGCCGCCGTTAACCGCCGCGGCAGCCCCGCTGGCGACGTTTTCGGCATCCTCCCTGCCCGGCTCGCGCAGGTGCGCGTGAAGATCGAACAAACCCGGCAGCAGCACCTTTCCCTGCGCAGGCACCGTGCGGCAGCCGGACGGCGGCGCGCCGCCGTTAGTTAGGATTTTATAGATGCCCTTTTCCAGCAGCACGTCCGCTATCGCCGGTTCACTGCCGGCAGGAGAGATTACGGTGACTTGCTGGAGGAGAATGGGTGCGCTCATTCCTGAATATGCCTCCGTTAACGGGACCGCACGGCAGCGCAAGGGGGACGCGACCACTCTTTAGGGAGAATCCCGGAGGGCTCACTTCAAATCCAGCCACGCCACGGCGAAGGGCGGCAGCAGCACCGCACCGCCGGACATTTTCCGCCGCGGCGGCGATGCCAGCCAGGACTCGGGATCGGTCATAGCCGCGAGCGCGGTATCAGCATCCAGCACCACGGCTTCTATTTCCGAAAAAACCGGCTTCCCTTCCCTGGCAACGGAAACCGTTCGCTCACGGGCGGAGTAGTTGGCCAAAATTATTCGAGTGCGGTCTTCCTTGCTCAACACGAGGGCGTCGATGGTTTCAGGCGCACTTGAGCGCGCTTCAAGCACCTCCGCGCCTGTCCAACCCGTCAAGGCAGCCAGCACGACATAAATCGGGAACACCCCTCCAGGCACAGAATGAAAAACGCCCGGCGCCGCAAAACCTTTTTCCTGTTCCATGATGCCGCGCAGGCCCGTGGTTTGGAATAACGTGACGCTTTTCACGTCGCTTTCTGCGAGGGCCTTGAGGCAGCCGACCGTCCACGCCGCACCGAACAGCGACATCTGGCGCACGTCAGCCTGAGCAGGCATCTCACCTGGCGCGGCCACCGGACCTTTCTGCGCGCGCGTACGAAAACTCACTGGCGAGACCACTTTCGGCGTTCCATCCCAAATGCTCCCGATGGTTCGCAAAATCTCGCGTTGTCCCTGGAGATTCTCGACCATCGTCGCGCGATCAAACTGATGCGCGCAGGGCCGGAGCGGAACGCTGATGAAATCACACATGCCCTGGGAAGGACGGCGATTGTTGAGTTGAAAAAAATCGGCATCCGTGCCGGCTCCGACAGTTGCCCCGTCTGCTAAAAGAATATCGCGGACTCCCTCAAACGAGCCTGCCGCCGTGGCAGGGAAACCGCTCGTCAACACCAGCCAGCGCACAACCAAACCGGGGAATTCAGCAGCAACGTCCGCAGCGTTTTGCGCTTCGCTCTCCGCTTCAACACCAACTGTCAGGACGGCCTCCACCCTGGCACCCATCGCCTCCGCCTGCTGCAGGCCGCGTTCGAAAGCGGACTGAAATCCAGGCAGCGCAGCATCCACCTCCACGCGATAATGAGACAGCCCAAGCGCCTTCAAACGCGCCAGTTCCTTCGCCGCGAGATCGTCGCCGTGGGAAGCCATCCCGAGGCCCAGTTCAGGCAACGCCCAGAATTTGTCGCCAAGGGTAATTTCCACGTCACTGATCACCGCAGGTCTTTCAGCGGATTGCAAAGAATCCACTTTGCCCTGCAATTTCATGGTCACTGTCTGGTGCACCCGCTGACCCGCTACCAGACTCGCCGGCATTGGAATGCGCTGAGGCGTGCTGTAGATCTTATAATTCGCATCCGACCAGTTTCGCTGATCCTCGATTTCAAAGACATCGCCCTCAAATCGCAAATGCAAATCCACGCCATCCGTGACAGGATACTTTAGCCCGCGGAAATCATGCAGTCCTCTCACCGGCTGGGCGGGATCGACAAGGTCCGGAAACTGCACCACAGCACGATCCCCGCTAACATATTCAACGCCGGCCTCTTTGCCGTTTAGAGAAAGAGGCGCCAGGACGCACAGTCCGATGCGGTTTTTGAACATCGGCTGCCGGGCCTCACCATCAAAAACGTAAGTAATCGTTCCGTCCACAGTGCCGGTAATTTCCGCGCGCCACACAAAATCAACCTCTGTCGAAACGTGCTCAGAAGTAAACGCCACTAGGAAACCGTCCTCCCGCTGCTGCACTGAAAGTTCGCTGATTACGCCCGGCACCGTATTCCAATAGCGGTCGCGAACCGCCCCGTAAATCCGCTGCACGATTAGATCCGCCCCCAAATAAATGCCTCGCAATTGCCCCTCGTCGAGCGCCGCCCGCACCGGCCCGGCCAGGAGCCAAACCGGTTCGGCGGGAACCTCGTCAACGCCGTGCCACAAGATGTTCTGTGATAATTCCTTTGCCATAAGCCCCCGCAGATAACCGCAGCCTCGCGGGGCGCAAGCAGGAGCGCCGCTGCATGGTATGCCGCACTACGGGGTCCGGATTGTTTCCGCCCATTGTTTGGCGCGCTCCGGATCACTGAGCGAGATGCGCTCCACGAACCGCGCGACGGCAGCGTCACGCGTTCTTGACGGCGGCAGTGAAGCAAGCCATTCCGACGCAGCCACGGCGTCTGTATGTGTCCATGCGGCAGCCAGATCGGCCGTGGCGCGGGCTTTCCAGGGCCCCTCCTCCATGTCCGCCAGGAGTGGAAGAGCCTTCTGCGCCTGAAACTCCCGGCCCAGATTGAACGTCATGACGTGCACGGCCATAGCCGCACGCACTGCTTCCCGCTGTGGACCAGCCGGAAATTTTGTGATGAACGCGTCAGCCCATTTCTTCGGATCAGGAGCGCCCGCAGCATAGCCGTCGAGAATATTGAATGCACTGCGCACGAGGGAATAGGCCATCTCCGCTGTGAATTCACCGGCCGGCAGTTTCGATGCGTTTGACAGAGCGGCCGTTGGGTCTTTGCGAATCCACGCCTCCATCACTCCACTGATCATTTGCAAACGGGTGCGTCCCTCCGGCTGCTGTTCAGCCAGGGTTAGGGCTTCCTTGTGCTGACCATTCGCCGCCATGCCGCTGAGAACGGCGCGCGCCGCCTGCTCGCGGCGCACAGGATCGCTTTGCGACTTCAGCCACTCCCATGCCGGTCGCGGTTCCTTCGCCGCCCACGCATTGAGCACCTGGTAAAATGCGGCATGGTCCGGCTTTGGAAGATGCGAGAGCAGTTCCAGTCCGCGCACCGGGTCATCCTTCGCCAGTGTGTAGAGAATATAAGAGACACCACGGTCCCTGACAAAACCAGGCGGTGCAGAAGTTGCCGCCTTAAGAGCTGCCACGGCGTCCTGCTGAGCCCAGATTTTCAGCACCGTCTCCGCGCCCCGCCGCTGGCTCTGCCAGGTCTTCAACCCGTCCGCCGCCCGCAAAGCGGCCGCGGGATCAAGGGCTGCCCAGCGGCGAAAAATGATGTTTGTCAGGGTATGCCGGAGATTCGGGGGAGCACTGTCAATCAACTCGGCTGCTCGTGCACAGTCCGCTCCGCTGCTCAGCCCGGCGGCGATGCGGGTCAACACGTCGTGGTTGCTGCGGACAGCACCGGCAGCACCGGAAAAAACCCCGCGCACCGCCTGCTGCAACTCATGGAATTCATCCGGACTCATCCCGCTCAGTGCGCCGGCTTTTCCCGATTCTGCATTGCCTTCGGCTTTGTTCGAGGAAACCGGCAACACTCCGGATTTTTTGTTAGTCGTTTCCGGCCAAATCCGGCCGCTCAGCGCTTCGCCTGCGCCCAGACCGAGCACCAGTGCCGCGATGACGACAGCGGTGGAGATGATGGAACGGTGCACGCGCGTCATGGGGCTGTTTCCAGGAGTTCGTTGCTCCAATCCGCCAGATCGTCGCAGGTCTTGATCCATGCCTCCGCGGCCGGGCCATCCTGCTGAAGCCACGTCTCAGCGATGCGGCGCAGGGCTTCCCTGCGGGCCGGACCAGGGTCCCGGCTCATTGCCTCCGTTGCTGCCCTCCGTGGATCGTCCGCCGCCAGAGCGCTGACGCCCGCGAGATCGAAGGCACTCCGCACCGGTCCTTCCGGCAGTTCTTTGGCGAGCGCGCTTGCCGACCCGGGATCGGCCTCCGCCAGCACGGGAGCCATGGCGCGTGCGAGCGATTCCGTCCGCGCTTCCGGGGGCAATGCTGCAAACGCCCTGGCCGCTTCCGCGGGTTGCCGCTGCGGCCACGATGAAAAGGCGGAGTGCAATAAATCCTCGCGCAACAATCCATCGCTTTGCGCCAGGGCGAGGCCGGTCAACGCCTGCGGATTCGCAAGGCTCAGTTCCCATGACTGCGCCCTCAGCACTACCTCCACTTTCGCCGGGTAATGTTCGCGCAGCCACGCAAGACAAACACCGTCGCCCTGCGCCGCCCAGTCGCGCAGCATCCATGAGGATTCCACCATGGGATCGTGCTGTGGCCACCGGGTGCGCAACTGTTCCATTGCTGCCAGCGGATCATTTTGAAACCACACATTCGAAACGACCATTTGCGCATGTTCGTCCCGATCCTCCTCCGGCACCGGCGGCGCCATGGATGTTTCCACTGCCCGCAGCGGGTCGCGCGCGGCCATGCGTGAGATGGCTCCTGTCCATGCCGCATAGCGCATGTCGCGGCCTTTGAATGCGAGGGCCTTCTCCAGAGCCGCGGCCTCATCCAGTTCCGCCCAGCGGGCAAACAAAGACTCCACATACTTCGCCAAACGCAGTGCCGGCAGGACACTCGCCTCGTCCTTTTGTCCCGGTGCCGGACCCGGCTGATTTTCCAGCATCCGCTGCGCCTCCGGCAAATCCGCCAGCGGCAGCGAAAAAATAAGCGACTGCGCCGCAAGTATCACCTCGTCATCGCCCTCCGGTGTCGCGTTTCGCCGCAAGGCCCGCGCCAGCTTTTGCAGCGTTGTCTCCTCGCCGGCTGGATTGTTTCCCGCGACAGCCGCGCCACTTCCAATTTTGGGCGCAACGACAGGGCTCTCCAATCGCGTTGTGCCCCGGCTTCGCATTGCATCCGGACGATGAATTGTTAGCGGCGCAGCCACGCCTAACAGGAACGCCGCAGCAGCTCCCCACTTCACACCCGTGGCCAGGCCCGCGAGTGCTGAGCCTGCTGTTGAGGCCTTCGCTGCCGCAATTGCTCTGCCGGCCACGCGCACCGGCAGCGCCGCTGAAGCCTCCGGAGTCAATCCCGCTGCCGCCAGCGCGGTGAGCAGTGCCGGTGTCGCTTTGGCGCCACGGCGTTCCAGCAGTCCCGTCAAACGCTCCATTGCCCGCTGCCCGCGTTTTTTTGCCGCGCTGACGCTAATGCCCAATCGTTCCGCCACGTCCGCAAACGGGCGCGATTCATACCAGTGCATCAGAATCACCCGGCGTTCGGCCTCCGGCAGCGCATTCACGGCGTCATCCAGAACCGGAAGCAGCCCGGATGATTCCACCGGCGCAGTCTTTTCTGTGTCTTCAGCAATCTTTTTCATGCGCAAAGCCCGGCGATGTTCACTGCGATTCACGGCCGCCGATTCCAGCACTGCAGCGCGGTGCAGCCATCCGCCCAAGCCGCCGCCGCCATGGAGCCCGGGCGCTTTTTTGGCCAGGGCCGTAAAAACATTCTGCGTCACTTCCTCCGCCGCTTCCTCAGAGGCTACCCGCCGGCGCGCAGTCCCGAGCACCAGACCCGCATGCCTTCGCACCAGCGCGTGAAACGCATCTTCATCACGCAGCCGCACCCATGCGGAGAGCAGCTTTTCGTCGGATTGATCAGGAGCGGTCATGTGAATGGCTTTCCCGAAACCTGCCGTCATGGGAAGTGGAGTGACAGCATTTTGGAGTTTCCGGGGCTGCGCGGCGAATTACGGTCTCAAGTCGAATTTTTTCCAGCCCGCCTGCGTCTATAGCCGCGCATCGTTTGTGCCTAAAGTCGTCCGACCCTGTCTTTGCCATGAAAACAATGTCCGGCTCCCTCTCCGCCGCCTTCTGTGCGATTCTCACCTTCGCCGCGTCCCTCTGCTCCCGGGCGGAGAGCAAGTCACCGGCCCTGAGTGCCTCTGACTGGACGGGAATCTCGCAAGCGCATCACTCGTGGGAACGCACGTTTCGGAAGACCGGAAACACCTGCCAGACAAGCCATCCCGGCCACCAATGGCGCGCGCAATTCGATGATCGCGGTTTCCTGGCTTCCGCGGCGGACGGCTCGTGGCAGTGGGGACTGGAACTGAAGTCTGTCGGTTTCGAAGGCAGCGTGCAGCATACCATTGAAAAATCGCCCAATCTGAAAGCCGAAGGGGCACGACTCACGCGTACGTGGGACGGAAACATCGATGAATGGTATATCAACGGTAACGGCGGCCTGGAGCACGGATTTCACATCAAACATCGACCGGACGGCGCGGGCACAACTGCACCACTCACTATTTACCTTGTCGTCCGCGGTGGGTTGCGGCCAAACGCGAGCACCGATGGCCAGTCCGTCGCCTTCCTGAATGCAACACGCGGCAGTGTCCTGACTTATAGCGGGCTGAAAGTTTGGGATGCGGATGGGCGCGCATTGCCCGCCAGGATGATGGCGCCCTCAGCGGACCAAATCGGAATTGAAATCGATGAAACCAACGCGCGTTATCCGCTCACCGTGGACCCCGTCGCGGCACCCGTTTATATCAAAGCCCATAATCCCTCCGGCGGAGACCGCTTTGGCACGGCCGTCGCCATTTCCGGTGATACGGTTGTCGTCGGAGCGCACCTTGAAGACGGCAGTGGCGCAGGGGTAAATCCTCCGGACACCAATACCGCCGGCGAGACGGGTGCCGCCTACGTCTTTGTCAGGACGGATGGTGTGTGGACTTTTCAAGCCTACCTCAAAGCGTCGAATCCGACCCTCGGCGATTACTTTGGCCGCTCGGTCGCCATCTCGGGGGACACGATTGTGGTCGGGGCCACCTACGAAGACAGCAGCAGCACGGGTGTGAACTCCTTTTCCAACAACGACGCCGAACAGGCGGGGGCGGCCTATGTCTTTGTGCGCAACAACGGGACGTGGAGTCAGCAGGCGTATCTCAAAGCCTCAAACACCCAGCTGAACGATCAGTTTGGACACTCCGTCGCCGTCTCAGGCGACACGGTCGCGGTAGGCGCCCCGCAGGAGGATGGTGCCGCCACGGGCGTGAATCCTCCCTCCACGGAGGGCGCGAACGCTTCGGGGGCCGTTTACATTTTTGTCAGGAGTGGCACCACATGGACTCAGCAGGCTTATGTGAAGGCGTCAAACACCGGTGCCGATGACCTGTTCGGCTTTTCCGTCGCCCTCTCCGGTAACACGCTGGTCGCGGGTGCCTACCTCGAAGACGGCGGGGGCATTGGGGTAAACCCGGTGCAAAATGAAGGAATGGGCGACTCCGGCGCAGCGTATGTTTTTGTTCGCAACGGAACCGCGTGGACGCAGCAGGCCTATCTGAAGGCTTCAAACCCCGGTCCTAACGACTGGTTTGCATGGTCAGTCGCCATCGCCGGAGACACGATCGTTTGCGGTGCGCCTGCCGAAGACGGCAACGGCGTGGGCGTCAATCCCGCGAACAACAACGGAGCCCAGGATTCCGGCGCTGCATATATCTTCGAACGTTCCGGCACCGTCTGGAGCGGTCCCGTTTATCTCAAGGCAACCAACCCTGCATTTCAGGACCAGTTCGGTTTTTCCGTCGGCGTTTCCAGCGATTTCGTCGTGGCCGGTGCTCCCAACGAAGACGGCAGCGGCCAGCGCATCAATCCGGTCCAAAACGAAGGCGCCCTGGATTCCGGCGCGGCGTACGGCTACGTTCGCAGCAACGGCACATGGAGCGCAAAACTTTATCTGAAGGCCACCAACACCGGCGCTTCCGACCTCTTCGGATCGGCGGTCGCCGTGTCAGGAGATACCGTCGTCGTCGGTGCACCGGATGAGGACGGCGGTGGTTTTGGAATCAACCCTCCGGACACCGCCTTCCTCGCCGCGGCCGGCGGAGCCTATCTTTATGCCGGCATCGGTCCTCTCCTGGACCAGGATTTCGACGGAACGCCGGACATTTTCGAGCGCTACTTCGGCAGGGCCTGGCTCGAACCTCACGGCTCGCCAATAACCGCTTCCTCCAGCGCCGGCCAAATCCTCCTCCACTGGCAGGAGGTCGCCACCCCAGGCATCGTCGCCACGCCCGAATGGTCGCCGGACCTCGTCACATGGCTCGCCAACGGCGAATCCCGCAACGGCATCCCCGCCCGCACCATTACGGTCACTCCCACGAGTCAGTACCTCCGCCAGGCCGCGCTGGACACCACCGGCCTCAAACGCGCGTTTCTGAGGCTAACTCTCACTTGCCCCTAGCGAACGCGCAACGCGACCGGCGACTTTCGTTTCCTTCGAAGCTCCCGGATTTCCGGAACTTGCGGACCCCCCGCGAGTCGTAGCGTGGCAGCATGCACCGAGCCCTTCTCTTCCTCGCTCTCACCCTGACCAGCCTGCCGGCGGCGGACACACCACCGGCACGTCCTTATCTCGAACAACTCGTCTCCGCCGCAGAAACCTCTTTTGCAAAAGAAGTCCCCGACAAAGCCGCATGGCTGGCAAATCGCGACCGGTACCGCCGTGAGTTCAAAGAAATGCTGGGGCTTGATCCGGAACCGCCACGCGGAGATTTGAAGGCAACCGTCACCGGCACACTTCAGGGTGATGGCATCACCGTGGAAAAGCTGCACTTCCAAAGCCTGCCAGGGTTATATGTAACCGCAAACTACTACCGTCCATCCGCTCCCTCTGGAAAATTGCCGACCATTCTCTATCTCTGCGGCCATGGAGTGGAGATGGGGAAAGACGGGCGCAGCAATGGAAACAAAACCCATTACCAGCATCATGGCGTCTGGTTTGCGCAGCACGGATACAATTGCCTCATTCTGGATACAGTGCAGTTCGGCGAAATCCTTGGGGAGCACTGGGGCACCTACAAACTGAACCGCTGGTGGTGGGTAAGCCGCGGCTACACTCCCGCGGGAGTGGAAACGTGGGCGGGTGTCCGGGCACTGGACTATTTGGCCTCGCGGCCGGACGTGGACATGGAAAAGATAGGCGTCACCGGCCGCAGCGGCGGAGGGGCGTACTCATGGTTTGTGACTGCTGTCGATGATCGCGTAAAGGTCTCCGCTCCCACTGCCGGCATCACCACGCTGAAAGATCATGTCATCAACGGTGTCATCGAAGGCCACTGCGACTGCATGTACATGGTGAATCTTTACGGCTGGGATTTTGACAAACTGGCCGCTCTCGCCGCCCCGCGACCGCTTCTGATTTCAAACACCGATAAGGACGGCATCTTTCCCCTCGGCGGTGTCATGCGCATCTACGACAGCACACGGCGGCTCTACAAATTGCTCGACGCCGAAAAGAACATCGGCCTGCAAATCTCCGAAGGCCCTCACAGGGACACACAGCCGCTGAACGCGGGCGCCTTCCACTGGTTTGAGCGCCACCTGAAAGGCAAAGACCCCATGGCGGTCATCAAGGAACCCGCTGTGCCCATGTTCAAATTGGAAGACCTGCGCGTCTTCACCGAAATCCCCAAAGACGAAATCAATACACGCATCGATGAAACGTTCGTCCCGGCCTTCACTCCGCCAGCAGTGCCGCAGACGAAAGATGAATGGGCGAAGATGCGCGATGGCTGGATGAAGGTGCTGCGCGAAAAAGTCCTTCGACTTCCTCCTGCTCCCCTGCGGGAGCACCCATGGGGACTCATCGTTGACAGCCATGGACCTTATCTGCGCAGCCCGCCGGGACCACGTCAGGGTGGCTGGTTTCAATTAAAGGACTCGGGCGAAATTCAAGTCGATCTCACCGGCGGTGGGCTGCTGGAACCGTGGGCGTTTTGGAGGCGGAAACCGGAGGAAACTTCGAAGGATCTGCTGCAAAAAACGGATTGGATCTGGTTCCAGGTGGATGACCGGCCTGACTACGGTGATCCAAAGTCCGGCCCGCTGCACGAGTTGCGCCGTATTGACCTCAGTGGAATGCCATCGGACCTTTTTCGCTGCGGGGAAATCGAATTCATTTGCGATTCCATTCGCAACGACAAGCGCTCGGTCCGGCTGCACGCCGAGGGCACCCTGGCGGCGGATGCATTGTATTTGTCGCTGATCAGCAATGGCATCACCGGCCTCGATCTCTACCTGCTCCCTTCCTCACACCGACAGGGCCCGCACATTCCTGGCATTCTCAAATACATGGACATCCCGCAGGCCGTCGCGATGGCGGCAGAGCGATGCAAGGTTTTTATCACCGGTCGGCGCGAGGACTGGACATGGGCGCTGCAAACAGCGGAGAAAATGGGCTTTGCCGCGAACCTTGAAGTTGTTCCCGCTCTTGAAGTCATTGAAACGAAAAAAATCTGGGACGCTGCCCCGCACAATGCCTTCACCAGCCTGACAAAATACAAGGACGCATGGTATTGCACCTTCCGCGAAGGTTCTGCTCACGTTCCGGGCACTGATGGAGAGGTGCGTGTGATCGTTTCGAAAGACGGCAACGCATGGGAATCCGCTGCCCTCCTGAGCGAGAAAGGCGTGGACCTGCGCGATCCGAAATTCTGCACCATGGAGGATGGCCGACTCATGCTCACGATGGGCGGCTCGTTCTACAGTGGAACGCCCGCACCGGGAGCGTCCCGCAAACTCACGGGCGCCCGCAGCCGTGTCTCCTTCTCGAGCGACGGGCGAACATGGTCTCCGCCCCAACCGGCATGCGAGGACAAAGAGTGGCTCTGGCGCGTCACCCAGCGTCCGCATGGCCTGCCATATTATGAAAACGATCCGCGTGGCGTTCCCGCCATGTTCTACGGCATCAGTTATCCCACCAACACTCCGGAAGCGCAGGCGAAACTCAGTCTCTGGGAATCCGCCGACGGGATCAATTACAAACGCATCCCCGGTGTCGATCCCGGGCGAAGCCAGTGGCTCAATGAAACGACGGTCCGGTTCGATGACCGGGGCAATATGATGGCTCTCGCCCGCAGCGACCGCAAAGGCACTAACGCTTTCTTCGGTTTCAGTTCTCCTCCATTCAAACAATGGTCATGGACCGACACGGGCCACGTCATCCATGGACCGGATTTCATCCGCCTCAAGGATGGCCGCATGTTCTACGCCGGCCGCGATATCGTGAACGGCAAGGCCAACACCACCGTGGGGTATCTCTCCTCCGCGGGACAAGCGATGCCGCTCGCGGTATTGCCCAGCGGCGGGGATTGCAGCTACCCGGGATTTGCCGAAGGCCCGGACGGTCAACTGTTCCTTTCCTATTATTCCAGCCACGAAGGCAAGACTTCCATTTACCTTTCGAAACTGAAAATCGTCAAATAGCCTCCTCTTCACTCCAAAAACCGCCTGCGGAATTCACCCGGCGTCATTCCTTCGTTCCTCCGGAATACTCTTCCAAAATACGACACGTCCTCGTATCCGAGATGATAGGCGATCTCCGCCACATCCAGTCTTGAATGCGCCAGCAGGCGCCGCGCCTCCAGCATCAGCCGTTCCTGGATGTGCTGGATGGCGGACTTTCCCGTGGCCAGGCGGAGCGTGGCGGAAAGGTGATCCGGAGTGACGTTGAGCCCGGCCGCGAGCTTCCGCGGACCGGTTTCCGCATGGAGATTTTTTTCAAGCAGCAGCAGAAATTCACGGCACAGGCGGGTGGACGCATTGTCGGGTGACGGCGCGCCGGCTGCGCTGCGGGCATGCAACCGCAACGCATCGACATGCATCAGGTGCAGACAGGAGCGCACAGCTCGCACCCATCCGTCCCCGCGATGCTCCCATTCGTGGCGGATGCGAGCGAAGAGTTGCTGCACTCCTGCGGCCTCAGCCTTCTGCAGCGGAATCACCACCGGAGCCGGCGGCAAAAACAGGGCCGCCGTTTTCTCCAGCGACTGACCATGGAGGGCAAAACCCGCATCGAAGGAAAGCATATCCCCCCGAAGCCTCAAAGCGTCCGGCCAGGCATGGACGTGGCCGGCATCCACGAATACAAGGCACGGCGAGTTCACGGGATAGTCCTGGAAGTCGTTCAGATGCGAGCCCGTTCCGCGATAGAAGAAAAACAGTTCCGGATAATCGTGCCGGTGCAATTGCATGCGGTTCGGCTGGTTCCTTACGTTGACGGCAAAGTCTCCCACGGAAAATCCATTGCCCTCGTCATCGCGCACGAGATTTGTCAGGACATCAAATCGCGGGATCAGTCTGCGGCTGCCAGTTGAAGGAAGTTTAAGGGCGTTCACGGAAAAGTGCCATTTTCCCTCCACCATGTGACACCCCGCGATCCTGGCAAGTCACGGCATTGCGGTAATCCTGTCAACGTCATCCGCCATCAGATTCCCGCCGCAGGTCTTCGACTCCATCGCCAGGATTTCTGATCACCGCGGATTTTCAATCCGCTCCCAGCGCGTCCCAGCCCTCCGGCATCTTCAATCCCATCTCCGCCATTTCCTGTTCGGTGCGGGCGCGGCGCTCCTCTTTCCACTGATTGTATTTCGTCTGCTGGTCAGGGCGCAGCACGGCCATCACTGCTGCGTCCCGGTCCTCGGCGGAGGGTGTGGCGGCATCGGCAGTCACTCCCTCGATTTGCATCTTCGGATCAAAATCCTGCGAGCTGCGCGCCATGATGGAAAACACCTGATCCTTCTGCGCTTCGTCGAGGTCCACGGTGGAATTCAGACGCTCCACTTTCCAATCCGCCTCGTGCTGCACACGGTCCGCGCGTTCGGTTAGGCGATCCTTGCGGAATTTGTCCAGTTCCTCTCCTTTCAATTGCGTCTCCATGAATTCATCCAGTCCGTCATCCATGCGATTCCGGCGCGAGGCCTTCGCCAAATCATCGATACGTGTGTTCTTTGCCGTGGCCAGATCCATGAAGGCCTTCGAGTTGCTTTCCCGGCGTGCCTGAATCCATTCTTTAAGCGCCTCCTGCTGCGTGCCGTTGAGATGATACTGACGGCTCAGATGACCGGCGAGATGCTCGGCGGCGCGGCGTTCGTCCCGGCGCCGAATTCGGTCAAAGATCGGCACCAGTTCCCGCATGAGCGGTTTGAGCGCCTGATAGGCTCTGTTCAAATCCACCGGCCGGCCCGACTTGAAGTCATCGAGCGCATCCCTGATACCCTCCCTGATCGAGCCGCTCACATCCTCCCTCGGACGCGCCTGCGATGGATCGATCTTCGCCAGCCGCAGCCGGGTCTCGCGCAATTCATTCTCCAGTTCCAGGATGCGCGCTTCCGGCGTTCCGCCCTCCGGCGGGATACTGCCCCGGATGAGAAATGCGCCCGCGATACCAACGATAAGTCCCGTAAGAAGCAAAAGAACGTTGCGCATAAGAGGTGAGGATTGCGTGCATCCTCGCCGGGAAATGGCTATTGTCCACCGGAGCGCAGTGCGAATGAGGCGGTGATGCAGTGCGGGCAAAGGGCCGGAGGAAATGACGAAATCCGAATGTCGAATGACGATTAGCACCGATTAGCCCGTTGCGTTCGACATTCGTCGGTGCAGGTTCAGGACATAGTTTACACTTAGGTTCAGGACATGGTTTACACGTGGTGCGCCGGTGTAAGGCCGGGGGACTATGCCGTGGCAACCCAAAAATCTGATGGAAACAAGAACCGAATTTGCGCTTCG
>DASZQB010000024.1:0-6156 GCA_035550135.1 Verrucomicrobiales bacterium
GGCGATGCCGGTCTGGCATCTGCCGCGGAGCTGCACCCGGGAGCTGTATTCGAAGACGAAGGTTCCTTTCGGCAGGGAATCCATGAAGAAGTGGCTGGCGGTATCGCGCGTGGATTCGTAATAGCCGAGGGTGTCCTGCCATTTGTATCCTGACAAGACATTCACCGGCTCCACGCTGGAGGGACGCTGGTCCTTCAGGTGCACGAATTCCATATCGCGGTCCGTGCGGATTTCGATGCGCACCACCAGTTCATCTCCCACCTTCACTTTACCAGTGATGGGCTTCAGTTCCGGTCCCTCTTTGGTATTCTCCATGATGAAGAGAGTCTTCGTTACTTTCAGAGGCGTGCCTTCATGCGGAGTGACCTTGCTTATGTTCTCCATGTATTGCCAGTGCAGGCTGCCCCAGGCCACCCCCTTGTCCTGTTTTGTTAGCTTCACCGAGCCCATGTCGGCCTTGATCTCCGCGGGACTGAACTTCTTTTCAAAAAACCCGGTGCCGGCCTCCGCGTTCTCCGCCTTCACTTCCGTGCCTCCAAGGGATACGGCGACGAGCACGTCTGATGACAATTTATTCGCGCCGCCCAGCAATATCGAATACACGGCATCAGCGGTGGCTTTGGTGGTGGGCCATGCCTGCGTCTGCTTTTGTTTGAGCAGCCACACCTGACAGTCGTCGACGCTTTTTTCATCCTTCCCGATGTCTCGAAAGGCTTCGATCATCAGAGCCTGCGTTTCGACGGGCGCCTGATTCCATGACCAGCCCTGGCGCTCGTCAGCCCAGGAAAGACCCAGTTCCTCGCTGCTGAGAGAGCGCTCCTTGAGCGAGGCCAGAATTTCATTGGCCGCCGCCTGATCGCCGAATCTGAGGAGCCCCAGAGCTGCATGCGCCTGGCTCATGCGGGACACACCGGTCCAGTGCTTTCGCGCCTGGTCGAGGAAGTAATCGAGCGCCGGTTTTATTCCCGCGGGCACCGGACGCTGCTCAAGAAAAAAACTGCGGCCGTAAAGGTAGAGCGCCAGGGTGGAATCGAAGTTGTCAGCTTCCTTCGCCTTGCGTTTCATAATACGCACGTGCTCATCCGCCAGCCAGTTATCCAGACGGTCGAGCGCTTTGAGAGCCAGTTCCGCGGGCACTTCCACGCCCAGGTGCTGGAGCCGTCCGAAGCCGCTAACAATGTAGAGCGTGATGAAGTCGCTCGCCGGTCCGCCAGGAAACCACGGCCATGATCCGTCCTCCATTTGCAGTTCGGACATCTGTTTCATGAGGCGGTGCATCTCACTGTCGAGACGGTTGTCGTCGAAGAGTATGCCCATGTTGCGCTGAGACTCTTTATTCGCCTGACGAAGCCACGGGGTTTCCTCGATCATCAGTGACTTCACGTCCGCGTTCTTTTCGAGCGGGCTCTTCATGGCATCCGGCTGCGCATTGCGCCAGAGATCGAAGATGCGGCGGATTTTCGGATCGGACTTCGCGATGTGGCGGGCGAGCGTGTTGGCATAGAAGCGGTTGAAGGTCTGTTCGCTGCACTCGTAGGGATATTCCATCAGATAGGGGAGCGCCATCACCGCATACCATGCCGGCTGGGAAACCATCTGCACGGTCAGACTCTGATGCCGCAGTGTTTCGGATCCGGCGCTTTCGGTCAGCTTTTTGAAAACGAAGGATTTCTCCCCGGGGTCGCGAATGGGCAGCGGCAGCGACTCTGTCACCGGAATGCGGCGTGAAAGCACGGGCAGCCAGCCCTCTTCGCCATCGGTTAGTTTGTCCGTACCGGCCACTGCCTTCCACGTGAGGAAACCCTGTCCGTCCGGCACAGCGATGCGCCATGCAATGGTGCGCGATTCCTTTGCAGGCACGGCAAAGGGCTGCTCCGGAGTGCGATTTCCAAGGGCGGCATCGGCAGACGTTAGGGTCGCAGCATCCGCAAAATTCAGACGGGCCATGCCTTGCTGCGGAGAGGCGCTCTGGTTGGTGACCCTCACCGTAAACTCCACCGCGTCTCCCTCGCGCAGGAACCGCGGCGGGTTCGGCTGCACCATCAGTTCCCGCACCGTGACCGTCTCTCCTTCAAGGAAGCCGGATCGAAGCTCTTTATCGTGGGCAAACCCGAGGAATCTCCATGTCGTCACCGCCTCCGGCATGGTGAAGGTGATCTTCACCGTGCCATCGTCCGCGGTGGTGAGATGCGGGAAAAAGAAGGCGGTTTCCGCCATGTTTTTCCGGGCGCCGATCTTTGAAAGGTCAAGGCTGACCGGCGGTACCGTGCCGGAGTTCGGTGCTGACTCCACTGGCGTCGTTGGAGTTGTGGGGAGCGCGAATCGGGTGGGGCCGGACCCTCCGAAGGTTTGCGGAAGGTAGAGCGGATTGAACTCATCGGAATAAACCGCCTGTCCGCGCATGAGTTCAAAGTCGGACATGTCGCCGTCGATGGTATTCCGCGGAGTGTAATCGCTCAAATCCATCCAGCGCCACGTCCGGGGATCTTCATCGACCTGTTCGCCATCGTAGCCCCACTCATTCACGCCGGTCCAATTGTTCTGGAACTCTCCGTTGGCGGTGTGCGTCATGTTAGGCTGAAATGAGTCGTTGTGAAAAATCCCGAATTCCCTCTCCCATGAATGCTCTGCGAAGGCATCCAACGAACTGTCATAGAGCACCGCCGCCATCTCCGCCGTGGTCTTTTCTTTGTCAGGGCCATTGACGGTCAGGGTCCACATGTCCTTCGCTCCGGGTTCGAGTTTCGAGGTAAGATGTTCCCATTTCAGATTCAGTTCCTTATTGGACCATGGAACACTGACAAACCGCGTGGTTTCGCTGAGCCGGTTGTCGCGCATTTGGGTCACATGCAGCGTAAAGCCGCCGCGGTGCTCTTCTCCGATTTTGAATTTCAATCCCTGTTGGGTCCTGCCTGCGTCCGTCCAAAACTGCTGCACAATCTTATGCCGGTGTTCGATTTCAATAAACGCCCGGGCGGCTTCATAACCGCTGCCCCACTGCGGTGAAAACTCCTCTCCGGGCTCCAGTTTCCACGCAGGCGCCTGCACCCAAAACGGCATCTTCACCGGAAATTTTTTCGCTTCGGGATCGACGACGATAATGTCTTTCCGCGCTGTCACCTTTCCGCCAAGACGGTCCGCTACCTCCGCGACGGCCCGGTAGGCTCCCGGTGCCAGCTTCACATTTATGCGGGCTTCTCCTTCGCCATCCGTTTTCACGTTGTCCCGCTGCACGACTTCTCCAGAGTCCCACGAAGCGGGGTCTGCCAGGTCTTTCTCTTCGGTGCCTTCCGACGGCAATCTGAAATCGTCCCTGCCAAAGAACCAGCCGAATTCGGATTCTTTGGCCGCCGATATTTTCCGGTGCACCTTGTCCGGCTGCACGAGGCGATGCACAACGAGAGTTCCCTGCGCCTGCTGAGGCTCTCCGTCGAGGGACGTTGTTGTTAGGGAAAAGGCCACCGGCACGGACGCTGATTGCCAGTCATTCACATGCAACTCAGCCCGGATGACGGCGTAGCCGGCGTTGACGCTGCGTTCCGCGCTCCGCGTTTCGCCCACGGTGTCCGTGACGTCAGCGTGAATGGAATAATCAAACCACGCGCCGGACTCCGGCCCGGCATCGCTGTCGGGAACCGCCGTGAACCTCACCTCCACCGTCCCGTCCGCCGCGGTCTCCGCCTTGCCATGAGCAATCTCCCGCGCCTCCGATTCCCTGTTCCTTCGGCTCCCGGCCACCGACCATGAAGGCCACTGCGCTTCCCGCGTGACGCGCCACTCCACGTCCGCGCCATCCACCGGCGCGCCGGTATAAGCGAGGCCCTTCACCTTCACCGCCACTTCGCCGCCCAGCTTTGGCGCGACCGCGGGCGGATCGATTTCCACCCTGAATTTGGGACGCTTGTATTCCTCCACGTGAACCGTCGCCCGTCCATTGCCGTCGTATATGCAAAACTCCCCCGTAATCCCCTGCGCGGGAGCCGTGAAACTTCCGCTGAAGGAACCGAAAGCATTTGTCACCACATCCACGGCGCCCAGGTCACGGCCGTTTACATCATAAAAGACCACATTCCGTTGCACATTCGGCAGCACGCGATAGTCGTTCTTTCCCCGATCGTGAAAGACGTGGATGCCTTTGAATTGAATCGTTTGTCCGGGACGATAAATGGCGCGGTCCGTGAAGAAAAACGTATGCGCTCCGGTGTATTCGGAATCGCCGTGCCTCGGGTCAATTTCCTTCGCGAGCGCCGTATGCCGTCCATGCTTCGCAAAGAGGTAACTGTTTTGGAATGAACCCGGCTGAAAACTGACGAAGCCATCCTCGCCCGTCACCGCAGCAGCCTTTTTCTTGATAGGGCCTTTCCGCGCAGGCCATTGCCAAAGGGCCACCTCCGCTCCTTTGAGCGGTTCACCGGAAATCGCATCCAACACCCATGCATCCAGGGTGGCTGTCTTGTCAGTGGCGCGCGGCCGCACCACCAGCGCCAGCGGTGTGACCCTGATGTGACTCGCGATGACCGTATTTTTCTTCAGCCGGAAGTCCTCGTGTTCACTCGCGCAAAGCAGGTAGGTGCCGGGTTTAAGATCCGCGGGAGCAGGCGACCGGAACTTGTGTTCAATGAAATCATCCGCCGGGGGAAGCTCGACCTGCCATGCGCGCAGCGGTTTTGTTTTCAGAGCGCGCCTGGTTTTTTTCGGATCGGCGTATGTGTTGTTAATCGCACCGGGCATCCGCGTATTTTCCGTCACTGGATAAAGCCGGAAATAGACTTTCTTCAGATTGCGCCAGGTCGTCTCAATCTCCGGCTGAGCCGCATTCCAAATCAACTCCGAACCCACCTTCAGTTCGCTGTCCTCTATGGTTAGGATCTGATTGCGGCACCGCGGCGCAAAGAGCGATTTTCCGAACACAGCGACGCCCTCCTGCAACAGTCTGCGCGCCTCCGCGGCCTTATGATCCTGCACCAACAGGTGCGCCAGCAATGAGCGGGCTCGCAGGGAAATCTCATGCGAGGCGTGTTTCTGATAGAGCGCCGTGTACTGCTGCACCGCGCGTTCGTTGGCTCCGGTCTTCTCACGCATCCACTCCAGCCGCTGCAGGTCCAGCATCACGAGAACTCCGGGATCAGGATCATTCCGGTGAAACGTCAGGACTTCCTGGAAGAGCCGCACCGCTTTCAACACCGGTGAGTTTTCGCCCTCCGGATGCCATGCCAGGAACTCGTCCATGCCCGCCAGCGCCGGTGAGTCGCCGGTGAGTTCAAAAGAATCCCTCATCCGAACCCCGGCCAAATCCAGTTCACCCATCATATAATATGCGAGCGCCTCCCCGGCGAGGAAGTCGTAGAGCGTGAGCTGGTATTTTTCCGGCAGTCCGCCCGGCTTGAGGAGCCCGTTCCACTCCGCGATGGGTGTTTGCCGCAGCACCGCCGCGTAGCTTAGCGCTTTTTGGAAGCGGGCATCCGTCTCCTTCAGCACGCGCCACAAGTCCCACGCCGCAATGTCGTCACCACACGGGCCCGCATTTCGCTTCATAATCTTCCAGCCATTGCTGCGAAGATATTCGTAAAACCACTCCGCCTGGAGCGTCAGCAGCACCGGCTGCATCTCCGCCGGCGCTTTGGCGAGCGCCTCCTCCATGCGCACCAGCCTGCCCTCCGGCCGGTCCTGCTCAAGGGAACTCTCGACCATGATGCGCGTGGCCAGCGCCCGCGCCACCTCCGGCCACGCCTTTTCCGCGAGCGCCGCAGCCTCCATCGGAGCGAGCGCCGCGAGAGCAGACTTCGGCCGCTTTTTGTCGATCAACGCGTCCACCTTTTTCCAATCCGCCTCACCCGGAGCCGCCCTGGCCAGCGGCAACAAAACGACAAGGCACGCCAGCGAATAGAGGAAAAAGCGTTTCATGCGGATCGCGCATTTTTGCCATTCCCGGCGGATTTGCGTCAATCCCGGGTCAAAACTCTGTAAAAGTTCCGTCAAAACACGACTGACGGCTTACTCCACCTCCAGAGTGGCGCTGGCGCTGTGGCTGTTGAACTCCGGGGCATACATGCACTGGAGTTCGGCGATGCCGGTCTGGCATCTGCCGCGGAGCTGCACCCGGGAGCTGTATTCGAAGACGAAGGTTCCTTTCGGCAGGGAATCCATGAAGAAGTG
>DASZQB010000025.1:0-70485 GCA_035550135.1 Verrucomicrobiales bacterium
TAATTTTTTAAACCGCTCACGGAGCGGCACCGGCATGAAGCGATGGAAGTCAGTCATAGGAACAGGCCGGCATTCCTAACTCAAAAACTGTGGTCCGCAACCGGTCTTCCCGTTTGCAGGGGCCAATGTAAACAAGCCATAAGCGTGCAACACGCCTAAAGCAGTCGATTCTTCAGAAGGCATTTACAGGAGAATTATCATGATAACGGCAGTCACGGTCAAACGGTTCAAAACAATCCATGAAGTCACCCTCCCGTTGCAACGAATTAACATTCTAATTGGATCGAATAACTCAGGAAAGAGCAGCATCCTACAAGCGCTACAATTCGCCGTGTCGGTGGGGCAAACGCTCAGGTTACTTTCTACGGATTGGAAAAGGGGGATAATGAAACGTTCGATTCCTGCAGGTCAACTGGTCTATACGCCAATTAGAGATATCGCGTCACTAGTCCGAAATCGATGGTTCGCAGAAACAAATTACGGTATTGAGGTGATAATCGTTGGAGAACCCCCTCCAACCACTGGTGGAGCGGCCCTCCCGGCACCAAAAACTAGTATAACAATGGACAAAGGAAGGGGTGAATTCATCATTTGCGCGGTCAACGGTGCGGAGATTGGAAAACAGATTGAACGATTGAATCCACCGTTTTCCGTATATGTTCCTGGCCTTGCGGGCATTCCCGCGTTTGAAGAACATCGTTCAGAAGTTTTAGTGCGAAAAGCTGCGGCGCGGGGTGATGCGAATAACGTTTTTCGTAATATTCTTTGGCTATTGAGCCAAAACGAGGCGCAGTGGAAATCGTTTCTGACCGACTTTCGACGAGTCTTCCCAGATCGTTGGATTTATGTTGGATTCAAATCAAATAAGGATGAACACATTGATGCCAAAATTTCCTGTAATGGTGTTTCGCTTCCAATAGATGCAGCCGGGACAGGAATTCTCCAAACAATTCAGATCCTCGCGTATGTAAACTTGTATAAGCCAAATTTATTGATTCTCGATGAACCCGATGCTCATCTCCACCCTAATAACCAAAGGCGTCTTGCGCAAGTTTTGGTCGAATTAGCGGAACTGCGCAATTTCCAGGTAATACTTTCAACCCACTCGCGTCACCTTCTTGATGCCCTGCGAGACGACGCAAAGGTTCATTGGATCCGAAAAGGCAACCGTGTTTCTGATGAAGAATATTCTGATATTGACGTACTAATGGAGGTTGGCGCGCTAGACCGAGGAGATTTACTCAAAGCCGGAAAGACAAAATGCGTTGTGCTCACCGAGGATGACGACATTTCGTGCATTAAAACACTGATGGAAGCGTCTGGCTTATTACTGCGAGAGACAGAGTTTTGGCCTTATAAGGGCTGCACTAATTTGGAAACTGCGCTTGCGTTGTGCGCGTTTATTTCGGTCCACGCCCCAGCAGCGAAGATTCTGCTTCACCGAGACCGAGATTACATGACGGATTCAGAAGTTGAGGAATACCGGGCAGTTCTAAAAAAAGGAGCTCCTCAGGCATTCGTTTTCCTCACAAAAGGCACTGATGCGGAATCGCATTTCTTAAATCCCAAGCACCTTCAACATTTAGAGCCAACACTTGATTCCGGTGGAATTGCGGAGTTTATTGACCGGGCTACGAAGGAGAGCGAAGAGTATTCTGTGAAAAAATTTATAAACTCGCGGGCGCCTTTAGAATCGGCAAGACTTCGAAAAGATAATAAGCAACTCAACGTCGGCGAACTAGCGATAGATTGTACAAAACTATACCAAGCAGACACCACGCGCTACAGGCACGGCAAGAAAGTATTGCGCGCTTTGCGGAATCTCCTTCAGAACGAGGCAAAACTTAAACCCGATCCTTTTATCTGTTCAGAGCACATTCGCGACGCTGAGCTTGTCGAATTTGCTAATTCGGTTTGGCCAAAGGTTTAGGCAGATCCTCCCCCTCTAAATATATGGCGAGTAATCCAGCCCTTGTCTCGAAACTCTGGAACTACTGTAACATACTGCGCGATGACGGCCTGTCGTACGGCGACTATGTGGAGCAGTTGACGTTCTTGCTATTCCTCAAGATGGCAGACGAGCAAAGCCGTCCACCTTTCAATAGAGACTTGGCGGTTCCTGCCGGCTACGACTGGCCAAGCCTCCTGGCGAAGGACGGGGACGAACTGGAGACGCACTACCGGCACGTGCTGGAGACGCTGGGGAAGGAGAAGGGGATGTTGGGGATTATTTTCCGGAAGGCGCATAACAAGATACAGGACCCGGCGAAGCTGCGGCGGTTGATCGTGGATTTGATCGACCGGGAACAGTGGTCGAGTTTGTCGGCGGATGTGAAGGGGGATGCGTATGAGGGTCTGCTGCAGAAGAATGCAGAGGACGTGAAGGGGGGAGCAGGGCAGTATTTCACGCCGCGGGCGTTGATCGCGGCGATGGTGGACGTGGTGGCGCCGCAGCCGGGGCAGACGATTTGTGATCCGGCGTGCGGCACCGGCGGGTTTTTGCTGGCGGCGCATGATTACCTCGTGAAGCACCACGCGCTGGACCGGGCGCAGAAGAAGAAGCTGAAGAGCGGCACGCTCTACGGCATCGAACTGGTGGACAGCGTGACGCGGCTCTGCGCGATGAATCTGCTGCTTCACGGGATCGGCAGCGAGGCGGACCTGACCGACCTGCCGGTGGTGACGAAGGATGCCCTCACCGGCAAACACGGGGAGTACGATCTGGTGCTGGCGAATCCGCCGTTCGGAAAGAAGAGCAGCGTGACGATCGTGAACGAGGCCGGTGAGCAGTCGAAAGAGAGTCTGGTGATCAACCGGGACGACTTCTGGGCCGGCACCAGCAACAAGCAGCTCAATTTCCTGCAGCACATTTTCACAATCCTGAAGCAGCACGGACGTGCCGCCGTCGTGCTGCCGGACAACGTCCTCTTCGAAGGAGGCGCGGGGGAAACGATTCGCCGCGCCCTCCTGAAACAGGCCGATGTCCACACCCTCCTGCGCCTCCCCACCGGCATCTTCTACGCCCAGGGCGTGAAGGCCAACGTCCTATTCTTCGACCGCAAACCCGCGCAGGAAAACCCGTGGACTGACAAACTGTGGATCTACGACCTGCGGACGAACATGCACTTCACGCTGAAGGAAAACCCGCTGAAGCGCACCGACCTCGACGACTTCGTCACCTGCTACCACCCGCAGAACCGCCACCGGCGAAATGAAAGCGAACGCTTCAAAGCCTTCCCTTACGACGACCTCCTCAAGCGCGACAAAGTGAACCTCGATATCTTCTGGCTGAAAGACGAAGCCCTCGAAGAAAGTGCCAACCTCCCCGCCCCGGAGATCATCGCCCGCGAAATCATGGAAGACCTCGAAGCCGCCCTCGAGCAGTTTGCCGCCATCACCGAGGATTTGGAATCCCGAAAATGAGATCGTTACGTTCCGGAACGTAACGATACCCCGGGAAAATCGCATAAAATGGCGCACCAAAGCTTCCTCCCTAACCACCCTAAAATCACTTTCCTAACACCTTCCCCGGCGATTCCGCCGCATTCCTTCCTTCGGCCTCCCCGTTTTCCCGATTCACGCTTCTCCATTTCCCCTTTGGATAATTTCCCAACGGAATCATTTGACTTTTTTTCCGTTAATCACCTGAATTATTGCAGCCGCGGGCTCCGTCACTGGACTTACCCTCAACGGCTACGCCTCTGACCCGGCCCCTAAAAAGCTTACCGGGATTTGGTAGCGTCCATACACATCAACCCTCTGCGACCGTCCCCTGGAAGGCCGACCGAATTCGTTGGCGTTTCAACCTGATCGCATCTCACCAGACCGAGCCAAATCTTAGATCTTACATATCGTCCCGTCTTCACCGGCCCCCCGGCATTTGACAGTGCCATCACGTCCACACCTCCTGACGCGTGTTGGTGCTTGGTGCTTGATGTTTCTTTGGTGCTTGGCGCTTGGAGCTTGGTGCTTCCGGCAAGGCCGGCCCTGCTTGTGCTTCGGCGCTGGATTCGCCTCCTCACAAACCTCGATCCTAACAATCGAAATCCACTTCCCATGAACAGAACCGGCAAAATCGCTCGCCTCCCCCACCCCCTCCGCACCTCCATCAACCACCGCCTCGACCGCAACGATCCTGGTCGCAAGATCATCACCTGGCTCAACTCCCTCCCCGCCGTCAAAAAGATCCTCCGCGAACTCTTCCACAACAAACCCATCACCGAACAAAATCTCTCCGAATGGCGCAACGGCGGCTACCTCGAATGGCAAATCCGCCGCGACTTCTTCGAAGACACCCGCGAATCCCTGCACGACGCCGCAGAGCTTGAAGAAATCTCGCCTCTCATGGCCGACCACGCCGCCCGCCTGCTCTCCGCCCGCATCCTCAACGCCGTCCGAAAATGGAACGGCGAGCTGGACGATCCCTCCCTCGCCAACCTCAAACACCTTTCCGGTCTCCTGCGCGCCATCGCCACCCTTCGCCGCGGCGACCACTCCGCCGCCCGTCTCAAAATCCAGCAGTCCAACCACGACCGCGCCAACGCCCCCGACGACGACACCGAATCCCCCGGCGAGCGCCGCCTCCTCGAAGGCCTTCGCCGCCTCACCTACGGCGTCCCCCGCGACCCCGACCCCGACGACAAATCCGCACCACCGTCCATCCCGTCCATGCGGTCCCATCCGTCTGATCTGTCCGCCCCGTCCGATCCGTCTCCAACTAAATCCGACCTTATCGCACCAAATCAAACCCCTTCCTCCGAATCAGCCTCTCCCACCCCCTCCGAACCCGCCCCTACTCATACTCATACTCCCACTCTTACTCCCTCCGAACCAGCCTCATCTCCCTCCTCCCAACCAGCCGATTCCCCCATTCACGATTCCACGATTCACGCTTCACCATCATCCCCTCCTCCATTATCCGCGCCTCCGGCGCCCCCCATGTCCGCCGAGGAATTTAACCGCCTCCGCCACCATAACCCCGACCCGATGCCCGAATGGCGGGAAAAAATCCTACACCCCATCCCACCCTGGCTCACCGTCCCATACGATCCTCCCACCCCTCGCCCCCTCAAATCCATCATGCCCTACCGCTGCTGATCATACTCCCACCGCTGAACCAGCCCATTCCTCCACTATCCATTTTCCACTATCTCTATAGTGTTTAAGGTTCGGACTTTGGATTTTCCTCCGCAGACGGTTTTTCCCACAGGCCTTGTTCTCCGAGGATCGGCGCATACCAGTCAGGAACAGGTGGAAGCTGTGCCAGAGGGCCGTCCAGTTTTTGTTTCCATGCCTCGTCGTTGAGGCGGGTGGGGTTGCTGAATTCGTGATAGGGCAGGACAGCGCCGATGCAGAGGGTTTCTTTGCCCTGGAAGGGATAGAGGATGTAGAGGGCGCGGGGACGGGCGGCGGCGGCGTGGAGATAGCCATTAGGGCCGGAGTGGATATCCACGATTTTCATGGCGTCGTCGCGGGGGGATTCGTAGGAGTTGCTGTCGTAGAACATGGCGCTGGCGAGGGTGAAGCCGAAGTTCCGGATGAAGTTGCGTTCGCGTTCGGTGAAGGGGGCTTGGCGGAGTTGTTTGTGGGCGAGGGATTCGATGCGGGCGACCATGCCCAGGAAGCCCATCCAGCGGCCAGTGAGGGATTCCTCTTCGACGAGGGCGAGGCGCTTGAGGAGGGCGGGGCGTTCGGATTCGCTGGCGGCGGCGAGTTTGCGCAGGACGCCATCGGCGAAGTCGGCGAGAGCGCCGTTCCATTTGCCGACTTTGAGCATGCGGCGGGCTTTGTCTTTTTTCGGCTCCTCGTCGCTGCCGCCGGGGGGCACTTCGGGCGGGCCGTCGGCGAGGTATTTGGGAAGGCCGAAGACTTTGAGACGGCGCATGCCGCGATAGACGGTAGCGCTGTCCACAGCGGTGAGTTCGTCCTCCTCCTCCGGATGCGTGGCCCAGCGGCGGTGGCTGTCGCGCAGGCGTTCGAGGTCGGAGAGGACGTCCACTTCGGGATTGCTGTCGAGGGCGCGGAGTTCGGTGAGGAGAAGCAGGGGCGCTTCCTGCGCAGAAAGCGAGGTGGCTAGGATTAAGAGACATCCAAAGACCGCCGCCCGGCGTAGGTAAGAGCGGCACAGCGGGGAACAGGGACCGGTCATAGCGGTCGCATTTCAGTGAAGTCTCCCCTGTGCGCCAACCAATTCCCGGGCCGCCCCTTGTGATGAATCAGCGTTCAGCAACTCTCCGAAAATACCAGCTTGAAGGTCTGCCGCGGTTCGCGCGAGAGGACATAGGTAAAGGGCTTATACTCAACTCGGGGTTCGCCTGGGGCTAAACGCCGCCGGTTGAACTCGATTTTAATTGTGAACCTGGCATTCTGGCTCATCCCGACTCTCCCTCAGCATCGTTTCGATTAGAAAATAACATGATTCAAGCTTCGCGCGCCCCCCGGCATCCATGGCTTACCGTTCCCTGTTTTTTTGCCGCCTGCATGGCATGTGGCGTGGCAGGCGCGGCGCCCACGGCGGTAAATGACACCTATGCCACGCTGGAAGACACTCCGCTGGCCATCTCCGGGCTTGTGATCACGAGCACCGGTTTTGAGCCGGAGGCGTTCCCGGCGCAGTGGAATTACCTGAACAACCTCCCGAATATTCCGGGTACCGGCTATCCGCTGGACGGGGCGGGAAAGGACTGGACCGATCCGGTGTTCAATATGGTCACTTCCACGGTGGGTCCGTGGCGGCAGGCGGCGGCCCCGCTGATCGGCGGTAATCTCGATTATTACGCGTCGAATCCCAATATCCCCGTCTCCAATGTGCTGACGGGAGGAACCGCGGTAACGACTTATCTGTTTCGCAACGATTGGGTTTTGACGCCGGAAAGCGCGATGGCTACGCAGTGGACCGCGCGGTATCTCGTCGATGACGGAGCGGTGGTGTACATCAATGGACTGGAGGCGTTTCGCATCAATATGGCGGACGGCCAGTACACCCCGCCGGGACTGGTGACGCCCCAATCGGTGACCAACGTGGGAGGAAATGAAACGACCTACAGCACGATGGCGGTCGATCTGACGGGGAAGATTCATGCGGGCACCAATGTGGTGGCGGTGGAGATCCACCAAATTACCGGAGGCACGAACACGGATGCCGGTCTCGATCTCTCGCTGTCGCCGCTGGAGCCGTCCGGGTTTACTTATGTGGCGAACGGAGTGGGCGGAAGCGGAAGCTTCAACAGCGGCAGCTACGATCCGGACACCGGATTCAACAATTCCGCGGGCCTGCACGTGCATGTGGGCGGGCGCACACCGAGCACGGCGTCCACGCAAGCGATGTCGGGCGCGTGGACGCGGGAGATCGTCGCGCCGGCTGCTGGGACTTATGCGATTTCCTTCAAATACCACGGCACGGTGTCGCCGAACTATGACGCTAACGAGTTTATCGAAGGGATCTACAAGGTGGACAACACGCGTTACGGGTCGGTGGTGGCGAACGGGAGTCTGCCGAATTCGGGAGTGTCGCTTTTCCGGATTGTGGGCAACGGCAACAGCCAGGCCAACGGAGAAGTGGTGGATACCGGCTGGCAAACGTACACGCATAACGTCACTCTGACGGCGGGTGTGCACACGCTGACCTTTGGTCTTTATAACAGCACCTCCAGCGGCACGTCGAGCTTTCCGGAATTCTCGGATTTTTACCTCGATGAGGTCTCGGTGAGTCAGCAGGGCAGTTCGGGACCGGCCGGGGTTCTTCTCAATGACACAGGCAGCGCCACGCGCACGGCGGTGAAAGACACGAATCCTGCGCACGGCACCGTGGTGCTGAACACCAATGGAACGTTCACTTACACGCCCGCCGCGAATTATGCAGGGCCGGACAGTTTCACCTATCATGCGGTGGATGAGACGGGCAGTTCATCACCGGCGACGGTGAACATCACGGTCATTTCACAGGCGGATGCGCCGGTGGGTCAGGACGACACCTACACGATGTTCGAGGACGCCACGCTGAATGTGAATGCGGCCACGGGCGTGCTGGCGAATGATTCCGATCCGGACGGAGATCCTATCACCGCGGTGCTGCGCGTCACCACCACGAAGGGGGCGCTCAACCTCGACCCTAACGGTAGTTTTACTTACCTTCCCAATCTGAATTCCAGCGGCACTGATACGTTCGTGTACCGCGTGAGCGATGGCACCAGCTTCAGCGAGGACCGCACGGCCACGATCAACGTGACGGCGGTGAACGATGCGCCCACGGTGGTGGCGGACGTTTATACGACGCTGATCAATACGCCGCTGAATGTGAGTCTGACGTCGTCGGAGGGACAGCCCACCACGACGCAGGTTCTGGTGAAAGCGGGATCGCCGGTGCCGCTGGGTGATCCGACCGAGGGAGACCTGCCTTTGTGGCGTTACCTTGACGATGGATCGGATCAGGGAACCGGCTGGCGCGCGGCGGGTTTTGACGATTCCGCGTGGTCCACGGGACGTGCCGAACTCGGCTACGGGGATGCCGGCGACGGGCGTCCGGAGCGCACGACAGTGGGGTACGGCAACGATCCCGGCGCCAAGTTTGCGACCACTTATTTCCGGACCACGTTCAACGTGTCAGGGAAGGGCTCGCTCGACAGTTTGGGCCTGCAATTGATGCGGGATGACGCCGCGATCGTTTACCTGAACGGCACCGAGATTTACCGCGACCGCTCGGGCAACGGTTTTCCGCATCTTCCCCCCGATCCTGCTTTTAGCACGTATGCCGACGCGTCCATCAGCGGGGCGGATGAAGCGCAGTTGGTGGACCTCACGACGTTTCTTTCCAACGGCGCGCTCGCGGCGGTGACGGAAGGCTCCAACACGCTGGCGGTGGAGGTGCACCAGGCTGCCGGGAACAGCACGGATATCAGCATGGATATCGAATTGAGTGCGCAGCGCAGGCCTTACGCGGGAGTGCTGTCGAACGATTCGGACCCGGAACAGGGCGCGCAGATTACGGCGCAGCTCGTTTCCACCACGTCCCACGGCGTGCTGGTATTCAATACCGACGGCACGTTCCTCTACACGCCGGCCACGAATTACATTGGCCCTGACAGTTTTGTGTACAAGGCGACGGACGGCACGCTGAATTCCGCTAACATTACGGTGAATATCACGGTGGCGAGCACCGGCAACGCTCCGCCGGTCGCTGCGGACGATAACTATTCCACCAACGAAGAGACCGCTCTTACGGTGAGTGCGCCTGGTGTTCTCACTAACGACACGGATCTGGAAAACATGGCCCTCACGGCGCAGAAGCTTACCAATCCTGCGCACGGCACGCTCACATTCAATACGGACGGCTCGTTCACTTATACCCCGGTGCTCAACTACGCTGGTCCGGATTCCTTCACCTATCGCGCACGCGATCCCGCGCAGGCCTCTTCCCCTCCGGCCACCGTGAACCTGACGGTGAATCAGGTGAACGATACACCTGTCGGCTCGCCCGATACCTATGGCACCAATCCGGGACAGCAATTGGTGGTCAGCGCCGCGCAGGGGGTATTGGCGAATGATACGGATGTGGACGGGCAGACGCTCACCGCTGTGCTGGTCACAGGGCCTGCGTCCGGCACGCTTAACCTGTCCGACAATGGTTCGTTCAACTACACCCCGTCTGTGGGATTTTCGGGTGTGCAGACATTCACTTACCGCGCCTCGGATGGCAATCTGAGCTCTGCGCCGGTGACGGTGACGATCAACGTGAACGGTGTGCCCGTGGCTCGAAATGATGCCTTCACCACGGTGGAGGATACGGTGCTGACGGTGGCGGCGGCGAACGGCGTGCTGAGCAACGATACTGATCCGGAAAGCGCTGCGCTTGCCGCACAGGTTGTTTCCCAGCCGGCCCACGGAACGCTGACGCTCAATGCGAACGGCTCCTTTTCGTATTCGCCTAACAACGACTACTCAGGCCCGGACAGCTTCAGCTATGCCGCGTTTGACGGCGCGAGAACCTCTCCTCCAGCTACGGTGACGCTGACCATCACCGGTGTGAATGATGCGCCGCAGGCCGGGAATGATTCCTATCTTATCGCACCGGACCAAACACTCACCGTGGGCGCCGCCGCGGGGATTCTCAGAAACGACCGCGATGCGGAGGGATCGCCTTTGACGCTCACGCTCATCAGCAATCCCCAGCACGGAACCCTAACGCTCTCCAATGACGGGTCGTTTGTCTATGTTCCGGCGGCGGGATTCTCCGGTATCGATTCCTTCACCTACCGCGTCAGCGACGGTGTGCTGTTCTCCACGGCGGCGACGGTGGAGATTTCGGTGACGCAAAAGGGAAGCGATATCGTGATCAACGAAATCATGTACCGCCCCGGAGGAACGTTTCCGGAAGTGACGAACCGCGAGTTCATCGAACTCTACAACCGCGGCACGGGCACGATTGACCTGAGCGGATGGAAGATCGATTCCGGAGTGAGTTTCACGTTCCCTGCGGGCAGGACCATGGCGCCGGGCGCGTATCTGGTGGTGGCTGCGAATGTCGCCGCCTTCCAGACCGCCTATCCCGGCGTGACGAATGTCATTGGAGGCTGGACGGGAACGCTCTCCAATTCCGGTGAGACAATTTCCCTGATGGACGCGAATGGTGACTCACTCGACAGCACGCATTACGCGGCGGAGGGGGACTGGGGAACGAGGGTGCGCGAATCGAACTGGAATGGCTGGGACTGGAGTTCACCGGCCAATGGCGGAGGGCGATCACTGGAACTGCGCAATCCCACCCTGACCAACAAGAACGGACAAAACTGGGCACCATCCGCAGCCGTGGGCGGCACTCCTGGAGCGGCCAATGGCACTCTCACCGCCAACGGTGCCCCGCTCATCAGCAATGTGAAGCACTCGCCGGCGGTGCCCACTTCCTCGGACCGCGTGGTCATCTCCTGCGAACTTGAGGATGAAACAACCGCCCCGGCATTGTCCGCCACTCTCTTCTGGCGCGATGCCAACACCGCAAGTCCAGGTTCCTTTGAAAGCATGCCGATGTCGTGGGACGGCAACAAGGGCTGGTTCGCCGCCCTCGATCAAAAATCCAATCTGGCGATCGTCGAATTCTACGTTTCCGCGACGGATGGCACGAATACCAGGACCTGGCCGGCACCTACCGAGGAAGGCCAGAATGCCAACTGTCAGTATCAGGTGGACAACAGCGTGTCTTCCCCCGTGGCCGAGAGTTATCGCCTCGTCCTCACTGCCGCGGAAAATCAGGCTTACAACAACGTGTCGTCCGGCAGCGACCGGCAGTTCAACATGACACTGGTGGTGACCCGCGGGGCCGAAACCAGCATTCGTTACCGCTCGGCCATGCGCATTCGCGGCAATTCCAGCCGCGGATATATGTTCCGGCCGCTGCGCATTAATATCCCGCAGGACGATGATCTTGACGGTTCCTCCCGTTTCAATCTCAATCCCCGCTCGCCGTTCCTGCAGCATCTCGGGATGAAACTCTTCCAGGCGTCCGGCCTGCGGGCACCGGATACGATTCAAGCGGAGGTGCGCCGCAACGGGGTGAACTATACCACCAGCGGCGGCAGTACTGCAGACTACGGATACTGGGTGCGAATGGAGGATATCGGCAGTGAGTTTATCAACAATCACTGGCCTCTGACAGGTGGCGGCGGTGCTTATAAGAAGGGACGTCCGGATACCTTCTGGCCGTCTGGACTGTCGAACCCGGGCGATCCGGACGCAAACCTGGAAGGCTGGCTCAAGCAGAATAACAGCGCTGCGAATGACTGGTCGGATCTCATCAGTTTCTTCGATACCTGGCAAACGGCGGCATCCGCTCACGGGGATGGCTCGCCTTTTACGACCGGCGAAATGAACACGCTGGAAACGGTGGCGGACCTCGACCAATGGGCGCGGTGGTTTGCGGTCATGACCATTATTCAGGATAATGAAACGAACATCTCCAACGGCCAGGACGACGACTACGCCGTTTACTTTGAGCCAAAGGTCATCGGCGGGGTTCCCCGCCGCCGCATGCAACTGATTCCGCACGACCTGGACACGATTTGCGGTCTTGGGGATTCTCCGACTTCCTATAATTCGCGCGGTCTTTATGATATGACGGACAACGGCTCCGCGTTTGGACCGCTGCTGCCGCTCTTCGGTGATGATGACACGCCGGGTAACAGCGCGTTCCGCGCGAAATATTTCCGTGTGCTGCAGGAGCTGTTTGCGACGGTGTTCGACGCGGATACCACCAGTAATCCGTATCCGCCGTTCTATGCCTTCGTGGACCAGCAGCTCGGCAACTGGGCGCCGGCCAGCACCCGGACGGCAATCAAAGACTTTATCCGGCAGCGGCGGACCTACCTGCTCGGATTGATCGGCGACGGGGCCAGTCCGCCCCCTGCGGGAACCTCCAATGGCACCGTGACGTCGGCGCACGGTGCGCTCGTCATCAGCGAGATTCTTGCTAACAATGTGTCCGCTCATGCCAATGGAGCGGTATTCCCGGATACCGTCGAACTGCGTAACACCGGTGCGACCTCCATCGATCTCAGCGGAAAGAGCCTCACGGACGATCCGCTGCAAAAGACGAAGTTTGTGTTCCCGGCCGGCACTTCGATCGCCGCCGGCGGCTTCCTCGTGGTCTATGCAGATGACGATACCGCGTCGTCCGGGATTCACCTGAATTTCGGTCTCAGTTCCGATGGTGACCAATTGCTGCTTTATGATTCGGTGGCGAATGGCCAGGCGGTCATCGATTCCGTCACGTTCGGGCTTCAGGCTCCGAACCTCAGTATCGGGCGCACCGGCGCAGCGTTGACCACTTGGGCTCTCTGCACGCCGACCATCGGCGCGGCCAACTCGACGGTCCCCGGCCTTGCGAATCCCGCGGGACTGCGGATCAACGAGTGGCTGGGCAATGCGGATTACCGCGCGTCAGACGACTTCATTGAGATCTACAATGCTGCAGCTCTTCCCGTGGCGCTTGGCGGCATGAGCCTGACGGATGACTTCATCAACCTGCCCGGCAAAGGCACGCTGCCGCAGTTGAGTTTTATGAGCCCCTCCTCGTTCGTGGCTTTTGAAGCGAAGGGCTCCGATGCCACGCCGGGCAATGCGCGGGAGTTGCCGTTCGGAATCGATACCACTTTCGGGTCGCTGGCGCTCGTCGGAGTCAACGGCACCGTGGTGGACCGGGCGGAGGTGAACGCGCAGTTCCGCGATGTCTCCAGCGGTCACCTGCCGGACGGCACCGGCAACGTGGTGGCCTTGAATCCTCCCTCTCCTGGTTACTCCAATGCGGCGCTGCCGGAGAGCGTGTCGGAAGTGCTCAACAACCTCCGCATTACGGAGATGATGTACAATCCGCGCTCCTCGGGCCAGTCTGAATACATCGAATTCCGGAATATGAGCGACCGGTCGGCCACTCCGGTGACGCTGGATCTCAGCGGAGTGTCTTTCAAAGACGGGATTACTTACACCTTCCCGCCGGGTGCCACTTTGGCGCCGGGTGCCTATTACGTGATTGCCGGTGAGCCGGCGAAGTTCCAGGCGCAGTTCGATGGCGTGACGTTGAACGGCGCCTTTGCAGGCAAACTGGATAACGCCGGTGAAGACATTCGCTTCGACATCGCAGGATTCGATATTCCTATTCTCGACTTCAAGTATTCCGAAGACTGGTATCCCTCAACGGATGGCGGCGGAGATGCGCTGCAGATCGTTGACGCCATGGGCGGGCCGATTCAGTGGGACAAAAAGGAGGGCTGGCAGGCGGCCGCTCCGAGTCCGGGTTCCGCACCCGCATTCAGCGTGTATGCCGGGCCGGATTTGTCAGGAGTGGCGGCCCGTCCGGTCTATCTGGACGGCACGCTCTACGCCGGCTCGTTCTCTCCCTCGGAAGTGTCGCTCGCATGGACCATGGAGTCCGGTCCTGCACCTGTGACGTTTACCACCGCCAATTATCAGGATGCGAATGCGGTGTTCTCCACTCCCGGTGTCTATGTGCTCCGCCTCACCGGCACAGGTCCTGGTGGCGCGAACGCCGTCGATACGATGACGGTCGTGGTAAATGAATCCTACGCCGCGTGGTCCGCAAGGGTCCTGGCGTCTCAATCCGCCGCCAACCGTCTCCCTGGCGCTGATCCTGACGGTGACGGCGTCCCGAATCTCGCGGAATACACTCTCAACGGAAATCCGCTGAACAACGCCAGCACCGGCCTGCCGCAGACCGCCGTTATCGATGGGCGCTTCACCCTGACATGGCAGCGGAATAAAGCCTCCGACGCAGCGGTGCTCATCGTGCCCCAAATTTCCGATGACCTGCTCTCATGGCAGGAAGGCCCCTCTGTGCTCCAGGTCGTTCAGACCGGCTCCTCCACCGCCACCGAAACCTGGCAGGCCACTGACCTAATCCCTGCTGCCGCCCGCAAGGAGGTCTTTATGCGGCTGAAGGTGATCATGCCCTGACGGAAGACGCAGGAGATCAACGCCGGGTTGCTCTTGCGGGCGGATGGATTAAAGCGCGCGTCAACTCCGGGAACAGGCTTGACGCTGCCGGACCCGGGTTGCATGGCCCCCTGGACAGACAGGCGGCCCGGCATAGGGTGTACGGGACTTACCGGCCGGCACCCCCCTTGTTCCGAATTTAGATGATAGGCATAGACCTTGGCACCACCAACAGCCTCGTGGCCGTTCTCCGTGACGGCAAACCTCACGTGCTGGCGAATGAACTCGGCGAAACTCTTACGCCTTCCGCCGTCGCGGTGGCTGAGGACGGAACCATCCTTGTGGGCCGCGCCGCAAAAGACCGTTTGGTGGTCGAGCCCGGTGCGGGCCGGGCTTTCTTCAAACGCGATATGGGAGGTCAGGCCACTTATGCGTTCGGCGGTAAAAAGTGGACGCCGGTGGAGTGTTCCGCGGTGGTGCTTCGCGAGATGAAGCGCATCGCCGAAGTCAGTCTTGGACAGCCGGTCACGCGGGCAGTGATTACGGTGCCCGCCTATTTTCACGACCAGCAACGGCAGGCCACCCTGGCCGCGGCAAAGATCGCGGGGCTGGACGTGGAGCGTCTGATCAATGAGCCCACCGCAGCGGCGCTGGCTTATGGATTCCAAAGGCCGGAGGATGACAGCACCCTGCTGGTTTTCGATCTCGGCGGCGGCACCTTCGACGTGACGCTGCTGGAGGTTTTCGACGGTGTGGTGGAAGTAAAAGCTTCGGCGGGGGAAAGCCGGTTGGGAGGCGAAGACTATACCGACGCGCTGGGGCAGTGGATTGCGAAAGAGCATGGCTGGACGCCGGAACCGGACAAAGCCGGTTACTGGCGAACCCGGCTCGAAGGCGTGAAGCGGGAACTAACCGTGGCTGAGGAATGCCGGGTGCCGATCGGCGAACGGGAGATCACCGTTACCAGAGAACAGTTTGCCGGGGCCACGCGGGATCTCACGGCAAGACTGCGACCGGTGGTGCGACGCTGTTTGCGCGACGGCGGCGTCACTCCGCAGCATCTTACCGCGGTGCTCCTCGTGGGCGGTGCCAGCCGGATGCCTGTCGTGAAGGAACTGCTGGCCGGGGATTTGGGACAGCTTCCCCGGCAGGACCTCGATCCGGATCGTGTGGTGGCGCTGGGAGCCGCTGTGCAGCAGGCGCTGATCCTTGGCGATGCCGCAGTGAACGATATCGTCCTAACCGATGTGTGCTCGCACACGCTGGGAATCGAAATCGTGAAGCAACTGGGACCTGACGGCACCGAGTCCGGCTATTTCGAACCGCTTATCGACCGGAACACCACGGTGCCGGTCTCGCGCTGCAAGACGTTCTCCACCGTGCATCCGAATCAGGACGAAGTCAGGATACAGATTTATCAGGGCGAAGGCCGGCGGACTGCGGAGAATACACGCATCGGTGAACTCACGGTCAAAGGGATGCGGCAGCACCGGGAACATCCGCAGGGACGGGACGTCGAGGTGCGCTTTACTTATGACATGAGCGGTTTGCTGGAGGTGGAAGTGACGATCCTGGCCACCGGCGCCAAACAGAGCAAAGTATTCGAGGAACGGCCCGGGGTGATGACGCCGGAACAAATCGCCGCGGCCATCAAGCGTTTGGAGCCTTTGAAGATTCGCCTCCGCGACCTTCCCCGGTACCGCGCCCGCATCGAGCGCGCCGCCCGGCTTTATACTCAACTGACTGGTTCGCTGCGGCAGAGCCTTTCTGAAGCGATGGACGCCTTTGAGTTCGCTCTGGCGGAGGGGGATGAAGGCCGCATCGCGCGCGCGGGCGAGATGCTGGACTCCTTCATGGCACCCTGGTTTGCCGATGAAGAGGAGCCGCCGGTCTAACCATTAATTTGCGCATGTTCCCAGGTCAGTCGTCTCCGTGGAGCATCCTTGAGCTCGATGCGCTCACTGCGACGCGGCGTGACGTAAAGCGGGCCTACGCAAGGCTGCTGAAGAGGCACCGCCCGGACTCCGATCCGGAAGGGTTCCAGAGAATCCACGGGGCTTATGAAAGCGTCCTCCGTGAAATCGAACTGCGTGAGGAAGGAGACGCCGGAATGCCCGAACCGGTGTTTGTGATGCCGGCAGGCTCCGTTCTGTCACTGGATGAGTTCCGTCCCGTGCGCGCGAAGGAAATCAAAGCCGCGGAATTACCGGGCCTTCCGCAACCCTTCCTTGCTGCTATGGGAATTTTGCGGGAAGTGAGGACGTCCGGTAATACCGCCCCCGCAGCGGGGGCACTCACGCAGCTCAGACTGGTTTGCGGGGAAGATCCGGCACTGTGGTGCGAATGGTCCAAAGCCCTCGCAGAAATCTTTGACGAGGGGCTGACGGCTGCGGGCATCGCGCCGCTCATGGAAACGGAGGATGTGCTCTTTGAACTCCGCGCGGGGGAATCACGCGTGGCGTTTCAAATGCTCGACTACTGGCGCCGGGGAGGGATGCTGGCAGAGATGGTGGCGATGGGAAAAGCCCTGACAAATCAGAGTGTGGGCGGAAACTTCGACCGGGGCCAGGCGGGTTTTTTTGCGCTGCGCCTGGCCTTTTACTTCGCCATACCGCAGCCGGGAGGCGCGGGGATGCTGCTGGACGCTGCTTTCTTTTGGCTGCCGGCACGGGAACGAACGATGTTGATTCCGGGGGTGGAGCAGCGCCTGCATCTGGGTCGTCTCTTTTGGCACCTTCCGCCGAAATCCCAGCGCTGCTGGGAGGGAATCCTGGATGAATTGGACAATTCGAAGACGCCGGACTGGAACGGGGAGGTTGCCTCAAGGGCACTGGCCGAACTGGTGTTTGCCACTCCGAACGACTGGGCGGGATGGCAATTCCTTCGTTCCGTACTCCCGACCGCGCGGTGGGCAAGGCTGGCCGACGCGCTCTACAACCGCCGTGCAAGGCCTCCCCGACCGTGGGAACCGCCTCCGGCCGGGACGTGGCTGCCATTGGATCATCACGGAAGAAGAGAAGCTGCGTGGGCCGCGATCCCGCTGGAGGAAAGATCATCCAGTACATCTAATGCGGGACAGGAAACCAATCGCGCCAGCGGCAGCGGCAGGGGGCGTGAGTTTGAGTGGCTGAGCGCTGCCGGGGCCATGCCGCTGCGGAAGACCCGCATGCAAAAGATCGGACGGGGATGCTATTACCTTTTCGTAGGCGGTTTTTGTTTGTTCCTCCTTTTCGGAGTGCTGGCAGGATGGCTCGCTCCCGGGGATTCCAAACCCTACGTTTCACCGGGCTCCAGTCTCACCCTTCCTGCACCATCCAAACAGGCCCATCTCAATCAGATTAAATCCGTTGTGGAACTGTTCCCGGCGACGGGACCGCTTCTGAAAACCTTTCTGGCGGCGGACAGAGCCGGGCAGTTGAAAACCGTGGAATCCATTGGGGCGTTCGCACCCGCGGAGGAAAGTGAAAAGGCGCTTCTCGTTTGCTGCATCGTGCATCCAAACGTGCTGATGGGTGTCAAACAAAAGGCGATAGCCCGTATTGTCGAAATCGCCCCGCCGGCCGAGGCGGTGCAATTGTTGCGCATGGCGCGCATTCCAGGGGCGGCCACGGCGGGAACGATCGATCAACTGGTTCTAACCATTTACCGGGAGCATGGCAGCAAGTTTCCCGAATCCCTCCGCTCTGAGCTCCGGGGCCTGGACAAACAGCCGAAGAAAGAAAAAACCGCGCCGCGTAAAGACCCGAAAGACGACTCTGGACAGACCCGGGGACTATAGGATAGGTTCACCGGAATTTCACGGTCGCTCTTTGTTCCTTGAGAGTGCCCGTCCCATACGCCCACGCCCCCATGTCCACTGGAACGAATATTTCGCGGAAGGAACCGTCCGCGCTGTCCGCCATCATGCTGCCTTATACCTTCGAGACGGCCGCCGATACCCTGCGCAAGGCAAAAGAGACGAGGAATTTCCGCGATGTGCCCGGGGCGTTCTCGGAGTTGCGCCTTGCGTGCGGTGAGAATCCGGCCCTGTGGCAGGCATGGGCGGAGATGCTCGCCGGTATTTACGAGCGGGGATTCACCGAAGCCGGTATCGCCAGTCACATCACCACGGGCGATGTGCTGCATGAACTGCGTGCCGGCAGCACGAAAGGGGCTGAACTGATGCTCAACTACTGGCACAGCCGGAAGACGGTGGATCCGATGATCACGATCGGCAAGGCGCTCACCGCGCCGGATGCGGCGGCGGCCTTCCATCATCCCTCTACCGGATTTTTCGCGCTGAAGCTCGCTTCGAGGCTGGCGCTCGCACAGCCAGGCGGTGCCCGGCTCCTGCTGGACGCCGCGCTGGGATGGCTGCCGGCGCAGGCCCGTTCTTCGGTGCTCCCGGCGGCGGAAAAGCGCTTGGAGCTGGGCCGTCTCTTTTGGCATCTTCCTCCCAATTGGCAGCCGTACTGGGAGAGCGTGATTGATGAAGTGGAGGCCGGAAAGACCGTGCACTGGGACAGCATGGACGCCCGCAGAAATCTGGCGGACCTCATGAAGATCACTCCGGCTGACTGGGTTGGCTGGGAGTTCTTCAAAAAAGCTCTGCCGCCCGCGCAGTGGGAGGAGATGGAGGAGTATTACAAATATCGTCCCGCCAGCCAGGGACTCTGGACGGAGCCGCCCGTAAAAGGCTGGGTGCAGCAGAAGCCGGACATGCCACAAAGCGGACCCGGAGAAAGTCCCGTTCCCCGCGGACCCATGCCCGGAAAGCGCAAGCCAACGGAGGCCGAACTTTGGAGTTTGGACGACCTCGACAAGACGCAGCCGAAGAACCCGGCGGAGGAATATGTTAGCACCTCCACTTCGCCGGATCAGGCTTCGTCTTCCCCGCAGGAACTGACTGAAAAACAGAAAGAGCGGGCGGCAGCGTACAAAAAACGTCAGGCTGAACTCTTAAAACGTCACCAGAGCGGGGGATTCGGACACTGGTGGAAACAGGCGAAGACCGGCACAAAGGTGTCGCTCGCGTTAGTGATTCTCGTTGCGCTGGGAGTCCTGGCCAAGGTCGGCATGGTCGTGGCGGGGCAACTCTCCCGCGAAGCCAAAAAGGGAACCGCAATATCCCGGGCAACGAATGAGACAGTGCCGGACTCGGTCTATTTCGAACGGATGAAACCCATCCTCGAGCAAAGCACGCGGCTCCATATCGAATTCGACAACTTCATAAAGAGCGACGTTGCCGATCAGCGGGACTACATTGACTCCATCGAATTGGGCCGGGAAACGTTCGATTCGAATCTTCCGTTTCTCGTGTGCGCGCTGCTGCATCCAAAGATTCCGATGGATCTCAAACAGAAGATCATCGAAAAAGTCGAAAAGGTAAAGCCCGTGACGCAGGCGATCAACATGCTCGGGACCGCCGCCATTCCTGGCTCCCCCATTTATCCGGCGGCTACCGGGATCATGATCCGCCTCTTCCACGCCAACCAAAAGGATATTCCCGAAGAGATGGCGAAGGAACTCCGGAAACTCGACCGGCAGTTGCGGCACGGAAACGAATAACCATTCCCCCACACGGCGGCTGCGGGCAAAACCGGATTGCGCGGGTGCGGGCGGAAAGCCATGATGCCCGCATCTTCGAATACCGCCGATGGACGACCCATACACCCCCCGGGAGGACAAGAGCACCAGTTTTACCCTCACCATCACACTGCTCCTCATGGCGGTGCTGATCATCGTGGCGTGGGTCCTCAAGCGCAATGCGGGTGAACGCAATCCCCCGGCCTCCCCTCAACCGGCGGCCGCTGCGCCGGCAAACCCCGCGGCGTCCGCTGCCGCGGCCACTCCCTCCATTCCTCTGGGCGACGACGCCCAGCCCAAGAGCGAATATCAAATCCTGCCGAACTGCAAACTGGAGGACGATCCCGCCAATGACGGCGATACGTTCCGCGTCCTGACGCCCCGCGGATCGTTTCTTTTCCGGCTCTATTGGGTGCAGACCGTGCAATTGAATGGCGGCACTCCTGAAGCTGCGCGGGAGGCCATGGATCACTTCGGATTGAAGTCGGAGGACCAGTTGCGCGAACTCGCCGTCGAAGCGCGCGACTTCACGCTCAATACCCTGCGGACCGTTCACTTTCGCGTCATCACCCGCTGGGAAAAAGACCCGGCCGACGGCGCCTATCAATGCTTCGCCTACGCCAGCGACGGCGCGCCCGGAAAGCCCACGCTGCAAAACATGGCCTATCTCCTCGTTCAAAACGGCCTCGCGCTCATCCGCCCCTGCAACAAACCGCTTCCCGAACCCGCCACCTCCGCCGGCGATTTCCAAAATCAGCTCACCACCGCCGAAGCTGAAGCCAAACGCACCCTCAGCGGCGGCTGGGCAAGACGATAGGCACCGGGAAAACAGGGGGGCCTGATTTCTTTCGGTCGTGCTTCACTGTTGGATTCATCGTGCATGGCCCGGCGGCGGGGGTGATGGCCGCGGCTTTAGTTAGCGCAGTGATTGTCCTCACTTCTTCGACTGGAAGTAGCTTTCGAGCAGCTCGTCGCACGACGATTGCCATATCCCTAAAACCTTAGTGAATTCGGCTTCGGCTCTTTGTCCTACGATAAGTCCCATCTTGAAGCCGGTAATAATCTCTCTTCTCGCGATCTCGGCCAGTTCAGATAGCTCTGGAATTAAATTCTTGGCCCGGTCATATCGGGCTGTTCCTCCTTTCGCCGCCTTTAGGAAATTGACGAAATCGCTATAGCCCGATGCTATAAAGTCATGCCAGACCCGCTTGTCAATCCCGGCCGCGAGCACTCTGTCGGCTTCGCTGGCCGGACTGACTCCGACCGGAAGGAGCCCGAAAGTCACGGCTTCCGCCATTAAATTAATCACGAATATATGTCCGGCACTGCGAAGGGATAAACCCCTAACAAGCTCAGCTCCATCCCACCAATTGTCTGTTGCCCAGTTTGCCAATGACAAGACGGTGGTAACTGCGGCTTTGCTCACGATGATTGCAACGCCGATTAACGCCCGACGGGCCACCGAACCTGCAATCAGAGTGGCCATTTTTACGCCGATAGCTCCGACCGCACCGCCGCCGAGAACGGCGAATCCCGCGGCGATGATCGCTTTCGGAACCGCTCTAAAGATCGATTCGCCACTGATGAGGCTAATAGACAACGATACCGTAAAGCCGATGCTTGCCGAGACCTTTACTTCCGCCAGACTCATCAGCCCTGTCGGATCTGTAAAGGCGACCGGATTGGCGTTGGCATACAGGTAGCGGTGCAGCGAAACAGGGTCGCGGAGCACTCCCTCGAACGGATCTTTGCTAATGAAGCGACCGGTGGAGGGATCGTAATAGCGGGCACGGAGGAACGTGAGACCTTCGAGTTCACCGTAACGCTCGCCGGCAAATTGATAGGGGTTCGCGGTGGCGCCGGTGCGGCTGAGACGTTCACCGAAGGCGTTATAGACGTAGGTATCGGAGGCATCGCCCGCAGAATCACTCAGGAGCCGGACGTTGCCGCTGCCGTCGCGGTGGTGGAAGTTCGCTGCGCCGTTCCGGCGCTGACCAAGGAGGTCGTAGCCGTAGGTATATTCTGCGAGCGCAGCGCCGGCGTCATCGTAATCTGCAAGGACCTGGGAGACGCCGGTCGCGTTCGCGGTATCCACCAAATAATGCACCATCCCGCCCGGCCCGTTGCTGCGGATTCGCTCGCCGCGTGCATCATAGGCGAATTCCGCACTGCCGGCCGGAGTGTTCACTCCGGTCATTTCGTTCTCCGGATTGAAAGCATACGCTGTGCTGCCCGCGGGCGAATTTCGCGCGATTATGTTACCCCTCGCATCGTAAGCGAAGCCGGTGGGCCCTGCGCTGAGGAGTTTGTCGGCGGCGTCGTATCTGTAGAGGGTTTCCCTGCCGGCGGGATCCAGCAGCGATGTCCGGTTTCCAACAGCGTCATAGGCGTAGCGCCACTCTGCGTGCTTTGTACCGCCGGGGTCCATGTGACTCTCGCGGATGAGCCGTCGACGAGCGTCATACTCATATTCGACAAAGGACGAATCGGCATGGGTCACGCGCGTGCGATCGCCCGCGGCGTTTACGATATAAGCATAGCTGGCCAGCGTGGCGGTCCCCCGGCTGTGGGTCAGCAAAACCAGGCGGCTCAGGGCATTGTAAGTATAAGTGGAAACCACTCCGTTCGGATAGCTGACGGATGCCAGGTTTCCGATCTCGTCATAGCCGTAACGGGTGCCGGCTCCCGCAGAGTCAGTGACGGTTTCGATGCGGTTCAACCGGTCGTAAGTATAGGCGGTGAGGCGAGCCGGCCCTCCCGGCAGCTTCGTGGTGACGGCTGTGCGGTTTCCGGCAAGGTCGTAGCCATACGTGATGGTGCTGCCGTCAATGTTGGTGACTTGAAGAAGCCGGTCGTCCGCATCATAGCTGAACTGTACTGTGCCGCTGGCATTCGTTGCCGAGATCAACTGTCCCGCGGGCGAATAGGTGAATGACTCCGCGGTTCCATCGGGAAAGGTCTTGCGGAGAGGGCGACCGGCGGGGTCGTATTCCATGAGCGTGACGCGACCGGCGGCATCCGTGACGCTGGCGATGCGGCCCCCGGTGTCGTATGTTTGAGCTTCGGTGGTCCCGTCCGGACAGATTTTGCGGATGAGACGACCGTTGGCATCATAGGCAAACCGGGTGGCCCGGCCATTGGCATCGACCTGCCTGAGCAGATTGCCATCGGCATCGTATTCAAACCGTGTCTGGCCTCCGAGTGGATCGATGACGTCCTGCAACCGGCCATTGGGATCATAGGAATATAACGTCGCATGGCCGGCGGCATCGGTTTCGCTGGTTACATTGCCGCCCGCATCGTATCCCGTCACGGTGGTGGTTCCATCCGGGAAACGGGTGCGAATCAGGCGGTCAAGGGCGTCGTATTCAAACTGGAAAACATTCCCTTTGGCGTCCGTTTTCCTGATGAGATTGGCCGCCGCGTCGTAGGCGAACAGCGTGGTATGGCCCAGAGCGTCGGTGACTTTCGTATTTCTTCCGGCATCGTCATATTCCATCAGTATTGCGTTCCCTCTCGCGTCCACGCTGCGGATGACCCGCCCGGCTTTGTCGTAGAACTGCTGTTGGGCCGCTCCGCCCGGAGCGATGGTTTTCACGCGACGAGAGAGTTCGTCATACTCATGGAGCAGCGTTTGGCCGGCCGTGTTCGGCGTGCCCGTCGCATTGCCCCGGATGTCATAGGTTTTGCCCCTGCGGTAGTTGGTCGCGTCTGTGATGGAGAGATCCTTCCCGGTCGCATCGACCTCCTGGCGGGTCACATTTCCCATCGCGTCCGTGACATCGGACATCACGCCGGCCTCATTGAAGGTAAATCGACTCACGTTGCCGAGGGGATCGGTCTTCTGTGTGAAGAACCCGCGGGAATCCACAGCCGTCAGCAGGGAAGCGCCTCTCCGGTCGGTTTCTTTCACGAGGTCGCCCCGCGAATTGTATTGCATCGTACTGCGCGCGCCTTTGGCATCGATCTCCACCGTCTTGTTGCCGCTGGCGTCGTATTCAAACTGTGTCACGAAGCCCCGCGCATCTGTGCGGGCGATCAGGTTGCCTTTGGCATCGTAATCATTGCGCTGCGAGACATTGCCGGCGGCGTCGATGGACTGCTGCAGTTTTCCGGCAGCGGTGTATTCGAAGCGCGTGACGCGGCCCAGAGGATCGGTGAGCGAGGTGACCTTGTCCTGCCCGTTATAGGTGAACGTGGTGGTCTCCCCAAGCGCGTTCTTCTGCGAGAGAAGATTGCGGCGACCGTCGAACGTGCGGGTAATGGTTTCGCCTTCAGGGTTGGTGGTGGTGAGTTGATTGCCATCGGCATCGTAGGTATTGGTGGAGACGCCTCCCAGCGCATCGGTGGTTCGCAGCACATTGCCGCGCTCGTCGTATTCCATGACGGTGGTCTGGCCGCCGGCATCAGTGACGACCTCCCGGCGGGCGTTCACGTCATGGGTAAAATTGATGACGCGTCCGTTGGCGTTGGTGATACGAATGAGCCGGCCTGTGTCGTCGTAGTCGCTGCGGCCAACGACGCGGTTCAGCGGATCGGTGATGCGCAGAAGACCATGGCTGCGATTGTAGTCATAACGGGTCACGTTCCCTCCAGCGTCGGTATGAGTGCGCAGGTCGCCGTTGCCGTCGTAGGTGTAGCGCTGGACGCCACCAGCGGGGTCAGTGACGGTAATAATACGTCCTGCAGAATCGCGGGTGAAGAGCACCGACTTTCCGGACGAGTGGAAGATGCCGCCAGTGGTGAAGGTGAGGGTATTCCCGTCAGGTGACGTAACGCTTTGCACGCCGTTCTGCGCATGGATGACGACTACGGTGCCGTCCGGCGCGGTGTAGCGGAAGCGCTGAGGATTGTAGGTGGCGAGGGTTATATCGTCGAGGAGTTCGACCGTGCCGGGCTGGGTATCGAAAATGGAAAGCGTATTGTTCTCAAGGCTTTCGAGGCGGCCCAGCGTGCCGGCGCGCGGAACGAAACGGGCCTTCAGCACTGACGGAGGGAAGGGCACGAGCGGCGAAACCTGCGGGGACACGACCATCTCGAAAACTTCCACGCGTCCGTCAGGGAGGGTAAGGCCGACGATGTGAACATCCGTGGCCTGAAGTCCGAACGCCAACCCCGACTTGATCACATTCCAGCCGGTGCCCGGAACGCGATTGCTGCGCAGTTTCAGCGATTGAATCCCGAGTCTCCAGCCGACACCAAAATCCCCGCGCCCCTTGTCGCGGCTGTCGTAATTGCGGCTGATCGTGATGGGAATTCCTGACAGGGGAATCTGGAGATCAGTGAATGTCAGGGAGAAATTCCCGACCTTCATGTTTTCATCCACCTGTGCGGACGTTTCCGCCACGCTCTCGTTGCCACCGCGGTCATACACGGTAAGGCGAATGGTGTACAGATCATTGATCAGTGTTGTGGGATCGAACTTTCCGAGCACTCCGTTGCTAACCGGATTGGAGCCGGTGGTGATGACGGTGAAGTCCGTGGTGCCTGCGGGGGCATAGGCCAGTTCGTACTTGAGGAAGTTAGGATCGGCGGCGCTGCCCAGCACGTCGGTGGGCGCGGTGATGGTGGTGCCGGAGGCCGGAGACGTGATTTCCGCCTGCGGCGGAGCGGTATCGGCGGTACGGTCCGCCACGGTGATCACGGTATTTCCGCTGATGGCTCCTTTCGTGGCGGTCACGGTGAAGGTCCCTGCCGTGCTGCTGCTGAAGCGCGGCGCGCCGGTGGACCAGGTGACGACCGATGTTAGATTCTGGCTGGTGCCATCTGTGAAGACCCCTGTCGCCGTGAGCGGCACGAGACGGTTCGTCAGCACGCGTGGATTGGCAGGCTCCACGATGATCGAGGCCAGCGTGAGATTTCCATCCACACCGTCGCAATCCTGGTCGATGCCATCGCCGGACGCGTCCTGTGCGCCGGGGTGAATGTTAGGATCAGTGTCGCTGCAGTCGCCCTGATTGGGAGTGAATCCATCGCCATCACCGTCCGTGTTGTCCGGACCAGGCCCTGCGGAAACGACCAGTGCGACAGCAGTGCCTGGCGGTTCCGAGGCTCCGCCGGGAGGGCTCTGACTGATGACCGAACCCGCGGGAACGCTGGGGTGATCCTCCTGCGTGATTCGGCCTCCGGCAAATCCGGCCGCCTCCAGCGCAGCCACAGCGTCCGCGCGCGGTTTTCCCGTTACGTCCGGTACTGGCTGGGCTTCGATGACGTTCAAAGTGAACGATTGAACGGTTGTGGCGCCGTCCCGGTCCTGGGCTCCGATGATGACGGTGTGCGTGCCGAGGTCCGCAGCAGTTGGAGCCCAGCGCAGCACGCTGCCAGCGTCCATGGCCATGCCCGCGGGGCCGTCGAGAAGGCTGATGGTGACCGCATCTCCGGCATCGGGATCGGTGGCGAAGATGTGATAGCGATAATGAAACCCGGGCACGGACGCGGTGACCGGTCTCGAAAGAATGACAGGAGGATTGTTCGGCTTCCGAATTTCCAAAGTCACCGTGGCTGCATTCGAAGTAAGCGTTCCGTCGCTGACCTGGTAGGTGAAGGAGTCCGTGGAGCGCAACTCATCCGGCGCGGGCACGTTCACTCCGTAGTTGTTCAACCCGGGCGTCAGCCAGTTCACCGGTTCCCGTCGCGGGATGGTTCCGTCACTATTGACATTGGTGATTTGGTAACGTGCCTGATTCCACACAGAGCGCGTCGGCATCCAGCGATCGTTAACATCTTTGTAAACAAAAAAGCCTGTCGGCCCTCCGGAACTGTCCCGTCCCGCGATCACGAGTTCGGCATGTCCGTCGTTTTCCATGTCCACCACGATGGGACTCAATTCCGGAGCAGCGGCTGGCCTGCCCGGATTGAATTGGTCCCACGGGATTTCAAACTCGGTCGAACCGTCCGCGCCGGAGAGGAAAATCGTACCATGCCGTCCGGAGACCACCACCTCCATGACGCCATCCCCGTTGAAATCGAAGGCGGCCACATCGATTTGGCCCATCTCCGTCCCGCCGATGGACGCCCTTTTTTGCCAAAGGATAGTACCGTCCCGGCGGAAGACGGTTACATGATTATAACTGCTTTCCGCAGACGCCGCGATAATCTCCGGAAGACCGTCGCCCTGAACGTCGGCGACGAGCAGTGCTCTCTCCAGCGGTCCCGACGCATTCGGAAAGGGAAGAGGGGGTGTGCATCCGCTTCCCGTTGGCGGGTTGCTGCTGTTCACAGCGACCCACTTGCAGGTTCCGTCATGCTCGACGACACGCAGGGAGTTGGGATTCCGGCCCGCGAAAATCACGATCTCGCCGAATGGATCCTCGTCCAGGTTTGCCACCGCAACGAACTCGTCCCCGTAACGGGTGCGCGGATCAGAGAGCGTCCACAAGGTGTTTCCCTCAGCGTCAAAAAGGATGCCCGCGTAATAAATGTTGGGCCTTCCGTCCAGATCGATATCCGCCACTACCGGACCCGCTGAGATGTTATTGACGCCCACGCCGGTGGCTTGCCGCTCCCACAACACTTCACCCCTGCCATTGAAAACCCTCAGACTGTTTCCGTGATGTTGCACGATGATTTCCGCGGCGCCGTCACCGTCCAGGTCCGCCAACTGCACCGCGGGGTTCGAGCCCGCTACATAACATTCCGGGGTGCCCATGATGTCGGCCTGCGTGTTTACGAGCAGTTGTCCTGTATTGCTGAAGATCAGGATTTCACCGCGGCATTCGCCTCCTATTACCACCTCCGGTTTACCGTCACCATTCACGTCGCCAACGGCCGGCTCCCGTGCAAGCCACATCGAAACAGCGCCACTGATACCGTGGAATGACCAAAGCGGTTGCATGGTTTGAGTCGCTGTGTCCAGCTTTAAGGCCAGCAGCCACCCGGCATTCGCAATACCGGCACCCTTTGTACCTATGGTGATGATCTCGGGTTTTCCGTCGCCATCCAGGTCCGCCGCGACCGGCCTGATGGTGTCATTCGGTTTAAAGTCGCTCGTGCTGCCATTGACAGTGAACTTGTGGAATCCATAGGCCAGCCGTGCCTGAATGGGAGCAGCACCTGTCCCCGGGCGGTAGTCAAATGTACCATCGGGGCGGAAATTCAGCGTTCCGTTTTGCACGCCGCTCAAAAGCGTGGCGGTTAGCGGATTTCCGTCAGGGTCGCTGTCATTGCCCAGGACCCCCGGAATTGGGATGGTGGTGGCGACACCTTTGGGTGTGAAAAAAATGTCGTTCAACGCCACAGGAGCCCGGTTGGGCAATGTCACACTAACGGAAAAAGTGCCGGTATCCGCGAGACCAAAGCTGTCCGTGACCTTGACCGTGATTTCATTCATGCCGGCATGTTCCGTTGCCGGTGTCCATGTGATGGCTCCGTTCGACGCATTGATGCTCATTCCCGGCGGCGCGGCCGGCAGGGAAAAAGCGAGCACGTCTCCGGCGTCCGCATCGGTGGCCCCCGCGGTGACGGCAAACGCGCTGCCGGCGACAATCGTGCTGTTTGCCGGCACGGAAAGAACCGGGGCGCTGCGGTCCGGAAGGGGCTGTTCCGGCTGCGCCACGGTGATGACAAAGCTCCCGCTGTCAGATTCGCCCGCCGCATCCGCGACGCGCACGGTCACCGGATGCGGACCGGTGCTGTCCGCCGCCGGCGTCCAGTCGAGCTTGCCGGAGGATGCCACGGTCATTCCGGGCGGTCCGGTAACGAGGCTGAAAGTAAGCGTGTCGCCCGGATCGGGGTCCGTGGCAAAAATGGTCGTGCTGAATGCCAGCGCAGGCGGAATCAAACGATCGCCCGGCGTGAGCAGATCCGGGGGGGAATTGCCGCGGCCTGGCGCAATGGTAAACGCCAGAGAGTTCAGCGCCGCCGTGGAATTGTCAGGCTTCACCAGTTGCAGATACAAGCGATAGGACACGCCCTCCTCCAGCGCAGCGCCATTCAATGCCTGCAGCCGCGTTTCATTCAGCGTGAAACCTGTCGGGGAAGTCAAATCGGCACTGAGATCACCCGCATACGGTGCGTTGGCGTCCGGTGACGGATCACTGGCGCGCCTGACGGTTCCGCGCAGCACGGCCTGAGCGGTTTCCGGCGTGCGAAAGACTGTGCCCTCCACATTGACAATGCTGGTTAGGTTGTCGCTGTCCAGCGCGCCGTCATCAACGCTCAGGTACGCCAGGATCGCAGCGTCCTGCGGCAGGATCTTGAAGTAATTCGTCTGCAGCCGCTGGGTGTCTGTCTGGTTTACCGTTCCGTCACCATCGGAGTCAAAACGCCCGTCGAATCCCGCCTGCGTGCTTGAAAGGTTCAGGGTTTTGCGGAAAACGGCGGTATCCAGAAAATCGACATCCCTGTCACCGTCCTGATCGCCGAAGTAGGCGTGAAACGATAACGCCTCATTCTGCCGGGGCACGCTCGCGCCATCGGAATGTGTCAGGACGGAAAGGACGTAATTTCCATCCGGGAGCGCCTGGCCGGGCAGGGTCGTGAAGGTGATCACTGTCTGCCCCGCCGCAGCGCCGGGCGTCACCTGGTAGGCACTCTGGGGAAGCACGGTCCTTGTCGTCAGTGACTGAATTTGCAGACTGCCTGCCGTCGCGAGCCGGCCCTGCGGCACGTCCACCACCAGCTGCCTGATTCTGCTTCGATCCGCTCCCCCATCGTTCACCGTCAACTGAGCGGGAGTTGTCTGGGCGTGCGCTTCCCTGACAGCCGCCGGATGAATGACGCAGGACAATGCCAGCAGCAGTGCGTGTGCGCGGGACCATTTGAAAAATTTGGAAACGTTCAGCATAAGCCAGGGAGGTCAGCGGAAATCAAATTCCGGAAAGAGAGCCGGAAAAATATATTGTTAGGGAGCGGCTTCCGAAACGACGATGCGGTAAAACCGCGCGGGTGAAGCGGACGGGAGCGAGTCGGTTTTGGGCGGGCCGTTGTCGATCCACTGCACACGCTTGCCGGTGCCCGCCACCTTCGGCAGTGCCGTTTTCCACGACGCGGGATCGGTGCCGTATTGAATGTAGTATGCTTTTCCGGCTTCCGAGTTGAATTCCAGAAGCACCTGACCGTTGGAGAACGTGGCGCGGGGCTGGAGATTCATCGTCACTCCCGAAGGTGTTGCCGGCGGGCTGCCGGCGCTAACGATTTCAAACTCCGGAATCGGAATCGTGGCCCGGTCGGCGGAGCGGTATTCGATGGTTATCCGCTGCGTGCCTCCTGCGGCGAGGGTCTGCGGAAGATCGACGTAGGGAATGCCATCCACAGTGCCGTGCGCATTCCACACTTGCGATCCGGCTGGCATGTTTTTGATCAAAATGCGAAACGCCGCTGCCGTCGAACCGGTGTTTTTCACATCGTACTGTTGCGTGAGCAAACCTGTCTGCCGGTCCGGTGTCATCGCGCCAAAGGGAGTGATGGTCCCCTGCGGACGGCCCGCCACCGTGAGCGCCGCGGTGCCAAACTGAAGATCGCTGTCCAGCGGGCGGCACTGGCCGTCCACAAACACCGTCTCCGTGGGGCCGAGCGTGTTGTAAGTCGCGAGCCTCAGCGTATAACTGCCTTCCGGCAGACCGGCGACGGTTAGGGTGCCGAGAGTGGATTCGGAATGATTCGGTTTCTCCGGCAGGAGGATATTCACCGATCCCTTCGCCGAAAATTTTCCGGCTTCCGCTGACACTCCCCGGCTGCCAGGCCCCATGACGCCATCGAAGGCCAGCGCCGGTTGAGGCGTCATGCTCGTAATGCCGATCAATCCATTGTTGCCCTCCACCGTAACGATCAGTCCATAGCTGAACAGCCCCGGGGCGGGGAAGGGATTCAGCCCGATCGTCGTTTGAAATTCCTGGCCCGCGAGGATGGTGTAAGTCGCTTTTGCAAATTCCACCCTCGCCGCCGGCTCGCCGCCTGGCGCCGGTGCAGGACACAGAGGCAAAAGGAAAAGATAAAAATGGGTCCGGAAGCGCATAGTGATCAGAATTTAAAAGTGATGGTGCCGCCCAGCGAGCAGCCTCCTGGATCGGCGGAAAAGCGGGAAGCCCCCACGCCCTCGGACAGTTCCTTGCTCCAGTCGTAGCGTCCAAAGAGTGAGACTTCCCATTGATCGTTCAGCCGGCGGCTCCCGGCCGCCGTGATAAAGAATCCCGGCAATACGTCCGTGCCGCTGCGGTGATCCCGCCATTCACGCACCTGCGTGCGCGGCGCTCCGGCGGCGGTTTGAAAAAGACGCTCCTGCGAGGAGGCATCCCAATTCGCAAAATTCAGTGCGAGGCCAAAGGAGCCCGAAAACGAGAAATCCCCGCGCGCATACTCGATGGTGGGACCCAGCGAGAGCGTGGACAGCGAGAGATCCACCGACTCCTCCACACTGTTTTCGTAAACCGCTGACTGCACCACAGGTGTTCCCGCCGTGATGATCCGCTGCGAGGGAATATTGTCGATGAGCGGCGCCGTGCCGGAACTGTTCAGTGTTCCGGCATACGGCGCGGCCGGGGGGATGACACCGCGCAGATTATAAAGATCCGTCACCGTAAACACCGTGCCGGTGAGAGACTGGGTGGAGCGGAAAGTAGTCGCCTGGTTGTCCGCATCGAATTTCGTAAACATGAACGTCAACCTTCCGCCCGCGCGCAGTTCCGGGCTCAGACTGTAGAGCGCCTGCAACTCCAGCACCGGCGTCAGGCCCTCCATGTCGCTGCTCCAGTCTCCGGACTGCGTAGAACTGTCCGCACTGGACACGGAGGTGGCATACTCCCCGCCGTTGAACCGCAGATTCCCGTCCTGCACCTGCGCATCGGATTGATAGCCCCAGAACGCGGTCGTCCCCGGCAAAAAGGAATTCGGATTTTCCGTCGAGCCGTCGATGTTCACAAATCCATCGAGATACGTGCGATTGGCAAAAGCCGTCTCCGAACCCACCGTCAAATCCTCGATCCGCGAAGGCCGCCCGCCAGGAGTTTGCGACTGCAGAGGCGGCAGAAGCGCGGCGCTGGAATTCCAACCCGTGTTAAAATCGATTCCCCCAAGGTTGCGGTATCCTATCCCCGCACTCCCGCTCCATTGCCAGCCCGGCGACCCCTGGCCTGGTGAGACGGATTTTGCGGAACTTTTTCCACCGCCCCCGGCTGCGCCGGAACGCACGGAAACGAATAGCAATAAACTGACGACGATGGGGCTCCGGAGAAGCATGCACTTCATGATTTCAGGGTTCGCGAGGCTCTTTTTGTGCCGCCGCGCGGAAAAGAGCGTAAGGTTGGAAGGGAGAATTTTGCCTTCGGTTGCGCAGCGCCACTTCTCCGGGGCGAGGGCGAAACGACACAAGGCAATTTGAGAGTCATTGGAAGAGAAGGCGTTGTGCCTGCATCCTCATCCTCCCGAAAATCCCTCCCTCCTTTCAAACAAAATCGATACTTTTTTCGCGACCGTTCGGCCGCACTTAAGCGCATTCCTTACGGCTGACACCCTCCCGGAAACTGCCAGACGGGCGGGCACAACTTCCCGCTCTCCCAACACAGGGCCAACGGCCAGGCCATGCCACCCCGGGCCGACAGGTCCAGGACCAGGTAGCCGGAAAATGCGCAGGGCTGAAAGCCCGTCCCATTCGCCGCTCCCAAAAAACCGTGACAATCTCCCCGGAATGCATTCCCTTGCCTGCACCGCTCCGCCCTTCTCCGCCCGCCGCGCCATCATGCCAAAACGGATTCTTGTCATTGGTCTTTTGTTCGTCCTGTGTGGCTTGTCGGCCATCTGGAGCATTGTGGAGGCCGCGATGCACAATCGCCTCTATCTCAATTTCGCCGTGTTTTGTCTCCCGGTGGGCATCGGGCTGCTGCGCGGCAAAGCGCGCTCGCAATGGTGGGCCCGCTTTTGGATCATCCTCAGTTACATCGCGGTAACCGCCTTGATTTGTCTATCCCTCATCAGCCCGGAAAACGTCCACGCGGGCTGGTTTGAGAAAACCATCCGCGGCCGCCGGGCCGTGCCATGGGTCATCGGCGGCAGCCTCGTTTTTGGCCTCCTGCTCATCCTCCTTCACCGCCTCCTTTACTCCCGGCGCGCCTCATCTTATTTGCGGCGTTAGTGAACGGCGCATCCGCCGCACCGCAGCGCTGAGAGTATTCGTTCACAAATGGCCGCTGACCATGCGGTGAAACCGCCACCGCAGCCCGTTTCCGGTGTCTCCACACTTTTCCAACCGATTCTGTAACCTTCGCCCGCCGGTTTCCGTCCGGGGATCGCGGGGGTTTTCACAGGGGATGACTCCTTGCCAGGCTTCCGGTGCCGGTTCGTTGTGGGGCCGGCACCGGTAGGCCTTTTTTCGCGGCGGGGTCCCGTTCGGGCCGCCAAAAGGTGATCGATTAGATCGCCACGCAGGAGGCGCATCATCGCAAAGAAACGTTTCAGGACGAATACCGCCGCATTTTGAAACTTCACGCGATCGACTGGAATGAGGAATACGTTTGGGGATAGGCGGTGTCTGGGGTTGAATGTGCCTATGTGCTTGAACATTCATGGCGACATGCCCCTGGATTTCGCCCTTTCCGCTCCGGCCCCCCTCCGAACCCCATCGTTACCATTCCGATGGTAACGATACCCCGGGAAAATCGCAAAAAAGGCCCGCGAAACATGCGTTCCTAACCGCCCCAAATGCGCCTTCCTAACGTCTCAATCCGGCGCAAAACCACCTCCTCTCGTCCCTCCCTCGCCCTCTCTCCCGGTTCACTTCCGCCATTTCACCGCTATCCATTTTTTCCCCCGGGAATCATTTGACATTTTTTCGTTTAATCACCTGCATTATTGCAGCCGCGGGCTCCGTCACTGGACTTATCCAAAGCTAAAAAACGCATCACCGCGTCACCTCTCCGGCCCTTCACTGGCTTACCGGAACGGGCGGCGTCCCGTGATGTCCGCACATCAATACAAACCAGTTCGCATCTTAACTTTCATACATCCTCTGCAAATCAAACCACCAACGCACCGCGGGTTCTTCTCCCGCGCCTATCAACCTGGTCCACGCCACGGTGAGTCTCATCGTGCCAGGACCCGCTTTCCCATGACGAACCTCCCCGGGCCTGTCAGACCTATTGGGCTTATCGGCCCTATCAGGCCTATGAATCCTTCGCCCGTTTTTTTCCCTGATCCCCGCGCCCCCATTCCTTCGAAATCCAACCAGATCAAACCAATTTAAGCCAATTCACTCCATTTAATCAGAATCGCACATTTCACCTTCCCGTCCCTCCCTTGCATGACTGCCAGAGCCCTCTGCTTGCCCCCTGTCCAAAACCTACACCACGCCCCCCGGAGTTCCATCAAACCAAATCGCACTAAATCGCACCTAATCAAACCAGATCAAACCAGATCAAACCAATGGTCTCCACCCGGCGCGCCCGCTCCTTCGCTCCGGCCTCTTTCCCGGAAATCAGGCAAAATCAGGCAAAATCAAGCCTCCAATTTTTCTCTCTCTCCCGATCACATTCACCTGACAACCGCCCCCTCCGCCATTGCCGCCCGGCCAACTTCAAATAACGTCCCCTTCGGCATGCACACGCCGCCGCCCTGTCCTGATACTCTCCGCCGCCGCGCCCCGGCACGGAAAAAAACGCGCATCCTTGCCTGCCTGCTGGCGTTAGGCGCAGCCGCGCTTTTGGGTATTCTCTCCTCGGCACAGAACATCGGCGACCATGCAGGGCATGGGACCGCCGGCCTGCGAAACGCCCTCGCGCAGGACACCTTAACGGTTTCTGATCGCCTGCCGGGATCGGAGGCAAAACATCCGTCGCCGCTCCTTCCTCCCGCGCGCCGCACGCCTGATGTGGATGCCCTCTTCCCGCGCCTCGCCGGTCTTCAGGTGCTGCCGGAAAACTGGCTGCTCAATGGCGCCGCCGCCCAGCGCCTTGGTTTCACCGCGGACGAAACCAAAGCCCTCAATGCCCACCTCGCCCGCATGCGCGAGGAATTCTGCGCCTCCGAGACCAGTCGCATGAAAATCCAGGAAGAGGATGGCGCCACGGTAATCGTCATCCCTCCGCACGACGGCAACCCTATGCGCCGCAAGTTATACGACGGCATCACCGCCATCGCCGGTCCGGAGCGCGTCTCTGCGGCCGGCTTGATTTGGAGCTACGCCAAAGACCGCGCGGAAACCGACTTTGCGTGGTTTGGAGAGAACGCGGTGCATTTGAAATTCACACCGGCCGCAAAGAACGGTACGCGCGCATGGGGTGTCGAATTCTACGAGAGCAGTGGCTCAATCCTCCTGCGCACAGGCCCCATCTCCCTCAGTTCCGCGAACAACGGCTTTTCTGCTTCCCTGGCGGTCGAAGCCCCGACCCCTCCCCTGCGCTACGCTCATCTATGGAAGCCCGTTCCCTGACACCGTTTCCTAACATTCCCCGCCGCCGCGGTTTTCTCCGGCGGCCTCCGGCGCGTGCGGTCACCGTCCTGTGTTTGTTAGGCACCGCAGGCATTCTGTGGCAATCGTCCGCTTCCGATTCCTCTCCCGACCGCCAGCGCCCGCGCCGCGGCCTGCGAAACGCGCTCACCTCCGCCGCGCAAACTTCGTCTTCCTCCCAGCGTCTGCTGGGTTCCGCAAAGGCCTCCACGCCGGAGCCGCTTCTTCCGCCGCCGGATCTTCCGCCTCAGCCCGCCGGCCCGCGGTCCGGTCTCATGGAGAAGGTATCCAGCCTTTCGATCCTGTCCGAAGACTGGGTGTTGAGCAGCGACCGGGCGCAGCAGTTGGGATTCTCCGCACAGAAGACCAAAGAGCTGAACGAATTCCTTGCCCGCATGCGGGGCCGCATTTGTGAAGAGCAGTCCAGCCGCATGAACGTCACCATCCAGGAGAACGGCTGCACTTTGATCACCATTCCAGAGTTCGATGGCAGGAAACTGCGCGACAGGTTGCAGATGGGCATTACGGCCATTGCCGGTCGTGCGGCCAACGCGATACTGAAAGCGGTGGAAGCCCGCGCTGACGCCGATTTTGCCGGTATCGGCGCGTCCTCCATGGAACTGCAATTCGCCAATATCGGCACGGAAAGCGCCCCCCGCTACCGAGTCATGCGCACCATCACCTATCGTGAGCCCGGCAAAGCCCCCGCCGGTCCGCCGCGACATTGGAGGATGCGGTCTCCGTGGGGCGCGTTACGGACTCCGCCATCGATCTGGTCACAGGTGACGCGGTCGATGTAACGGTGGTCTCGATTACCAGCACCAGCGAGTCCTCCACCTTCCCCTCCCGCTATGCCCATCTGTTAGTAGCCCCTGAATAACTGACCCCCCTCCCTTGTATCCGTCATCGCCTCCGGCGGCTTCCGCGGGTCTCTCCAGTCCCGCCTCACTCCCCGGTCCAGCCGCTCCTCCCGTTCCGCCGCCGTTTCACTTCTGCCATGCGCCAGCCCGAACATCTTTTCATCGAACGGCTTTTCAGCCTCGGGAGCCTCGCAGGCATTCAACAAACCACCTATGGAAATAACCGTTAGCAGGCGCAGATGCATGGCCGCGAAATACCGGAATTCCGCCGTCCTGCGCAAGCATAATTGCTTCGCCGGTACAAGTTCATTCCCCCTGCCAGCGGAAGCGCCACCAGGCGATCACTCCAAAGAGAGCGATGCATCCTGTCAGGGAGAGAAGAGGAACCACGACGGTGGAAAAGGGCAGGCCGCGCCACGTCATGCCGTCCATGCCATCCACGGCCCAGCGCGTGGGAATGAATTGAGTGATGTTCTGGAGCCACTCGGGGAAGATGAACGAGGGCACCCATGCGCCGCCGAGCATCACCAGGATGAGCACGGCGAAAATGGCGATGCCGCGCGTGGCTTCCACAGAGCGGCCAATGCCCGCCAGCATGAGTGCGAAGCTGGCGGCGAGAAGAGCGGAGGCGGCATTGATAAGGATGAATCCCGCCCAGCTTCCATGCACCCTGACACCGCACACCACCATCGCAAAACCCCAGCAGATGGTCATGGTCACAAACGCGATGAGCGCACAGCTCAACGCCCGGCCCGTCAATACCGTGGCGCGGGACACGGGCGCGGCGCGCAGCCGTTTCCACATGCCGCTCTTGCGATCCTGCAACAGCAGCACCGCACACTCGATGCCGAACATCAAAATAAACTGCAAACTCATGCCGCCGAAGGAATGCGCATAACCGTTATAGACCGCATTCTTATTGCCCGTCAGTGGCTCCACCTTCGTTTCAAACGGTGCGGAAAAAGCGGGCGCAGGCCCGCTGGGGGCGCCTCCTCCACCGGAGGCTCCGGCCTGGCTCTCGCGCTGCATCCATTGTTTCACGCTGGCAAGCAGTTCGCGCGTCGCCGCACCGCGTTCGCCCGGCACGTAATCAAGAGTCTTCATCGACTGATCGATCCACTTCGACCCTGTGCCTGGAGAAAAGACATCGCGGCCAATCACCGCCATGGCGTGTTGTATCAGGACTCCCTGCGCCAGTCCCGATTCCATGGTGCGCGAAGGATCCACCAGCAGGGTCACGGACGGCTTTTCCCCCGGCGTAAAAAATGAACTTCCCGCCTTTTCCCCGAATCCCGCAGGCAGCACGATGGCTACCGGAGCTTCGCCCGCCGCAATGCCCTGACGCGTCTCCGCCTCAGTGTGCGCGGACACCCGCAATGACTTGTCCTCCGTCAGCCGTGAAACGATCTCCTTCGACACTGCGCTTCCATCGAGGTCCGCCACCCATAGCTTCATGCGCCCCGAACCGCCGGACGGCGATTTGGGCGCGAAGACGTAACCAAAGAATGAAGCGATCGCGATGGGCACCACCAGTGTCAGGATGACGGAGGCGCGGTTGTTGAGAAACAGCCTGACGTCTTTGGAGATGATGGCGGCGAGCTGGCGGAGTTTCATGAGTCGCGAATGGTGCGGCCTGTCAGGGAGAGGAAGGCGTGCTCCAGACTGGCGGATTCCGTTTCCATGTGGCTCACGCCGATGCCTTGAGCACGCAGGTGCTGGAGCAATGCGGGCGCGGCATCCATAAAGTCACTGGTCTCCACCTCCAGCCGCTGGCCGGACACGCTGACACTTTGAATGCCGGCAATGCCGGAGATCCCCTCCGTTATGGAATCGGTTAGGGAGGCATCAGTCTCCAGCACCACCCTGCGCCCGCTGAACCCCCGCGCTTTGAGGCCCGCCACGGTGTCATCGGCGATGATGTGCCCGTGATCCATGATGACGGCGCGGTGGCACAGGCGTTCCACTTCCTCCATGTAATGGGTCGTGTAGAGAATGGTCTTTCCCTCGGCACGCAGCGCTTCGATGGCTTCGAAGATGCTGTTCCGGCTCTGCGGATCGACGCCCACCGTGGGTTCATCCAGCAGGAGAATCTGAGGGTCGTGGAGCAGCGCGGCAGCGAGATTCAGCCGGCGCTTCATGCCGCCGCTGTAACGCCCCGCTCGGTCACCGGCGCGGTCGCGCAGTCCTGCAATCCCGAGCACTGCATCCATGCGCTCCGCCAGATGCCGCCCCTCCAGCCCGTAGAGCGCGCCAAAGAAACGCAGATTCTCCCGCGCGCTCAGATCCTCATAAATCGCCAGATCCTGCGGCACGAGACCGAGGCGGCGCTTTCGTTCATCACAGTCTCCGGAAAGCGGAGAGCCCTCGATGCGGACCGTGCCCGCGTCCGGCGTCAGGTGACCCATGATCATCGCAATGGCAGTGGACTTACCCGCCCCGTTAGGGCCGAGAAGCCCCGCGCACTCCCCGCGCCGCAACGCAAACGAGATGCCATCCACCGCACGCAGCGTCCCGTAGGATTTCGTTAGACCCGCCGCCTCAAGAACGATCGTGTTGTCATCCATGCTGAATGCACAGGCATACCAGCGTCCCCGGAAGCGTCAAATGGGGAAGTGCCGGTAGGATACCGGCATTGTTGGTCCAGCCCTGCCGGTTAGGGCGTGCTTACCTTGCGGCGGACAAAAGGCTTCCCGCCGTCCTCCGTCTTGATTATTCCAGTGTTGGCGACCAGCCAGCCCCGGCGCTACCGGTTTCCGCGGTGATAGTAGCGCCCGGGGGCGTGCCGTTGCACCGACGCCAGGGCGGGGCGGGGACTGGAATGGCGGGAACTCCTCCCGTAGATATAGAATGGCCGGTGTGAGTGGCCGTTCCGGGGATCGCCGGCGGAATCGTCCTTCCCGTCATCCGGCGGCTGCTCGTTCGCGCTGGAGTCGCGAAGGTGTTTAAGTCCAATGGCCGCCAGCGCGGCGGTAATGCCTCCGAGTCCTCCGAGCAAAAAGTTCTTCAAGTGGTTCTTCATGGCTGCTGTGTCGTGTTAAATCCTTGAGTGAGTTGACCCTTTGAATCATCCCCTCTTTGCATCCCTGAGGCCACGCTCTCTTCCGCCCCGGGATGGGGCAAAATGCCTGCCTGCGGCACGATGCAGCGATGACCGCCCGGGCAAATCGCAACACGGCGGTGCGGCGCTCCCTTGGCAGCGTTTGGCATATGAACGGCAATTCATCAATCAACCCCCCTAAAGATATGGACCACTATCATCTCACCCCGAGCGCCGGGATTTGGACGCTGACCCAGGAAGGAAACCGGAAAGTACTGGGCGAATTCGAAAGCAAGTCGGCGGCGCTTGCCGGCACCGCGCGAATGATGCTTGGCCGTGAAAGCTCGCTGAAGATTCACCGGGAGGACGGTTCCGTAACGGAGGAACGCGTCTTTCCCCGCAAAGCGATGCATCGCGCAGCCGAACGGGCCGAACCATGGGAGGAGGAACCCATGCCGGGCATCGCGCCGTACGCCTTTAAATAGAATAATACCCTGTTCTCCTATGACACGAATCACCTTCGCAAGTCTCGCCGCACCGCTCATACTGGGAGCTGTTAGTCAGCGCGTTCCCGCGCAGGTTTCTCCACCGCCCGAGCCGGTGGCGAAAGAATCCACCGCTCCGGCGCCTGGCCCGGCGCGGGAAGGGGAAAAGGCTGCGGTGCCCGTTCGCGAGCCTTTTATAGCGCCAAAGAACGAAGCCGATTTCATCAAATCGGCTATAAGAAGCGGTGGCACGGCTGCGAAGCTTGCCGGTATGGCCCTAACCAAAAGCACGGAGGAAAAAGTAAAAGGTTTCGCTCAGACAGTGCTCGATGAGCAGAGCGCCGCCGAAAAGGCGTTGAAGCGCGAGGCGGAGAAGGGAGCCATTGAAGCGGACGCAGCCAACCCGAAGGATAAAGAAAAGCTCGAGAAACTGAATGGAAAAAGCGGCAAGGAATTCGACGAGGCCTTTTTGGAGGAAATGGCGGCGTGTCACGCCAACGATCTCGCTCTTTTTGAAGCCGGAAAAAAAGTGGCGTCCGCCCCCGGCGTGGTGACCTTCATCGAAAAAACGCTGCCTGTGATTCAGCGTCGCGCCGAGAAAATCAACCTCATGGGCGCCGGTGCCCACCGCCTGGAGCGGCAAACCCCCGCTCCAAAACCGGCGGATGCCGCACCTCCGCCGGCCACGAAGCCGGTGTCGGCGTAGCCGCCGTCGTTTGGGGAGGTGGCACGTTGGCCCTGACAAAAAAGACGCAGTTCTGCACTGGGGCACCACGCGCTGTGGTGGAAGAGCGCTTACGGTGGACTACCCGGGCTGCACGCTCACCCGGGACTCCTTTCACGCGGGTGACCCCGCTGCGGTCCGGGACGGGGCGACATTACCCGGATTGAAGGGTGGGGGTGCCCGGAGTTTTAAAAATTTTACCGGAAGTAGTGGAAATTTTTGCCCAACTCATTAGAATGGCTGAAAATTCAAGGGAACTTAAATAATTACTACTTATGAGAGAATTCTTATTGACCCTGAAAATTAAGATTGCTAAAGGGTAGCGATGATAACTGCAATTTCCATGGTTTTCTTCCTTTTTCGATGAGCTTTTCAATCTCCCGCCTTCGTTTCGTGCCTCTCCTTTCTTGGAGGAGGGCGGGCATCCGAGACGGAGGAGGGAGGGGGGCGCGGCAGGGGAGGGTGAAGAGCAAGGCGCTGGTTATCAGGGGATTGGATGATTTTTTATCTGTGTTCGGAAACGGCTCGATCCCGGAAGGAGGTACCTTCCCTCAACCTAAACCAGGAGGCCTCTAAGATGCATTGGAATCTTCTAAGTTCTCTAAACTTCCCGCTCTTCCCGGTTTACGTACGCAGGCGATCTCCGGGGTGGACGTTTCCGTCATTGCAGCCGCTTCCTTCGATTCCCGGGTTGGCATGGCATCATCTGACGGGCGGCGGAGTGCCGAGTGTCGAGGACTCCACGCCGGAAAAAGGGCGGGCTGCGGGTGACATCCGGGCACGATGGACGAATCTGGCCGTCTCCGGCGGCCACGGAGACGACGAACAGGACGAGGAACTGGAAGCCATTTACCACATTCCGGTCATGCCCGAGGAGGTGGTGGAATGGCTGGCTCCCGTGCCCGGGAAATTGATCATGGACTGCACGTTCGGGGGAGGAGGACACACGCGCCGGCTGCTGGCGCGCGGCGCGGGTGTGCTGGCGCTGGACCGCGATGCCGACGCCCTCATGCAGGCCGGTGAACTGGCTTACGACTGGCCCACCGATTTCGTGGCGCTGCGGACCACCTACGACCAATACCCGGAAATCCTCGAAGAGGCCGGCGTCGATGGCGTGGATGGCATTTTGCTGGATGTCGGAGTTTCAAGCTGGCAGGTCGATTCGCCCAACCGCGGTTTTTCGTTCCGGTTCGACGGACCGCTGGACATGCGCATGGATCGCGATGCGCCGCTGACAGCGGAGGAAGTCGTGAACACCTGGCCGCAGGAGGAACTGGCGCGCATTTTTTATGACTACGGCGAGGAAAAAGCCTCCCGCCGGGTGGCGGCCGCAATTGTCGCGCGCCGAAAACAGCGGCCCATCCTAACAACGGGCGATCTCGCCGCGCTGGTCGCCCAGGTGGTGCCAAAGCACAGCGGCGCGCATCCTGCGACGAAGGTCTTTCAGGCCCTGCGCATCGCCGTAAACGACGAACTGGGATGCCTCGAGCGGGCGCTGGCGCAGGCGCACCGGTGGCTGCGTCCGGGCGGCAGACTGGTGGTGATCACGTTTCACTCTCTGGAGGATCGCGTGGTGAAGAACTATATGCGCAAGCACTCGGAGCCGTTCGTGGACCGCCCGGAATGGCCTGAGGCGCGTCCGAATCCCAGCTGTTATTACCGTCTGCCGGTGCGCAAGGCGATTACCGCCGGAGAGGCGGAACTGGAGGCCAATCCGCGCGCCCGCTCTGCGAAGCTGCGCGTGGCGGAACGCCTTCCCTAACGATTTTTCGGCCTCCCTGCAAAAATGCCCCGCCGCCCCAAACAAAGCTACCGCAATCCCATCCGCCCCGGCCTTCTGGCCAACGGGATCATCGCGTCCGTGATCCTCGCGGGCGTCGGGATGACTTATGCGTGGCTGGGCTGGCAAAAAAAGACGCGCGGTGATCAGAACACGGCGATCCGGAATTCCATCGAACTCCTGAAGCGTCAGCGGCAGGCGCTGCAGGTGCGCATGGATGCCAAACTGGTGAATCAGGATTTGCGCCAGCGGGTGGAGAGTATGGGTCTTGGATTAATCGACATCACGGATCAGGATCGCGGAAGCAGCGTCGAGCGCTTGAAATTTGTGGCGGGCGGCAGTCTTGAGAAGTTCCACTTAGTCCCCTCTGAACAGTGAAAACGAAGGTCCCTGTGACTCGCATAGAGCCTGGAGACGGCACGCTGCGCGCGCGGCTGGTGCTGGCGGGCGGCGCGCTGCTGAGCCTCTTCAGCCTCGTGTCGTGGCGCTTGATCTACCTTCAGGTGGAACAGCACGAGCGCTACGCCTCGCTGGTGGACGTGAAGCACCAGCGGAAGGTGGAATTGGAGGCGCACCGCGGCCGCATCTTTGACGCGCGCGGACTGTTGCTGGCGGGCGACGAGCCGGTGCAGAAGATTATTTTCGACCTTGGATTTCTGCGCGAGAAAGACGCGCTGGCCTCCGCGCTGGTGGAAAGCGAAGGAATGAAGGACGTGGTGGACATTCGCCGCGTGTGGACGCTGGAGGATATGCAGCAGCGGTATCTCGACCGCGTGACGCCTCTGCTGGCGCAGCATGTGGGAAAGCCGGTGGAGGAGATCCGCGGCATGATTGCGGAGCGGATGAAGGAGCGTGTGTCCGGAGAGGTTTGGATTCACCGCGAAGTCCCGGTGCAAAACGGCATCCAGTTGCGGGATGATCTGGAGCGCCTGAAACTCGGCCAGTATCAGGAAATGCGCGGCCGCATCGGTGCAGTGGTGTTCAGGGATTCGTTCGTGCGGCGCTATCCGGCGACGACGCCCGTGTTTCATTTTGCGGGCAAACTCGGCGAAGTGCCAGGCTCGCAGAATGGCGAAATGCGCGGCGCCTGCGGACTGGAAAAGCAATTCAACGAACAACTCGAGGGCAAGGCCGGTTATCGCATGGTCGTCGTGGATGGATTGAACAATGAACTGGCGGCGTACCGCGGTGAAGTAAAACCGCCGGTGCATGGAGCCAACTTGCGTTCCACCATCGACACCGGATTGCAGGAGTTGGTGTTGCGCGAGATCGATCTGCCGCCGGACCGTCCGGACGAATTGAGCGTGGCGCAAATGCATCCGGACCGTGTGATCGTGGTCCTGTTCGAACCGAAGACTATGGCGGTGCGTTCGGTGGTGACACGCGATTTCAAACGCAAGCCCGATGCCGGGCCGATGCTGGTGAATGATTTGGTGGAGTACCTGTACGCGCCGGGATCGACGATCAAGGTGGCGACTATCGCCGCGGCCCTGAGCACCGGAAAAGTTTCGCCGCACACGGAGATCTCTTTGGCGAATGACGGCGGGCGGAGATACCACGACAGCGAAGTGGGCACGATCACGGACGATCACGCGTTTCCTTCGTTGAGCGTGGAGGGGATAATGGTGCATTCGAGCAACATCGGCGCGTTCAAGCTGGGGAAGATGATGGGCCTGACCGGCTTCAAGGAAAGAATCGCTGCGCTGGGTTTCACGAAACAAACGGGCATCACGCTGCCCACCGAGCAGCGCGGATGGTTTCCGCGCCGGTGGAACGTGCAGAGTATGTCGCGGGCGGCGTTCGGTTATGCTTACATGGTGACGCCGGCACAGCTCTGCGCGCTCCTGGGATGCGTGCTCAACGGCGGCGAATGGTGTCCGCTGCGCGCGGTCGAAGCATGGACGGACGAACACAACCGCACGCTGGAAACCATCGAAGGCCCCGCGCCAACGCATCCGATCACGGCCGCCGTTGCCGGCCAGGTGCGGCAGATGCTCCTGCAGGTGGTGGAGAAGGGCACCGGCAAGCTGGCGCGCAGTGACTATTACGAAATCGGCGGGAAAACCGGAACCGCTAACAAAGTCAACCCGGTGACGAAGTCGTATGACGACAACCGGCAAACTGTGTCCTTCCTCGGATATGTTGCCGGCAGCGACGGCCCGAAACTTGGAGGGCTGATCATCATTGACGAACCGAAACTCGCAGAGCATTTGAACTATGGCGGAAGACTGGCGGCGCCGCTCTTTCGCCGCATCGCGGAGAAGGCGATGGCTTACTATGACGTGCCGGCGCAGTTTGCCGTCGTCGACAAGGCCGCCAAACCCGCCGCCGCAAAACACCGATGAAATTGAAGGAACTGCTGGATGGAATTGGACGCGTGAGCACCGTGGGTCCCCTCGACAAGGAGATCACGGCACTCACGGTGGACTCGCGTGAAGTGAAGGACGGAACGCTCTTTGCCGCGATCCGCGGAGAAAAAGTGGACGGCCACGACTACATCGACAAGGCGCTGGAAAAGGGCGCGTCGGCGATCATGGCGGAGCGCGATGAGCCGCTGCATTACCGCGACACGTGGCTGCGCGTGCCGGACAGCCGGAAGGGCGTGGCCGAGGCGGCGGACACTTATTTCGGACGGCCGTCGGATGATATGCTGGTGTGCGGCATCACCGGCACTAACGGAAAAACCACCACCGCGTTTTTGCTGCATCACCTGCTCACGGAGGCAAAGGGCCGGTGCGGGCTTATCGGCACGGTGAAGTATGATACCGGGCTTGGTCCGCAGGCGTCCACGCACACCACGCCGGACTGGATCGCCGTGCAGCGGCTGATGTCGGAGATGCGCGCCAACGGCTGCGCGGGAGTGGCCATGGAAGTGAGCAGTCATGCGCTGCAGCAGAGCCGCGTGCATGGCATCCGCTTCGATGCGGGCGTGTTTTCGAATCTCACGCAGGACCATCTCGATTACCACGGCACCATGGAGGATTACTTCATGGCGAAGGCCGGACTGTTCGAGCACATGACGCTCCAGGGCGGTCCCAAAAAGCCCGCGGCGATTATCAACAGCGAGGACACCTACGGCCGTCGGCTTATCCAGATGTACGAGGGCAAGCTCAACGTGGTGAAATACGGCATGGGCATGCAGGCGGATTTTCGCGCGACGGATATTCGCACCTCGGTGCAGGGAACACAGTTCACGCTCGAGGCGCGCGGGCGCACGTTTCTGGTTAGGCTGCCGCTCATCGGGCGGTTCAATGTTTACAATGCGCTGTCCGCGATCACCACGGCGTGGGCCATGGGATTGAATTTGCGCGAGACGATCAACAATATCGCACGCTCGCCGCAGGTACCGGGCCGGATGCAGAGCGTGGCGGAGGCCAAACCGTTCCGCGTTTTTGTCGATTATGCGCACACACCAGATGCGCTGGAGAATGCCCTGCGCACGCTGAAGGATCTCCAGCCGCGCCGCATTATCACCGTCTTCGGCTGCGGCGGCGATCGTGACCGCACCAAACGCCCGAAGATGGGCGCCATCTCCGAAAACTTCAGCACATGGAGCATTGTCACGAGTGACAACCCGCGCAGCGAAGATCCGGAAGCGATCCTGGCGGAAATCCGCAGCGGCATGCGCGGCGATCATGCTGAGAGCATCGTGGACCGGAAGGAGGCCATCGCCAAAGCCATCGGCATGGCGGGCGGCGGGGACATCGTGCTCATCGCAGGGAAGGGGCATGAGCAGGGCCAGACTTTTGCCACAGAAACGCTGCCCTTCGATGATGTCAGGGTGGCGCAATCCGTCCTGCGGGAATGGACATTGCCGGAACGGGGGGAACGAAAAAAATGAAACCGGTCACACTGGAACTTGCAGCCGCGTGGAGCGGGGGAGCCCTTGTTCAGGGGCAGCCCGGCGCCACCGTGGACGCTGTGTCCACGGACACGCGCGCCATTCCGAAGGGCGCACTGTTCGTCGCTCTAACAGGCGAGCGGTTCGACGCGCACGACTTTCTCCCGGAGGCGGTGAAGGCTGGCGCGGGCGCGCTGATGGTCAGCCGCAAAGACGGCTATCCGGAGGGCGCCGCGGTCATCCGCGTGGAGGATACGCTGGAAGGTTTGCAGCGGCTGGCGCGCAATTACCGGCGCGACTGGGGCGGCACGGTCGTGGGGCTGACCGGCAGCAACGGCAAAACGTCCACCAAGGACCTGACACATTCCGTTTTGCGGAGCCGCGGGAATGTTAGGGCCACGAAAGGGAATCTCAACAATCATGTGGGATTGCCCCTGACCATTCTTTCCATCGAGCCGGAGGATACCATCGCCGTTTGCGAAATGGGAATGAATCACCCTGGCGAAATCGCGCCGCTGGCGGCAATCGCCGCGCCGGATGTAGCCATCATTACCAACGTGGGCACGGCGCATATCGAGTACATGGGAAGCCGCGAGGCGATTGCGGTGGAGAAGGGAATGCTGGTGGAGGCGGTGCATGAGCACGGCCGTGTGATTTTGAACGCGAATGACGACTTCACGCCGTCCCTCACCCGTCGCAGTCCGGCCCCGGTGCTGACGGCGGGCATCGACGCGGGAGATGTCAGGATTACCAGTTTGAGCACCGACGGCTCCGGCAGCCGCTTCACGCTGCACCTGCCTGACGGGACATTCGCGGCGGTCCATCTTCCAGTGCCTGGCCGCCACATGGCCGGCAATGCCGCGCTGGCTGCTGCCGCGGGATTTCACTTTGGATTGCGCATCGAGGAGATCGTGACGGGACTTGAGTCGGCGGAACTAACTAAAAGCCGCCTGCAAATGCGGCGCGCGGGCGGGCTGACGATCATCGACGACACCTACAACGCGAGTCCTGATTCATCACTCGCCGCGCTGGAAACGCTGGCAGGATTTGCCTGCACGGGCCGGCGCATTGCCGTGTTCGGACGCATGGCGGAACTCGGGTCGCACAGCGAGGAAGCGCATCTCACGGTGGGCCGCGCCGTGCAGGAGCGCGGGATTGACGTGCTCTTCACCTCCGGCACCACGGAAGCCCGGCTCATTGGCGAGGGCTTTCTCGCGGCGGGCGGAAACGCGAAGGCGCTTCGCTCGTTTGACGACCACGCCGCGTGCGCCGCCGCTCTGCGCAGCGAGGCGACGCCTAACGATATCGTTTTGATCAAAGGCAGCCGCTCGACGGCCATGGAAAAGATCATCCCGCTTCTCACCGACTAGCCAAATGCTTTATTGGATTTACGAACAGTTCCGGTCACTGGAGGGTCAGCTTGGAGGCAAGCTGACGAACGTTTTCCAGTACCAGACCTTCCGTTCCATGGCGGCGTGTTTGCTGGCGTTCGTTATCACGCTGCTGCTTGGCGACCGCATCATCCGCAAACTCATTTCGCTGAAGATCGGCCAGCCCGTGCGGACCAAGGAGGAGGTGAATCAGCTTTACGAACTGCACGGGAAGAAGGCGGGCACACCCACGATGGGCGGCATTCTCATCATCGGCAGTCTCGTCCTCGCGGCGTTGGTCTGTTCGAGATGGAATAATCCGCTGCTGTGGCTGGTCCTTTATGTCACCGTGGCGCTCGGAGCGCTTGGATTCGTGGATGACTATCTCAAGGTCGCGAAGAAAAACTCCAAGGGTGTCAATGCGAAGGGCAAACTGGTGGTGCAGTGGGCGGTAGGACTGACAGCGGGCTACTGGCTCTACCTCATGCCGGGACAGGAGGAATATTTTCATCAGTTGCAGTTGCCGTTTTTTAAAAAGGAACTGTTTGAGATCAAGGACATGGGGTGGTTCACGGTGTTGTTCTTCGCCGTGGTCATTGTGGGCTGTTCGAATGCGGTGAACCTCACCGACGGTCTTGACGGCCTTGCCAGCGGCTGCGCGGTGAGCGCCGGACTGGCTTACGGTGTGTTTTGTTATGTGACCGGTAACAAGGACCTCGCCCGGTATCTTCTCATCGAACACAATGCCTACGCAGGAGAACTGGTTCCCGTGGCGCTTGGGCTGGTGGGAGCGTGCATCGGGTTTTTGTGGTTCAATTGTTTTCCCGCGCGTGTCTTCATGGGCGACACGGGCAGCATGGGCATCGGCGGCTGCATCGCGGCCACGGCCATTTGCTGCAAGCAGGAGGTGGTGCTGCTGATCGTGGGCGGCGTGTTCGTCATGGAGGCGACGTCCGTGATGCTTCAAATCAGCTGGTTCAAGATCACCCGCAAAATTTACGGCGAGCCGCGCCGGCTCTTCCGCATGACCCCCATTCACCATCACTTCGAGTTGAAGGGATGGAAGGAAAGCCAGGTCATCGTTCGCTTTTGGATTCTCAGCATCGTCTGCGCCCTCATCGGCGTGGCCACTTTGAAACTGCGTTAGGTCGATGATTCCCGTCTCCGCCAAATATTCCGGACGCCGCCTCGCCGTGCTTGGGCTCGGACGCAGCGGTGTGCCCGCGGCGCGGCTGGCGAAACGGCTCGGCGCGGAGGTGACCGTGCTCGACAGCGGAGACAGCGAAGCTCTGCAAAAGAGCGCCGCGGAACTCACAGCGGAAGGGATCGCCTGCGTGCTGGGAGACGCCGCGCTGACTTGTCAGGAAAAGTTCGATCTCGCGGTGCTCAGTCCGGGCATCGATCCCTCATGGCCCATCGCCACGGCTCTCACCGCGCGCGGCATTCCCGCCATCGGAGAGGTGGAATTTGCAGTGCAGAACACTTCGACGCCGTACATCGCCATTACCGGCACGAATGGAAAAACGACCACCACGGAACTGACGGCGGCCATCCTGAACGGCGCGGGCGTGAAGACCCTGGCGTGCGGAAACATCGGCCTCGCGCTCAGCAGTGTGGTGCTTGACGGTACGCCTGCGGATGTTTTTACGATAGAGGTGAGTTCCTTCCAGTTGGAATTGATCGAGACGTTTCGCCCGTGTGTGGCGGTGTGGATGAATTTTGCGCCGGATCATTTGGATCGTCATCCGACGCTGGATGCCTATCGCAGTGCGAAGCTGCGCATCTTTGAAAAGCAAACGGCGGAGGACACGGCCGTCATTAACGGCATGGAGGAATATCCGGCGCTGAAGGCGCGGAAAGTAACCTTCAGCGCGTGGAGCGCGGACAGCGACTTCACATATCGCGAGGGCGGCATCTTTTACCGCGGCGAACTGCTCGTGAAGCTGGCGCACACCAATCTGCGCGGCCTGCACAACGCGGAGAACATTATGGCCGCGGCGGGCGCCTGCCATGCGTGGGGCGTGCCGTTCGAGGCCATGCAGGAAACGCTGCGCACCTACAAGCCGCCGCGGCACCGCTGTGAACTGGCGGGCGTGGTGGAGGGGCGCGAATTCATCAACGACTCCAAGGCCACTAACATTCACGCCATGGAGAGCGCCCTGCGCGGTATGACCTCCAAAGTGGTGCTCATCGCCGGAGGCAAGGACAAGCAGCTCGACTACGCGCCGGTGAAGCCGCTCATTCGCCGTCAGACCACGCACGTGTTCACCATCGGCGAGATTGGCCCGGCACTTGCTGAATGCTGGAGCGAAGACTCCGAGTGCCGCGCCTGCGCCAGCCTTGAGGATGCGGTGCGCGGCGCCTACGCGGCGGCCGGGCCCGGTCAGGTGGTGCTCTTCGCGCCAGGCACTTCGTCCTTCGATATGTTCACCGGCTACGACCACCGGGGAAATGTTTTTACCCAACTCGTTCACCAACTAACGACCAGACCATGAAAATCAAAACCATCAGACTCAAAACACGGCACCGCCGGAACGGGCGGGCGACATCCCTGTGGAATATCCTAACAGGAAAATGGGGCAGGAACCACCGGCTGCCCGCGCACGTCACGGGCGAAAGCGACTGGGAGGTGGAAGTGCCGCAGATTCGCATGTCGCGTGCCTTTGCGGTGATGCTGGTGCTGCACATCGTCGCGGTGGGGGGACTCTTCGCGTTCCGCATTTGGGGCCGGGACGATGAGAAAAAGGACACCACGCTCACCGATACCGCGGACACATCCGCGACTTCGGGAACGGGCATTGCGCTGGTCAGTTCACCCCAGACTTCCGTTTCCACCGAAGCGTCTGCGCCGGACGAGCCGCTGAGGACCTACACCTGGCACGCGGGAGACACGCTGCAACTCGTGGCCGCGCGCTTCAACGTTTCCGGCAGTGCCCTGCGCGATGCGAATCCTGGAAAGGAACTGTCACCCGGGATTGAAATCGTGGTGCCCCGTTCGGGCCGCATCATCGGTGGTTCCGAAGTCGATACGCAGACGAACCGCGCGGCGGAGATTTACGATCCGCTGGCGACGCCAAAGGACACAGCCTCCACTGAACCACCCGCTCCGAAGCTAGAAGTGGTGCCGGAACTCTCAGGGGATGCAGGCATTCCCGATGTCATTCCGTCCCCGTCCGCGGAAACGCCGGCCCCCAAGGTGCAAAAGGTCTCGACGCAGGTCGCCGGAAAAACCGGCACCGCGCAGGCGACCACTAACAAGACAACCGCAGCGAAAAAAGACTCGGCTAAAACCGCGGAGCCGGTCCTGACAAAGACCAAACCGAAGGCCATTCCGGTCGCCGAACCGGTGGCCCGCACCGGCGGACAGCGTGTGCATGTCGTCACCAAGGGAGATACCGTTTTCAACGTCGCCAAACGCTTCGGCTTCACCGCTGCGGAAATCGCCAAAGCCAACGGCCTTGGCAGCGACTACCGCATTCAACTCGGCCAGCAGCTTCGCATTCCCGTAAAACGTTAGGAGATTCCGTTCTCCCTATATGGCCAGACGAAGCGCCTTTTGTCTCATCGCATGCGTGGCACTGCTCACCGCATTGGGCTTCATCATGCTCATGAGTACGGGCGGATTCAGCCAGGAATCCGCCCATGACGAATGGGCGGGCCTGAAACGTCAGGCTGTCTGGCTGGGTGCAGGTCTGGCCGCGTGTGCCGTGATGGCCATGCTGGATTATCACCGGCTGCAGCGACTGGCATGGCCCATCTTCTGGGTGTGCGTCGTACTGCTGGCGCTGTGCTTCGTTCCGGGCATCGCTCACGCGCGCGGCGGCGCGAGCCGCTGGATCAATATCGCGGGAGCCAGAGGCCAGCCGTCGGAGATCGCGCGCATCGGAATCATCATCGCGCTGGCCGCATGGTGTGCGCGCTACCGGGACCGGCGTGCCTCCTTTCTCTGGGGCTTTACCATGCCGCTGGCGGTAGTGGCCTTGCCGATCGGTCTTATTGCCGCGGAAGTGGACCTGGGCACAGCGTGTCTGTTGTTCATCGTCTGTTGCGCCGTGCTGTTCATTGGCGGCGCCCGCTGGATTTACATCGCTGTCATGGTCGCGGCGGGCGCGGGCGTTTTGTTCATGGGTCTCAAAACCGGTGACAGCAAAACGGCGAAAAACCGCTGGGCGCGCATCACCGCTTTCCTCCATCTCGACGACGAATCGTTCGCCAAAGCCTATCCGGAAATCGAAGAGCTCAATAACCAGCAAAAGCAGGGCATCTACGCTCTCGGCAGCGGCGGTCCGTCCGGCGTGGGCCTTGGCGATGGCCGCCAGAAGCAGCACTATCTCCCGCTGTGCCATACGGATTTTGTGTTCCCTGTCATTGGAGAGGAGCTGGGTCTCGCGGCAACGCTGGGGACTGTGCTGCTGGTTCTCGGCGTCGCGTTTTCAGGGTTCCTCGTGGCCGCCCATGCCCCCGATCGCTTTGGAAAACTCCTCGGCACGGGACTGGTTCTCCTCATCGTGGTGCAGGCCATGATCAACATCGGCGTCACCACCGGCTGTCTTCCTAACAAAGGTATGCCGCTGCCGTTTGTGAGTTACGGCGGATCGAATTTGTGCTGCTGTCTCATCTCCGTCGGCATTCTCCTGAACATCTATCGCCAGGGACGGCCCGTCATTTTGGAGCGCGATCCGGTCCTTGGTCAGCCGAAGCTAACCCCGGCGGTTTGAATTAGTTGTCAGGCAGGGGATCGGGCTTCGACAGGTTTTTGGGGCCGCGTGACGGATGGGGATTCCACTCCGGCGTCGTGGGAAAATTCAGGGGCTGATTGCGCTTACCGTTCGACGACGAACGGCAAATTCGCATCCCGGCGATGGCGGCGATCACAAAAGGAATTGCAACCCACCAGGGAATTCCCTGATCGAGGTAGCGTTTTGAATCCGGCGGCTTGCCGAATGTGGGGTCGAGTTTGTTTTTGGACAGGAACGATCTGAGTTCCCGCAGGTAGTGTTTTCCGTACTTGGTTTTTATCCCGCCGGGCCACGCGGTGTTGGCTTCGCGGAAAAACCCCAGTGCCTTTTCCCGGTTTTGACGGTTCCGGCCTGAGCCGGCCTTCGCCGCTCCAAGCGCCGCTTCGGCGAAGGCGACGGAGAATTTATCCGTCACGTTGATGTCCTGTCCCCGCAGGTTGTCGATGAGCCGCCTTGCTTCTTCCGGACGGCCCTGCACGGCGTTGACGAAGGCCATTCCCGCGGCCGCCTGATCCCATACGCTGCTCGCTCCGTGTTCCAAAACCTGAGCCCATGCCTCCCCGGCCGCCAGCGGTCCTTTTTCAATGAGCAGCGCATAACCAATGTTGGAAATCATCCACGGCTCCCGGCCCTCGCGCGTTCTCCAGTCCGCCGCCCAGCGAAGCAGTTTGCGGTGCTTCTCCGCTCTCACCATCACGTAGGTGACCGCGCCCCACAATGGCGTCGAACCGCGCAGCGCCGCCCCGTGTTTCCTGACGGCTTTGAGAGCGCATTCGTGCGCGTCGGCATCGCTGGCCTGACAAAGGAGCCTGTGCACGATGGCGTTCCTTAATTCCTCAGAGACGGGAAGCGTCAGTGCCTCCTGAACGTCTCTCACGACTTCGGTCGGGCGGCGAAGTTTGACCCAGATTTCACACACGCCGGGGTTCTTCGCGCGGCCCTCCCTCACCAGGCTGCTTACCATGCGGCCAAGCCGGTCGATATGACTGCCTAACACGTCCGGCCAGAAGGATCTCAGCGCATCCAGCGCCCATTCGGCCCCCTCTTCGTCCGTGCCGGTGAGCGCTTCGGCATAACGCAGAGCGTCGTCCATCCGGTTTTCCGCGATGGCGAGCCGCGCCTGCGCAAGCTGACTGCGGGGGCCTTTCTGAAACCGCTCCATGAGCGCGGCGAGCTGCGTCGCCCCCACAAGGTCGCCCGCCTCCAGCAGGCTGTTGAACAGCCGGTTGGAGGCGTAGCCGTACGCAGGGTCGATTTCCAGAGCGCGGCGCACCGCGGTCAGGGCCTCGCCGGTTTTTCCTGCATTGGTTAGCGACTCGGCAAACATGCCCGCATAGACAGCATTGAACGGCTCCAGCCGCACCAAATCCCTTGTTAGGGAAAGGCACCGGCCGTTATCCTTGCGCATGCGGCAAAGGTCGTAGAGCAGGCTCCGCGGCCACGCGTAGTCCGGCTCCGTGACGATGAGGTTTTCGAGAATTTTTTCCGCCTCGGCATAGTCTGCCGCATCCATGAGCAGACGCGCTTTTCTGGTCTGAAGTTCGCGCGGCACCGCATCCCCGAAGACCGCAGGCTGACAGGCCGCGAGAGCCTCGCTGTTCCGGTCCGTGGCGTGGAGAAAATACACGCGGACTTCATGGAGCCGCAGATTCTTCGGCCAGCGCTCGAGGGCGGAATCGATGGTGGCCAGCGCTTCAGCGTGGCGTTCGATGTGAAACAACACCTCGCTGAGCACGGTGAACGAACGCGGTTCGTCGGGGCGCTGCGCAGTCAATCGCTGCGCCGCTACAACGGCGCGTTCCGGTTGCCCGGTCTTGAGACACAGATTCGCCAGCGCCTCCCAGTTGTGGGCATAGCCAGGCTCCAATTCCACAGACCGAAGCAAGGATGCGATGGCTTCCTCATTGCGCCCGTGACGTTCGAGAATCTCGGCCATCAATCCGTGATTCAATGGATCGAGCGGCTGAGCGGCCACCATGCGTTCGATGGTTTCCAAAGCCTTGTCGATGCGCCCTCCGCGTTCGTGCAATTCCGCAAGGTCCCTCGCGGCGAGCGACCAGTGCGGGTTGATGCTTACGGCGTGATGCAATGCGGACAGTCGCTCCAGAGCCTTGTCCTGCTGACCGCACGCGAGCGAATAAAGCCGCCAGCATCCCGGCGAGGCGGGAAACCGCTCCGTCATTTCGCGGGTCAGTTCTAGGGCACCAGGGTCCTGAAGATTGAGCAACTGATGCGCCAGCGCCGTCCACGTTTCGACAAGATCGGGGCGCGCGAGCTTGCCCTCGCGCAGAACCGAGGTCATTTCCTCCGTGGAAAGATGCGGCAGCGCTGCGGAATGGAAGTTGGAGACTCCGTCGCCGTCAGTGGTTTGCTTCGCCAGTTCACCGCGCAGAAAATGGATGCACTTTTGCTTCTCCGCCGCAGTCCCGGCGGTTTCGATGAACTCCTGCATCGCGCCGCAGTCGATGGAAAGTTCCAGCGCGTTGCGATAAGCCGCATGGGCTTCCGGATTGCGCTCCATCGCCTGCAGCGCGCTGCCAAGAATATAATGGCCCGCCGCCGCGCCGGGCTGGATCTTCAATGAATCCATGGCCGCCGTAACCGCTTCCTCATGCCGGCGGCGATGGGCCAGTTCCAGCGACAGTTCGCGCAAGGCCCATGCGTCGGCGGAATTGTGCTCCAGAATCCGCCGGAGTTCCGTCTCCGCCTCCGGCTGGTTTTGACGCCTCAGCCATGAGACGCGCAGACGCGCCAGACCCATGTGCCATGGCCAGCGTTCGGTCGCGTCTTTCAATAGCGCGAGCGCCGCGTCAAACCCCGCCGTATCCGCCGTCAGACGTGCAACCTCCTCATGCGCGTCCATCGCCAGCGGCTCGATCGCGAGCACCGCCTGCCAGTGCGAGATGGCCTCCAGGGCGTTTCCGCGCACATGGGCCAGAATCGCAGCCTGACGCTGCCAGTCCTGATCCGGGACCAGATTTTTTGCCTTCTCAAGTTGAGTCGCGGCTTTATCAAAGCGGCCCTGCTTCCGGTGCAGGGATGATTCCCGCAGCAGCAGAATTCCGTCCTGAGGATGCTTCTCCTGCGCAGCGCAGATGACGTCCAGCGCCTCCTGCACCCGAAGAAGTTCTTCGAGCGCGTTGGCCAGAGTGATGGCGGGATCGGCAGACAGGCCTCCGAACGATTCCCACCTGCGGCGCAGAAACGTCAGGCCGGTTTCGGCACGATTCAGCCGGCGGCAGGCATCGAAAAAGGTGGCGGCGCGCCCCTCGTTCTTGTCCGCGGTGCAGGAGGCGAGACGGTAGTATTCGAGCGCGTCGTCAAAGGCCCGCTCCGTCCAGCAGCAGTTGGCCATGAGATTCAGGCTTTGAGCATCGCCCGGATCACGGCAAATGAGCCGGTGCAGCAGGCGCTTCGCGCGCGGAACGGTGCGGGCATCGTCCGAGAGCGTGCGCGCCAGTTCGGATTTGAAAACCGTGTCGCAGGCCGGTTCACGCACGCGGGCCTCCAGTTCTGTTAGGTTCTCCGTTCGCGTCCGGCGCGGAAAGTTGGCCCGAAAGGCCCGCCATGCCATGGTCGCGGAATCCGGAAACAGACGCGCGAGAGCATTTTGAGCCTCGTGGCTCTTCACCGGATCGTCGTCATAGGAGGACAGCGCCGACTGCGCCATCCACGTGAGGCGATGGCCCGGCGCAGCGGCATTCAGTTTGTCGAAGAACTGCTGTGCGAGAGACCGGTCGTGCTTTTGGAGCGCGCCCTCCATGGCGTGGACGAGGTCGTACCACTCCGCTTCCGGCAGGACGAGACCCTCCACCCGTGCGCGCTCCCGTTCGGGAAGCACCAGCATGCCGCGCGGACCGTGTGCCGCGTAGTCTTTGAGGAATCCGTCCAGCAGGGCTTCGCTATAATGCGGGGATGAAGGATCGCGTATGATGAGCAGGCCCGCGCGGTCATCGGTGCCGATGACCGCCTGCAAATGAGCAGAGGTGGTCCATGTGGTGACGAGCGTAAACGGAACGCCGCGCGCTACCAGTTGCCGTGTCAGTTCGGGCGTTACCGTAAACTCCCGCCCGTCCAGCCCCTGCTCTTGAGCCCACGTGCGCTCACTGTGATTCGACGTGCCGTCATAACAAATCCTCTCCGCGATTTCAAGGTGAGGAGCCGACGCACCCCAGTAGGAGGCCAGCGCCGACAGCGTGGCCGGTCCGCACGTCATGTGGTGCTGCCTGACGAAGCCCACTGGAATTCTCACCCGCCGGGCTTCGGCAGCGCCGGGAGCGGACATGTTTTCCACCATGCGTTCATGGTAACGATTGCCGCAGGCGGAAGCTGCCTCACGTGCCGCCTCCATATCACCCCGCAGCAGATGCAGCGTTGCATGCGCCCCGCGCAGCCTCTTTCTGCCCTCTTCCGGCAGAAGCGGCAGATGCCTTTCATACTCCTGCACCCAACGCAGCGCAGCGTCCGCGTTCTCACGTTCGCTGTGAAAAGTGTAAAGCTGCCAGCGGGGGTCGGCGCATTCCGTCCGCTCGCAGCCGTCCAGCAGGATCTGCACGGCCTCGTCGCAGCGGTTCATCTCCATCAGGAGAGAGGCGGTGCCGGCTATCCCGGCCTCCGACGCCGGATTCAGCGCCATGACTTCGCGGGAGATTTCCAGCGCTTCCGCGGGCCGGTCCTGGCGCCGGAGCAGGGCCGCTTTGCAACTGAGCGTCCACGGGTGCTGCGGCCTCAGCGCAAGCGCCTCGTTCATCAAGCGATCGGCAGTTTCGAAATCGCGGATTCTTCCCAGCATTTTGGTGCCGGCGAGGAGCAGATCCGCCCGCCGCTTTGGATCCATCCCGGGCTTCTTGAGGCGCCTTTCAAGAATGCGAAGCGTCCGGGGAACTCCCAGCGTTTCGTCCAGTTCCCAAACGCGGTGGAAAAAACAGACGTCGTCCTCCGGGTGCCGCCGGTAGTTGAGGCGATGCCATCGGCTGGCATCGGAACCGCCGAGACGTTCGGCGAGCCGCGCCGCTGTCGTCAGTGCTGTGGCATCGGTCCACTTCGCTGCCACCTTTTCAAAATCCGGAAGAAGCTGCATGGCCGTGAGCGGCCGCCCTGCCCGGATGAGTTTTATGACACGGCCCACCGTCTCCGCGGCGGGCGGTTCATACGATGTCGGTTCCGGGGGACTCATTGGAGTTTTATTGTCAGGTGGAATTCCGCCGGACAAGGAAAAAGAACGCTTTGGTTATTTGCGTATGAAGCGAATGTTCACCACATTTCTCCGGGTTGACCGCCTTTCCCAATGCGGTGAACTGCGGAGTTTTCACCCTATGCGAGTCGCGGCACTCATCTTTTGCCTTCTTCCCGTTCTGCCCGCGCTGAACGCGAAGGCAGGGCTCGCGCCTGACCCGGCAAAAGTGCGGACATGGTGGGCATTTCAGCCGGTGCGGCACGACATTGCCCCGCCTGCGGTTCAGAATGCCGCATGGTGCCGCAATGAGATCGACCGGTTTATTCTTGCGAAACTGGAAAAGGACGGCGGCAAGCCCCCGCCGTCCGCGGACGCACGCACGCTGCTGCGCCGATTGAGTTTCGATCTCACCGGTCTCCCGCCTTCCATGGACGAGGTGACCGCATTCGAGAAAGAGGCGTCGCTCGATGCGCCCGGCGCGCTGCAACGGGCAACGGTTAGGATGCTGGCGTCACCGCGTTATGGCGAGCGTCAGGCCCGTCACTGGCTGGATGTGGCCCGGTATGCGGATACGAAGGGCTATGTGTATGGCCGCGAAGAGCGCTTCTTCGTGCAGGCCGCCGTGTATCGGGACTGGGTGGTGCGCGCGTTCAACGAGGACCTTCCCTACGATCAATTCCTCCGCCTGCAAATCGCCGCAGATCAGTTAGTGCCCGCGCATTCGCCGGACCTCGCCGCTCTCGGATTCATCACCCTCGGCCGGCGTTTCCTCGGCGTGATGCATGACATCATCGATGACCGCATTGATGTTGTCACCCGCGGCACCATGGGGCTCACGGTGCAGTGCGCGCGATGCCACGATCACAAATTCGATCCTGTCACCATTCGGGACTACTACGCGCTCTATGGCGTATTCCGTGCCTGCGATGACCGCCTTGAACGCCTTGGGCCGGAAGTGAAGATCGACGAATTGGAAAAGCTGACCAGAAAAAACGCGGAGGGAATGAAGAAGCGGCGGGACGAAGCCGCGGGGCGCATACGGGCGAAGATTGCCGATTATCTCGCGGCGCAACTGGAGTTGCAAAAGTATCCGGAGGAGGGATTCGACGAAATCCTCGGCGCCGAGGATGTCATTCCAGCGTCCGCGCGCCGCTGGCGGGACTATTTATATACGGCGGCGGAAGGAGTGCATCCCATCTTTGCTCCATGGATCGCGCTGGCGAAAATCCCCGCGGCGGTATTCACGCAAAGGGCAGGCATTGCGCTCGAAGAACTGCGCCGCGATCACGGAAGCTCCCTCAATCCGCGCGTGGCAGCAGCCTTTGCCACCCCGCCTGCCTCGATGCAGGAGGCGGCGCAGCGCTATGGTGTCCTGTTCAAGGATGCGGAGGCCATGCCCGCTCCGCGTGATGCCGCGGCGGATGCGCTCCGTGATTTTCTTTATGCCCAGGATTCGCCCGCCATCGTGCCGGACTGCGGCATCGTGAACAACGAGGCGTACTTTTTGAATGACCTCCGTGAGGAACTTTGGAAGCTGCAAAGCGAGGTTGACCGCTGGATCATCAAAAACAATACCGCGCCGCCGCATGCGATGGTGTTGGCGGATCACGGCGTCGAGCCTCCCCCGCGGGTGTTCAAACGCGGCAGTCCTGCGCAGCCGGGCGATGAAGTGCCGCGGCGGTTTTTGAGTTTCCTCACGGATGGAAAGGAAATCCCATTCCAGCATGGAAGCGGTCGGCTGGAGCTGGCCGGCGCTATTGTGGACCCGCGCAATCCCCTAACAGCCCGTGTGATGGTGAACCGCATCTGGCAGCAGCACTTCGGCGAGGGAATTGTCAGGACGGCCAGTGACTTTGGCCTGCGCGCGGAACCTCCCTCGCATCCGGAACTGCTCGACTGGCTGGCGGCGCGTTTCATCGACAGCGGCTGGAGTGTGAAGGCCATGCATCGCCTCATTGTCGCCAGCGCCGCATGGCAGAGCCGCGATCTGCCGCAGCGTCGCCTCGATTTTGAACAGGTGCGCGATTCCCTCCTCGCCGCCACAGGTGAACTGGACTTGAAAGCCGGCGGGAAGCCGGAGGACTCGCTGGCCGCGGGGAGCCGCCGCCGGACGCTCTACGGACTGGTGGACAGACAATACCTTCCGGCCACCTATGCCGTGTTCGATTTTCCGCATCCGGACGTGCATGCCTCCCATCGCAACGAAACCCTCGTTTCGCAGCAGGCGCTCTTTTTTCTCAACAGCCCGTTCGTGGCAGCGCGCGCTAAGGCACTCGCAGCGCGTGCAGCGGATGCCGACTCAGGAAAGCGCGTGCAGCAGTTTCACCAGTGGTTGTATCAGCGAGCCGCGACGCCGCATGAGGAGGAATCGGCACTGAAATTCATCGCCGCAGCGGAGGCCGAACCGCCCGCGGAGAAAATGCTCGCTCCCTGGGAGCAATATGCGCAGGTGCTGATGCTTGCGAATGAGTTTACCTATCTCGACTGATCGCCATGCCTCCCTCACTCTACACACGCCGTCAGTTGCTGGCCCGGATCGGCACCGGTCTCGGCACGCTGGGCCTTGCTGATCTGCTGGGCGGCAATGCGCAGGCGGCCATGGCACGCTCACCCGGCCCTCATTTCGCGCCGAAGGCCAAACGGGTGGTCCACTTTTTTCTCAATGGCGGACCTTCACACGTGGATACTTTTGATCCCAAGCCTGCCCTGACAAAATACGCGGGCAAGCCGCTGCCTGGTGAGTATTTGCGCACGGAGCGCAAGACGGGCGCGGCCTTTCCCTCGCCGTTCAAGTTTTCCAAATACGGACAGAGTGGGCTGGAGATCAGCGAACTGTTCGCCAAAACGGCGGCTCACGCGGATGACATCGCGGTCATCCGTTCGATGTATGCCAACGCCCCCAATCACGAGCCGTCGCTGATGCTGATGAATTGTGGCGACTCCGCGCAGGCGCGGCCCAGCGTGGGATCATGGGTGCTCTATGGTCTGGGCTCGGATAACCGGAACCTGCCTGGATTCATCTGCCTGTGTCCCGGCGGATACCCTATCAAGGATGTATCCAACTGGCAGTCGGGCTTTTTGCCGGGGAATTTCCAGGGCACGTTTGTCAATTCGCAGCACCGCGAAGTCGAAAAGCTGCTGGAGAATATCCGCAGTCCGCACGCCTCCCCAGCCATGCAGCGCCGGCAGCTTGATCTGCTCGGTGAGATCAATGCAGCGCACCTCGCCGCGCATCCCGGCAATGCGCGCCTGGAGACGCGCATCGAATCTTTTGAACTCTCGTTCCGCATGCAAATGGACGCCACGGATGCCTTCGATATCTCGAAGGAGCCGGAGAGCATCCGCACGGCTTACGGTGACCATGTGCAGGGCCGGCAGACCTTGATCGCGCGCCGCCTGCTGGAGCGCGGGGTTCGCTTTGTGCAGCTCTGGCACGGAGCGGGACAGCCATGGGACAATCATGATGCCATTGAAGCAAACCACAAAAAGCTCGCCGCAGAGGTGGACCAGCCCATCGCGGCGCTGATGGCCGATCTCAAGCAGCGCGGCCTTTTTGAAGACACGCTCATCCTGTGGGGCGGGGAATTCGGACGCACCCCCAGCGTGGAACTTGACGGCGGCGGCAAATCAAAACTGGGCCGCGATCACAATCACTACGGCTTCTCCGTCTGGATGGCCGGCGGCGGCATCAAGGGCGGCTCCGTTTACGGCTCCACCGACGAATTCGGCTTCAAGGCCGCCGAAAACCCCAGCAGCGTCCACGACCTTCACGCCACCATCCTCCATTGTCTGGGCTTCGACCACGAACGCCTGACATTCCGCCACGCCGGACGCGATTTCCGCCTTACAGATGTGTCAGGAAATGTGATCCGGGAGATTTTGGCGTGAATGATTTGATAATTGCGCGACGCGGGACCGAGGCTGAATTTTGCTTTCCAGCGGCATGAACTTCGTGAAGATTCCACGATGCGTTCCGTCCGGTTTCTCCTCCTCGTTTTTCTCGCCTGTTTTGAGACAACCCATTCCCAGGCCATTGCCGCGGAACCTCCTGACATCTTTGACCGCTCAAATCTCGCCGCATGGTGCATCGTGCCGTACGACGGAAAGAAACGCGGCCCGGAGGAACGGGCAGCGATGCTGGAGAAACTGGGCATCAAGCGGCTCGCCTATGATTACCGGCCGGAGCACATTCCGCAGTTCGATGCGGAAATGGAGGCCCTGAAGAAACACGGCATCGAATTGACGGCATGGTGGTTTCCGCTGACGCTGGGCGACGAGGCGAAGAATATTCTCAACGTGATCAAGCGGCATCGTGTGCGCCCGCAGCTTTGGGTGATGAGCGGCAACACCGGGACGCCCGCGAACGAAGCGGAAACGAAGGAGCGCATCGAGAATGAAGCACGGAGGCTCGGACGCATTTGTGAAGCTGCCGCGCCGCTGGCATTGAAGGTGTGCCTCTACAATCACGGTGGATGGTTTGGCGAGCCGGAGAATCAAATCGCGATCCTCGAACAGATGAAGCGCAATGGCATTACCAACTGCGGAATGGTCTATAACCAGCACCACGGTCAGGCGCACTTGAAACGGTTTCCCGCGCTGTTTGAAAAAATGAAACCGTGGCTGCGCGCTTTCAATTTGAATGGAATGTCGGACACCGATCCGGAGGATCAAATCACGCCCGTGGGGCAGGGGAATCTCGACGTGTCGCTGCTGCAACTGGTGCATGACAGCGGCTGGCGTGGTCCAGTGGGCATCCTCAATCACACGAACGAAGATGCCGAACTCCGGCTTCAGGATAACCTCGATGGAGTCATGTGGGTCTCGAAGGAAATGGCCAAGCCCGGCAGCGGGGGAGCCAGGCCGGTTCCCCGCTCGTGGAAAGCGCCGGAAGTGCCCGCGAAGCCGAAAAAAATCACAACGCCTGACGGAAAAACGCGCTGGCAGGTGGCATTCGGGCAGAATCCGCCCGCGGGCCTCACGGTGGACGAAACCGTCTTCCGCGAATTGCCGGTAACGGTTGAGGTGCGCGCGAAGTTGACCTCTGCGGCTCCATTTAACATCCTCACCGCCGCAGATCCCAAAATCTCGCGGTGGCACTGGGAACTTTATTCCTATGCGGGCACCGGAACGTTCTGCGCGTATTTGCCAGGGCGCGGCGGAAATTTTGATTCCGGCGTTTCCATCGCGGATGGCGCATGGCACGACACCGCAGCCATCATCGAGTCTAACAGAATCCGTTTGTATGTGGACGGGGTGCTCAAGAAGGATGCAGTCCTGACAAGTCCGCCGGCTGCGCCGCTCGGTAAAGGCTTTGCGCTCGGGCAGTTGGTGGAGGGAAGCATCGGTTGCGAGGGGCGCATCGCCAAAGTGCGTGTGCGCAGAGGCGTGCATGGGATTGAGCCGGGGGAATGGGCGACTGCCACCCGTGACACTTTGGGACAGTGGGAGTTTGTGGAGCCGCCGCCGGTCCGTGCGCCGCCGGCGGTCGCAGCGTTCCCTTTCGATGCCGCGCCGCTTGTGCCGGAGCAGTGGCCTAACCGAATGCATCCCGTAAATCGCGAGCGGATTTACGACTTCTATGCGAAAGAGGCGCAGTGGTTCATGAAACAAACTCCGGTGCCGCCGCTGCTGCCGGAATATCCTGGCCTCGACGGAGGCCGGCACGGGCACTGGGGAAATCAGAATGAGGAGGTCTGGCGGGATGGACGCTGGAACCAAATGGATATTGGCCCGCGCATGGGTGGAGTTTTTCGTGGAGGAGGTGTGGTAGTAGCCAAGGCGGTTTGTGTGAAACTGGGAGAGAGCGGCGGCCTGGCAGCATGCTTCGATCCCGAAACGGCGGCTTTCAAAACGGTTTGGAAGGATGGCTTTGTCCGGTTTTCGGACGCGCGCCACGGGTTCATGGACGGCTTGTTCCCGACTGGCGCGAAGGTTGACGCTGGTCCGGGATTTTCAGTACCCGCTCCGCCGGAGAAGTTGCATTACCGTGGTTACTACCGCCATGGAATGCGCACTATTTTTTCCTATCGCCTCGACGGTGTGGATATGCTGGACGCCGCGTGGGAGGAAGGCGGGAAGCCGCAGCGCTTGCGCGGACCCGCGGCGGAGCATCCATGGCGCGACATGATTAAGGGCGGTCCCGCTCAGTGGCCGCAGACATTGGAAACCCGCGGCACAAAGGGCACCCCACAGGATGGCTGGCCCTACGTCATCGATACCCTAACGCTTCCTGCCGATAACCCGTGGAAGACCTTGTTTTTTATTGGCGGACACGATTTCTTTTCGAGCGGTGACATCGCGCTCTGCACCATGACCGGCGACGTTTGGCGGGTGAGCGGCGTGGATGAATCGTTGGAGCATCTGCGCTGGAAACGCGTCGCCGCGGGCCTGCACCAGCCCCTGGGACTCGTGGTGGTGGATGACAAAATCTGCGTGCTGGGCCGTGATCAAATTACACGCCTGCATGATCTCAATGGCGACGGTGAGGCGGATTTCTACGAGTGCGTCACGAACGGCTATCCCACTTCCCGCGGCGGACATGATTTCATCTGCGGCCTCGAGCGCGATGGCGAAGGCCGCTTCTATTCCGTCTCCAGCGCGGGCGGATTGTTCCGGATCAATGAGGGTGGCAAGGCCGAGACGCTGGCGACGGGATTCCGCAATCCCGACGGCCTCAGCCTCGCGCCGGATGGAACCATCACGCTTTCCGTGCAGGAGGGCGAATGGACGCCGGCTTCGTCCATTGTTCAGGCGGCGCCGCAGGGTTATTACGGTTATCCCGGCCCGCGCCCGTCCGTGGAAACGCTGCTGCCGCTTCTGTATTTACCGCGGGGCATCGACAATTCCTGCGGTGGTCAGACGTGGGTGCCGGACGACCGGTGGGGGCCGCTGCGCGGACAACTGATTCATTTCTCTCAGGGAGCGGCCACGCATCATCTGGTGCTGCGACAGAATGTTAGTGGCCAATGGCAGGGTGCCGCCGTGCCGCTGCCCGGGGACTTTTTGTCAGGCGTGCACCGGGGGCGCTTCAGCCCGCAGGACGGTCAGCTTTACGTGACCGGCATGAACGGGTGGGGCGTCTATGCGCCGGACGATGGCTGCCTCCAGCGCGTGCGTTTTACCGGCGGCCCTGTGCAACTGCCCGTCGCATGGGAAGCGCGCGATAACGGCATCCTCCTGGCATTTTCCGCTCCGCTCGACGCGGCTGCCGCCGATCCTGCGAAGCACTTCGCGCAATGCTGGTCCTATCGTTACGGCCAGGCCTATGGCTCTCCGGAGTTCTCTCTGCGCTGGCCCGGCACGCCCGGTCACGATCCCCTGGTCATTACATCGGCTCATGTGCTCAATGGCGGACGCTCGCTTTTCCTTGAGATCCCGCAGTTGCAGCCCGCGCCGCAAATCCACCTGCTGCTGCAGCCGGAGCCGTCCGTCCATCGTGAGATGTTCCTAACCGTTCATAAACTCGGTCCGGCCTTCACGGATTTCCCCGGCTATAAAGCCATCGCGAAAGAAAGCCCCGCCTCCGCCGTCCTGACATCCGTTGCAGAGTCGCGCGTGAATCCCTGGAAACAGGGCGCTCGGGGCCGTCCGCTGCGCATCGAAGCTGCCAACGGCCTCCAATTCGCAACGAAGGAACTCAAAGCCCGCGCGGGCGAGCGCGTTTCCCTAACGTTTTCCAATCCCGACACGATCCCTCACAACTGGGTCCTGCTCAATCCCGGCGCCGTGGAGAAGACCGGAGATCTCGCCAACAAGCTCATCACGGATCCTGATGGTCCTTCCCGCCATTACGTTCCCGAGACTCCGGACGTTCTCTCCTGGACGGATATGGTCCCCCCCGCGGGCTCCTTCACCATCCATTTCGATGCTCCCGCCAAGCAGGGCGACTATCCCTACATCTGCACGTTTCCCGGCCACTGGATGCTCATGAGGGGAGTGCTGAAGGTCGAGTAGGCCGTCCCGGGTGCAATGCGAGGGATGGCTTTTATCGGGCAAATCAAGTCAATTGCCGGGATCTTCGTGCATTTAGCCTTGTTAGTCGGCGTCTCACCCGGCCTCCAGTTGGCCCGGTGATTGCATAGAAGATGGAAAATTACAATTCTATGACTCTGGGAACTATTCTCTTAATCGTCATCGTCCTTCTTTTGATTGGCGCGTTGCCCTCATGGCCTCACAGCCGCAACTGGGGATATGCGCCAACAGGCGGTCTCGGGCTTGTGCTGGTCATTATTCTGATCCTGGTCTTACTGGGCAAGATTTGACGGAGGCCGAAAGAAATCCGCTATTTCCCCTCATGGCGCGGTTTTAGCAAAATTCTCTATAGCCGTGCGGAGCGCGCCTCGAAAGCCGCTTCCGTCACGGCGAAGCCCCGGTTGTCCTCGTGATGACCGGGGCTTTTTAGTGTGTGATTTCGAAGGGACGGGTTTGGTTTTCATGGCGGCTGATTAGGCACACGCCGTGCATTGCACTCCGTGGTCTGCAATCCCCCAAAACATCCAATGAATTCCCAGCCCGAAAATGAGTCCAGTGAAGGCCTCGCCGCCAAAGCCCGCGAGGCCGCCGCCCATATCAAAGATGCAGCCCGCGAAAAAGTCCTCGAACCGCTCGCGGAAGCCAGCCGCAACGCCGCCGGCAACGTGCGGGAAGGAATTAAGCACGCCGCCGATCAAACGCGTCACGCCGTGGAGAGGTCCCGCGAGTGGGCGGTCGAGAATCCTTGCACCACCGCCATTTTGTGCTTTGCCGCAGGTCTTCTGGCGGGCGGAGCCCTGGCTCTGCAATGTACGGCGTCGAAGAGACACTGGCCGTTGAGTTGACAGGAGGTGCAGTGGTTGCCGGGACACGCGGATCCGCCTGAAGTGCCGGTCAGCGCACAATTGTAAACGCTCCGTTGCGCAGTCGCGCGGCAGAACGCAACGGACATGATGTCAGGTTCCGTTGAGTCCAATCCCATGCGCCGCAAGGCGGTGTTCCAGTTGATGCTGGCGACGGCGGCGTGGGGGATCAGCTTTCCGTTGTTCAAGATGCTGTTCGACGTGCAAAAGGCGCATGTGCCCGGAGTGGATACGTTTTTCCTCGCGGCGCATGCCATTGGGACGCGGGCAGTGGGAGCGGCGGCGTTTTTTTTGATTCTGCGGCCGCGCCTGCTGTCCGGACTCACCCGCAAAGAGTGGAGGCAGGGGCTGCTGCTGGGTTTTTTTGGAGGTTCAGGGCTCATCTTTCAGGCGGATGGGATGAACTACACGAGCGCGTCGGTGAGCGCGTTCCTGACACAGTTTTATTGTGTGCTGCTGCCGCTGTGGGTGTGCCTTCGCCGCCGCGAATGGCTGTCTCCGCGGCTGCTGATCGCGACGCTGCTGGTGGTGGGCGGCGTTTCGATTTTGTCCGGTTTGGTGAAGGTGGAAAACGGGACGCTGGAGGTGCAGGAGTTTCACCTGGGGCGCGGAGAGTTGGAGACGCTCATCTCGGCGTGTTTTTTCACCGTGCAGATTCTGCTGCTGGAGCGTCCGGCATGGAAGGCGAACCGGATGATTCCGGTGAGTGTGCTGATGTTTTTCGGATTCGCGGCGTGCGCTTTTCCGGTGGTGATCCTGACAAAACCCTCGTGGTCCGCGGTGACCGGTGTGTATCAGAACGACCAGGACTTTCTCATCATCGGAGCCGTCATTCTCTTTTGCACGGTATATGCCTACACGGCCATGAATCGCTGGCAGCCGCATGTCTCCGCCACGGAGGGCGGGCTCATCTATTGCCTTGAGCCTGTCTTCACGGCCATCTACACGCTGTTCCTGCCGGGCTGGCTTGCCGTGTGGACCGGAGTGCCGTATGCGAATGAAGTGCTCACCGTGACTACGCTCGCCGGAGGCGGGCTCATCACGGTGGCTAACATTATTTTGCAGCTCCCGCAGCGCCGCGCTAAAGCAAAGCCATGATCTGGAAGACACCGCGCCGGACGTTTGATCTCTCATATCGCGGGCTCATCATGGGCGTGCTGAATGTGACGCCGGATTCGTTTTCGGATGGTGGCCGCTTTTTTGAGGCGGGAACGGCCGCCGCGCGCGCGAAGGAACTGGAACGGGAAGGCGCGGATATCATCGATATCGGCGGAGAATCGACGCGTCCGGGAGCGGTGGAAGTGCCGCTGGAGGAGGAATTGCGGCGCGTGCTGCCGGTGGTGCGGGCGGTGAAAGCGGAGACGCAGTGTCTCGTTTCCATCGATACCATGAAGTCGCTGGTGGCTGCGGCAGCCATGGAGGCGGGAGCGGATATCATCAATGATATCTCCGGTCTTCACGCTGATCCTGACATGGCCGCGGTGGCGGCGGGGACACACGCAGGTCTCGTTCTCATGCACATGCAGGGGACGCCGCGCACGATGCAAATGAAGCCGGTCTATGCGGATGTGGTTCACGAAGTTCAGGAATACCTGCGGCAAAGCATGGATACCGCTTTACGCGCGGGTGTGGAAAAGGAAGCCATCGCGCTCGATCCCGGCATTGGCTTCGGCAAAACGCTGGAGCATAACCTAACGATTCTGCGGCGCGTGGGGGAATTCGGGCTCGATGGGCGTCCGGTGCTCCTCGGAGTGAGCCGGAAATCGTTTATCGGACGCATCCTGGGATCGAGCAATGCCGCGGCACGGGAGTGGCCGACGGTGGCGCTGACGTCGTTTGCCAGGGAAAGAGGAGCGCGGATTTTCCGGGTGCACGAGGTGATCGGAAATGTGCAGGCGCTGAGGATGACGGAGGCGATCCTGGGGGAATGACGAAACCTGAAATCAGAATGACGAAGGAATATCGAAATTCGAATGACGAAGGGCCGGTTTTGGGTTTCGTCTTCGTTTGAACGCTCATGACCTTTACGCTCTCTGATGATCCTGTACCTGAGGCGCCTGAATTGAATTCGGGCGAATGGGGGGCGGACGTCGTGTTTCTGGGACGCGTGCGGGGAAGCGAGGATGGAAGGCCGATCAGCGGGATCGATTACTCGGCCTATCCGGAAATGGCGCTGCGGGTGATGGAGCAGATTGCAGCGGAAATGGAGGCGGCGCACGGCCCGCATCCGGTGAGAATTCATCATCGCACGGGATTCGTTCCGACAGGGGAACCGTCGATTCTGATCGCCACGGGAGCGCGCCACAGCGCGGAGGCCATGGCCCTGTGCGCGGAGTACCTCCGGCGCATCAAAGCAGAAGTGCCAATCTGGAAGAGGGTGGTGTTTAGTTAGCATCTTCGATGCGATGACGAACAGGTTTGCGGTCATCCGGGGGCGGTCACAGGGTGAATTTTTTAAAGGTTTATCAGGGTCGGAGAAAAAAGTGGTTTGATATAGCTTGATTTAGCCGGATTCCCTGGCGGAAGTTTTTGAAGTTTGCCGCGGCAGCGGAAATTTTATAAGAGGATGGCGCCGTGGTTTCATGGGATGATTTTTGGAAATTTGTATGGTGCTGGAGCCAGGCAGAATGGGGGCTTTGGGATACGACGGTGATTAAACGGAAAAATGTCAAAGGGTTCCGGTGGAAAACTTTGAACTTCGATGGTCAAATCTTGAGAGGAACTTCAAGTCTTTAAGCCTCAAGAAGCTATGAAATGATGGAGATCGGATTGGAGGTGGGAGGGCGGAGCGGCAAGTACCGAATGGTTGCCAGAGACGGTGATTCCGAAGGCTTCGCAGCTTCACCTCGAGCGGACTTTTGAGGGCAAATTCCCGGTGTATCGTTACCATCGGATTGGTAACGATGGGGGTTTTACCGCATGCGGTGAAACTGCTTTAGATTTAGACGATTCAGTCACCATGAAAGCACCGACCACCGGCTACTACAGCCTGATCCAATACTGTCCGGACCGCCGGCGGATGGAGGCTGCCAATATTGGCGTGCTGCTGTTTTGTCCGGCCCCGCATTGTTTGATCGCCCGTTTGCCCCCCAACAATGACCGGTTCGTCACTTTTTCGGGGAGGAAGCGGGCGATTTGAAGCAAATTCACGCGATGAAGCGAATCCTGGAGCACCGGCTGGAGAAAGAGAAGGGGGAGATACGGGATTTGGCGGGCATTGCAGCACTTTGCGGCTCTTCCCGCCAATGAGATCCTTATCACTGATCCGCGTTCGGTATTGATCGAAGAGCCCGAAGTGGACCTGGCGCATCTGTTCGGTGATCTCGTGGTCCCCCGCAGCGCAGCAAGGCTCCGGCAAGCAGGTAAATGAGACTAGCCTTGGTCTTCCCACCATTCCTGACTCTATTCAGGGCAGAAATAGATGAGCACGTGCGAGCAAGGTGCCGACGAACTTCCGGTGTCACGACGCGACGCGAATTTTGATGCGCCGCTAGCCTGGGATAAATCCCACGGCTACCGTCCGTCGTCGCTGACGCGACGGGAAGATGTCCTGCAAAGAGTTCCCCGGGGTGGTGATAATGGTGTTGGAGGCACGGAGACTTTGGTCAGGAGAAGAGGAATGACTGGACAGGGTAAACGAAGGGATGAAATGAAAATGGGGGCGGGTGTGGGGAGGGAAAAATGGACGGGAATGGACTGGATGGACAGTATAGACTGGGATGACTGGAACAGACGTGGAGATGTGGTGGACAAAGGGCTGGCGGTTGGCGATAACAGATACGATGGAGCCTGAACCGCTCATCCCGAGGCATGGCGGCTATCGGAAGCTGAAGAGCTTTCAGATTGCGCGGCTATGTTATGATGTGACGGTGCGGTTTTGTGACCGCTATATAGAAAAACGCAGCCGCACTCATGATCAGATGGTGCAGGCTGCGCGCAGCGGAGTGCAGAATATTGCTGAGGGGAGCAAGGCGAGCGGCACTTCAAAAAAGATGGAGTTGAAGCTGACGAATGTGGCGCGGGCGAGTCTGGAGGAACTGCGTTTGGACTATGAAGATTTTCTTCGGCAGGGGGCGCTCAGCGTTTGGCCGGAGGGTGACTCAAGGAGAAAAGAGTTAGTGGGGCGGCGGTGCGCTACGGTAGAGGAGGTGGCGGTGTGGGTGAGGGAGGTGCGTGGACGGGATGGACGGGATGGACGGGATGGACGGGATGGACGGGATGGACGGGATGGACGGGATGGACGGGATGGACGGGATGGACGG
>DASZQB010000026.1:0-123854 GCA_035550135.1 Verrucomicrobiales bacterium
GTCCACCTCCACAGTGTAAAACACCGGCAACCCCGGCCCGCGCCGGCCATTGGCGTCGCCCTCCGCATCCAACTTTTGCTTCAGTTCCCGGTATTTCCGTCGCGCTTCCTCCGGCATCCCTTCCAAAAGTTTGTCCTCGTCGATGCGCAGAATGGGAAAGTAGTCGTCCGCGATTTTCTGTTCCGTGACCGTTCGCTGCTTTTCCGGTTTGCGAATCACCGCCTGCACGTCCGCTGGCAGCATCAAGACGCGATCCTCATAGAGTTTCGCTTTGTATGGCGCGGCAAAGTCGTTCACGGCCTTTTCCAGCGGCGCGCGCCGTTTCTCCGCCTCCGCCATGACTTTTCCGCTCGCAATCAATTCCGCAGCGCTTGCCAGTGTGACCTTGCGCAGCACCAGCGGATCGAACAGCGCCTTCATCGCATAATAGTCGCGCTGCGAAACCGGATCATAGAAGTGATCGTGGCACTTTGCGCACCCGACCGTCATTCCCATGAACGCCGTCGAAACAGTATCCACGGCCGAGATCGCCAGTTCCTGCGGATCGTCTCCCGCGCCGCGCGCGAGAAATCCCAGAGCAAACTGATCACCTGGCCGCGGCTCTTTGCGCGAACGATAACCCGTGGCCGACATCTGCGTGCGCTCGTTCGCACGGCGTCCGGTCAGTTGGAGTTGCACGAATTGATCGTAAGGCACGTCCTCGTGCAGGGCGTTGATGACCCAGTCCCGCCACAGGTGGATTCCCGGTGCCGCTTTCATCCGTTCGTCCGCGTCGGCATAACGCAGCACATCCAGCCACCGCCTCGCGTAACGCACCGCGTGCTGCTCATCCGCCAAAAGCCGATCGACCACTTTTTCATAAGCTTCCTTCGATTGATCCGCTAAAAACGCCTCCTGTTCCGCCGCCGACGGCGGGATGCCAATCAGGTCCAGATACACTCTCCGCAGCAGCGTCGCCCTGTCCGCCGGACCCACCGGCTTGAGTCCTCGATTCCGCAGTTCCGCATTGATGAAACGGTCGATCGGGTTCGCCTCGGGGCCATCCGGAACGTTGGGCCTCACCACCGGTTTCAATGACCACCAGTCCCCGCGCTTCGCGGTATTCTCTTTCGTGCCGGCACGTGAGGTCGAAATCGAAACGAGGAGTAACACGATCCAGAGCAGGGCCTGGTATGGAATGTCTTTGGTCACGGGAGGTCGTTTACGGTCGCTTCAGGACGGTCTTACCAAAGCGGAGAAACCTACGTTCTCACGTTCAGTCCTTAATTCGATTCGCGAAAATCGATTCTCCGTTACGGCGATGCGATCATCGCATCGCCGGGCGCAAGGGAGCGAAAGTGGCGGAGGTTGAGCGTGTAAAGTGTCCGACAACCGGCGGCGCGCGCTCCAACAAGATGCAGCGCATCATAGACGGCTCCGCTGGAGAGATTCTGAGTGACGGTCAGGGAGATGGCGTCTTCATATTCCCTGTTTCCGAGAGAAATCAGAGTAAAGTGGCCGAGGACGCTCGATTGGATGAGTCGCTGGACGTCGGCAGGGAGGAGGCGCGGCTTGAGCGGAAGAGCAGTGAGAGTCGCGAACAGTTCGGCAAGTCCATGAGTCGTAAGATGACCGTGCACCTTACCTTTATGGACGGCTTGAAGACGCGGAAAGGCGAGGGCGTGGTGCGGATGCTGTGCGAGCAAAGCAGCAACGAGCGTGGACGTGTCAAAACAAACCTTCATGACCCGCTCTTCCCTTTAAATGCCTCCAAGGTCACGATGGCGCTGGTCGCGCTGCTGCTCGATAAACGCCGCAGTATCCCACGCTGACGGAGGCAATTCGCTGGAGCACACGAGGATTCCCTCCTTTGTCGTCACGGCCGATGCTGGCGGGACAGGCCGCAGCTTGATGCCATCAACCTCCAAAGTGGCCTCCAGTTCGTCCCCGGGCTGAAGCGCAAAACGATCCCGCAGCGGTTTAGGAACCACCAGGCGGCCCATCTTGTCCAAAGAAAGCTTCATGGCAATTGATTTACCATTTGGCAATTTACATGTCAACCGCAGGCGGAAGCCCTCGATTCCATCCGGCGTGGGGGAGGTCACCAAAGGCGGGCGACGCGATTGCTGCAGATTCCGTGCCCGCCACACGTCCGCCATATTTGTTAGTATTTCACGTTTTTTTTGAAATACCGTTGAATAGGATGCCCGTATTTTGCGTCGACCTGACCAACGGTTAGGACGACAATGCCGGAGAGGCGAACGGCGGCTGGTGCCGCGGTCCCTTTGCCCCTCCTTGCCGCCCCCCAAGCCAGACAAGGCACCCCCGTGCCCGGATGGCGTCAGGTTTACCCAAAAAAACAACACCACGTACATTCGACAAAGCATGAAACCAAAAAAGCTCCACCGCCTCGCGCCCGCCGTTCTCTGGCTGGCCCTCACCCCCTGCAATGCTCCCGCCCAGGGCGAGCCTCCACCGGCACCCGGAAAGGTCCCTCCGCCGTCCGCGATCCCCGTCCCCGCGAAGCCGCCACGCTTTCATTCCAGTGGCACCGAACTTCTTCCCGACACGGTCCTCGACATCGATTTCCCGGCGTCCGTCATCCCCGCCGACAAGGTCAACACTGAGCACAACCTGATCAAAACGGACCCGCCCATTTCCGGAAAGGGAATCTGGATCTCGCGCACCACGGCGCGATTCACTTTCACAGAAGCGCCTCCCTTGGCGACGAAGGTGAGTTTTTCCATTGCCTCCGGCCACCAATACGAAGACGGCAAGGCAATCCCAGCCGGTGAGATCGGCTCCAAAATGACACCGGCCCTCAAGCTGGAGCGCTCTCCGAATGCGGAGGGAACTGAGCGGGAGCCGGTGACCCTCCTTGTCTTCAATGATACGGTGAATCCGGCAACCGCCGGGCCATATCTTAACTACATCGATGGGTCCAGTGGACGCCGTCCGGCCAAAACCGGCCCCCTTTATTATAAAGACGCACCGGAGTATCTCGCTACCCGCACGGCTGCCACATGGTCTGAGCGCTGGAGGTCTCAGGCGGCTGAAAAACCCGTGGAACGGAAACCGGACGACGTAGTGCCGAATGTTCTCGTTGTCCGCCCTCTCGTCCCGCTGACCGTGGCACAGCAATGGCGCATCGAAATCATGACTGGCCTGCCGAATGCCTCAGGCACCGCGAAAACCAATGAGCGCAACGAGACCGGATACTTCCGCGTAGCGCCATTGGAGGTGACCGGCTCCTACTTCACCTCGACCGGCACGGATCGCGCCGTGCTGCACGTTTCCTTCAGCCGCACGCTACCAAAGGAAGGCGTGGACTGGAAGCAGTGGGTGGACGTGGACCCTCCGGTCGAAAACCTGAAGATCACCAGTTCCGGCGCTGCCCTCGCACTGGAAAGCCCGGATTTCGTTTACCGCTCAACCTGGAACGTAAACGTCAAAGCGGGGCTCATGTCTGCCGATGGTCTTGCGACCATAAACGCGTCGCGACACGCCATCACGCCGGTGCCTCAGCCTCCCGATCTCTCGCTGCCTTCATGGGACACCGCGCAACTTGCCGCCGGCACGCGCACCTACCGGGTTCATTCCAAAAACATGAAGTCGGTGCGCATCCGGGTGAAGTCGCTCAGCCCGGAGGAAGCCCTTCGCACCCTGCGTGGCTATGTGAGCGTGAAGCCGAACGGCCAGGACAGCCTCAGCGGCAAGCCGAAGGCCACCGACCTCGCCGCCAAGGGTTCACTGCCATGGAGCATTATCCCCGGACGCACCGTGCTCGACCGCACATGGACCTTCGACGGCAAACTGGATGTTTCCTGCCCCGTCACGCTCAACTGGACCGAACTCCTCGGCTCGCAAAAGACTCCCGGCATTCTTTTTGTCAGCGCCGAGGGTGAAACACTTCCGGCCGCTACCGATGATGGTGCGACCAAGCAGCGCCTCGCCCAGGCTCTGGTCCAACTCACCGATATCGGCCTAACATGGAAACTGAACGCCACGGAAGCTATGCTCTACGCCTTCTCTCTGGAAACCGGCAAGCCGCTCGCGGGCACGAAATTCACCCTCCATGACAAAGACGGTAACGATACTTCCAGTCTCACTGCGGACAACGACGGCATCTGCCGCGTGCCGCGTTCAGCCGGCGCGGTGCTGCTCACTGCCAGCCGCAAGGATGACCAGTTCACCATTGCCTTCGACCGCACTCTGCCCCGCGAGGATCTGTGGCGATTCCCGGTCTCCATCGACTGGAATCCCGCCAAAGATTTTCGCCGCCAGGTGCTGATGTTCACGGATCGCGGTCTCTACCGTCCCGGCGAAACCGTGCATATGAAGGGCATCGTCCGGAAGCGTCTCGACACGGACCTCCGCCTCGCCGCCGAGCACGAAGCGCAGTTCACCGTCCTCGACAGCGACCAGCGTCCGCTTTTGGAGAAAAAGGTGACGCTCAGCGAATTCGGAACGTTTTCGGAAACCGTCACGCTGCCTGCATCGAAAGTCGGGCACTTCACCATGCGCCTCGAATTTTCGAAGCCGGCAAAGGATGCAAAGCTCGAAGAGCGCGATGGCAACGAGCGCGAGGGAGAGTTCGAAGGCGAATATATCTACGAAGGTGACGGCAGGAGCGATGACTTCACCTTCACCCAAAACTTCCGCGTCGAAGAATTTCGCCGGAACACGTTCGAGATCGCCATGACCGCGCCGGAATGCCCGGCCGGCACGGAGCAGACGTCCGTCGCAATTGAGGCGAACTATCTCCTGGGCCAGCACCTCAGCGACGCCAAGGTGCGCTACTACGTCAATGCCGCCGCCACCGGATTTTATCCGGACGACTACCGCGATTTCTATTTTGGCGACCATCTCGGCTACGATCCGGACTACTGGGCGCACTACTACGGCTGGAGCGACCGCTACATGGACGAGTCCGGCGTGCAGCGCGGCGCGGACAATCAAAGCGGTGAGGTGATGCTCGGCGCCGACGGCAAATTGCAGGTGCCCGTCCTCGTTCCCAGGCCGGAGTTTCCCTCCTCGTATGATGTGACCGTGAGCGTGGAAGTGACCGACGTGAATCAGCAGACACTGAGCCAAAGCACGGACTTCACCGTGCATGCCTCGGATTTGCATCTCGGCATCGCGCGGAACGACGAACTCCTCCGCACCGGCAAGGCCATGAATCTCCAGCTTCTCGCTCTCACATCGGGCGAAAAGCCCGTCACCCGGAATCTGCCGGTGCACATCAAAGTGGAGCAGGAAATCTACGACACCGTGCGGGTGGAAACCGCGAGCGGCTTCACCCAGACGCGCTCCGACATGCGCCGCGAGGTCGTGCGCGAGGAGGACATCATGCTTCCCGCCGGCTCCGGTGAGCGCGCTACGCCTTTTGCGTGGACCTTCACGCCGGAGAAATCGGGTGCCTATGTCGTGGACTTGCGCTCCCGTGATGAAGCCGGCCGCGTAAGCGCCACGCGCACCCGCTTCTACTGCTACGGCGCGGGCGACTACGCATGGGAATACGAGCAGGGAGACCGCATTCGTCTCGTGCCGGAGAAACAATCATGGAAACCCGGCGAGACGGCGCGCGTGCTGGTGATGACGCCCATCGAGGGCACAGCCCTCGTGACCCTGGAGCGCTCTCATGTGCTGCGCGCGTTCACGGTGAAGCTCACCACGGATAAGCCCGTGCTGGAGATTCCCATCACGGACTCCGATGCGCCTAACGTCTTCGTTTCCGTAGCCGTGATCAAGGGCCTCGCCGATAACCGCCGTGACATCAAAGAGCCGGTCCTCAAGCTCGGTTACTGCCAGCTCGCCGTCGAAAACACTGCGGACGATCTCGCGGTGGAAGTCACCACGCCGCGCCCGTCGTATCGCCCGGGCGCGACCGCAGAGATCACCGGTCTCGTGAAGACAAACGATGGCCGGCCCGCCGCCGGTGCGGAGGTCACCCTCTGGGCCGTGGACGAGGGCGTCCTCAGCGTCATGGGCTACGAGAACCCCGATCCTCAGGCCGAGTTCATGCCTCTGCTTCCGCTCAGTGTCCGCTGCGGCACCAGCCTCGACTTGTATCTGCCGGAAGACGCCGGTCAGCGCTGGTATGTGAACAAAGGCTTCCTCATCGGCGACGGCGGGGATGATTCCGTCAACACCGACAAGCTCCGCAAGAACTTCAATCCGCTCGCCTTCTGGCAGGCCGACCTGAAAACCGGCGTGGATGGCCGCTACCGCGTGCAGTTTCCTGTGCCGGACACCCTCACACGCTATCGCGTGCTCGCGCTCGCCATCAGCGGCCCGCGTGGATTTGGAGTCGGTATCGGTGCGCTCACCGTGAACAAACCGCTCATGCTTGAGCCGGTGGTACCGCGTTTCGCGAGCGTCGGCGATGCGCTCATTCCTAAAGCGGTGGTTCACAATACCAGTCCGTGGAACGGCACCTTCACCGTGTCGCTCACCTGCGGGCCGGAGGTAAAACTGAACGGCGGCGCTGTGCAGCAAATCGAGCTCGCGGCCGGTGAAACGAAGAGTCTGACGTGGAATGTGCAGTTCACAAACTTCGGCGACGCCGTATGGCGCTGGCGCGCGGAGCCGCTCACCCTGCCGGCCAATTGCACCCCGGATGACCGCGCGGAAATGTCGGACCTCGTCGAGAGCCGCTTCCCTGTGAAGTATCCGGGCCCGCTTCTCAGCGAACGCCGCAATGTGGTGCTGACCGCTGAGAATCCGAAAGCCGACCTGCTCGCCGGATTCAGTCAGGGCCTGACAGATCGCGCCACGCGGATCGAAGTGGACCTCTCCCGCAGCCGCTTCCAGGACGCGGCGGAGGCCATGGATTATCTCCTCACCTATCCCTACGGATGCGTGGAGCAGACTTCTTCAAGCACCATGCCCTGGCTGGCCGTCAGGGAACTCAAGGGCCTGCTGCCCAAACTCACCCGCAGCGATGCCGAGATCGCCCGCATGATTCAGGCCGGCGCGGACCGCCTGCTGACCATGCGCACGGATTCCGGCGGGCTGGCTTACTGGCCGGGCGAGAACCAACCCAACCTCTGGGGCTCGTGCTGGGGCGGTCTCACGCTGCTGCGCTGCCGCGACCACGGGGCCAGCGTTCCCCAGGAGGCGGTCGATGGCCTGACAAAGTGGCTGAGCAATGAAGTGAGGCGTCTTTTCGCCAACGCCAGCCCGGAGAATTACCAGCACGCCGCCGCGGCGCTGTGCACGCTCGCGTGGGCCGGAAAGGCGGAGCAGGCGTGGCACAGCAAACTCTTCGAACAGAAGGATTCACTGAGCCGCGGCGCCAGGATGTGGTTGGCGCTGGCAATTGCGAAATCCGGCGGTTCCGCAGAGCAGAGCCGGGAGCTGTTGAGCCTGCCTTCGGAGGCGAACGCCAGGGAGCCTTTCATCTGGTTCTCGCACGGCGAGTATGCCACGGCGCTGCAATTGTTCGTGTGGTGTCACGTCGCGCCGAAAGACCCGCTCACTGAGGCAGCGCTGGTGGCGCTCACCGGCGTGAAGGGACGTCAGGGCCACTGGCATACCACTTACAACAACGCATGGGCGATGAATGCGCTCGCGGCGTATGCGACTAAAGTCGAGACATCCACCGTTGACCCGGTGGCGTCGCTTACCGGCGTGACCAGCCAACAGTTGACGTTCAGCGCCGCCAGTCCGGCGCAGTTCTTCGACCTCAAGCCGAAAGCGGGCGAGCCCCTCGCTCTTGCCGCAGCGTTGCAGGCAGGCAATTCACGGCTCTATGCCAGTGTGAAGCTTACCGGCCAACCGGAGCTTCTGCCCATGCGTGAAGTGAACAGCGGACTCGCCATCACGCGCAACTATCAGCGCCTCACCCGCGAAGGAAAACCGGAGCCGCTCGGCGAGCCTAACGTCGGCGACCTGGTGCTGGTAACCCTCAAGCTGCATGTGCCCGGCAACGTCCACTACATCGCCGTGGACGACCCGCTGCCGAGCACCTTCGAAGCCGTGAACCGTGACTTCAAATCCCAGAGCGCCGCCAGCGTGGCTGCGAACGCTCAAGCACAGGTCGGCTGGCGCGAGTGGGTCTCCAGCCACGAGGAACTGCGCGACGACCGCGCCCTGTTCTTCTGCGATTACGTGTGGGGCAGCCGCTATGAAATCCGCTACCTCGCCCGGGTTACCGGTGTCGGCGAAGCGACTGCGGCGCAGGCCAAAATCGAGGCCATGTATGAGCCGGAGAAATACGGGCTCAGCGCCAGCGAACGCGTGAAGACGCTTCCGCGAAAGGCGGGAGCCAAAGAAGTCGCTGAAACCCGATAACCAAATTCGGCGGCCCGCTCCTGCCGGGCGGGCCGCCGTTCTTTCTTTCAGAGATGAAGCCTCTCAAAACGAAGTCGTGGTTCCGCCGGGCGAGACGCGCCGGCATAGCGGCACTGATCCTCTTCTGCGCGTGGCAATGGGCGCTGCCGTGGTGCTTTCCGCTTCCGGCTTCTCTCAACGAACCCCTGCCGCCTTCCGCCGTCCTAACGGATCGCCACGGCACGCCGCTGAAGCGTTACCTGTCCGCAAGCGATTATCGCAGCGAGCACACGCCTCTTTTCGCCATGCCGGCGGACCTCATCGCTTGTATTCTCGCCGCCGAGGATGGGCGCTTCTATTCTCATGGCGGTGTGGACTACCTGGCGATCGCCCGCGCGGTTCGCGACGCCGCACAAAGCGGCCATTTCACCTCCGGAGCCAGCACCATCACTCAGCAGTTGATCAAAATCAGCAATCCGCCGGCCTCACGAAACCTGTGGACCAAACTCCGCGAAATGCAGCAGGCCCGCCGCCTGGAGATGTCGTGGAGCAAGGATCGTATTCTCGAAGAATACCTGAATCGCGTGGATTTCGGAAATCTCTGCCGCGGTGCCGGTGCCGCGGCAGAGCATTATTTTGGCAAGCCCGCGTCTCAACTGTCGCTGGCGGAGTGCGCATGGCTTGCGGGCCTGCCGCAGTCACCCACCCGGCACAGTGTTCGCGCACCGGAGGGCACGCACCGTCAGGATTTCGTCCTCGAACGCTGGTCGGCGAGGCACCCCGATGAATCCATCCGCGCCGCGACCGCCCGTGCCGAACGCCTCAACTTCCACCGCCGCCGTGATACCGGTTCCGCTTCGCACGTCATCGCGGGCGCCCTTGCACTGGCCCGTCAACGTGGAGGTGTGCTGCGCACCACTCTCGACCTGCCTCTCCAAACCAAGTGCGAAGACATTCTCTCCGCGGAAGTGGCGAACCTTGAGTCACGCAATGTCCGTCAGGGAGCCGTCGTCGTATTGGACAATACCACTGGTGAAATCCTCGCCCTCGTCGGCAGTGCCGACTGGTCATCCAACAGCGGCCAGATCAATGGGGCCCTCATTCCGCGCAGCGCCGGTTCCACGCTCAAGCCCTTTACTTACGGTCTCGCGCTGGAACGCGGCTTCTCACCGGCGAGTGTCCTGGAGGACGTGCCCTCCTTCTACGATGGACCTTCCGGTGCGCAGATCGAAGTGGTCAACTACGACCACCGCCACCGCGGTCCCGTTCCCCTGCGCGAAGCCCTCGCTTGTTCTCTCAACATCCCCGCAGTGCGTCTTCTTCGCCAGCTTGGAGGCCCCGCTGAACTCCACACCGTGCTGCGCCGCGCCGGTTTTTCCACACTCGGCGACGATCCTGCCCGCTACGGCCTCGGCCTAACCATCGGCAACGCGGAAGTCACGCTCGTCGATCTCACTGCCGCCTACGCATCGCTGGCACGCAGCGGAGCGGTGTGTGCGCCGGCGCTGTACTCCACAGCGCACAGGTCCGGAGAAACCTCTTTGTTTTCTCCCGCCACCTGCTGGCTCCTCACCGACATCCTTTCTGATCCCGCAGCTCGCAGTGCTCAGTTTGGCACGGGCGGTCCGCTGCGGCTTCCGTTCCGCTGCGCAGTGAAGACCGGCACCAGCTCCGATTTCCGCGACAACTGGTGCGTCGGATTCACTCCTCAATACACCGTCGGTGTTTGGATCGGTAATTTTGAAGGAACTCCTATGCAGGGCGTTTCGGGCGCCACCGGTGCCGCGCCGGTTTTTCATCGCATCATGGCGCACCTGCACAGAGACACTCCACCCGTCTGGCCCGCGAAGCCGGACAGCATTCTCACTGCCAGAATCGACTCGCGCACAGGCCGTCTCCCCGCACCCGCCGTGTCCCCTCAATGGCTGCGGCATGAGTTCTTCTCCGCGGCTCCCGCGCCCGCTTTATTGGATGGACTCACCGCCTCCGGTCAGGTGCGTTTGGACGAAGCAACGTGGGGCGCATGGTTCCGCAGCGCCGCCAACGAGCGCACCGCAGCCTTCTCCCTTGCGGAGCCAACCGGCATTCTCCCCCGCATTCTTTCGCCGAAAAACGGCACCCTCTGCCGTCTCGATCCCGAACTTCCCGGCGGCGGCGGCACCCTCGTTTTGAAAACGGATCTCGCTTCCACCGACGCCGGATGGTCCAGTGAAACTCTTTCGGTGAGCCATGGCATCGCACGGCTCGTTCCCGGGGAACACCGTCTTCGCCTAACCGATCACCGCACCGGTGCCAGCAGCGAGGTCAGCATCCGTGTGAGCAATTAAGCGAGGACCTCATCGATCGCTTTCCCTTCGCCGTCCTCGGTGACATAAAAGGGCCGCCCCTCGGTAATGTAACTGTGGTCAGAGGGAATCCCGAGCGCCTTAAAAATCGTCGCATGAACGTCCGGCAGCGTGACCGCGTTTTCCACCGGCAGCATGGGATGGCGGTCAGCGGTCTTTCCATAAACCGTGCCTCCGCGCACCGCTCCGCCCAGCAATACAACCGTGTGATTCGTGCTGAAGTGCCCGTGAAAGCCATACATGTTCTCGTTGTCGATCACCAGTTTCGATCCGTCGTGCTCCTCCGCCGCCCCGATGGCTTCCGTGCCGGCCTTGCCATCGATCTGGTGCGCAGGATCGGACGCGATGGTGCGGCCGAATTCCGACTCGATTACCACCAGCGTGCGTTCGAGCAGGCCGCGCTGCTTGAGCTCCCGCAGCAGTTGGGCAATGGGGCCGTCGATCTGCTTTTTCATCTCCGTCATGCGGGCGGCCCCCTTCTCGTGCATGTCAAAGCCTTTGAAGGGATCGTATTGCAGTTCCACCTGGACGAAGCGCGCCCCAGCCTCCACCAGCCGCCTTGCGAGCAGCAGGCCGTGGCCGAAACGGGGATAAAAGTTGTAGCTTTTGTCGAGCAGCGATCCCCCGGGCACGCGCGGCTCATACGCTTTGAGCGTTTCCGGCGATTCCTCTTTAGCGTACGCGAAGGCCTTCTTGACGGGCGAGTCCATCATGCGGCGCGCATCGTCGATGACTTTCAAATAATGCGCCGCCGCCCCGCTGTCCCGACCCGCCGCTTTGGACAATGCGGAGAGGTAAGCGAGCCTGCGATCAAGACGCTTCCCGCCGACGGTTGCGAGAGCATTCAACGTTTCCAAACCCTGCGAAGGATCGGTGATGCGAAACGGCGCGTAGTCACTTCCATAGAATCCAGGCCCGGTGAACTCCGCCGCCTTTTGTTTGTCCACATTGCTGCCGGGGTCGGCGTCTGCACCGATGTAAATGTAGGGCGGCACATTGGGAACACGTGGACCGAGCGAACGCGCCACTATTGAACCGAGCGACGGCGGTTTCAACCCCACCGGCTCAAGGTAGCCGGTCATCGCATAAAACTGCGCCTTCACATGCGATGCTCCAAATCGCGCGCTCGTCTTCAGCGAGCGGATGAGCGCCGCATGATTCATGAAGCCGGCCATCTCCTCCAGGCCCTCGCCCAGCGAAATCGGATCCGCCGCGGTGCGAATCGTCCTGCACGTGGCTAACAAATCACTGCCGCGCATGCCCCGGCTGTATGGTGTGAACGGCTTGGGGTCCCAGGTATCCTGCTGCGCCACGCCGCCGGGCAGGTAAATGAAAATGACAGCGTTGGCTCGCCCTTCGAACTTCACCGGTTTCTCCTCCGCTGCCGCAGTCGTCGTCCCCAGCGACCACGCCGCCGCCAGCTTACCGCCGGCGCTCAGGAATTCTCTTCGCTTCATGTCAGGCATATAGAATTCAATTCACGTATTGAAACGCAGGGCTTGTCACAATCGACCACAGCATGTCCGACACCGCCTCGCGCAGCAGCACTGTTCCGTCTGCGGTGGATTCCTTGAGGAAATCACAGCCCAGTGCCAGTTCCGCCGCCGAAGGCTTTCGCTGCAGTGCCGCAAGATAAACAATCTCCATTATGGCGCGTGGCTCCGCCTCTTTGCCGGCCAGCGTCACCAGAAGGTCCGGGTTCATCAACTCATTGTACTTCGCGCCGTTGAGAAGCTCCAGCGCCTGCACCACGGCCACTTCTCCGGACCGGCCTGTGCTCACCTCCGAACGAATATCAGGACGCCCGAGCGCACTGTTGAGTTTGTCAGGCACGCCTTCGCTCACGCGGTAAACACGGCGGGCGTCCTCCAGCTTTTGCCTCCTGACAACCCGGATACTGTCCAGCAATTGTTCCGCCGTGAGCCTTCGTGCCGCAGGGGAGCGAAACCACCGGTTGGCCTCGCGCGGATGCAGCGTATCCAGTTTGTCCTCCAGCGCCGGATCACTCCGGAGTTGATAGGTGCGGCTCGTTAGGATGAGCCTCATCGTCCACTTGAGATCGCAGCCGTGCTGCAGGAAATCATACGCCAGCCAGTCCAGCAGCGCGGGATGACTCGCGGGAGTGTCGAGCCGGAAATCGTCGGCGGGCTCGAACAGCCCCAGGCCCAGAAACCGTTTCCACAGCCGGTTGACGATCGTTTTCGCAAAACGCGGATTCGCCGGATCGGTGACCAGCAGCGCCGCCAGATGCAGCCGGGCCTTCGTGTCCGCAGGAGCCGCCTCCGGCGCGCCGGGTTGTTCAAAGGGAGACGCCGCGGGAACGAACTGGCCGCTCTTCTTCTCGCAGCGAATCCGTTCAAGATCCTTGTCGTTGAAGTAACCGGCGAAGGCGAGGAAGCGCTTTTGCGGCCATTCGTCATTGTCGAAATGGCTGTGGCAGCTCGCGCACTTCATGCCGGTGCCGAGGAAGACCTGCCCCACATCCGCCGCCGTCTGCAGCACCTCCTTGTGTTCCCTGTTCCGCAAAAATCCCACGCTGTAGCGCACGCCCAGGATGTCCACGTGCCCCGGCTTTTTGAATCCAGGCATGGTGGGATCGATCAACTCCGCCACGAAAACATCGTACGGCTTGTTCTGCACGAAACTCGAATACACCCAGGGCAAATGATCTCCGCGGCTGATGACCCCGCCGAACGTCGTAGCAACGTTGCTGGCGAGCGCGTCGAGCCAGAACGGCGTCCAGTGCGCCGCATAGTCCGCGCTGCGCGCCAGCAGTTCATCCACAAGCCGCGCGCGCTTGTCCCCATGCGCATCCTCCAGAAACCTTTTGGTTTCATCAAGCGTTGGTACCGAACCGATGACATCCAGATAGACGCGGCGGAGAAACGTGGAGTCATCGCAGAGGCCTGGATCGGACGCTGCGGAGTCGGAGAGCTTCTTTTCGCGCCAGCGGAAAATGATGAACCGGTCAATATCATTGAACACCGCCCCCTCCACCGCAGGCGGAGCTTCCGGCTTCTTCACCAGGGTCAGCCTGGCGGCACGGCGGCTCACGAGTTGTTCCTGACTGTTCGCACCTGCAGCTCCCATGAACGAAGCCGCAACGTCCGCCTCTGCTGCGGGGAGGCGATACATCATGCTCATTCCGGCAGCGAACAACAGAACGATGCGCATAGAGAAAGCTGATGGGGTGAGATTCATTCGCTGGTTCAGATTGACTGCGGATCGTCCCTGTCCTGCGCTACGTCCGCGGGACCGGCGGTATTTCCGAATCGGCTGTAATGTAATTCGAATTCAGTGACAGCCAATGGCAGGACTCCCCCACTATCCGCCTGAAATCCTCCTTCCCTCGTCAGGTTGACGGCGCTGCTATGTTAAAATGAAATGGCGAAAGCGAAGCCCGATACTCTGGAGGAAACCAACGAAGACACAGAGAACACCTATAAGTGGAAATTGAATTGTGCTGAGTGCTCCGAGTTCAACGCCCATCGCATTGCTCACGTTGGAATGGCGGAGGCGGCACCGGCCTATCGGATAGTGAGAGTTCACCCCTCCGGAAGCTTTCTGCTTGCCACTACCGAAGGGGAGGGCCGTGTGATGCTGGATGGCCGGTGGCAGCGGGTTGCTGCCGGTTCTTTGGTCATGGCTCCACCCCGGGTGCTGAATGCCTTCCACGTCACTCCCGGAAAGAAGTGGCATTTTGCCTACGTGCGTTACGCCGAACCCAGTTTTGTCAGGGCCATGGTCGGCGCGGACTCCCCCGTGCGTTCTGCTGGCGGGGGAGGAGAACTGGCCCGCTGCATCGCCGGACTGAGGGACGAGTGGTCCGGCCCTAAGAACCCGCGCATGGTGCATCACTGGGTGAGTCTCATCCAGGGTCTGGTGCAGCGTGCTGCCCAGCCGCCGGGGAGCGATGACCGCCTCGCCGCGCTGTGGGTCAAAGTAAATGCCGCCCTCGGTCAGCCGTGGACACTGGAGAAACTCGCCGCCGAAATGCACTGCGGCATCGAGTACCTTCGCCGGCGCTGTCAGTTGGAGATGGGCCGCAGTCCAATGCATCAGGTAGCCTACATGCGCATGCAGCGCGCCCAGGTGCTGCTCGAAACGAGCAAGAATACACTCGAAGTGATCGCCCAGGACCTCGGATTTTCGGACGGTCTTGTCTTTTCCCGCGCCTTCAAACGCTGGATCGGCATGAATCCGCGGGACTACCGGGCGAGGAAATAGCGCGGTCCTCGCGGGATTTTAGTCGGAGATTGGGGGAGTCCGGCCATAGGCGGCGCTGCAGAAGAGCGTAGGATGCCTGTTGGTTAATCCAAAAACCAGCAACCCAACACTGACGCCACCATGACCCTCCGGCTTCCCTCATCTCTTCACGCCGCCGTTTCGCTTGTCATTCCTGTGACTGCGCCGCTCATGGCTTTCGCCGTGCCATCCCGCGCGGCAATTTCGCTGGCCAACGGCAGCTTCGAATCCATCGAAGGCACCACCCTCATTCCTCCCGCGCCGCAGTTCGACATTTTCAAACCGGTGAGCTGGGACATTCTTACCGTCGGCACGCCATGGGACGCCGGCTCGTCCAGCGTCACCGGCGGAACCGGTAATTTCGATTCGATCGCCGCAGGAAGCATGACGGGAGCCCGCTACCTGCGGCTCGCCTCGGATTCTGCGGACAGTGGTTTTGGCTCGGTGGCGCAGAATCTCGGTACCATGATTGCCGGACAGACTTACACCATCAGAGCCGACGCCTTTGGCGGAAATGGAAACATCGATTGGACCGGCATCGTCGAACTGCGGACCACCGGCGCCAACAGCGGCGGGACCGTTCTCTCCTTCGATAACGCAGGACCCCTGGCTTCAGGGGCCTTCGCCGCGGACGCCTTTATCGTGTCCTACACTGCCACCGCCGCCGACAACGGAAATCCGCTCTGGGTGAGGTTCGCCGTGGACCAGTTGGTGAATCCCAATACCGCCATGCGCGGCGGTATCGACAATGTTCGCCTGACCACGGTGCCGGAGCCCTCCGCTGCTTTGTTCGCCGGTCTCGCCGGTCTTGGCCTCCTGCGCCGCCGTCTGTCAGCAGCTGCCTCTCTCTGATTCTTCGCCTCCTGCGGCACCACCCCGGTTCCTCATGACTCTCCGCCTAATCCGGAGCCTCGCCATTGCTGCGTTTGGCTCTTTGTCTTTCGCCGCGCCATCCCGCGCCGCAATTTCGCTGGCCAACGGCAGCTTCGAATCCGTCGAAGGCACCACCCTCATTCCTCCAGCGCCGCAATACGATATCTTCAAACCGGTAAGTTGGGACATCCTGACCGTCGGTACTCCGTGGGATGCGGGCTCATCGAGTGTCACCGGCGGCACCGGCAATTTCGACGCGATTGCCTCCGGGAGCATAACCGGATCACGCTATTTGCGGCTCGCGTCCGATTCGGCGGACAACGGCTCCGGTGCCGTCGCGCAGAATCTCGGCACCATGGTCGCCGGCGAAGTCTATACGATCAAAGCCGATGCCTTTGGCGGTAACGGGAACATCGGCTGGACCGCCAAAATGGAACTGCGCAGCAACGGTGCCAACTCCGGCGGCACCGTCTATGCCTCAGACGCCGCCGGCCCTCAGGCGCAGGATGCATTTACCGCCGATGACTTCACCGTATCCTACACAGCCACGCCAGCCGATCAGGGAAATCCGCTATGGCTCCGGATCGCAGTGGACCCCAGCACGGCTCCTAACACCGCGATGCGCGGCGGGGTGGACAATGTTCGTCTCACCGTCGCACTCTCGACTCCGGATACCACTGCGCCTGTGCTGGTGAGTGCCGTCTCACCCTACGCGCAGCAACTCGTTATCCTCACCTTCGACGAACCGGTGGACCTCACCGGCGCATCCTTTACGATCCCCGGCGGCACGGTGACGAACGCTGCACAAGGAGCAACGCCGGGCACTGTCCTTCTCACGGTCACAGGTTTGACTGCGGGAAGTGATTACAGTGTGACGGCTAACAACGTAAAGGATGCCGCCGGAAATGTGAGGCCGGCCAGCACAGTCGCCTTTACCGCCGCGCCCCCGCCGGGCCCTGCTCCCATCGAACTCGTTCGTCCCGGCCGCGAGCCCATCGGACCGGCATCGCGCCGCGGCGGCATCGTCATCTCCGAAATCAACTACCATCCCGCCGATCGTGCAGACTCAGCGAATCTCGAGTTCATCGAGATTTGTAATACACTTCCATGGACGGAGGACCTCAGCGGATTCCGTCTCTCGGGCGAAGTGAATTTCGCTTTCCCTGCAGGCACCACCATTCCTGCGGACGGTTACCGCGTGGTGGCCGCCGCGCCCGCCAGCGTGCAGAGTGTTTACTCCATCACCGGCGTTCTCGGCCCGTGGACCGGCGCACTGAACAACAGCGGCGGCATGGTGCGCCTGCGCGACTTTGCGGACGCCGTCATTTTTGAAGTGAATTACGACTCCGGTCCTCCATGGCAGCCCGCTGCGGATGGCGCGGGCCATTCACTCATCCTCGCCCGTCCCAGCTACGGCATGGACAACCCGAAGTCATGGGATTTCAGCTATAACCCCGGCGGCTCCCCCGGCGCTGCCGACCCGTTTCCCGCCGATCCATGGCGCACGATAATGATCAATGAAATCCGCGCCACCGCTTCGTTTCCCGGTGACTTCATTGAACTCTACAACTACAGCCATGCCGCCGTGGACCTCTCCGGCTGTTCGTTGAGTGATGACCGCAACGAAGCCAAGTATGTCTTCCCTGCCTCCTCCAGCATCGCACCGGAAGGATTCGTCGCAGTGCAGGCGGATGCCCTTGGGTTCGGACTGAAGGCGGGAGGCGATACAGTTTACTTCCGAGCCCCGGGCACCGGCGGTGCGCCTGGACGCGTATTGGATGCTTTGCGTTTCGGCCCCCAGCAGTCCGGCACCACCTATGGACGCTATCCGGATGGCGCAGCCTCCTTTTCCACGCTGGACGAAGACAGCGCGGGAATGCCGAATGACCCGCCTTTCGCCAAAGAGGCAGTCATTTCGGAAATCCTCTATCATCCGCCCGTTGGCAGTTCTCAGCCTCCCTTCGTGGAAATCGCTAACATCTCCGGCGCGGCTCTCAACCTCGGTGGCTGGAGACTCCGCGGCGGAGTTAGTTACAACATTCCACCGGGCACCACTCTCTCCGCCGGAGGGCACTTGGCCATCACCGCTTTCTCTGGTTCCCTCAATCAGGGAACCGGCGAGCGCATCCGCCTGGAAAAGCCTGTAGAGAACATGGATGGCGCTGTCACGGAAATGATCTATCCGGTGATCGACGAATTCACTTACAGCACCGGAGGCCACTGGGGAAGGGACAGCGATGGGAGCGGATCGAGCCTCGAACGGAAAGACCTCCGCAGCGATGGCCGCTTCGCCTCCAACTGGACGGACAGCGACGAAAGCGGCGAAAGCTCATGGATAACCATGACAAATACCGGCATTCTCGACAACGGTCTCGCCGGTGCCCCGCCAAACCGCCTGGAGATCATGCTCCTCGGCGCGGGTGAGGCGCTCATCGACAATGTGGAATTCGTTCAGGGCGCAGGCGCGAACATTGTTTCGAATCCTGGTTTTGAAAACGGCATGAGCGGCTGGCTCGCCGGCGGTACACACCAGACCTCCAGTGTGGAACCCGGCAAGGGAGTGGGCGGAACGGCAGCATTGCATTTGCGCGCCAGCGGGCGCGGCGACACAGCCAACCGTATCATCACCGTTCTCACCAGCACGGCCGCCACCGGCACCACACGGACGCTGCGGGCTCAGGTGAAATATTTGCGCGGTTATCCGGAGATTCTCTTTCGCATTCGCGGCGGCTGGCTGGAGACCACGGGCAATCTGCTCACCGGGGTGATACCCGGCACTCCCGGCGCTCCCAACAGCCGGGCCGCGGCCAATGCCGGCCCGGCTATCAGCGCCGTCACTCACCTGCCCGTGCTTCCGCAGGCCGGTCAGGACGCTGTGGTGTATGCGGCTATCAACGATCCGGATGGCATCGGTGCCGCGGTTCTGAATTATCGCATCGATCCATCCATCGCGCCTGTGCCCATGCCAATGCTGCCGCGCGGTGCAGGAATATACAGCGCAACGATCCCCGCTCAAACCGCTGGAAAACTGGCCGCCTTCCATATTACGGCTACGGACGGCGCAGGTGCTTCATCCATTTTTCCGGCGGATGCCCCGGCCTCCGAATGCCTCATTCGCTGGGGTGAAACACAGCCTGCCAACAACACCCTCACCACGTATCGCCTCTGGCTGACACAGGCGACTAACAACACGTGGACCACACGCATGAGGAACAGCAACCACCCGCTGGATTCCACATTTGTCTGCGGAGACTACCGCGTCATCTACAATGCGGGGGCCATGTACAGCGGCAGCCCCAATCACACGCCGGGCTACAATGGGCCTGCGGGCAGCGCCGCCTGCGACTACAATGTCGTGGTGCCCTCCGATGATCGTTTTCTCGGCGAAACGGATATGCTGTGGGTTGGTCCGGGCAGCCAGGGCACCGACAACACCTGGCTTCGCGAGCAGGGCGCATGGTGGATCACGCGAAAGCTCGGCCTGCCTGCCACGCATCTGCGATACATCAATCTGAACGTGAACGGTTCACGCCGCGGCCAGGTGATGCTCGATTCACAGCAGCCCAACGGCACCATGATGGCCGAATACTTCCCGGATGACGATGACGGTGCGCTGCACAAATGCCAGGACTGGATTGAATACGACGACTCCGGCACCAGCTTTACCGGAACCACGATCACCCGCGCCATTCTGGCACCCGCCAAAAGCGCAGGGCAGCATAAAATTTCCGCCTATCGCTACCGCTGGGCCATTCGCTCCGCGGAGAACAGCGTTAACGATTTCTCCGCACTCACTTCATTGATCGATGCCTTTAACACTGGCTCCAGCGCCACTGATCCCGCTTTTTTCAATACACTTGATCCCATTCTCGACCAGGACTCATGGAGCCGCGCCCTCGCCATTCAGCGCATCGTCGGCAACTGGGACAGTTGGGGATGGAGCTACGGGAAGAACATGTACATCTACAAACCGCGTCGCGGCCAGTGGACCATGATGCCGTGGGACATGGACATCATCCTTGGTCCTGACGGTTCCCAGGCCATCAATCCACCACCGGATGTGGCCACCGCGCCGCTGTTTACGAACACCTCTTCCTACGACGCCAATTCTCCCGGCGACCCGCTCGCGACAAAGTTTCGCTCTCAGCCGGGCTTCCGTCGTGCCTATTGGCGGGCGCTGCTGGAAGCGGCGAATGACACAATGGTTCCTGCGACCTTCAATGCAAGGATGGACCTCTTCGCCGCCGGACTCGTTGCTAACACCATCACGCCGAATGCGACACAGCTCGCGCAGGTCAAAACCTATGTTTCCAACCGTCGCAACTACATCCTCTCTCAGGCGAACGCCGTCTTTGGCACGACCTCTTTTGCCCTCACGGGCAGCAACAACCTCAGCGATCCCGACGGCGTCCTAACACTCACCGGCACGGCTCCTCCAGCAGTAGGCTCGCTGCGCATCAACGGTGTTCTCTATCACCCCCTCTGGACCGGCGAAACCGCATGGAGCCTGCCGCTCACTTTGTATGCCTCCGCCAACAATCTCACTGTGGAAGCGCTCGACATCCGCGGCGGCGTACTCGGTTCCTTCCCGGTAACGATCAATGTTACCGGCCCTCCGCCGCTGCCTCCAGTGACCATCAACGAATGGATGCCGGACAATAGCGGTGCCAGCGGCATCGTGGACCCTGCCGACGGAGGGTCCGAAGACTGGTTCGAACTTCACAATCACGGTGCCGCGCCGGTGGACCTGGGCGGCTTTTTCCTAACAGATACCGCCCCGGTCAAAAACCAGTTCGTCATCCCCGCGGGCACCGCCATTCCCGCCGGCGGTTACCTTCTCGTGTGGGCCGACGACGAGCCCGAACAAAATGGAATAACCGCCGGGCAACTGCATGCCGGTTTTAAGTTAAACGCCGGCGGAGAACAGATCGGCCTCTACACGCCGGATGGCACTGCGGTGGACCTCATCACTTTCACCGCCCGAAGCGCGGATCAAAGCGAGGGCCGCTATCCTGACAGCGCCGCACAAATTACGTTTCCGGTTCCCACTCCAGGAAAACGCAATGCCCTCGCGCCGGAGATTCTAAATGTCACACCGGCCGGAACGGACGCCATGCGCATTTCCATCAGCAGCGAGCCCGGGTATTCCTATCAAATCGAAAACAGCACGGATCTCGTTTCCTGGACACCATGGAACGCTCCTGTAGCCGCAAGCATGGCCAGTTTCGACGCAGACTTGCCGCGCAGCGGACCATTCCGCTTCTGGCGGGCGCGGATGCTCTTAACTCCCTGAGGCGAATACTGTTCCCGTCAAATTCCGGTCGCCGTCACAATAATCTCCCGCCTGTGCGGAGCGCGCCGGTGCTCGAAAAGATAGATCCCCTGCCAGGTCCCCAGCAGCATCCGTCCGCCGGATACCGGAATCGTCTCCGACGTTCTGGTCAACGCCATGCGGATGTGGCTGGGCATATCATCAGGTCCTTCGCAGGTATGCTGAAACCATGGGGTGTTTTCAGGCACGAGCCGCTCAAAGAATTCATGCAAATCGTGCCGGGCTGACGGATCGGCATTCTCCATGATGACGAGGCTGCAACTGGTGTGGCGGACAAACACGCTGACGGTGCCCTCCCTGACGCCGCTCTCTTTGAGAATGCCGGCGACTTCGTCCGTGATCTCAACGGTCCCCTTGCCGCGTGTATCAATAGTCAGGGTGCCGTGATGGACTTTGCAGGACATCACCGCGGCACGTGAAACTTCGGATAACGCTGAGCGAGTTCCTTTTTCATCGCCTCGCCTTCGGACTTCTCCTTCGCATCGCTGCTCTTGATGAGAATGGCGTACATCTTCGCAAGAGCCGTGGGCGTAAAGACCGGGTCCTCCCAGGTGACCCGCACGTTGTTATAGCTGCTCACCGCTTCCTTGAGACGGTTGCCGGCGGCGGCGATGTCGCCCGCCAGCAGATGCAACTGTGCCGCGACCAGACTCTCCCGGTCAATACTCAGGCCCTCCTCTACACTTTTTGCAGCCTCTTCGTAATGGCCCATATGATACTGGGCCCGCCCGCGCAGCAGAAAGGCGCGCGCGCGCTGCGGGGGCCGCTGCTCGGCTTTGAGTTCATTGTCGAGAGCGGAGATGGCACCGGCGTAATCCTTGATTTCCAGCAGGCACTCGCCATGCACGGCCCAGATCTCCGGCGCCGTTTTTTCCGGCTCTTGAAAAGTGACCACAAAGCTCAGGTAGCGGGCCGTTTTGGCGTAGTCCTTCCGCTCGCGGTAGAGGGTTAATCCGAGCCAGCGGAGAATATCAGGACTGATGCGCTTCGGCAGGCCGGATTTCAGATAGGCGTCCACTTCCGGAATGAGCGCCTCCACATCCTTCAATGCCGTCAGGGCCGCGATGAGCATGAGACCGGCATCCTGATAGTACGCCCGGGCGTCCTGCGTGCGGGCGGTGCGGAGCGGTGCAAGACACTCTTTGTATTTTTGAATTTGATAGTTGCCCGTGCCGATCCAGTAGTTCGCTTCCGCGGAAGCTTTCGTTTTAGGATAGTCGGCAAGGAATTTGGTGAACGCCGCCACCATGCCGGGGAAATCCTGCTTGATGCCTTTGACGCGGGCCGCGTTATAGGCGGCGGTTTCGCCGGTTTCGGTGCCCGCCGCTTTTTTGGCCACCGTCTCAAAATCCGCCAGGGCATTGGTCAGATCCTCCAGTTTAAGCCGCACAAGACCGCGCTGAAGCTGCGCCATGGGTACACGTTCGTCTTCGGGGTTCTTTTCGATGAAGGAACCGAGCGTCAAAACGGCATCCCTGTCCCCGGACGATGCCTCCGCGCAGCCTTTTTGATAGAGCCACGTCGCCACCTTTTCCTTCTCCAGTTTGGTTTCGCGGACCTGTTTGTAGGCCTGGGCTGCCACGTCCCATGAACTGCGGTTGAAATACCAGGCGCCTTTCACAAGCCATGCCTTGTCAAGGTAGGCGTTTTCGGGGCTGCGCTCCTTCCACGCGCTAACATATTCATCCACGGCGCCCGGCGTGCCAGGATCTCCGAGTTTGAAAAGGCTCACGATGCGCTTGTAGCCCGCCTCCAGACAGGCGTCCCGCACCTGCCGGTCCGGGGAATACTGGAGATTTTCCAGGAGCTTCAGCGTGAGTGCCGCGGGTCCGTGCTTGTCGAGCGCGGCGTAGGAACTGCCGACAATCAGCCAGAGCCGCGCCCGTGTGAACTCATCCAGATCGCCATAATCCTCCACCTGGAGGTCGCGCCACGCGCCCACCACCTTTTCATAACTTTTTTCTTTGTAGCTCGACCATACAAGCCCGAACCGCGCCCGCGACCGGGCGCCGCGCGACTTTTCCCCGGGGATTTTGAGAGCCTCCTCAAACCGTGCAATGGCTTCCGCCCCCTTGCCGCCATCGGCAAGAATCATGCCGGAATTGACCAGCGAATTGGCGCGCGTTTCGGCATCGAGGCTGTCTTTCGAGAGGCGCTCGAATTTTTTCATCGCCTCTTCCGTATGCCCGGCCTCCATGTCCATTTGCGCCAGTTCCTGCCAGGCCTGGTCGTAATAAATGTTCTCCTCTTTGATCTTCGTGAGTTCCGTGAAGGTTACCGCGGCATCCTTGTTAGCCTTCAGAAAACGCTGGCTGCGGCCCAGGTAGAAAAGCGAAGTGACGCGAATACGCGGCTGATTTTTAGGAGCCTGGGACGCGGCGATGGTGAACCAGCGAACGGCCTCTTTATACCGCTCCGGATCGCGCTGCGCCGCATTATAGGAAAAACTGCCAAGGCGGAACGCCGCATAGCAGGCGTAGGGTCCGGACTTGGCGGCTTGAATGCAGGCGTGGTAGGCCTCATAGGCGTAGCGGACGCGCTCCGGCTGGCGGTCGGCCGGCACTTTGGACGCCATTTTGTAATGCGCCTCGCCCGCATGATAATAAACGACCGCGCGGTTCTTTCCTTGTGGGAAATCGCGCAGGTAGGTGTCGTATTGCAGAATGGCCGGGTCCCAGGACTCTGCGAGATAATGGCACTCGCCGATCTTAAAAACCACCTCCTCGCGATGCTTCCCGGACGGAAAAGAATTCAGATATTCACCGTACTGCTGCAGCGCCAGAGTGTAGTTGGCCTTCGAGAAAAGCAGTTCGCAGTAATCAAAAAGATCGTCGTCTGCGGTTTTCGCGGGATTGTTGCCCGGTGCGGGGCGCGGCGGGTTTTCCGCCGGGCGGGTGCGGGGCGCGACCGGCTCCGGCTCGGAGTCAGGGACGGGAATCGCCTTGGGAATTTTGGGAGCCGGCGCCGGACCCGGGTCGGTTTCCTCATCGACAGGGATTGCCTTCGGCGGCGGGTTTTGGGCCGCCAGAGGCCCCATGCAACATAGCAGTCCCGCCACGCCGCAGACCAGCGGGGGAACGCGGAATGTCCGGGCAATGGTGCTCAGGGCGGACTTAATCATGGCTCAGGGTCGGTGTTTGTCTGCCTCTCCGCAACCGGGGGACTGACGCATAACTGATGGCGGGCTATTGCTGTTGAATCAAATGGAATGTAGTCCGCGGGAATTGTACCAAGGTACGGGTTGCGTTTCCCAAAAACGGTAAGGCGTCGTTCATCACAGCCTTGATCTCCAATAACCATATCGGCGCTTGTCGTGCGCGAGGGCGTAGATGACGAGACTTTCCGGTTCCGTGGAATAGAGATAAAAAATGCTTTAGGGGAACCTTCGCATTCTGAAGATTCGGACGCCCTCACCCACGGCTTGGTATGGGACGGGAGCACGCGCAATGCGTTCAAGGGAAACTTCAAGCCCATCGCCTGGAAATTTACACGCCGGGACCTCAAGAAACTCGAGGACAAACTCAAAAGCCCCCCGCACCGCCTTTGGCAGCCTGAAAATATTCGTCACCGAACTTTCGCCCCTGAGCACTAAGGGTTCGACAAGGCACTGTCCGGAACTTTGACTGTCAATCCCCTGGCGCCAGCCTGTTCAGCGCACTGAGAATGGCATTGATGCTCGCCAGTTCGATGCTGGTATCGACTCCGGCGCCGAAGGCATGGAGGCCTTCAGCGGTTTTCACCTGAATGTAGGCGATGGCCTGCGCGTCGCTGCCGGAGCCGAGGGCGTGTTCGCTGTAGTGAATGATCTCGAATGGCGGCGCGTCGGCGTGGCTGAGCGCATTCACAAACGCCGCGATGGGACCATTGCCTTCGCCTGCGACTTCAATCGGCTGATTGGCGAACGTCACCATGGTTTTGCACCGGATGGCTCCCGGTTTTCCTTCGACTTCGAACGTCTCCAAATGCCACGGCGCCGTGCGGTCCACGTATTCCGCCCAAAACATGTTGCGCAGTTCCGCCGCGGTGACTTCGCGGCCCAGTTTGTCCACGAGATCGTTGGCCAGCGGGCCGAATTCGCGCTGCAGGTCCTTTGGCAGATTGATGCCGTATTCGCTTTCCAGCAGATACGCGACGCCCCCTTTGCCGCTCTGGCTGTTCACGCGGATCACTTCGCGATACCGACGGCCCAGGTCGTTAGGATCGAGCGTCAGGTAGGGGATATCCCAGACGGCCCCCGCGCCGGCTTTCTCCCACGCCTGGAGGCCCTTGCGAATGGCATCCTGGTGACTGCCGCTGAAGGCCGTGAATACCAGCTCTCCCGCATAGGGCTGGCGCGCCGGCACCGTCATGCCGGTGCAGCGCTCGTACATTCCTATCAATTCGTTGACATCGGAAAAATCGAGCCCCGGAGCAATGCCGTGCATGTAAAGATTCATGGCCACGGTGACGATATCGAGATTCCCCGTGCGCTCGCCGTTGCCGAAGAGCGTGCCCTCCACGCGGTCCGCACCCGCCAGCAGACCCAGTTCCGTCGCAGCGGTCCCGGTGCCGCGGTCATTGTGCGTGTGCAGGCTCAGGATGATGCTTTCCCTGTTTCCGATGTGACGCAAAAACCACTCGATCTGGTCGGCATACACGTTAGGCATCGCCACCTCCACCGTGTCGGGCAGATTCAGAATGATTTTCCTTTCCGGCGTTGGCTTCCACACGGCCATGACGGCCTGACAAATTTCCACGGCGAACTCCACCTCGGTGGCGCTGAAGCTCTCCGGCGAATATTCCAGCCGGACATTCGTGCCCGCCAGGCGCGGCAGACGGTCCTTGATCCATTGTGTGCCGCGCACCGCCATCTGCACGATGTCCGCCTTCTCCAGCCCAAACACGATGCGCCGCTGTGCCGGACTGGTGCTGTTATACAAATGAATAATGGCGTTCTTCGCGCCAACGAGCGACTCCACCGTGCGCTCGATCAAATCCTCCCGCGCCTGCACCAGCACCTGCACGGTGACATCGTCGGGGATGCGTCCGCCCTCGATGAGACGGCGCATGAATTCAAACTCCGTATTCGATGCGGAAGGGAAACCGACTTCGATTTCCTTGAAGCCGCATTTCACCAGCGCGTCAAACATCTCGAGCTTTTGCGAGACGTTCATGGGAACAGCGAGCGCCTGGTTGCCGTCGCGCAGATCCACGCTGCACCAGACAGGGGCTTTGGTGAGGACTTGTGAGGGCCAGCGGCGGTCCGGCAAATGGATGGGCGGGAACGGTCGGTACTTGATGGAAGGATCAGCGATCATGGAATGGCAAAACTGCCGGGCAAAATTGACAGAGACGAGGCGGCTCAAAACGGCGGCTGCCCGGACAATGAATGCCTCCGCGCCGGCCTCAAGGTGAATAGCACGGCTCCCCGGCTTGCGCGGCGCCGGGAAGGCAGGACCGCGCCATCAGGCGGGGAGCACCATAAGTCGAAGTGTCAGGCTCAGCAAATTCACGCGCTAAATGTGGGGCCTGGGTGTAGCGGACGCAAGGAGGAATCTGCGGGGATTCCCGCCTAACGGATTTTCTCCAGGGCTGCCTCCAATTCACCCACAAGCGCACCCTTTCGCACCGGGTCAAGAATCACCTCGTCCACGCGCCCATAGCGCAGTTGAGAAGAAAGGGCCAGATGCTTCATCCGGGTTCCGGCGTCCCGCGACATGCCGGAGACGAGAGGGACGGGGAAGGAGCCGTTGGTTGTCGTGGCGGCAGTTCCCCAAAAAGACCATGTTTCCCTTCCCATGGGAAAGGAGACCAGGGCCACATTCAAACCCGCAACATTCCCGATATCATCCACGCTGGCCTCCAGTTCGATCTCTTCACTTTTTCCGGATTTCCCGCCGGCGGAGGTGGAGGACCGCTGGCCGGATCTGATCAGAATGGATCGTGCCGGAAATTGCCGCTTTGGTTTTGTGCCGGTGGCGTCAGCCCATGAATCGAACTGAACCTCCAACTGCCGCTCTGCCTGGTGATCGCCGGTTTCCAGGTTTATCTGTTCGGCGGCGGCGGACAGAGCATCGGCGCCCGCGCGGAGGTAGAGCCAGCACTGGTCCGGAGCGTACCACGCCTGATCCTCTTTCAAGAGCGGGACATTGCGGGATTTCAGATTCGCCGAAACGTCCACCAGCTCCTGATTTCCAAGAGAAGGGAGCGAAACCGTGACCTTCCTGCCCTTTGCTATTTCATCAGAAAAAACGTTAGGCCCCCTAACATAATAAACATCCGAACTTTGCTTTCCGGGGGATGCCTCCACCGCGGCGATCCGGGCATCGATGGATTCGGCGAGCTGCGAAATGTAGTCTCCCGGCTGCCGGTCAAAGCGATGCACCACTTTGCCGGATACGGACAGTTCCAGACGATCGCCCGGCTGCCTGTCGGGACATGTGCAGAGCACGAGGCCGGCCTCGTCTCCGCTGCGCAGCAGGGCCTGCCCTGTGAACTTCAAATGAGCGTGCCCGGGGTGATATTCGGCGGCGATATTGATATCGAGGGTGGTCCTGGGCTGCGGAATGGAAACTTCCACCTCCTCAACCTCCAGCAGCTTTCCGGCACGGTGTCTTTGAAATTTCGAGCGCTGCCCGTGCCCGATCAAAAGCGTGCGCCGGACGAGAATCATCGCCGTTCCCCCGGCTTTGCGTCTTGTTAGGGTAAATGTTATCCCGCCCGCCGGTTTCATATCGCCGTCCATCGGGGCCAGAATGGCATCAATCAGTTCGATCATCTCCGGATCGGCCCGCACAAACAGAAGTGGTATTTCGCGGTCCCGTGAAAAGAGCGCTCTGTCCCCGGATTCGAGGACGGCCCCCAGTTTCGCCAGTGTTTCCCGCGCATCATTGGGCGGCACACTTCCCAAAGCGGGAATGACGTGAGGATAGACGTGCATGCCCGGAAGGTTTATTCGCGGTCGTGGTCCGTCATGGAATTCGGGAGGGATGATCCAGAGGTTGGAAGCCTTCTTAACCGGCTTTTCCTCCGCAGGTGCTGCTGACCCGGAAAAGCAGAGGCAGATCCCAATTATTCGAAGCAGAACGGACTTCATTGCAATGAAGCGGTTTTGAGGACGGCCTCGATTTCCTCAATGGCCTTTTGTTTCCGTTTGGGATCCATGACGAGTTCCCGCCAGTGGTGAGTGCGCAGGCGCGAGGAGATCGCGAGGTTTTTCATTTCTCCGCCGGAGTCTTTCGCCATGCCCGAAACAATCGTTAGGGGATATTGGGGATCGTTCAGGGGAAAGGCGGTCAGGTTGACAGTCCAGGTTTCATTTCCCATCTGAAAAGAGGTCAAGGCGATGCCGAGTTCCGACTGGCGGGTGGACTCTCTGACTGATCCTTCCACTTCGATTTTCTCTCCGCAACGCTCAGCTGCGGCGCGAAATCCCGCGCGCACGAGAAGCGAGCGCGGGAGGAAATCTGTGCGTGTGCCTGCGGCGGGGCCGGAATGCCATGAAGTGAACTGCACTTCCATTTGTGTCGCGATGTGCGGTTCCTGTATTGCAAGTCCGCCGAGACGCGCGCGGCCGGCGTCGCCTGTGTGGACGTAGAGCAACCCGCTCTCCCTTGAGTAAAGGGCACGGTCGCCTGCCGCCAGAGGCACCTGGAGGGCTTTCAGTCGCGAAGTGGCATCTTCGAGCGTCGTGTTTCCCATGCAGGGCACGGTGAAGGACGTTGTGTTTTTCGGTGGATCGCCCGGTTGTTGATGGTCTTCCGGGACGTATTGCCATGCCAATTCAGGAAGGTAATAAAGCGCACCGCGCGGAGAGGCGAACGCAGCATTTCCCATGATACTCCTGACCTGCGTGTCGATAGTCTTCGCGCGTTCCGGCGGGTTCTCCTGCAAACGGTTGGCTGCATTCTCCAGCCATGGGCGGCGACTGACTTTGGCGGAAACGGAAAGCTCCAACGTGCCCTGCGTCTCTTTGTCCGGTGCGCTGTAGAGCACTATGCCGGCGGAGTCGCCGCTGCGGAGCAGCGCCTTGCCGGTCGCCTTTAGCACTCCAGACGCAAGATGCAATGTCATCTCCGCATTCAGATCGACCGTTTTGCCATCCTCGCCCACCGAGGCTTCAACGGCGGTTTCCTCCAGCAGCGTCTTCCCGACAGACCGCCGGAATTTTGACGGTTGTCCACCCGCACACAGAATCGAGCGGCGGAGCAGCTCTTCCGCAGTTCCGCCAGCTTTGTGAAGCTTCAAAATGAATTGCGTCTCCACCTGCGGACGCGGGCCGTCCCAGCTTCCCGCGAGAATGGTATCGACGAGATCGAGTGTATTTCGGCTGCTGCGGACAAACAGCACCGCAGGTCCCGCAGCACTGCCTCCACAGAGCGCCAAATCCTCTTTGCCGAACGTTGCCCCCAGAGCTTCGAGAAATGTCCGGACGTCCAGCGGTTCATCAGGGCCCATCGCGGGAACCACCTGTGGAAATACGGTAGCCGCAGGGACCGGTGGCGGCTTCGAAGATTTGACCGCTGGTCCCTCCGCGAACGGATCGGCCGGTGGATCTGCCGGTGACGGTGCAGGGGAGGCAGCTCTTCCCAAAAAATCCGCGGAAACTTCCCACACCGCGCAAAGGTGCGCTGATGGAGGCGGCTCTGCAGCGCCGGCATCGAGCCCTCTGCCGGCCACTGTGCAGAAAAGGAAGAGGATGAAGATTTTCATGGCTGGAGACGCATCCTCAATCTCACCGAAAACAGCGGCGTCGCAACCTGGTCATGGAACTGGTGTCGATAGCCGCGGCAGGAAACGGAGACGGCACTCCTGATGCAGGCAGACGAATTTGCACAACCCCCCTGGCATTATGAACGCGTTCTTTCCCTACAGTCTCTTTCCTCCGCTTAATCAGGCGTCCTCTGATGGTCCGGCGTGGCCATATTATGTCATCGCCGCACTGCTGATTGCGACGGCGGCCATCCTCTATCTGGGGCGGCTTTGGAAGCAATGGTATCACCGCCGGCATCCGGCCATTCCCCATTCCGGCCCATCCCGCTCCACCGTCCGGCAAGTTCCGCGCGTCACCAGACGATGACCGAAACCGCAGAGCCTTCCAGGCCTGGCACAAAAAAGCAGGGAGACGTTTCCGCCTCCCTGCTCACTTATTCTATTGATCCCTCGCTTAGGCAATGATCTCGCTCACGCGACCGGCGCCGACGGTGCGGCCGCCTTCACGGATCGCGAAACGCATGGTCTTCTCCAGCGCGATGGGGGTGATGAGTTCCACTTCCATCTGGATGTTGTCGCCGGGCATCACCATTTCCACGCCTTCCGGGAGCTTGATGCTGCCGGTCACGTCCGTGGTGCGGACGTAGAACTGCGGGCGGTAGTTGTTGAAGAACGGCGTGTGACGGCCGCCCTCTTCCTTGGAGAGAACGTACACCTCAGCCTTGAAGTGCTTGTGAGGCTTCACCGTGCCCGGCTTGGCCAGCACCTGACCGCGCTCGATGTCGTCCTTCTTCACACCGCGGAGGAGGAGACCGCAGTTGTCGCCGGCGCGGCCTTCGTCGAGGAGCTTGCGGAACATTTCGATGTCGGTCACCGTCGTCTTGACGGTGTCCTTGAAGCCGATGATTTCGACTTCCTCCATCTTCTTGATGATGCCGCGCTCCACGCGTCCGGTGACCACGGTTCCACGACCTTCAATCGCGAACACGTCTTCCACCGGCATCAGGAACGGCTGATCGATCGGGCGCTCAGGGAGCGGGATGTAGCTGTCCACGGAAGCCATCAGTTTCATGATGTTTTCCTTGTGGGTGCCGTCGCCTTCGAGAGCCTTCAGAGCGGAGCCTTTGGTGATGGGGATATCGTCGCCCGGGAAATCGTATTGGGTGAGGAGGTCACGCACTTCCATCTCCACGAGGTCGAGGAGTTCGGCGTCGTCCACCATGTCCACCTTGTTCATGAACACCACGAGAGCGGGCACGCCCACCTGACGGGCGAGCAGGATGTGCTCACGGGTCTGGGGCATGGGGCCGTCAGCGGCGGACACCACGAGAATGGCTCCGTCCATCTGGGCGGCGCCGGTGATCATGTTCTTCACGTAGTCGGCGTGTCCCGGACAGTCCACGTGCGCATAGTGGCGGTTCTCGGTTTCATACTCCACGTGCGCGGTGTTGATCGTAATCCCGCGGGCCTTCTCCTCGGGGGCGGCATCGATTTCATCATAGCCCTTCTTCTGAGCCAGGCCCTTTTCTGCGAGCGTTGAGGTAATAGCGGCGGTGAGAGTGGTTTTGCCGTGGTCCACGTGGCCGATCGTGCCGACGTTCACGTGGGGTTTGGTGCGCTGGAATGTATCCTTGGCCATGGTGGTGTCTGTGTGTTAGTTTGGGTGAATATCTGTTTTAAAGAGAGGTGGCAACTGGAGCTCGTGGCGGGGATTGAACCCGCGACCTCTTCCTTACCAAGGAAGTGCTCTACCACTGAGCTACACGAGCACGCTGCCTGTTTGGAGTGTAGAGACAAAAAACACCGTTTCACGGGAAAAGCCCGGGGAGGGCGGGATTTCCATGAAACGGCATCGTCCGTCTCTGCACACCCGTGAAAAAACGATTTCGGCACCGCCGTTCAGTTCCCGGTCTCTTCTTCGCGTTTAGGAGAGGCAGAGAATCCGTCCAGTGGTGCCAGCAAAGCCGTTTTTCCGCAGAGCGCCGCGGACCGTAGAGGTGGCCCCCCTGGTGTCAACGGCGTTTTCCGGCGGCGAAATGCGTTTGGAACCTTCCGCCCCGCCCGGGCGGAGAACCTGCGCATCCTGCCGGCCGCCTGGTTGCAGATGTTCCCGGCTTGAAACATGCATGCGCTCGCACCTGCAACACATCCCGCCCGCAATCCATGAAAGTTCTCGAAATCGCATTCACCGGCTACTCCGTCACCGACATGAAAAAGGCCAAGGGCTTTTACGAGGGCCTCCTCGGCCTGCAAAAATCCCGCGCCTTTGGCCAGCACGAAGGCGATGATCAGTGGGCCGAGTACGACATCGGCGACGGCTGCCTCGCCCTCATCAGCGGCGGCGGAAAAGACTGGCCGCCCTCCCCCACCGGCACCGCCGCCGCCTTCGAGGTCGATGACTTCGACGGCTATGTCCAAAAAATGCGCGACAACGGCGTCAAATTCGTCTTCGAACCCATGGAATCCCCCGTCTGCTGGATGGCCACCGTCGCCGACCCCGACGGAAACCGGGTCGTTATCCACAAACGGAAGGCGAAGTAGGTGGCTCGAAGAGTGGAGGAAGGGAATGGTCGCAGGATCCCTCTCAGAAGATTCCGGCCTCGCCCTTATCAAAGGCTTCTCTCCAAACTTTATACCCCTCCAGCTCACTCGCAGTAACGGGAGCCGAACCGACGATGACTTGACCTTCGGCAGCTCCCGGGGCGCGGATTGGGGCGTGGCTCACCTTAGCCTTCCATACACCACCGAGCGCGGCCTCGCGCGCCTCCTCTTCGGAACTGTATTCCGCGTCACCGAGCGCCATTCCGACAACGATAAGCCAATCGTCGCACGGTGCAGTAAAGCGTGTTCCCTGGATGTTGATTGATTCTCCGGTTCTAACAACAATCGGATCGACTTTCAGAATCTTGTTCACCGCGTATCTGCCGGATTCGCGGCGGCTGATTAGGAGGTCTCCTTCCGTGAATGGAAAGTGTTTGTACTCGGGCGGGAAATACTCTTCATCAGCGCGATCCATGAGGGTCCATATGGTTAAACTGCCCGAGTTGCCTGGCAAATAGTTTCGCCGCTGTTGGCCTGTGCCGCCAGGTTGGAATTATTACGGCAGCATCCTCACCACCCGGTAATACCGTCTCGCTTTCCCTGCTGCCGAGAGATCACTGAACACCGCCGACAGTCCCGTCCCGGATGCCGTCGTCAGCGACCCCGCAAGGTCTGTTTTCCACTGAGGTAAAACATCACAGTATTCCACCTGATATTTGTAGAGTGCTTCCGTCACCCAGGTTAGCTGCACCGCCTTCGTCGAAGGATTGCGCGCAAAATCGACAATCAACATTTCCGGCACCGGATCGGCATGCACCGCGAGGTCGTCGAACAGCATGTAGTTGTCCCCGGGTGCCGGGCCTGTCTGCTGCGTCGCGGGATTGATGGCAGTCGCCGCAATTTGCATCTGCGCTGCCACCACTCCCAGGTTTCTCGTTTGCGGACCGCTGTAGAAAACCTCGTCCGTAAACAGATCCACGCCATCCAAAGCCGCCGACCACCGGTTGGTGCGGTAGTTGATGCGCACCACCAGCTCCATCAGCAGGTCATAATAAAACACTGCCCCTGTGGACACCGGTGCCACTGCCGACCCGCTGTAGGCAGACCTCCACACCGTTTGAGTCGGCAGCATGGTCGTCGAGTCGAGCGTGGAATTGTCGAACTGAATGAAGGCGAGGAGATTTCCGGTCTGGTTGTAGAAGGCAAACTCAAAGTCGTCCCGGCGCGTGATGGCCGCAGTGGTGGAATCTTTGATGCCCACATTCACGCGGAACAGCACCACCTCCTTCCCCAGCGTCACCGGATCGATTGTGATCGCTTTGCGCACATTGACCGTCCGGCTCGCGGAGGGGGGCAGCACGGTCTTGTTCCCTCCAATGAAGGCCGCATTCCCAATGCCCGGTACTCCGTGCGTGGTCTCGGCGTCGATTCCGCTCAGTTTCAGCCCCGCATGACTTGAAGACCCCGTCCAGCCATCCGCCCCGGGAATCGTGTCAAACCCAGGGGTGAAATTCTCAAAGCCGGTGTAGTAAAGTTCATCGGCCTGCAGCGGGATCGCGAGAAGCCAAATAATAAGCGCTGCGCGCAAAATCGAGCGAATCATGAGTCGGGGGTAAGGAAGGCGCGAGAGAAAATTAAACTAAAATTACCAGAACGGAGCCGGAAAACAAGCTCTGTGCAGATTCTGCGCCGGAATCCCCAGGCGGTTCCCGCGTCCGCTCGTTGATGCGGGCATCATGCCCGCCGCCTGAGACCGCGCATGATGATACTCGCTGCGTCCCGTCCTCAGTCCCGCTAGGTTTCACATGCTCTTTGCAGAGGAGATCCTGGAATAATCCAAAAATTCCTGTCGGATTCAGCAGCCCGGCGGTGTTACCGCTGCAAAATGACTGCGCTGCCCGATTTTCCGGACCTTGAGCTGTTGCGACGCTATCGGCGCACAGGCTGCGCGGAGGCGTTTCGAGCACTGGTCGAGCGTCATGGGGGGATGGTCTGCGCCACCGCCCGGCGTATCCTCGGAAACGACCTGTGGGCTCAGGACGTGATGCAGACCGTCTTCGTGGACCTTGCCCGCAAGGGACGGGCCCTGCCGGACAGCATCGTGCCTGGCGCATGGCTTTACCGCGCGGCCTGCCGCCATGCGCTCAACCGGTCCCGCAGTGAACAGCGCCGGCAGCGTCGCGCCGCCGAACACCTCGCCATGAATGAAGCCCAGTCCCCCGATCAGGCATGGCAGGCCATGATGCCTCATGTGGATGAAGCGCTCCTGTCGTTGCGCGAGACCGACCGCGCAGCCCTTGTGCTGCGTTTTCTGGAAAACCAGCCTCTTAGAGAAGTGGGCCTCGCTCTCGGCACCAGCGAAGATACCGCCCAAAAGCGCGTCAATCGTGCCCTGACAAAACTCCGCACCCTCCTTCTCCGCCGCAGCGTGAAAATCAGTGCCGCCATGCTGGGCAGCGCAGCACTGCGGCAATCCGTGGAAGCCTCTGCGCCGCTCGTGATGCCTGCGCCGGTGGCTTCCACGGCGCTTTCCGCCGGTTCCGGCAACGCCTCACTTGTTACCGCCGTCATCTGCAATGCCCGCGCCGCCCTCATTGCTGCCGCCGCCGCTTCGCTCGTTTGCGGCATCGCATGGCAACGTCTTGCCGATGCTGCAAACACCCACGCCCCTGCCGCCAGTGCATCCGCAGCCGGAGATGGCTCACCTTCCAAATCCAAAGCAGCAGGTCGTTCCGGAAGCAGCGGCCAATTCCCCCAACTCATCCCTCCTGCCACTGCAGAGGAGGCCGTGGCGTTGATGCTGCGCCTCGAAACGCTGCCTGACAATCATCTCACCCAGTTGCATAAGTCATGGCTGGCGAGCTCCGCTGTGCTCTCACATCTGCCCGCCGCCCGTCTGGCGGAACTGCTGGAAAATTCCCGGAACGAAAAGGTGCAATCCACTTACGGCCCGCTGGTATTTTCGATGCTGTCCATGTCAGACCCGGCGGATGCCACCCGCCGCTCGCTGCGTTTTCCCATGAGCTGGTTTCGCTCCGTTACGAATTCGTGTTTCACCGCGTGGACAGGCCGCGACGCAGGCGCAGCGTTTCAGTGGTTGTTCACGGAGGGAATGTCCCACCCTCTGCTTTCCGCCCCTCCACCGCGCCAGTCCGGACAGATTCGAGGAAAGGCCTCGGACGAACATCCATACTGGCTCGCCATGCTCGCTGATGCCGTGAGCGCGCCCCTGGCAGGATCTACACCGGACATAGCGGCTGTCGGGACGCGCGTCGCACAGGTTCCCGAGGCCTTTCGCCGGCAACTGCTGGCCGTGAATTTGAATTTCGGCACCCTGCCGTATTCCTACGACACTGAGAAGAAATTGCGTGCTCACTTCACTGCCGCCGCAGCCATTGCCGATCCGGAAATCCGCGCCGGCATCGAGCGCAGCATCGTATATGCCTATCTGGGTAATCAGCCTGACATTCGGGAAGCCGAAGCCATGCTCGCCAAAGTTTATCCTGGCGGCAGTGAGGCCCTGGATCCTGTGCGTTTTGTCGTCGGCGTCGAATACAAAAAGGTAAAGAGAGGACGGGCAGGCAGGGAGGCGTTTCGCCCGTCAGCGGCGCAGGCAGCGCTGGACTCCGCTCCTGATGAAGCCAAAGGCGGGCGGCTGAAGGAAATCACCGCAGCGGTCATGGAGCAGGCGCCGTCGGGCGCTCCCATGGTAACGGAACTGGAGCATTGGCTGGATTCCCTGCCGCCGGAAACCCAGGGCCTCGATGCCGCCCGCGCCACGGTCTTCAAACGTTCCCTCGCCGCAGGCGGTGGATTTTTGGACCGGATTTTCCATACCCGCCTGCCCGTGCAGGATCCCGCTCTCCACGATGCGCTCATCGGCGGCTGGGTGCAGATCATGGCGCAAAAAGGCGACCGGGAAATGCTGCAATACCATTTGAGGGAAGGCGCCGCCGCGAAGTCATGGTCCCCTGCGCTTCGCGAGCGCGTCGCCCTCATCATTTCCACCCCGCCCGCCGCCCGCGAATGAATCTCTCACCCCGGCTGAAAGCAATCCTGACAGGCGCGGCACTCCCGCTGCTGGTCACGGGTGTTTTACTCTGGCGAAGTCAACCCGCCCCGGCGACGCCCGCGCAGGCTCCTCCATCCAAAGTCAAAGCATTGTTAATACAAAAAAATGTCCTGTCTTCTGCGTCGGCGGCTTTGCTGGAGTCTGCAGCCCCTCCTGACAAAAGCATTCCGTACTCAGGGCCTGAACAGGAACTCACAGCCCTCGCACGGCTCAATGAGCTTCCGGCGGAGGAAATCCGTGCTGCCTGCGAAAAACTGAAGTCCCTCGTCGGCGATTCGGATTTCACAGCAGGCTCCCGCCTGCGCGCCCTGCTCCTGCGCTGGACATCCCTGGCGCCCGCGGAGGCCTTTGCATGGGCCATGGAGGCCACCGCCGCGCATCCGCCGCCTGACAACTGGAGCCACTGGCAATTGATGCTGAATGATTGCGGAAACACGTGGGCCGCGGCGGACGCGCAGGGACTCGTTTTATGGTGGGGAAAAACCGGAAGCAAACTCTCCCCCACCTCAGGCGTCGTGGGAGAGCGCGATACGATTGGGGAACTCATCACCGTGCGCATCGCCGAATGGCTCGCCGGCACAAACGCCCTGGAGGCCGCCCGCTATTTTGCAGCGACTCCCGATATTCACCGGGCCGATTCCAGCGGAGTGACCATGAATTTCGGCCACGCCAATGCTGCCAAAGCTCTCCAAAGCGCAGACGAAGCCGCCACCGCGCTCGATCTCCTCGCCGCTTCCGCTTCCACACACGAAGGCTGGCGGGAACCCGCGAAGGAGATCCTTGCCGCATGGATCAATCTTGATGCCGAAAGCCTTGATAAATACCTGCCTTCCCTGACAGATAAGGTCATCCGCGAACAGGCCGCAGAAATGCTGGGCCGCCACCGCATGGCCAATGCCGCCAACCCGTCCACTGCCGCCGATGCATGGCTTGCGAATCCTAACGGCCTTTCCCCCCAGCGTATTCAGGCACTCATTGTGGATGCATGGAGCCTTCAGGCGCTGGACGCCGCCGGCGAATGGCTCAATCACCGCCCGCGCGCCCCGGAACGCTGGGATGCCGTGGAGCAGTTCTCACGACGCGCCCTCTCCGTCGATCCCGCCGCCGCTTTCACATGGCTCGGCACTATCGAAAACGAGACCGAGCGCCACCGCCGCACCGCACGCCTTTTCGACCGGTGGGAACGCACCGATCCCGTCCGCGCCACCGCCTTCGCGCAAACCTCCGGCTGGAACCCCGCGCAAATGCAGTGGATCGAAGAACTGCGCGCCGTGCGCTGACCCGGCCGCATTCTTCCCCTCATTCCCATTCGTCCCGCGGGAACGCCGAAATCGATCACGCAGTTCGGTAACGAAAAACTTCCGTCCGGGTAAGGCAGCATGCGGGCCGTTAAGACGCGCCCGCCCTTCCCTTACCCGGCTAAAGTCCTGCGCCAAAAGGCGTATGGCGCGTCCGCAAAAGGGGGTGCAACTTTTCCCGCAACTATCGCTCCGCCCGTGCGGATAACATTATCGAGCCATGAAGACTGAATCCCGCGCCTTTACGACCACCGACCCTGCTGCCGCGCCGCGGCCGGGCCGCAAAGTGGCCGACTACTGGAGCGCCATTTACAGTTGCATGATCCGCCGCGGGCTGGCTCATCATGACGCCGAGGATACCACCCAGAGTTTTTTCCTGAAACTGATCGGATGCGGCCTGAGCGACCGCTGGGAACGGGAGGCGGAAAGCGACCTGCATTTGCAAAATCTGCTCCTCCGCGGCGCGGCAAATCACTGCACGGATGAATACCGGCGGCACCGGCGCGTGAGGCGCGGCGGGACTATGTGGCATGTCAGCGTGGAGGCGGATGACTCCGTGAAGCAGACGGCTTGCGCGCGCCCAAACCCCAGCGAGGCCGCGGAACTCTGTGAACTCCAGCAGCAAATGAACACCGCCATCGGAGAGGTGGAACAGCGTCATGCCGCCAGAGGCCGGCAGGCTCAGTTTGCCGTGGCTCTGCCTCATGTTCTCGAAGAGGAGGGCAGCCTTTCCCAGCGCGAAGCGGCCCGCACCCTGCGCCTCCAGGAAAGCGGCTTCCGGGCGCTCCTTTTCAGGCTGCGGCGGGAACTCGCGGGGGAGTTGCAGCGGGCCTGCGCGGCCTGATTTCCGGCCTGCCCCGCCGTGAGGGGCCAGCCTCCGTGCAGCCGGATGCAGAATTTTTCAGAAATGTGAATTCTTCTGCAAGGTATCCGTCAGAGCAGCGAATAATGCGTTTGTAAGCCTAACGGAGTATCGCCCATACGCCGGAAGACGGATAGCGAAATTCCTGCAAGTCGCAGAGAGTTCACGCACCCGGATTCCCGCCCCGTCCGTAATGCTGACACCCTGACATATGAAAACGATCGCCCCCTGCTGCGAAACCGGTTCTAACGACCAAACCTCTCCACACCCCCGCCTCTCCCGGCGGGCGGTTGAATTTTGGACTGACATTTACGGCTTCATGCTCCGCCGCGGCCTGAGCCATCACGATGCTCAGGACTCAACCCAGAGTTTTTTCCTGAAGCTGGCGCACAGCCGGGTCGCGGAACGCTGGGAACACGAGGCGGAAACCGATCTGCACTTCCGGAATCTCCTCCTCCGCAGCGCCGCGAATCACTGCAACGATGAATACCGCCGCCAGCGGCAGGTCCGCCGCGGAGGAGCATTGCCCCACTCCAGCCTCGATGTCGATGAGACAGCCCGGGAACTCGCCTGCGCCGATCCCACTCCCTGCGAAGTCGCCAATCTCGGTGACCTCAAACAGGGCGTGCACGAGGCGATCGCAGCCGTCAAACAGCGCCATGCCGCGCGTGGCCGGGAGGCGGAATTCTCCCTCGCCATCACCTGCCTGCTCGAACAGTCGGGCCACGGCTCACAGCGGGAAGCCGCCCGCGCCGCCCGTCTGAACGACAACGCCTTTCGCGCCCTCCTCTTCCGCATTCGCCGGGAACTCGCCGGTGCACTGCGCAGGGAGTGCGCCGCCTGAGGCATGGGGACAGCCTGATTTCACAGGATGTCGTTCGTCACGCACCGGCGCCATGGGCACTGCCTTTGTGGAATTGCGCGATGCCGGCGGCAAACCGATTCCTGACTTCATTGGAAAGGTAAAACCGATGTCTCATCTTTGGCAGGAAAGCCGGTCCGACTCTACTTCAAACTCACCCGCGCAAAGCTCTTCGCATTGCAGTTTCCGCCAGTATAAGGCCTGCCGGCGGCCTACGAATACGTCCCGAGCACCTGATGAATATTCTCGATCGCCATGCTGCCTTCACCCACGGCGGCACCGCAACGCTTCACAGATCCTGAACGAACATCGCCCGCTGCGAAGATGCCGGGGCGGCTTGTCTCGAAAGGATAGGGCGTCCGGCTGCAGTCCTTCCAGGCGGGCGCATCCGCGACCGCCATTCCTGTTTTGATGAATTCCTTTTCGTCCTTCCAAATTTCGGGCGGCAGCCAGCTCGTGCAGGGCCTCGCTCCGATCATCGAAAACACCGCCGCCGCCTCCACCGCGCGGCGCTTTCCTGTCCTGGTGTCCTCAATCTCGACGCTTTCGAGACGGGAAGTGCCGGACATCTTCCGAATCTCCGTGTACCGCAGGATTTCGATGTTCTCCTTTGCCTCGACACGGGTGGACAGATAGCTCGACATACTCTTTGTCAGGTCACCGCCGCGCATCACCAGCAACACCCGCGCCGCGATCTCAGACAGGAACATCGCTGCCTGACCGGCCGAATTGCCCGCTCCGGCAACGATCACCGTCGCGTCCCGGCAGAACTGCGCCTCCATGACTGTGGCGGCGTAGAACACGCCCAGGCCCTCAAAAGTCCCCAGCCCTTCAGCGTTGATCTTGTTATACTGTGCGCCGGTGGAGATGAGCACGCACCGTGCGCGAAGGATGGTGCCGCAACCCTCGATGCAGAGCGTCGCTCCATGTTCGCCATCCTGAAATGACAGCGAAAGCACCCGCGAGGGCGTCGAAAACTTTGCGCCAAACCGGTAGGCCTGAAGCTGCGCGCGATAGGTTAGGTCTCCACCACTGATGCCGGTCGGAAAGCCAAAGAAATTCTCGATCAGCGAAGAGGATCCCGCCTGACCCCCTGGCGCAAAACTCTCCAGCACCACCGTCGCGAGCCCCTCCGACGCAGCGTTCACCGCTGCGGCCAGACCGGCGGGCCCGGCACCCACCACGGCCAGATCACAATAAAGTTCCTTGTCTTCGCCCTCTGCCAGCGGACGCAACAACCCCGCGATCCTCGCGATTTCAAAAATCGTAGGCTGCCGGGCGACCGATCCATCGCTGGCAATCAATGCCGGCAAGTCCACATCCGCTATGCCCAGCCGGTTGCAAAGGGTGTGGCACTCCTCCGCCGTCGAATCGATCAATCGATGCGGGATGTGATTCTTGTCCAGGAAGTCATCGATCCGCCGGGCCTCCTGGCAACCGGGATGGGCCACAATACGGAGGCCTGCGAACTCCTTGTCTTTCCTCAGCCGTTCCCGCCGCATCATGAAAGCCTTCACGATCGTCTCTCCCACCCCCGGAAGTTCCGCCAAAGCCCTCCGCAATTTTGCCGCCGGGATCTCCAGTATCTCGGATTTCTCCGCCTTGGCCCGTGCGCTTCCGACGGCAGACGTGCCATTCAGCATGCAAACATCGCCAATAAAATCCCGCGGCCCCGGGCTGCCCAGAATCTGCTCCACCCTCTCCCGCGATTCGTAAACCTCCACCTCGCCGCTTAGAATAACGATCATCGGGAAGTCCCGCTCTCCCGCGCAGAAGAGCTTGTCGCCCCGATTGACGAAACGGCGCACTCCCAGCGGCTCCAGCAGCGAAAGCTGATCGTCATTCAGCTTGGGGAAAGCAACGCTCTCCGTGTCACGGTAAAACCGTTCGTCCTGTTCTTCAGCGCTCATCATGGCAAGGAGATAACACCATCAGCGCTGCCCGCCAGCAGCAAGTAGTGAACTCAATGCATGCCACCCGCGACCGCCATGATGTCACGGGCGGCCTGCATTTGCGACTCGCTCCATCCCGACTGCTTCAGCCATGTGGCGGCGGCGCTTGGGGCCGCGTCGTACCATTGGGTAAAGACCCGGCGCTGTGTCCGGGCGCGGACCGCGTCGTCGGTTAGGGTGCCGGCCCACCTTAGTGCGGCGTTCGGGTCCTCCGTGGCGGCGTGCAGTGCATAGGATTGAGCGGCGGCGGATTTGACGGAACCGTCCGGCAGTGCGTTGAGCCATTCCCCGGCCGCGGCCATGTCCTGCGACGTCCAAAGACGCAGGAGGCCATCGCTGATTTCCTGCAAATTTTCCGGCCGGGCGTTCTTTAGGATCTGCATAGCGGCGGCGGCACGGTCTGGACTGCGCAGAAACGCGATGCCAGGAGGCGGCGGCGCGGGATCGGATTTGGCGGCGGCCGCGGGATGCGCCTCAGCCCAGTTGTCCCAGCCGGCCGGATCAAACTCCTGCCAGCATTCGCGCAAGGTGACGAGGAGCGGCAGCGGCCTCTCCTTCCTCAAAACGGTTAGCCATTCAGGATGCGCGAGAATCTCCGCCCCGGCGGCGGCAGCGTCGTCATTCGTCCGAACCGCCGTCCGGAGGAGATTGCGCTCGAGCACCCGCTCGCTGTTCCTGGGACCGGACGCTCCCATGGCCCCCGCGACACGGATGGCCGCCCGCACGTCGTACTGCAGGAGGCACTTCACGGCCCCCGCAATGCTCCAGTCCAGCGCTGCCTTCTCGGGTGTCAGGCTGGCAATGTGGCGCACCATCCATGCACTGAAGGCGGCAGGGTCCGCGGCGGCCCATGCCGCATCGGCATCAAGAGTGGTTTCCGGGCGCAATTCGGGATGCTTCTCCAGCCATGCAAAGGCTCCCGGTCCATCAAGCGTGGCCCAGCGGCGAAGCACATCCCGCAATGGCTCGCGCGCTCCGGCAGCGAGCGTGGAAGCGGCGGCGGCGCGACATTCCTCCGCTGTGAGAGATTCTGTTAGCGTTGCGGCGCGCAGGACGGTGCCTGTTTTACTTCCTGAGTTCCTCGCAGATTTCCATGCGTCGGCAAAGGAAGCTGCGGTCGGTGCCGGCTCTTCTTTCACTGCCCCCCGCCCGGTTGAGCCCATCTGTTGCCGCCAAAGAGGCACGGCGGCGATGAGCAATCCCGCGAAGACTCCGAAAAGTGCGGCCATGAACGGACTGAGAAAGAAAGGGCGTTTCATTTCAGAGCAACGGTTTGACTATCCTGGCACTTTGAGGAGAAGGGGTGGGCGCAGCCCGGTTCTGGATTCACTGTGCATTTGAAAGATCATGGATCTGCGCCGCCAGTTCCGGGGCTGCTTTTGTTAGATACTTCGCCGCTGCGTCCGGTGCGGCATCGCTCCACCGCAGGTAAATCCCGCGCAGCAGGGGACCTCGCTGCGCAGCATCCGGAATGGCGGCGGCCCATTCCATCGCCATCGGCACAGACCAGGTCTGCTCCGCATAGCGGCGCGCACCGGCGGCAATCGCCGCACTCGACTCCGCGCCGCCTGTTTCCAAAGCCCACGTGCGCAGCGCTTCCGAGCCCTTTGTTGCCGGCTCGAGGCAGGCAAGGACGATGTCCCGGAGCGATTCGGAAACACTTCGCCCGACTGCCTGTTCGAAAGCAAACTTTGCGCGCGGCACACGGGCGTTCGCATCAAGGCTTGTGATCGATTGCTTTTCTTTGATCAGTTCCTGCGAAACAAAACTCAAAGCCGCGGCGAACCGCAGTTGCCCGTCAGGCATCGCCGCGATCGCCTGCTGGCAGGCGGAAGGATCGCGCTTCGCGCAATAATATGCCAGCAGCCGGGCCTCCTCCACATTGTTAGCATTGGAAGTCAGCGCTTTACCAAAGCTCTCCGCCTGATTGATCACGTTTTCGGCCCAGCGTTCCCGCAGCAGCATCGTCTGACTGGCGTTGAGGCCTTCCACGGGCAGACGTTCCAGTGCACCGCCGTTCGGCAGGTGCTTCGCGACGATGTTTGAGAGCTCTCCACCAACGGTCCCTTCCCGCAGCAAACGCATCGTCATCAGCGGCTGTGTTGACATACTCAGAAGCCACTGACGCGCCGCGTTGAAGTCGCGTTCGAGCCATCGTTCAAAGGACTCACGGATGCGCAGTCCCATGCTGCCTCCTTCACGGCTGACGGCGAGATCGCAAGAGTTGAAAATCACGTTCCGGTGCAGTGCGGCTTCCTGGATAAGCATCCGCTTCCGGTTGTCGGAATCGAAGAGCGCCAGCGTCGCGGCGGCGGGATCCACCTCTCTCCAAAGGCGCGTCGCCTGTGTCACCATGAATTGCCAGCGCACGGGATGGATCCGGCTCTCCGCAGCGACGAAGAACTCCAGATATTGGTCGGGCGCTACGCGTCGGAGCAGCGCGGCCACGCGTTCCTGAGTGAGCCGGTGATTTGGTGCCGCAATGAGTTTCTCCAGTGCAGCGATGATCTCCGGCAGTGTCGAGGGCAACCGCGCGGCTTCTGCGTTTTGGAACGCCGGCAAGGAGCGGGACGCGGTCTGCATCACGGGCGAAACCGTGGCCGCCCCGTTGGCACGGCGGGCTATTTCCGTCTCCCGGTATTGATAGAACAATCCACACGCGAGCAGTGCGGCGACTGCTCCGGCGGCAATGGTGGTAGCCTGGGACATAATCGCTGTCGTTAAAAGAAATCCAGTCTGCCCCGATCCCGCCGCACGGAGAGCGGTGGTGGAAATGCGCTGCGCCATGGCGGGGGGCGCGGCGCGGGAGGCTTTTTCCGTCAGAAAAACCGTCAGTGCGGCGGTGGTTAGGACCGCACTGCGACGGCCGAGAAGTATTCGCAGTTTCTCAAGGCTGCGGGCAATGCGTTTGCGCGCCGCCTCCGGTGTTGATCCAAGGGCCGCAGCCACCGATGCAAAATCCCGGTCCTCAAGATAGCGCTGCACCAGCACCGTACGGTCACCGGCGGGGAGCTGATCGAGTGCCTCGTCAAGCAAAGCGGCAGCGGGTGAGTCGTGTTCTTCAGGCATGCGGAGCATGGCAGCGGTGGTTTCGCGGATGATGCGCCGTTCTTCTTTACGGACGGTATCGATCGCCAGCCGCACCGCCTGCCGGTGCAGCCACGGCGCCACGATCAGGTCCGCCGGCAGGACACCCGCCGCGCGGGCCAGCCGGGAGAAAACCGCTTGGGCTACATCCGCAGAGAGGTGAGCGTGAGGTCCCAGCCGCCGCAGCGCCACGGCATGCACCATTGGCAAATGGTCTTCCACCAGCGCCCGGAAGGCACCTTCATCGCCATTGGTGCGATAGCGGGAAAAATCAGGATCAGGCACGGGCATTCATTTACTATTCCGCCGCCGCCCCGCCGCTGCCGGACAAAACCTGCGGAATATTTTTCTCCCTTCCGGCGCTCAATAGATCGCCCAAACGCCCGGCGTGAGAAATTCCAGCAGATGCCCGTCGGGATCACGGAAGTAAAGACTCCGGCCGCCGCGCTCCCAGGTCATTCGGCTTTCGATCTCCACGCCGTGCGCCTTCAAATGTTCCTCGCATTCATCCAGCGTTCCGGGATCCACGGAAAATCCGGCGTGCGCCGCGCCTGTGCCGTCGTGCGGAGGGATCACGCCGCCCGGCAGCGTCGCCGGTGACAGAGATTCTCCCGTCACAAAGAGCAGCAGCACGTGCCTCTCCGCGACACTGAATGCATGGAACCGCCCGTCTCCCGTGAGCGAAGTGAAACCAAGCACGGTCCGGTAAAAGTTCACCGCCCGCTCCAGATTCGTCGTGTAAAGAGCCGTTTCGATAATGCCGGTGATTTGTTTCATAGTTGCACAGGATGGAACGTGGCAGCCTTGCGCGCAGCGGGAAAATCCCATCAGAATTATCTCTACCACGCATCCTTGAATCGTTATCGTCGCTCCTAACCCGCACCTGACACATGACCGCATCCACCTGCCGCTGGGGCATCCTCGGCGCCGCTTTCATCGCCCGCAAAAACTGGCAGGCCATTCGTGACGCCGGAAACGCCACACTCGTCGCAGTGGCCAGCCGCGATCTTTCACGCGCGCAGGCTTACATCGCCGAATGCCAGTCCAGCGCGCCGCATCCGGTCCTGCCGGAAGCCATGGACAGTTACGATGCGCTGCTCGCCCGCCCGGACATCGATGCCGTCTATATCCCGCTGCCCACCGGCTTGCGAAAGGAATGGGCCATCCGCGCGGCGCAGGCCGGAAAGCACATCCTTATCGAAAAACCCGCCGGCTGCCATGCCGCCGGCGTGCAGGAGATTATCGCCGTCTGTGAAAAGCACGGCGTTCAATTCATGGATGGCGTCATGTTCATGCATGGCCGCCGCCTGCAGCGCCTGCGCGAAGTCGTGGACCGCGACGTCGGCCGCATTCGTCACATCGCCTCCCAGTTCAGCTTCCTCAGCGATGAAGACTTCCAGCACACGAACATTCGCGCCCACGGCGTGCTGGAGCCCCTCGGCTGCCTTGGCGATCTCGGCTGGTACTGCCTGCGCTTCAGCCTGTGGGCCATGAACGAAACGGCGCCGCTCCACGTCACCGGACGCATCCACCAGGAAACCGTTGCACAGCCCGGCTCGCCGTCCGTCCCTCTTGCCTTCTCCGGCACCCTCGCATTTGCCGGCGGCTGCAGCGCTTCGTTCTACTGCTCCTTCACCGCCGCGAACGCCCAGTGGGCCATCATCAGCGGCGACGGCGCGCTCCTCCAGGTCTCCGATTTCGTCCTCCCGTTCTCGGCCCCTGACACCTCCTTCCGCCTCACCCGCAGCGATTTCAAACTCGACCGCTGCCGCTCCGATATGCACGAGGGCAGTGAAGTGGAAACCATCGATGAACCCAGCAGCAACGCCCCTGGCTCCCAGGAATCCTCGCTGTTCCAAACCTTCTCCCGCCTCGTCCTCACTCGCGAGCGCGATTCCCGCTGGCCCCGCATCAGCCTCCTCACCCAGCGCGTGCTCGACGCCTGCCTCCTCTCCGCACGCGAAGGATCGAGAGTGGTGGCACTGGATGATTGAGCTCCGAAATTCTCTCACGAAGAACCCCCGGGCCAATGTGCGTCTAACTAAAGATGATTACGACGGGCAATCCCTCTCTTGAAGGAGGCCGTGCTTCAGCCGCGTAGCGGCGGCAGATAATAGCCGTGGGCTTCAGCCGGCTTCAGCCCACGGTGTTAGGCCCGTCTCGCACACAGCCGCGTAGCGGCGACAGAATCCCCTGTGGACTCACCCTGCCCTCCATACGCAAGTAAGCCGGAAGACCGTCCCAACCCCGTCAGTCGGCATCGATCTCCCTTTGGCGTGCCCGCCTGGACTCCCGGCCGTAAAACCCCAAACGCCCGCAAGCCTCACACCCAATGAACCAGCATGGACAGAAACGCCATTCCGGAATAAGAAATTCCTGCAAAGCCATGAAGACTCTCCGGACCCCTGCCTTGATGTTATCGCTGCTCGCCGCGCATCCGGCCCATGCGGAATTGCGCATTATGTTCTGCTCGGACAAGGCCGTCATGGGCAGCTTCGATCTGTTCACCATCAAACCCGACGGAACGGACCTGCGCCAGTTGACCGCCACTCCCGCCATCTCCGAATGGGCCCCTGCCCTTTCGCCGGACGGAACGCGGCTCGCGTTCGTGCACCGTTCCACCGCATCGCCTTACACCGGCACGCTGCAGCTCATGCCGGTGGCGGGAGGAACCGCCCCCGCCGTGCCTGGGGCCACCACCGTCCTCTGTGTGCAGTGGCAGGACACTTCCACCCTGGTTTACATGAAGCGGATCAACACCAGCGGCTCCATCGGCACATGGCAGCTCCGGCGGATCAAGACGGACGGCACCGGCGATGCCCTCATATACTCCACTACTTTTGACTGTTTTGTCACCGGTTGTGATTCCTTCCATCTCGACCGCAGCACGGGCCGTGTTTACATCTCCGACTTGGTTAACGGCAGCCAGCCCGCCACGATGCTCTCCGGACTGCTGAGCGCCTCCGCCACCGACACCACCTTCACCCGCTGCACCGATGTCGATCAGGGCGCAACTCAGGCGCAATTGGTGGATCACTACGATCCCGTCGTCTCGCCGGATGGAACGAAGCTGGCCCACTGCGCGGACCACGGCAGCGGTCGCCACCGCCTTTATGTCAGGCCGCTGGGAAATGACTGCACCATGCAGATTCGCCTCAGCGATACCTTTTGCGGCGATCCTGACTGGTCATGGGACAGCTCATGGATCGCCTTCACCCGGGCCACCGCCTCCTCCTTCGGTTCCTCGCCTTACATTGGCAACATTCACACCGTGGGCGCCACCGGAGGCGCGCTGGTGAACCTCACCGGCACCCTAACCACCGTAAGCGGCCGCTGCGCCCATCCGCTGGTCTATTCCACCGCCTGCGAAGCCGTGGACATTTCGTCCGTCACCAAATCCGCCGCCGGCACCACCCTTTCGTGGCCTGCAGTCCCCGGCGGACGCTATCAGGTTCAATACACCACCAACCTTTCCCAGTGGCTTGAGGACCTGCCAAATTCCCTCCTCACCGCCGGCACAGGCGTCACTTCGCTGAACTTCACCGATTCCGCGCCCGACTCGCCCAGAAAATTCTATCGTGTCAGGGGCGTGTGCCCGTAAAAGACGGTTTCGGACACGCGAATCATTTGGGTGCAGGACAAAAATGTCATCCTGCGTGCGCAGGCAAATTTCCCGCCTGCTCGGAGAGTGTCTGACAGGCAAGGCGGCACGGGATTCGATGGCAACCGGCATCGCGACACAGCCGGCGGCTTCTGAGTGCGCAGCTGCGTCACGTTCTGGAGTTGATACATCTCCATGCGCCGGCCAAAGGCCGGACTCATCATAGCCTGGGCCGTGAGGCCCGGGACTGGGTGCACAGAATTCGACAAAGCGCCAAAGGCGCGTTCCACTCTCCCGTCCCGCCCGGAAGCCGGCACAACCCCGTAAGGTTCCGCCGTATAACTTTTTTGTCCCGCACTCCGTCACTTCGGTCGACACTCTTCAACCCCCGTGACAAGCCCCGGCGCATGGATATGGTGAACCCCGCCTTCCATTCCATGAAGCCGTTTCTTTTCCGCCTCCTGCTCGTCGCCTTGTTCAGTCTGGCCGGCCCGACAGCGCTCATGGCGCACAAGGACACCATCATCCAGCTCAAAGGCACCTCCCTCACCGGCTTGCCGAAAAATTATGCCCCCGCGGAACTCGACATGACCGCCTTCCGCCTCCGCATCGCAAACCGCGAGATGACATTCTCCCCGCTGCTCCGAAGCATCTGCGAACAGCCGCACGACCTTCGCCTCACCGCCTCGTGGTATCATCAGCCCGCCACCCTTCCTCCTTATCTTGTCCTTCGCATCCAGCCAAAAGGAAAGGACTTCAGCTACAGCCTCCTCTTCAACCTCGACACCCTCGACCTCATCGATCTCTCCGTCACCCTCCAGGAATCCAAGTCCACCACCCGCGAACTCAAAGTCGCCCTCTCCGACAGCCAAAAAAAGGCCATCAAGTCGTCGATCAAAACCCTCAAATGAAGCGGCGTCTTATCCTGCCGACAGCGCGCTGCGAGGCGTTAGGAGAATCGCCATTGAATGTCACCCCCTCAAGTTCGCGCAGAGAAACGCGCGAGCTCCGTGCGCTGTCAAAACGGTTAAGCTTGCCATGTGATAGCCATTTTTGATATAGGAGGAACACGCCCATGCCGCAGACCTCTTCGGTGTGAACCACTAACCAACAATCCAATCACATGCCTGCACGCGCGCGCAAGAAAACCGCTCCATCGAAGAAGGCCGCCTCTGAACCGACGATGATGGAAAAAATCAAAGAGTTCGGAGAGCACGTGCTGGAGACGGTCACCAAGCCGTTTCGTCATACTCCGGCCCGCAAGACTTCCCGGAAACAGGCGGGAGGTAAAGCGCCGGCAAAGAAGGCTGCAAGCACCGGAAAACCTGCGGCAAAGAAAACGACGCCTGCAAAAAAAGCGGCGGCCAAAAAAGCCGCGCCTGCGAAGAGGAAGTCGCCCGCGAAAAAGACCGCACCGGCAAAAGGACGGCGATAATTTTCGACTTAGCCCGGGCATCTCTGGTGCCTGACGCTTGATGTGTGGAGCATTCGCCTCAGGCGATCGCATCTCCCGTCCGTATCCTTCCCTCCGTCAGTATCTGCGCCCGCAACCCACCCTTATGCACCAATCCCCGCAATACTTCGCGCGAGGTGATTTTCGCCAGATAATTGCACGGCTCACACAGCCGGATGCCCCGGATGCGCACCTCTCCTATCATAAACTCTAGGTCCACCAGCGCATTCAAATCGACTCCCTCCGTCACCACGTTCCGCCGCGCATCGAACGCCGTAAACGCCAGCCCCGAGGCCATCGCAAATTCCTCGATCTTCTCCCGCTCAATGAGCGTCACCTCATAATCCGGCTTCCGTTCCTGCGGCGAAAACGTCCCAATCCCTTCAAAATACCGGTCCCCCTCCAACCCCCTCCCCGGTACCGCCAGCACCTCCTCCCGCGCCTCCATGGACATCGAAGGCGACGGTGAAATGAGGATCTGATGCACCCGTGACATGTGTTTTTGTGCGTTTCGCCCATTCCGTCGGGCAGGCGCTTCGGAAATACCAGCGCGGAGGTTCAAAGTCCGCTGATTGGTTGGGGGCATTTCCCGCTGCAGGCGAGGGCGGTGTTGCCCCCTCAGAATTTCCGTCCCCGGAAATACGACCCCGGCCCCGTTCACCGGGAGGCAGACACAAAGCCCGCGAAATTACCATCGTGCGCACCGGTGCAATCCTGTTCATCGATTGAGCCTAAAATGACATCTCCGGAATCCCGCGAAGTCGCGGGAAAATCCCTTTGACAGAGAGGGCTCTTAATCACCGAAGTTTCGTATGATCAGTTCTGCCCATACAGAAGTCGAAGCCCCCCAAAGCGGGATCTCCAGACTCCTCCGTCTGTCCGGCATTGGTCACCAGCGAGCCCGCGCTCCCGGAAACGCGCATTTCCCTGTGACTCCACCCCGGACCGTAAGGCGTTCATTGTCCTGGCGGGGTGCCACTCCACCCGCCACGAAATCAGAATCGTATCATCCCAGCTCCCGAATCAGGCTAAATCAAGGTAAATCAAACTACTTTTTTCTCCCGACACCCTTGAAATGATACTTTCACGCCAGCGCACAGCCCATCGATCCACCAATTTCCGCCCAACAAATTCCCGCCTCCACGCCGCTCTTTTCCGCAGAATCTCCATTCTCTTTGCGCCCGCCCCCTTCCGGTGGTAGTTTTGGCGTTCCGTCCTTTCCAGTTCCTTCCCCTTCATGCTCTCCTTCCTCCTCGAAGCGCTGAAATTCATCGGCATCCTGTTCTGTGTCCTGATGGTGTTCAATTTCATCATCATCGTCCATGAATGGGGCCACTTCCTCGCCGCGCGATGGCGCGGACTCAAAATTGAAAAATTCCAGATCTGGATGGGCAAATGCCTCTGGAAGCGCACGTGGAATGGTGTGCAGTACGGCCTCGGCACCATCCCCATCGGCGGATTCGTCCAGCTCCCGCAAATGTCCCCCATGGAGGCCATCGAGGGCAAGAGTGGCGAAAATAAAGAAGTGCTGCCGCCCATCAAGCCCATCGACAAAATCATCGTCGCCTTTGCCGGCCCGCTGTTCAGTTTCCTGCTCGCCGTTGCCTTTGCCTGCGGCGTCTCCATCGCCGGAAAGCCGGTGAAAAAGGAGGAGAACACCACCCAGATTGGCCGCACGCCCGCCGGGCTGCCCGCCGCCAAATCCGGGGTCCTCAAACCGGGCGACACCATTCTCGAAATCGACGGCAAACCGGTCCACCGCTTTATCGGCCTCACGGACAGCGTCACATGGGCCATCGCCGCCGGCCATAAGGACGATGTGGAATTTAAGATTCAGCGGGCCGGTGAAGCCGAGCCCCGCACCGTCACCGTGCATGCCCCTCTCAAGGAGCAGGAGGACTACGTGGCATGGGAAAAGGACTCCAGCCTGAGCAAATTGTTTTCCCGCCCGCCTCTTCGCAAAGTCGGCATCGCGCCCGCCGCGGAGGGGAAAATCAAGACCATCCTCGATAATAGCCCCGCCGCCGAAGCCGGCCTCAAGAAGGGCGATGTCATCCTGACGGTGAACGGCGAGAAATCCTACTACCCCTTCTCGTTCCTCGACGCTATTCCTGACAAACTTCCCGAAGGCCAGAAAACGGCTGCTCCGCTCGCTCTAACCGTGAAGCGCGGAGACAAAGTCGAAAACATCACCGTCATCCCGCGGGTTCCTGACAAGCCCGCCAACGCAAAGGCCGCCCTCACCGGCATCGAGGAATTCGAAGAACTGGAGCCGGAAAAACGGGTCTATGATTATCCCGCGCCCTTCGCCCTCATCGGCGACTGCTTCCGCAACACCTTCGAAACTTTCCGCGCCCTCACCACCAAAAACTCCAGCATCGGCGTCAGCCAGATGAGCGGCCCGGTGGGCATCATGAAACTGTATTACAATATATTTCAAAGCCCCTACTGGTGGCGGCTCGTGCTCTGGTTCAGCGTCGTCCTCAATGTGGGCCTCGCCATCTTCAACATGCTTCCTCTCCCGGTGCTCGACGGCGGCCACATCACCATGGCTTTGCTCGAAATGGCCCGCGGCAAAGCGCTTGGCTCGAAACTCATGGAATACGTCCAGATCGCCTGCGTCCTGTGCCTGCTGAGCTTCGTCCTCTTCGTCACTTTCAAGGACGTCGGCTCCTTCGGCAGCGATAAATCGGAGGCCGTCGAATTCCTCCCCCGCAAGACGGCCAACGCCACTCCCTGACCTCCCCGGGGAGGGAAAAGCCCTATGGACAGCGGGCCTCTTTCATGGTCAGTTAATCACAAAGCCTGACATAAAACACCCATGATCCGCCCAACCGCCGCTCTCGCAGGAATTGTCTTCTCCGCCGCCACCGCCACCGCAGGCATCGCGCCGGCGCCCATGGACAAGAATCCCGCCCCGCCCGCGGATCCCTGCGCCGGGCCCATCAGCTACACGAACATCGAACTCCTCTACGAGCGCACCGACTTCGACGGAAACAACCGCGATGACGGCGACGCCGGCGTCGTCCGCTTTGAATGGGGCACAAAGCAGAACCTTTACTTCACCTTCGACGCCGACCGCAACTCCTACGACTACTCACTAACCGGAATTCGCGATCAAACTGCTTCCTGGAGCATCGATCAGTGGAAAGTGAGCGCCGGCATCGGCGGACACATCGAACTTACCGATAACATCCACCTTTCAGGCGACGCCGGCATCATCTACACTGACATCGACGCCAACCGGCGCTCCGGCGGCTTCTTTGATGCTCAAAGTCCCGACGACAGCGAAACCGGCTGGTTCATCCGCCCGCAAATCCGCGCAAAGTTTGGCTGCTGGACCATTCACGCCGGCGGATCCTATCAGGACTTCGGCGGTGACGACGAGTGGTCGATCTATGGCCGCGTTTACTATCAAATCGCTCCAAAGTGGGATCTCACCCTCGGCTTCGCCACCGGCGACGAAGCCAACGTCTATTCCGGCGGCATCCGCTGGCGCTTCTAACGGATTTACTTCCTAACCGGTTCCACCTGCAACAGTTCCAGCCGATCGAAAAAGGCCGGTCCGCCCATAGCCGTCGGAGCAATGCCTGTTAGGGTGAACGCGCCGGCATTCTTCCAAAGATCGAGCACTTCTTCACGCCACTCCGCCGGAGCCTCCGCGCGGACCATGGTGGCTTTCCACGCTGTCGTATTGCGGCCTGAGAAAAAGCGCCGCCGCGAATCGCCGGCCTCAGGCCACTTGCCGTTCGCGGCCAGTTCTATCAGCACTCCTTCGCCCGCCGTGCGCCACGCCAGACGGAGATAGCGAAACTCACCTTCCGCCGCGGGCTTTTCCACAATGCGGAATCCCCAGCCTGGAATCTTCGCGCTGAATCGCTGCGGAGGTGTGACGCTCAGACACAGAGCACCGGCGAACGGCTGCCTCGGCACTACCGCAGCGCGGCCATCACCGAGGTTCAGCACAGACGCGAATTCGGGCTCTTCATCGAAGAGGACGCGCCGTCCCGCATCCTGCGGCTTTAACTGCCCCCGCAGCCACGCCAGCAGACTGGCCATGTCCGCGGGCTTCATTGTCCCGGCAAATGATGGCATGAGCGAACCCGGCGCACGCCGCGTGCTCTTCGCGTCCTTGCGCAGAACGGTCTGCTCGATTCCACCCGGCAGGCGCAGCGTGAGACTGGCTGCTCCGTCCTCCGCCAGCAGTCCGGCTAGAGTGGTGCCGGCATGTGTATCCACCAGCGTGGTTTCAAATCCGGGCCGGATACGCTCCGCCGGCATCAGCAGATGCCGCACCAGCGTTTCCTCCGCCACTCCCAGTTCGCCCATGAGATCGGGGCCAAAGGGCTGGCCCTCATCACCCACACGATGGCACACGGCACACGATTGAAGGAAAACTTCATGTCCCCGTTTCTGGTCACGCGGCCCGCTCAACGCGGCGGTGAACTGACGGAAGGTTTCCTCACTCACCTTCACCTCCGCGGGCAGCACTTCCAAGGGTCTGTCTCCTGCGGGCGGCAACGGCACAAAGGTCTGTTCCAGTGCCCGGGCTGCATCCCGCACTTCCGCGGCAGGACTGGCCGCAAGCACGGCCAGTTTCTGAACCGCGTCCGGTGCGGCCAGCGGCGTGCGGGCGGCATTGGCCCGGCCCGCCGCCAAATTTGTCAGAACGGAGATCTGCCGGGCGGAAGGCGCCTCCGCTATGACCGCCAGCACGCGCGCCAGTTCCCCGCCGTCCCGTCTGGATGCGATGGATCGTGCGAGACTCGCAATAAACTCCCGCGAAGGTGATGCGTCTTTCAGCAGTTCCGCGAGCATCTCACCACACCGGCCATGCAGGGAGGAAAGCAGGGCAGCATCCATCCAGCGCACGTTGAGCCGCTCGCGGGCATAGCGCGTCAGGGTCGCAAAGGCGCGTGGATCACGTGTCCCGCCGAGACTAAGCGCGAATTGAATCGCGACCGCATCATCGGTCTCGATCGCGGCAGCCTCGACTGCCGCAGTGAGGAGTGCAGAGCCTTCCGCTTTGCCAAACCAGCCGTCGCTCAATTGCAGGACATGGCGGCGCACGGAGGAGGCGGGATGCCGGACCAGCGGGACAAGGTCTTCCGGTAAAAGGCCGCCGGATTGATCGAGCGCATGCAGCACCGCAATGAGCGCGGCGGATTTTGCGGATTTATCAACGGCCATTTGCCGCAACACCGGCGAAGCGCTCTTTGCATCGCCGCGTTCAGTGAGAAGTCTCAAAGCCGTTTCGCGCCGCCATTGGTAGGAACTGCCGGCTTCTTTCGCGAGGTCCGTTGCATTCATCGCCGACATATTGGACACGGGGTGAGGTGGAACGTCCCGGTGGGTGAGACGATAGATGCGCCCGCAGTCATGACCTGCGCAGAGCCCATACTGCTGCTGCAGGTGCCGCGGAATGGCGGAGTAGTCCTCAATGATTTCCCGGTAGTAGTCCACCACCCACAAACAGCCATCCGGACCATGCTGAAGCCGAATGGGATGGCTCCATCCGTCCGTCGAGGCTGCAAATTCAGACGTCTCCTCTCCCTTTGCCCTGACAAGTTTCAGTCCCGGTCCATCGTGCATGATTTCCGCCCGGTGAATGAGGTTGCCGGAGGGTTCGCAAACAAAGTACTGCCCGTGCAATCCCGGCAGCACTTCATCCTGATAGACAAAAGCCCCGCACGCAGCGGTGAACCAGCCGCCCGCCTCGGACTCCGCCGCTCCATAGCGTTTGCGATAAAACTCTGCGTAAGCGGAGTCGTCCGCGCGCTTCTGCCGCCACGGGTGCGGCGCGGAGATTTGATAGGCGTGATGGTCGCCGGTGGGAACAGCGATGGCGGAGGTCGTGGCATCCGGATTTCTCAGCAGATACCGCGCCGGCAGCGGCGCAATGAAGATGCCCGGACTGGTCGTCGTACAGACAAACCGGTCACCCGCCTCTGTCATGGCAAAACCCAATGTATGCGTGGCGCCTGTGATCGGCTCAATGGCGGTACCATCCGCCCGAAACCGGAAATCGGTATCCGGAAGCGTGACGGAACTCTTCAAATGCGGTCCGGAAATTTTGCCGCCGCCATGGCCGCGCCCCGCATAAATCCAGCCATCCACACACCATTGCGGCGCGTTAATACCGCGTTCCAGCGCGCCCGTTTTGAAACCAGTGAACAAGACCTCGCGAATCTCCGCCTTACCGTCGCTGTCCCGATCGGCAAAGTAAAGAATCTCCGGCGCAGCAGTTACGATGATTCCTCCATGCGCTGCCACCAGTCCGTACGCCGGAGCCATGCCGCTGGCCCACACGTCCGCCTTGTCCATGCGTCCGTCCCCATTCGTATCAAGAAGCCGCTTCACGACACCAAATGTTCCTGCCATTGCGGCAACTTTGAATTTTTCGTCCGCCTGTACGCGGCGCACCTGTGTATCCAATTGTCCTGTCCTGTTCAGTTCCTCAATGTCCAATTGCCCCTCCAGATTGTAGCCGTGCAGCTCACTGACAAACATCGTGCCGTGTTCATCCCAGCACACGGCGGAGGGAGATGCGATCAATGGTTCGGCGGCGACAGTCTCCATGCGAAATCCCTCCGGCAGCTTGAAGGCCGCGGCGCTCTCCTCCGGCGTCCGGGGTTTCGGCGCATCCTCCGGTTTTGGTATGCCTTCACCGCATACCGGGATGGACGCCATAAAAAACAAGAGGGTCTGCAGAGAAGGGCTTTTCATTGGGGCGCGACAGGGATGCCGGCGGGGTCAGTCGATCGCCCGCCTCACTGCAGTTTCATGCATGCCGCCGCGCTTTGCAATCTGCATGGCACTGGCCGCCGTTGCACGGCGCGAGCGTCCTTTGCCGGGCGTTTTGAAAGGGAAAAGGGCTCGGGTATGGCGTGTGCATCCTGCTGCATTAACTGCAAACCCCAAACCTATGTTATACTACACTATCGTCTTTTTCATCGTCGCAATCATTGCGGCTATTCTCGGCTTCGGCGTTATCGCAGGCACAGCCGCCTGGATCGCGAAAATCTGCTTCTTCGTGTTCATAGTGCTCGCCGTCGTTTCTCTGTTGTTCGGCAAGAAGCCGACCGTCTAAATGCCGGATAATCCCGACGAAACCCCCGCCCGCAGCAGCGCCCGCCAGCTAGGTACGCTGCTGCGGGCTTTTTTTATGTCCGGGGTTCGCAGGCGGGCATGGCTTTGGCTGGGCGTCCTGCTGCTTTTCCTGTTCGTCAATACGAGGGTGCTGGTGGAGATGAATTATGCTCAAGGCTCATTCTTCACCGCCCTCGGAAACCGCGACGAAGGCCTATACTGGAATAAGATCCTGCGATGGATGATCCTCTTTGTGGTCTCGATTCCCCTCGTCGCTCTTTACCGCTACAGTGAGGAACGGCTGGGTCTCTTATGGCGCGAATGGATGACCCGTCATCTTTTGCAGCGTTACTTTTATAACCGCGTCTATTACCGGCTGAACGGTTCCGATCGCGTGGACAACCCGGACCAGCGCATGACCGAGGATGTCAAACTCTTTGCAACCACCACCCTGTCTCTGCTTCTCATCACCCTTCAGTCGCTGGTGCAGGTCGTGGCTTTCATCGGAGTGGTTTGGGCTATTACTCCCAATCTGCTGACTGCCCTGCTTCTCTACGCTGCGCTGGGGACTTTCTGCGCATGGATCATCGGGCGTCGGCTTGTCTCATTGAACTACAGCCAGTTTCAGAAAGAGGCGGACTTTCGCTACAGCCTGATTCGCGTCAGGGACCACGCCGAATCCATCGCGTTTTACCGCGGGGAAAAACGCGAGCGCGGTCAGTTGCGGGGTCGGTTTGCCGCGGTGGTGGACAATACTCTGCGCATCATTGGCTGGAACCGGAATCTTACCTTCTTTATTACCGGCTATAACTATTTCGCCCTCGCCGTGCCGGTGCTCATCGTTGCGCCTCTCTATTTCCATGGCAAAGCGGAACTGGGTGTTATCACGCAGGCTCAGAGCGCCTTTGCCACGGTGCTGGCGGCGTTCTCTCTGATCATCACGCAGTTTGAACGCATCAGTACTTATAGTGCGGGAATCAAGCGCCTCGGCGATCTTTGGGATCACCTCGACGAATTCGACGCCGAAGATGAGCGCGACGCGGAGGACTCAGAACTGGAAGTCAATGAAGATGCCAGATCTCTCGCTCTCGAGGGATTGACAGTCCGCACTCCGGACCGCGCGCGGCAACTCGTGCGCGATCTCTCCTTTCGTCTGCGGCCCGGCGAGAGCGCTCTGCTGATGGGAGAAAGCGGCTCGGGCAAAAGTTCACTGCTGAGAACCATCGCCGGTTTGTGGCAGTCCGGCAGCGGCACCATCAACCGTCCGGGCTTGAACCGCCTTATGTTTCTTCCCCAGCGCCCCTACATGATCATGGGAACTCTTCGCGATCAATTACTCTATCCTCAATTCAACTCGAACCTCTCCGATGACGCCATCAAGGATGCCCTCGAAAAGGCGAATCTCCCTGATGTCCTCGACCGCGTGGACGGTAATCTCGAACAAACCGCCGACTGGGCCAACATGCTTTCCCTCGGCGAACAGCAGCGCGTGTCCTTTGCCCGGCTTTTTCTGAAGAAGCCCATCATCGCATTTCTGGATGAAGCCACCAGCGCTCTCGATGAGCCTAACGAAAAAGACCTCTACTCAAAGCTCCGCGCAGCCAAAATGAGTTATCTGAGTGTCGGCCACCGGACCACCCTCAAAGAATTCCATGACTGGCTCATCGTGCTGAAACGCGACGGCAGCTACACGGTGGAGCGCTGCCAAGTCAGTCAGCCGGTAAAGAAAAGTGAGCGGAAGGCGGAACCGGTATTTTGAACAGGATTTACTTTCCTGTTTTTACTTCGAATTCCAGGTTCACGGGCTTCGCAGCCGGTTTCTCCTTTTCCGTGCCGGCGATGTCCACTTCAAATGGCTTGCCGATGCTGTTGCCGGCGAGATCCTCAAGGTCCGGTTGTATGACAAGGCGGTGTGCGCCCGCCCGCCACGGTTTATCAGGAACAAAACTCCACTGTGTTCCGGCGTCGTTCAGGTCTGTTTTTCCTGAGACTTCCGCGACTCCGATCAGTCTCAGCGCCAGCGCATGTTCCATCGGTTCCGGAAAGGCGACCCGCAATGGCTCGCGTCCGCCGGCACGGGGGGCGGTAATGCTCCACGTTTTCGGGTCGGGAGACGTGCGATCCGGCGGAGTAACGGCAAACGTCTTCACTCCCTTTTGTTTGAGCGGCAACCCGGAAGCGTCCTGCCATGCGGCATCGATGGTAAGAGTGAAACGCCGTCCGGCCACCAGCGCCGGACCTATATCCACGAGCGGCTTGACCTCCCGTTTGATGCGTCCCGGATCGATGAAAAGCGTCAGCCGCTTCATTTCGCGATCCCACAACTCTTCGTCGATTTCCAGGAAGGGAAGCTCCACTTCGCGGCCCGATTCCTCGCGAAGATGGATGTGTTTGTAGATGTCTCCGCCGCTCATGGAAGCACTGAAGTGCAGGTAGAACTTCAGGAGGTTCTCCGGGACGGTTTCACCGCCCGGATAAATGCGCTCCACCACCGTGGATGGAGCCGCGTTTACTTTTGGCACATCGTGAGTCGCCGTCACGGGCTTGCCGTCCGCCGCCTGCCACGTGGCACGATAGCGCAGCCCTGGAGTGAGCGGAAAACGCGGCGTAAATCGCAGCATTGTGCCGGTCGCCGACCAGGTGCCAAGCATGGCAGGTTGCTTTTCATCCGCGCCATCGGTCCGCACAGAAAACAGGGCCGCCCATTTGTCGGGCGTTGCCTCCGTCCCTTTTAACAGCGCGGCATCGATGCCGGTCACCTCCACCGCTGAATGGTCTGGCAGCCACCGGATTTCCGGCGCCGCCAGCGCAGCGCCGGAAACCGTTAGAGCAATGGCCGCAAAAGCAATCCGCCGCATCACGGCAGCGGCAGGGATTCCAGGGTCACGGCACTGCCTTCGCCTTTGCGCAGCACCAGAGCGTGGGCCTCGTCCAACTTGTCGAGTTGTTCCACGCCGGTCCACTCTTTGATGGTCTCGTAAGACTGGCCCTTCGTGCCGCCGCCTCTCACCGGCTCTTCAATGACTCCCGCAGCTTCAATGCCGTCTGTGCTGATCTTCATTACACCGCGCGAACTGTTCGCCAGCAGCAGGAAGTCCTTCCCGTCTTTCTTATAGACGATCATATCCAGCGGACGGTTCTGGTTGCCGAGTTCCGCGATGGTGCGGCCTTTGATTTTCGCGCCCGGCTTCAAGGCGTTGATCGGAAAGCGCACCAGCGGCGTGCAGGTGTAGGCCGCCAGCAGTTCCGGTTCTTTGCCCACCATGAACGGCACAAACGTCCTCACCGGCGACTTGGTCTCGAACTTTCCGTGCGCCCCGTGATAGATCTCCACACTGGTGCCGCCCTCCACCGTTTTGAACGGATAGGGAATCGCCCGCAGCGTGGAGGAAAACTCCTCATTTGAAAGTCCCGCCACCAGCACCCGGTCCTCAAGAAACGCGATGTCTGTAATGGACTCCATGCGCGGGTTGCTTTGTCTCCGGCCTTCGCCCACCACGCCATCAACCGGGGCATCCGGCAATTGAGCGCGCGAGTGTTTCACCTTGTCCAGAGCCACTTCGCTCAACTTTCCTTCGGCGTCAGAGCGCAGCAGGACAGGAACCGCGTCGGGGCCCTTTCCGCGCGACACCGCCACATACACCTGGTGAGACACGGGATTCACCGCCACGTCGTTGATCTTGATTTGATCCGGCGCAGTGCCCAGCAGCGAGGCGACTTTCTTGTCAAATTCCTCCACCTTCACCGGTTTGGCGCTTCCGCTGGCTTTCGCGTCATTGGTGGCGACCGCCACGATGGCTGCCGACTTCGTGTCGGCAATAAAGAGAGTGCCGTCCAGCGCGAAAGTAATTGGTCCCATGGATTTGAATTCCGCTTTGCCTTCGGTAAGGCCCGCAGGCGCATCCGCAGCAAAGGAGACCGACAGGGCGAGACAGGAGAATGCGAGTGTGCTCAGTGTTTTCATGGCGATGGTGGGTGGTCAGATTTTGCGGCCTCCGCGGAAAACGGCCAGGCAGCGGGCGGATATTATCCAGGCTCCGCGCCGCTCCGCCCGCAAAATCGCTGGGCTGCCCCGGACGCAATCCCGTAGCGGCGAATGCGGGTTTTGAGCCACAAAAGGCAAATTTTGAATTTGTCTGGCCAAATCCCCGCCAATTCGGAAACATGCTTGGCAACCCTCCCTCCCATGTCCTGTCGCCGACTTCTCACGCTCCTGATTCTTCTAAGTCCATCTCTTGTCCGTTCACAGGACAGCGTCGTCGTCTTTAATGAGTTGATGTATCATCCGCCCGCCGGGCAGGCGGAATGGGTCGAGTTGACGAACGTCATGTCCGTCAACGTGGACCTGTCCGAATGGCGGCTTACAGGCGGGGCCGAATTCACATTCCCCGCAGGTACGATCATTCCCGCGGGAGGCTTCGTGGTGATCAAGGGAAGCACCGGCACGACGCCGGCGGGAGCTCTGGGGCCTTTCACCGGCGCGCTGGACAACAACGGGGAAACCATTCGCCTTCGAAACGTGAGCGGCAGGGTGATGGATGAGATTGCCTACGGAAACGATGGCCGGTGGCCGGTGGGAGCGGATGGAACCGGCGCCACGCTCTCACGGCGCACACCGGTTTCTCCCGGCACCCAGCCGGAAAGCTGGACGGCCAGTTTGAGCCTGGGCGGTACGGCGGGCGCGGTCAATTTTCCTGCGGGTCCGCCCGTTGGTCCGTTCGTAACCCTGACAGGATTTGCGGACCCATGGTTATATAATCAAACCGCGCCCGCGCTCGCCTCAAACTGGGCGGAGTCCTCCTACACTGCGGGCACGGGCGGATGGTTGAGCGGCGCGGGTATTTTCGCCTACGAAAACGCCACGCTGCCTGTGGCCACCGGAACCGTGCTGAATGATCCCGTCGCCACGGCAGCACCGGTGCACTACTTCCAGAAGTCGTTCACCTTCTCCGGCAATCCCGCCCGAACACTGCTCACTGCAAATCTCCTCCTCGATGACGGTGCGGTGGTTTATCTCAATGGCCACGAAATCCTGCGGCGAAATATCCCCGAAGGTCCGGTTACCGGTGCCACACGCGCGCAAGCGCCGGTAAACACGGCGACCCTCACCGGTTCGATCACGCTGCCTTCCGACCATCTGGTGAACGGTACGAACGTGATTTCTGTTTCCGTCCATCAGCCCGCGCCCCCGCAGCCTTACGTCGTCCTCACGGGAGGCGGCCTCGCTCTCTCGCAGGAGCAGGGCACGATGGATTCGGCAACCAACCTGGCACTCGCTTCGAAGGGGGCTGCGGCCTTCGCGAAAGATCTTCTCGGAAATGGATCTTTCGCCCCCACGCACACGATCCCCAATCTCAACAACGGCACCTACGGCAACGGAAGTTCGTGGATCGGTAACAGCAACGCCAGTTTTTGCGGAATCAGCCTCGGAGCCAATCCTGTCACGCTGCGCAGCATCGCCTTTGGCCGCGACAACACCGCCGGCTTTGTTGACCGCACGCTGGGACTCTATACACTCCAATACACTACCGCCGCCAATCCGTCCGCAGCGACACCTGATGCCAGTTGGACTACTATCGGTACGCTCAATTATCAAAGTGCAGGCGGCGGGGCCAATTTCGCCACGCCATCACGCCGGCACCGGTTTAATTTCACGGCAGTGAATGCCACCGGGATTCGCCTAACCTGCCCCGGCGATGGGCTTGGCACCGGTTCGTGCGTCGATGAAATTGAGCTTTATGAACAGGCGGGCACCATCGTCGTTCCTCAGCCATTCACCATCACTCCCGGCGCCGGCTATACCGTGACGTGGGACGGCAACAACGGACCCAATCCTGGTCTCGACGTTCCGTCGAATCTCGCCCGCGCCTCGGAAGGGGCCGTGCCCTTCGCCTCGGGGGAGCTCGGCCCTTCGCTTGGCCTGTCCTATCACCTGGCCTCCAACATCAACGACGGGAAATACACCAATCCCTATTCATGGATTGGAGCCAATGCCGCCAATCAGTACGCCGCGGTGAAATTCGGAGGACAGGTGAACCTGAGCAAGGTTGCGTGGGGCCGCGACAGTTCGAGCGCCTTCGCGGACCGCTCGCTTGGCACTTATACGCTTCAAGTGACCACAGTCGCCAGCCCGGGCACCGCCACAGCGGAAACCGGCGACGCCGCCACTGGTTGGAAAACGGTGGGAACTTTCCTCTACAGTTTCAGCGATCCCACGTTCACCCACAACATACGCCATGAGTATGTCATCGCGCAGGGCGGCGCACCGGTTCCAGCGACGGCTCTCCGTATCAAGGTCAGTGATCCCGGCATCGCTATCGAGGAAATTGAAGCTTACGGTGTCGAACAGCCGGATGTGGTCTTCGGCATGTCGCTCACTGCTGCAGAACTCCTGGCCTCGCCGGATACCGTGCCAGTGGTGCTGAATGAAATCAGCGGAGCCTCTGAGGGTGTCTGGCGGGTGGAACTCAGGAACGGAGGCACTTCCCCGGTGGATCTTTCGACTCTGTCGTTGAACGGCCATGCTCTTCCCTCCGGCATGCTCGCGGCCGGAGCCATCCTTGTGCTGGATGAGTCGCAACTCGGTTTCCGGCCAGCGGCTGGAGAAGTGCTTTCTCTTACCACAGGCGGCACGCTCCTGGACGCAGCCGACGTCAAGAGCTCGGCCCGCGCGCGCTCCGGCAGCCGCTGGCTGGTGCCGTCCGCGGCCACCTTCGGCGCGGCAAACACCTTCGCGCTGCACACCGAAGTGGCGATCAACGAGATCATGTACCACGCTGCGCCGTTCTCCAGCACGCCGACGACGCCGGTGACGGACAACCCTCTGGAGTGGATCGAACTGAAGAACAAGACCGCTTCGCCCGTGGATTTGTCGGGCTGGAAGCTGGACGGAGAAATCAATCTCACATTCCCGCCGAACACCACACTTCCGGCCAGCGGTTACCTTGTCATTGCCGGCGCCGGGGGCACGCCTCCAGTTGGCTCGCTGGGTCCTTTCAGCGGCTCGCTGAGCAACAACCGCGGACGCATTCAATTGGAGGACGTCTCAGGAAATCCCGCGGACGAAGTCGATTATATCGACACCGGCTGGAGCGATGGCGGCGGCTCCAGCCTGGAACTGCGCGACGCCCGCGCGGACAATTCCGTAACCACTTCCGGTGCATGGCAGGACAGCGACGAGTCCGGCAAAAGCGCATGGCAGACCTTTACCTATCGCATGACGGCCAGCCAGACGTTTGGCCCGACCACATGGAATGAAATCCGCATCGGTCTTTTGGATGCCGGCGAATGCATGATCGATGATCTCAGCGTGGTGCGCGATCCCGACGGGACGCGCGTGCAGGTGATTCAAAACGGCGGTTTCACCGATGCCACCCATTGGCGGTTCCTCGGAAATCACCGCACCAGCAGCGTCATTCCGGAACCCGGTAATGCCTCCAACAATGTTCTCTGGCTGCGTGCCAGCGGCCCGGCGGAGACAAATCACAATCACATCGAAGGCACCTTCAACGGCAACACCGCGCTCACCAACGGCGCGACGTATGAAATCAGTTTCCGTGCCCGCTGGATGGCGGGGACGAATCAACTCAACGTCAAAGCTTATTACTCAAAGCTTGCGAAAACCACTGAGCTTCCCATACCCGCCAGCCCTGGCACTCCCGGCGCAGCGAATTCCCGCGCCGTCGCCAATGCCGGGCCTCTGTTCAGCGACCTCCGTCATTCGCCGCTCATGCCGGCGGTGGGGCAAAATGCGGTGGTTTCAGTGGCCGCGACTGATCCTGACAATGTCGCCTCCGCCACGCTTTATTATCGGGTAAACGGCACCACCGATTTCACCACTGCGCCCATGACGCTGGCTTCCGGTTTGTGGAGCGCCAGCATCCCCGCCCAAACCGCCAGCGTGGTTGTGCAGTTTTATGTTCAGGCAACGGACGGCGCCGGAGCCACCGGCATGGCTCCCGCCGCGGGCCCGGCCTCGCGTGCTCTCGTGCAATGGGCCGACTCCCAAAACACCACGCTCCCGGCGCACGAACTGCGTCTTATCATGCTCAACGCCGATCGCGACTTCCTGCTCGATACCAATAACCGCGTCAGCAACGAACGCCAGCCTGGCACGCTTATCTACCGCGGCAGTGAACTCTTTTACGATATTGGCGTGCGTCTGCAGGGCACCCCTGCCGGACGCGTCCGTGATGGCGAATCCTATCCCGGCTACGACATCGGCTTTCCGCCGGACCATCTCTTCCGGGGGAAGCATTCAAACATTGGCATCGACCGCAGCGGACGTGCTCCCGTGACGCGCGGGCAGGACGAGATTTATGTAAAGCACACGTTCCACCGCGCTGGTGTCGCCTGCACGTTCGACGACCTTTGCTACCTCATTTCGCCGTTCAGCGCGCATACCGGCACGGCCATCCTGCAGATGGCGGGTTACGGCAGCGACTTCGTTTCCTCACAATTCGATGAAGAGGGTACTCTCTTCAACCTCGACATCACCTACGACCCGGCGTCCAGCACCGGTGGGCCGGAAGGCGTGAAACCTCCCGTGCCGATTTCCACACATATCGGCACCGACTTCGCCAATCTTGGCAGCGACAAGGAACAATACCGCGGCCCCTTCGACATCCGTGCCGGGAGGCGGTATGACAACTATTCCGCGCTCATTCCGTTTTGTCAGGCCATGGCTTCGGCGACCGCGCAATTGCCCGCGAATGCTGTTCCGAAACTGGATCTCGATGCCTCGCTGCGCTGCTTCGCGCTCGTCAATTTGTGGGGCATTGCCGACACTTATTACGAAGGAGGCCTCTCGCATAACATCCGGTTCTTCGTGCCCAATGACGGCACCGGCGTCACGCTGTTGCCGTGGGATAACGACTTCGTCGCCACCAAGGGCTCCAGCGCGGCCCTGTACCCGACTAACAACAATTTCGGACGCCTGATTGGCAGTGCCCCCGCCATCCGCAGGAGATACCTAGGACACATGCACAACCTTTGTCAGACGGTCTTCCAAAGCAGTGTTCTGAATCCCTGGTTTTCCCACTACGGCGCCACCGTTGGTCAAAGCATGACGGGCATGGCCTCTTTTGTCGATGCTCGCCGCAACTTTGTGCTCGGACAAATCAACGTCGCGACGGCCTTTGCCATCACCACGAACAGCGGCGCGGATTTCACGGTGACTGCCGCCGCCACTCAACTCAACGGCACTGCCGCGCTCAATGTTAAAGAAATTCGCGTGGCGGAAACCGGACTCGTCCCGGCTCTCACATGGACGAGTGAAACCGCATGGCAGTTCAGCATGCCGCTGCTGCCGGGCGTAAACGCGCTCACGCTCCAGGCGCTGGCCTATTCCGGTGCCGTACTCACTACGGATACAATCACGATTACCAACAACCTCACCGCACCTGATCCGCGCGATTTCCTGCGCCTCACGGAGTTGCACTATCATCCGGCGAATCCCTCCACCGCTGCAGAAATCGCGGTTTCCAGCAGCGATACGGACTTTGAGTTTATCGAACTGCAAAACACGGCGGCAGTGCCGCTCGATGTTGGCGGGGTGCACTTCACCGCCGGCGTGGATTTCACATTCCCTGCGGGCACCAGCCTCGCCGCGGGACAATACGCCGTGCTGGTGCGCAATGCCGCCGCCTTCCAGGCCCGTTACGGTGCTATTCCCGTGGCTGGCACCTACGCTCCGGACAGCCTCAATAACACCGGTGAAACCCTCACGCTCAACGATGCCACCGGGCGCGGGATTCTGTCCTTTTCATGGGATGACGACTGGTTTCCGCACGCCGATGGCGGGGGCTGGAGCATGGTTCCAAGAAATCCTGCTGCGGTGGCCGGCCTTGCTTCCGCCGCCGACTGGGGCCTGAGTTCCCAGCTGCACGGGAATCCCGGCGCAGCCAACGGAGCGATTTTCGGCAGCGAGTTCGCCGCATGGCAGTTCACTCACTTCACCGCTGAAGAACTGGCCAACCCGGCCATTAGCGGCAATGACGCCGATCCGTCCCGCGGCGGCATCCCGAATCTTCTCCGCTATGCACTCGGTCTTATACCGCAATCTGCGGGGCTTTCCTCCATGCCCACCGCCGTCACGACCGCCGGCGTGCTTCGCTTCGAATTCCGCCGTCTGAAGCGCGCCGTGGACCTCTCCTACATCGCCGAAACGTCCACTGATTCCGGCGCCTGGACCGCCCTCACCGAAACCCCCGTGGTTCTCCAGGACAACGGCGACGGCACCGAAACTGTCCGTATCGACACCCCCGCCACCGCTGCGCGAAAATTTGTTAGATTGAGAGTGCAGACCCTCCCCTGACAGAAACCGCTGTTCTTACTTCGCCGCCTTCTCTTCCCGCTTCAATGCAGCCTCCGGCGTTGGCTTCCGGTCGGTGGCAAGAATGGCGGTCCCGGTGGCATCGCAGACGCGAAGCTGGAATTCCCACTCCACGGTCCACGTCTCCGTCTGCTCGTTCTGGCAACACTTTACCAGTATCAGATTAGGGCCTTTTTTGAGCTTCACCGGCAACCGGTACTGGTCGATTTGTGCGCCGCGGTGGTATTCGTCACGGCCAAAGAGAAGCTGTCCGTTGCACCACACCTTCCACGCATTCTTGCAGCCAAGGCGGATTTCGGCATCGCGCTCTTCAGGACTGTTGAACGTGGTGACCGCATAACCGCAGACTTCCTTGAACATGCCTACCGGCTTGTTGAAATCCACCATGCCAAACTGACTGGTGCTGGTATAAGGAACCCACTTCGCCGTGCTTTTTTCGCCGGGCTTCATCTCACGGCCTTCATATTCCGCCGTCAGATTTACGCCATTCTCCGGCGGGAAGAGCAATTCATGCCCGGCCCGCTTCCGGTTGTCGAACGGCCCTATCACATGCCAGTCCATGAGGAAGCCAAAGTGCTTCGGAAGATCGACGACTTCTCCCTTTTCGCGCAGGGCGTCGGCAGCCTCTTTGATCTGATCTTCATCGCGCGCGGCCCCCAGGGCTTTGCGAAGGGGAGCGGTGGTAGCGGCGGTTTTGCCTTCGGCCAGCAATCGTGAAATGGGCTCTCTCCTCAATTCGGCGCTCGGATCGTTAAGCATGCCGGGAACGAGGGCATCCCACTGCGCCTTGTCCGCGCGCCGTATGAGGTCCATGGCGAGAACGCGGCCCGCCGGACGGTTCTTCGTGTCGGTGGCGATGGCCTTGATGGCGTCCACCGGCAGTTTTCCATCCGACCGCTGAGCGATCACCGACACCGCTCCGCGCAACCAGTTGGCGGAAATCTCTCCGGCGCCGTTCATGGCTTTCAAAATGTCAGGAAGCGCCGCAGCATCGGCAGTGGCGGTGAGCTTTTGCCATGCGGCGGCGGCCTCCGCATTTCCCTTGCCTTCCGGTCCCACGGCCAGGATGGGTGCCAGATGAGGCGAAATGTCGGCGGCGGCAACAGGCAGGCAGGCGAGCAGCGAAAGCAGCAGGGATTTCATGCCGCTGACAATTCGTGAAGCGGAGCGAACGGCAAGCAGAAAGGCGCGTGTCCCCATTATCCGGCCATGGGCCTCAATGGTTGGCCGGCAAAAAAGCGATGCCGATTACCACCGCCACCAGACACAACAGAACCCCCAGCGCGACTTTCCCTCCCGGCGTTCTGGCGTGAAAAAGTTTCCCGCACGCAGCACATCCGAACGGACGCGGACGCTGCATGGCCCACAGAAAATAGAAAATAATCCCGGTGAAAACGAGCAGTACCAGATGGCGGCAGCCAATTTTCTCCCGGTGGGCGGTGATGAGCGGATGATCTGTCTTCGTGCCGCAGTGAGGACAGCGCGCCGGAGCCGTCTTGTCGGTTGCCGACAATTCACCAGGCTGGTGGAGCGGGGAATTCGGTGCGGAATAGGGATTTCCGGATTTGTCAGGCGCGTTTTCTTCCATTGGCCGAGCTTTGCAGCGCCGTGCCAGGGGTCAAGACTTATCGCTGGATCCGCCGCGGGCGCGCGCAGAGAAGGACTGTTATTCCGCGCTTGCATGAGAAGTCCCGCAGTTAGTTTCCGCGGATGAAGACAGTGCTGGAGACGATCCGCAGCGGAGCCCCGTGGCTTGAAAAAGCCGGGGTGGAGAATGCGCGGCTGAATATGGAGCACCTTCTGGCCAAAGTTCTCGGCTGCCGGCGCATGCAGCTCTACATGGACTTTGACCGCCCGCTCAGCGAGGACCAACTGTCTCCTCTGCGCGATCTAGTGAAACGCCGCGGCAAAGGCGAGCCACTCCAGCACCTGCTGGGAACGTGGGAATTCTGCGGACGCGAATTCAAGTGCGATGCCCGCGCGCTCATTCCGCGGCCGGAAACTGAAGAGCTGGTGGAGAAAATTTTCGCCGAATGCCGGCGCGATGGCGCACAGCCGCCGGCAGACATTCTGGACATGGGCGCGGGATCAGGTGTGATAGGGCTGAGCCTCGCCTTCGCTTTTCCGGACGCCCGCATAGTTCTTGCCGATATTTCCCCGGAGGCCCTAACACTGGCTCAGGAGAATGCGGAAAAGCTCGGACTGGCGCGGGAGCGCATGTCTTTCGTGCAGTCGGATCTCTTCGCTTCCCTTGCCGGACGGCGGTTCGATTTGATAGCCGCAAACCTTCCTTACATCGCGGCGGCGGAGATTCCTGCGCTTTCGCCGGAAGTACAACGCGATCCCCTGCTGGCACTCGACGGTGGCCCGCGCGGCACGGAGTTGATCGAACGGTTCATGGAGGTCCTGCCTCAACATTTGACGCTGAATGGTCTTGTCGCGCTGGAGGTCGGGGCGGGGCAAACGGAGCATCTTGCGGAAGTGATGCGCCGATCCGGCTTGCGCGATGTCACTGCGGCTAACGACCTTTCCCGCCGGGACCGCTTCCTGTTTGGCCGGGCACTGTGACGGGCTTGCACAGGCCGTTGGAGCAGCTACCACTGCGGCATGAAACGTCCGCTGCCCGTCATTGCCGCTGCTCTGCTGGCCGTTGCCCTCGTTCTTCTCGTCCTCGCATGGCGGGAGATCGGCAGCCTCCGCGAAGAGGTCGCGGCATTGAAGAAAGGCCAGGCAGCAGCGAAGCCGCCGTCATCGTCACGATTCGGGCCGGCAACCTCAAAAACCGAGGTTGCCGCTTCCAGCAAACCAAAGGCTGCTGACAAAAGCCGGGTGGAGCCGGCAGAGGAAAAAGACAAAGACTCCATGAGTGGCATGGCTGCCCTCGTAGGCGCGGGCAAGGGACAGATTGAAAAGCGCCGGAAAGCACGCGTGGCTTTGCTAACACAACGGCTCAAACTCCGCCCGGAACAGACAGCGGCACTAGAGAAGCACGCCGAAACTTACAGCGAAAAAGTAAAAGCCGCGTTTGAGCGCATGGGAAAGGACGCTGCGCGCCCGCCTGATTTGGGCATCCTCATGGACTGGACGTCCGGACGCTTTGACCTGCCGATCAAAGATCTGCTCGATACGGAGCAGGCGAAGCTCTTCTCAGACTTTGATGCTGAGGATCGCTCCAATCGCATCGAGAATCTGGTAAATGCAGAGCTGGCGGAGCTGCACGGTCAGGGGACCATCCAGTTGAGTCCCGAACAGAAGGATAAAGTCTTCGAGGCCCTCACCGGCATTCTTGCGGCGGAGGACGCGATGGGAGATGCTTACTTCGCAGATGATGCGGGGTTCAGTGCCCGCATCGACGAATCTCTCGCCCGCCGCCGCGAAGCGCTGAAGTCCATCTTCGATGCCTCCCAGTTGCAGGATTACGTACGCGTACTGGAAGAGGATCGCGCCCTCATCAAGGGGACCTTTCCCTCCAGCCACGAAGCCGCGAAGGGGAAATAGCCTGCATTTTCACGCCCTTTCTCATCCCTCCCGGCGCTGCCTGGAAAAATCGCCCTATCTCCCGCTTCGGGGCAATATTCGACGCTTCCGCCGCGTTAAAGTGAGGTTGCCTCTTCCGGGGCGATTCTCCTTTTCGTGAAGCCAATCGTCTGTCTTTCCATTCTGCTCGCCTGTTCCGTCCCGGCGCCGTCGGCGGAGCTGACCTTTGAAAAGGACATCCGACCCATCCTCAAGACCCACTGCACCCATTGCCATGGCGAGGAGGAAAAACCGGAAGGCGGTGTGGACCTCCGCCTCCGCCGCTTCATGGATAAAGCGCTCGATGACGGTGCTCATGTGATGGTCCCCGGCCAGCCGGAGGCCAGCGAAATGATCAAACTCATCCGCTCCGGCAAAATGCCGAAAAAAGGGAAGAAGGTCTCAGATGCGGAACTAACCACCCTCGAACGCTGGATCTCCGAAGGCGCAAAAACCGCCAAACCCGAACCAGAATCCTTGCCGCCCGGTACTGTGGTCACAGAGGAGGACCGCCACTACTGGGCCTTCCAGCCGATCAGCAAACCTTCCACGCCCTCCCTTCCGGCCGCCGCCCGCGTTCGCACTCCCATCGACTCCTTCATCCTCGCTCAGTTGCACACGCAGGGCCTCAATTTTGCCGTGGACGCTGAAAAGCGAACCCTCCTCCGCCGCGTCACTCTCGACCTCACCGGCCTCCCACCCACCCCGGAGGAAATAGATTCCTTCCTCGCCGACCCGTCGCCGGATGCTTACGAAAAAGCCGTGGACCGCCTGCTTGCTTCGCCCGCCTATGGCGAACGCTGGGCGCGCCACTGGCTGGATGTCGCGGGTTACGCCGACTCCAACGGCTTCGCGGAGACCGACTCCCTTCGCCCTCACGCATGGCGTTACCGCGACTATGTCATCCGGTCCTTCAACGCCGACAAGCCATGGAACGACTTCATCCTCGAGCAGCTCGCCGGGGATGAACTCGCCGGCGTCACCCAAGACGACACACAGACCGCCGTTCAGGACGAAAAACGCCGTGACCAGCTCACCGCCACGGCTTTTCTCCGCCTCGCCCCCGACGGTACCGGGGATCAAATTCCCGATGCCAAACTCGCGCAGAATCAGGTGATCGCCGAGGAACTGAAAGTCGTCTCCACGTCCCTCCTCGGTCTCACCGTCGGTTGCGCTCAGTGCCACGACCACCGCTACGATCCCATCACTCAGGCGGACTACTATCGTTTCCGTGCCATCTTCGAACCGGCTTACGACTGGCAAAAGTGGCGCGGCCCTGGTCAGCGGCTTTATTCCCTCTACACTCCGGAGGAGCGCGCCAAAGCCGCTGAAATCGAAAAGCAAGCCCAGGCCATCGAGGCCGACGCCAGGGCCATGTCGAAGAAGTTTCTCGACGAAATCTTTGAAAAGGAAATCGTCAAACTGCCGGAACCGGACCGCGCCCCTTATCGCACTGCACGCTCCAAAGCGGAGAAGGACCGCACGCCGGAAGAGAAGGCGCTCATCAAGAAATATCCCTCGGCTCTCGCGACCTATTCGCTCAATCTCTACGATCCGGCGCTGGACAAAAAGGTGGCGGACAAAAAAGGCGAAGCCACCAAACTCCGCGGCACCAAACCCGCCGAGGGCTTCGTCATGGCTCTGACGGAAGTGAAGGGCGCAGTGCCGGAGACGAAACTTTTCCATCGCGGCGATCACGATCAGCCAAAACAGACTCTAACACCTGGTGAACTCGGCGTCCTTTCCTCGCTGCAAATCGAACCCTTCAAGCCTGAGACGGTCTCCTCCGGCTCCAGCGGCCGCCGCCTCGCTTATGCGCGCTGGCTTGTTAGCGGGCAGCATCCGCTCGTCGCCCGCGTCCTGGTGAATCGGTTTTGGATGCACCACTTTGGCCGCGGTCTCGTCAACACCCCCGGCGATTTCGGCATCCAGGGCGAGCGTCCCACGCACCCGCAGCTCCTCGACTGGCTCGCCTCTCAGTTTATGGAAAGCGGATGGAAGCTCAAGCCCCTCCATCGCCTCATGGTGCTGAGCACCGCCTACCGTCAGGCCTCGCGCAATGATGCTTCTCTCAAAGCCGATCCTGACAACCGCTTCTATGGCCGCTTCAAGCTCCAGCGCCTCAGCGCCGAAGCCCTGCGTGATTCCCTCCTCGCCGCTGCCGGCACGCTGAATCGCACTCCCTTCGGCCCTCCCGTGATCATCGCCCGCGATCCTGGCGGACGCATCGTCGTGGGTCGCGAACAACTCGATGCCAACGGCGACGTCACGGGTGTCGCCAGCCTCGGCGCGGACGACTTCCGCCGCTCCATCTATGTGCAGGTGCGCCGCAAAACGCCACTCACCGTGCTTGATACCTTCGACGCGCCCGTGATGACGCCCAACTGCACGAGCCGCAGCAGCACCACCGTCGCCCCGCAGTCGCTCATGTTGATGAATGACACCTTCATTCTCCATACCGCCCGCGACCTCGCCCAGCGCCTGCGCAAGGAACTGCCGGGCGATGCCCGCGGGCAAATCACCCGCGCATGGCGGCTTCTCTACGGCTCCGAACCAAAGCCGGACGACATCCTGCGGAGCCTCACCTATCTCGCCGAGCAGGCGGAAACGGTACGCATCTTCCAGCCGGCCAAGCCCCCTCCCAAAGACGCACCGCCCGCAGACCCCGGCCTGGATGCCCTCGCCAGTCTTTGTCAGGTCCTTTGCAGTTCCAACCGATTCCTCTACATCGAATGAACTACTCCCATTCTCCCTCGCGCCGTCAGTTCCTGCGCCGCGCCGGCTTTGGTCTCGGTTCCGTCGCTCTCGCTTCGCTCCTTAAAGAGGATGGCCTGCTCGCCGCACCGGTGAAACCTCCTGTCGATGGCCCGGTCAGCTACGACCTCCTGCCAAAGGAGCCCCACTTCCAGCCAAAGGCGAAGGCCATGATCTCCCTCTTCATGATGGGTGGCCCGTCGCAGATGGATCTCTTCGATCCGAAGCCGATGCTGACGAAGTATGACGGCGAAAAATTCCCGGGCGAAATCAAATACGACAACCTCGCCGAAGCCTCCTCCAAGGTCTTTGGCTCGCCGTGGAAGTTCTCTCCGCGCGGCCAGTGCGGCATGGAACTCAGCGAGCTGCTTCCAAAGCTCGGGGCGATCGCCGACGATATCACGCTCATCCGTTCCATGCATTCCGGCGTGAACAATCACGCCGAGGGTCTCTTTGCTCTGAACAACGGACGCAACACCGCCGGACGGCCCGTGCTCGGTTCATGGATCACCTATGGTCTCGGCAGCGAGACGCAGGACCTTCCCGCCTACATGGTGCTCGCGCACCCTAACGGACTGCCGACCTTTCAGGGCGAGCATTTTACCAACGGCTGGCTTCCCTCCCTTTATCAGGGAACGTTAATACGGCCCACTACACCTCACATCCTCAATCTCGATCCCCCGCCCTCCCTCGCCGGCGCCGCCCAGCGCCGGCAGTTGGATCTTTTGCATTCCTTCAACGAAGCCCATCTCGCCGAACATCCCGGAGAGTTTGAGCTCCAAGCCCGCATCGCCAGTTACGAACTCGCCGCACGGATGCAGACCGCGGCCAAAGAGGCCCTGGACATTTCGAACGAACCTGAATCGATCAAGAAACTCTATGGCGTCGATGAGCCGAAAACCCGCGACTACGCCACGCGCTGCATCATTGCCCGGCGTCTCGTCGAGCGCGGCGTCCGCTATGTTCAGGTGTTGAATGCCGGTCAATCATGGGACCATCATGGCTCGCTCATCAGTGAGCTTCCTTCGCTCTGCGCCGCCACTGATCAACCCACGGCCGCTCTTATCACGGATCTCAAACAGCGGGGTCTCCTCGATTCCACCATCGTCCACTGGGGGGGCGAGATGGGCCGTCTCCCCGTTCGCCAAAAAGACTCAGGCCGTGAGAAGTGGGGGCGCGATCACAACACCCACGGTTTCTCCCAGTGGGTCGCCGGCGGCGGATTCAAGCGCGGCCACGTCCACGGCGAAACCGACGAGTGGGGCCATCGTGCCGTCAAAGACATCGTCCACCACTACGACTGGCACGCCACACTGCTCCATTGCTTTGGCCTCAATCACAGCCAACTGGTCTTCAAGCGCAACGGTACCGCCGCCACCCTCACAGACAGTCAGGGTGCACAGGTGGTAACCGGACTGCTGGCGTGAACGCCGGTTCCCATGAACTCATACCGACCCCTCATTTTTGTTAGTGCACTGCTGATCTCTTCGCTCCCTGGTCAGGACAAAAAGACGCCCTCCGCCAATCCCGGTGACGACCCCTATGCGCAAATGGAGGTGCTCACGCGCGCCATGGAGCTCATCCGGCAGAACTACGTGGATGAAAAGAAGGTGTCCTACGAGCGGCTCGTGGCCTCTGCCCTGCGCGGCATGCTGGAGGATCTCGATCCGCACTCTCAGTATATCGCTCCGGAGTTGCACGATCAAATGCAGCAGCCCGGCGAAGGCTCCGTGGAGGGTGCGGGCTTTACCCTGGCTCCACGCAGCGGCGGTCTGCAGGTGGTCACGGTGCGCGAAGACGGCCCGGCCGCCCGCGCCGGACTGATGCCGGCGGATGTCGTTTTGAAAATCGGCGACGCTCACGCTGCGCAGCTGGACTACCTTGAAGCCGCGCGCCTCCTCCGCGGAAATCCCGGTGAGCCGCTGCACCTGACCATTTGGCGCAACACCTCCCAGGAAACGCGCGAATTCGAAATCATCCGGGAAACCCAGCGCCAGGAAACCGTGCGCGACGCCATGCTGCTCGACGCCTCCCTGACCGGCGGCGCGAAAATCGGGTACGTCCGCCTCCTCCAATTCAGCGCTCCTACCGTCACTGAACTTGCCGACGCGCTCGACCGTCTCGAAGAGGGCGGCATGACGGCCCTCGTCCTCGACCTGCGCAACAATCCCGGCGGCCTCCTCAACGGCACCGTGGAAGTCTGCGGCGAGTTCCTCCCCCCTAACACCGTGGTGGTCACCACCGAGGGCCGCGATCCCGCCAAAAATCCACCGCCTCTCAAGACACCGCCCCGCCAGCGCCGCGCCCGCACTTATCCCATGGCCGTGCTGGTGAATCACGCCAGCGCCAGCGGCGCTGAGCTCATGGCCGGCGCGCTGCAGGACCTTGGTCGCGCTGTCATCGTCGGCACCACCACCTTCGGAAAAGGCAGCGTCCAATCCATCATTCCCAACGGCAACCGCACCGCCATTCGTCTCACCACCGCCCGTTATTTCACCCCGAAGCACCGCACCATCCACGAAAAGGGCGTTGTCCCTGACATCACGGCTCCCCTGACCCGTGATGAGGAAGCCCGTCTCATGGACTATCTCCGCAAAGCCCCCGAAGCCAACGCCGATCCCGTCCGCCTCGCCAAACTCAGCGATCCCCAGCTCGAACGCGCCGTCACCGCCCTCAAAGGCGTCCTGATCTACCGCGCCTCTCAAAAAAAACCTCCTTCACCGCCTCCCTCCCGTGAAAAACGTTAGTCTCCGGGTTACGCATCAGGGTTTGCCTCCGCTTAAGGACCGCGGATTTTTAATCCGCCCCGTCAGCCCAGGCCCTGCCATCTCCTAGCAAGCTTTCATGCGCATCCGCCGCCGCAGATTTGGTTTGCAACTCACGGTCCTGTGCATCGCAGGAATCGTGGTTTTGGCGCGCTACTGGTACAACGTCGGCTTCGATCAAAAATACCGCACGCTCATTGGCGATGAACTCGCCCGCTACGGTCTCGGCGCCGAGATCGGACGCCTCACTCTCGACCCCGTGGATGGGCTCACCGCCCGTGACGTCCAGCTCTTCGATCTTGAGAGCCCCGAACAGCATCTCGCCAGCATCAATCGCATCACCCTCGACATCGATCTCGCCCGGCTCGTCAACCACGAGGACTTTCTGCGGTCGATCACCCTGACAAAAGCCAAACTGGATCTCCCCGTCGATCCCCGCGATCCCTCCACCGAATGGATCAGAGCGAAGGATCTCAATGCGCGTCTTGTCATCAAAGGCCGGCAAATCGAAATCGCCCAGGCGGAGGCGGATCTCGCCGGCATCCATGTCATCGTGCGCGGCGACATCACGCGCGGTCCCCCGGATGCGCAGCCGCCCGATCCTGAAGAGGAAAAACGCAAACGCGAGCAGCAACTGCGCGAGATGCGCGACCGGCGCGGTGCGCTTCGATCCGTTCTGCGCCTCCTTGATCGGTTCCGCATCCCGCGTGATGACAGCGGGATTCCGCTCGCTCCTTATATGGCCCAGGTGGAAGTGGAAGTGCACGGCGATCTGGCGGACCTCGACACAGCCGCCGTGCGCGCCACCATGCGCGGCGGACCGCTGCGCTGCGGTGAATTTCTTGCCGAGGACTACAGCGCGGATGCCATCCTTGAAGATGGCGAACTGACTCTGCGCCGCCTCAATATTCAGGACGCCGCCGGCAGCTTTTCCGCCAGCGCCTCATGGAAAGTGCGGAAATCAAAGAGCGTCGATTTTGCCGTGGACAGCAGCATCGACCTTCTGGCGCTGCTGCGCGGCGCCGTGCCGGATCTGCAGCTTCCGGAAATCCTGACGCTGAGCAGCACGCCGCGCTTTCGCGCCTCCGGTGTGCTGGAGACGGGCCTTCCCTTCACTCTGGAGCGCCCGCCGGTGAACCTCACCGGCTCGATGACCGCCACCGCCTTCACCGTGAAGGGCGAACCCTACGACGATTTTCATGGCGACTTTTCCGTGCGCGAGGACGGATTTCTCTACCTGCGAAACGTGAAACTGACTCACAGCACCGGCACAATATCCGGACAATTCATGCGCCGCGCCGAGGACATTCGCTATCAGTTTGTGATCGATGCCGGCATGGCCGCGCTCGCGCCGCTGCTCGACCTGCCCGCCGTGGAGCGCTCGCTGGCTCCAGTCTCGTGGACTGCGCAGTCGCACCTTGCCGCAGCCTTTTCCGGCACCGCCACTCCCGATGGCAAGTTATGGAATCATGCCGGCAACGTGGACGCGCGCGACTATCGCCTCCGCGGCTCGCTGGTGAGACACTTCGAGGGCAAAGTGGATGTGGGTCCGGGCGCTTTTCCAACGATCACTGTGCGTGATTTTCTGGTGCGCCGGGAGGACGGTGACATTACCGGGAAATCCGCCGTCATCGATCAGACTGCGCACCTGCTCCACATCAAAGGACTTGTCAGCACCTGCATGCCCTCGCCGGCGGCGGGAATGTTCGCTCCCAAAACCGGGGAAGTTCTTGCCCGCTACTATTTCGAGTCTCCGCCCCGCGCCGAACTGGATGGCACCATCAGTCTCAAAGGCCCGCAGGGGACCAATCTCAAAGTGAAGCTGAATTCGCCAGGTATCTGCGGGCTTCCCGTGGGCAATCAGGACTGGCGCTTCACCGGCGTCTCCGGCAGTCTGCATCTGAAACCCAACCTTCTCTCTTTGGAGCTGAGCGGCAAGTCCGTTCCGGACGAAAAATTCACCGCCGTCGTTAAGCTCGACAACCCGACACCCATGACCATTGCCGGCGACTTCGGCCTGACAAAAGAAAATATGGTCAGCGCCACCCGCCACGTGGTGCGGGTCTCTGCTCCGCAGACGATGCATGTGCTTCTCGCAAACCGCGCTTTTCCGATCCAGCAGCTCGACGCCACGGTTCGCACAGAGTCGGGTCGCATGACAGTGAATGCGGGCGGCATGCTTTTTGGCGGACGCATGGGAGCTGCAGTCGAATTTCCCGACGCGGGAAAATCCGGACACTCCGCCACGGTTGCCATTGAGCGCGTCAACTTCAGCAGCCTGACCAATTTGTTCGATACCAAAGATGAAACCGGAGGCGTGCTCACCGGCAGGTTCACCTATCAAACGCCTGATGGCAGCGGCGTGACCATCGAAGGCTCCGGCTCCGCCTCCCTTGAGGATGCCAACATTTTTGCCCTCCCGCTCCTCGGCCCGCTTTCCACCATCATCAGCGCGCTCCTGCCCGGCGACCGCCTCGCCTACAGTGTCGCCCGCAAAGCGACCACCTCCTTCCGCGCCTCCCGGGGCCGGGTTACCCTCAGCGACTTCGAAGCCGCCACCCGCACCTTTCGCCTGACCGCGTCCGGCAGCGTTGATGTGGAGCATGACCAGGTGGATCTCACCGCCCGCGTCAACCTCCGCGGCGCGCCCGGTCTGCTGCTCTATCCTGTTAGTAAACTCTTCGAATACCGCGCCGATGGCAGCATGAGTCAGCCTGGCTGGCGTCCCAAACACCTCCCCAGCCCGTTCCGCCGCCGCTCCGCTCCCACCGATTCAGACCCGCCTTCCGAAGACGACCGCTAGCGCACTATCGCCTCGGAAACACCGACGTGAAATAATACAGACAGCGGTTCAAATTCTGCGGCGAGGAAGTTTCATCCATCACCCGCCCGTCATAGATAAGCCGCGCCACGTAGCCATGATAGGATCGCTTGCCGTACGCCTTTGTCTCCGCTGCGCCGAACGGCGGGCGCAAGTACGTGGCGCGCAGCAGTTCCGTGCGCGATGTCTTCCAGTCCGGAAGCACCGACACCCATTCCACCTCCGGACTGTCCGAGGTGGTCACATCGATTTCACCGCCGTCCACATGTTCGAAGAGGAACAACTGCACCTCCACTTTGGAGCGGTCTACATTCACCGTTTCCGCCGCAATGATCGGCACATCCAGCACCATCTTTTCCCCGGTGATTCCCGCTCCCTCGACGGTGCTTTTGGCTGTGACCGCACCGAGATGCAGAGGGCGCTTTTTCTCCTCCTCCATCCGCTCCTCCATGTGATCGCTGAGGTACTTCGCGTACCGCTGCACTCCTTCAAACAGGCTTTGCGCCATGGTCGCACGGTATTCCGGGGTGCCGAGTTTCATCGCCTCCTGACGGTTGGAAAGATAGCCCAGCCGGCACACGACCGCCGGCATGTTGATATCGCGCAATTCACCGAAGCGGAACCGCTTGATGCCGAGATCCGGCGTGCGCAATCCGGTTACGGCACTGCTTTGCAGCACCGTGGCCAGCGCGAGACTCTCGCGGTCATTGATGTTGCCCGCGAAGAAGCGGCGATCGATGTCCGCGCCGTCCGATTCGTTAGTGGCGGGCGTGCCCGCCGGGGGCAGCGTGCTGGTTTCAAATCCGTGCACGGAGCTGCCGGCACTGCTCGCGCGCAGCGAAATGAAGATGGCTTCGTCCGTCACCGTCTCCGAAATCTGCTGACGCTGCGCCGCACTGACAAGGGTATCCGCATTTCGCGTGAGAACCACGTTGAACCCGCCCGCCTTCAACTTGTCCGCCAGTTGCGTGGCCACATCCAGCGTGAGTTCCTTTTCGGCGATGAACGGCGACTTGATTCCAGTCTCCTTCCCGCCGCCGGAGGGATCGATGACGATTGTCTTCAACACCGCGGGATCGCGCCGGTCATTGGGACGCATGATGGGATCAAGCACATTCCTGACGTCAAAGGTGGCGACCAGCGTTTTCCCCGACCGCTCCACCACAGTGAACGAAAAGTAGAACGTCCACTTGTTCAGCTTGATGCGCCGCTCTCCCTTTGTGAGATCAATGCGGAAGTTCTTGTTCTGCAGGGTGATCGATTTGCCCTCCACCTTCGGCTTCTCCATATTGTAATAGGAAGCCACCTGTTCCACCGGAACGTACGGGCGGCCTTTATAATACTCCGGCCGCCAGTCCACCTTGGGAGCCGGCGGCGGCGTCAGTGGATTGTCCGCGGGAATCTTTTTCGCCGGTGTGGATTTCTTGCCGGGCGTCGTTTTGGGCGCAGGAAGCGGCTTGGGAATGGGCCCGTCCGGGACTTCCTTCGGCGGCTTGCGCACGGGCACCGTGGACTTCTCTGCGGCAGGAGCGGAGAAAAGAGTCAGGAAGCAAAGGAGGATGGCCGGGAAAAACCTCACAGGTCGGAGAACGGGAGCTGCCGCATTCATAGCAGCGCATTGAAGATTGCAAAAGAAGGCTCTTCTTAACTGTATGCCGCCCGCCCTTGATTCTCTCATCGAAACCTTCCCCGCGCTGTCAGCGCACGGGTCCTTCATCGCCCATGGTTTCGTGAGGCGAGTGCCCGGCGTGGATGTCTCTCTCCCGAAAGCGGAAGTGCTCGAACGCCTCGCTCCATGGCATGCGGCGGCCGTGGAGGCCCTGGGATTTTCGCAGGACCGCTTCTTCACCGCCGAACAGGTTCACGGAGCCGGCATCGCGGTAATCACCGAAAACGCCCCCCGCCGTTCGTTGAACGTGGACGGCTTCGTCACCAATGTCCCCGGCCTGCTGGCCGGAATCCATGTCGCTGATTGCGGGCCGGTGTTTATTCTCGATCCTGTGCGCCGCGCAATTGCCCTTCTGCACTCCGGCAAAAAGGGCGCGGAACTGGGCATCTCCTCCGCTGCCATCCGCCTCATGGAAGAATGCTTCGGTTCCCGTCCGGCGGATCTCGTCGTCCAGCTCGGCCCCTGCATAAGGGTGCCTCAATACGACGTGGACTTTGCGTCCCGCATCCTCGCGGACTGCCGCGCCGCCGGCGTGCCCTCCCCGCAGGTCCATGACTGCGGCACCTGCACCGCTCTCCATCCGGACACCTATTATTCCTATCGCCGTGAATTGGGAAAAACCGGACGTCTTCTTGCCCTCCTTGGACTCAAACCTGCAACGCGCCCGCGGGAGTGAATCAACCGGCTCATTCTCACCGAACGTTCACGCTCCTCCGCCGACGATCTCGAATTGAGGCGCTCCCCCCCTTTCTGCTTGCTCTCCTGGTGAAGAGAAGCCAGGGCGACCCTCCCTTTTCGCTTCCAACCTTAACCCCCTAACAACATGAAACTTCAGCTCGCGCTGACAGCGGCCATTTTTGCGCTCCAGAATTCGGCTTTTGCCGCCCCCGTTCCCATTACCGGAACGACGACCTATACTCAGAATTTCGATTCTCTTGGCACCGGCAGCCCGGCATGGACGAATGACTCCACCATTCCCGGATGGTATGCGCAGATCAACAACGGCACGACCGCCACCGGCTCGGCTCAAGCCACCTCCGGCACCGCGGATCTGAGCGGACTGCTCAATTGTGGTTCCGGTGTGGAGCGTGCGCTCGGAAGCAAGGCCACCGGCACGGGCAACTTCGCCAACATTGCCATGGCTGTCTCGTTCCAGAACACCAGCGCCAATGCGGTGTCGCTGAGTTCCCTGCAATACACCGGCGAGCTGTGGCGCTCCAATTCGGTCGCGAATACCACGGAAAGCTTCACCGTTTTCTACCAGGTTTCCAACTCCGCGGTCACCAACATCATCTCCGGTCCCAACAGCGCCACTGCCGCCGCGGGCACCGGCTTCACCGCCATGGGTGCCGCAGCAAACTGGTCACTCGCCAATGCCGGCGCCGGGGTCGCCCTCGACGGCAATGCAGCCGCCAATCGAGTCACGGTCACTTTTACGCCTGCCAGTTCCATCGTTCTCGCCCCAGGGCAGTTCTTGATGATCAAGTGGACGGACACCAACGTGGCCAATACGGACGGGTTCCAGGCGCTGGACGATGTTTCCGTCGGGTTCACACAAGTCGCCGGACTTCTTACGCCAACCGTGTCCAATTTGACGCGTGACTTCAAAGGCACCTTCGCCAATCCGGCGGACGATACCTTCGGGTTCACCCTTAATGTCACAGGCGCCGGAGCAGTCAGCGCTACGTGGACAACATCCGATGCGCAGCCTCCTGCCAGTAATGCTTCCTCGGCGGCCTATGGCACTCCTGTCGTTTGGACGGGCTTCCCCGTTCCCGGTCCCAAATCAGTTACGGTTTCCGACACGGTGACACCCGCTTTGAATGCCACGTTCTCCGTTAGCCCGCAGCAGATCATCGGAACCAACGACCTCGTGGCCGCGGGCACCCCGCTGGTAACGAACGGCGCAACCGTGACGGGCTGGCAGATCGACGAAACGCTTCCCGCCGTAAGCCAGACCGGCCTGACGGTGCAGGAGGACCACGTCGTCTTTTCCCGCGTTGTCGATTTGTCCACGATTGGATTTGCCTATCTCACCGCAGATCTTGATGCGATCGCAGGCACCTCTTCGGGCTTCGAACTCGCGGACCACTTTGGCCTCGATGTGATCATTGACGGCGGCGCGCCCGTCAGCGCTCTGGGCGCCGCGGACACCAATGGTGACGGCCTGCTTTCCGGCCAGGCCACGGGACTTGGCAATGAGCTTCCCGATGCCGGTGCGTTGAATACCACGAAGACCTTCCCGCTCGCTTACCTCATTCCTCCCGCGGCGAACAGCGTTCAGATCCGGATCACCGGGAATTCCAATTCCGGCAGTGAAACCCTGATCCTCAGGAACCTCAAACTCAGCACTCCGCCTGCGATGCTGAGCGCGACACCCGCGGGGCCGGTAACGCTGAACAACAACGGAACCGCCGATCCTGTGGATGATACCTTCTCGGCCCCGGTCAACGTCTATGGAGTGAGTCTCGGCGCGAGCCCCGGCTGGCACAGCAATGAAGTGCCGCCCCGGACGGGTCTCTACACGGCCCCCAATCCGGTTAGTTTCGGTCCTTATCCCGTAACGGGAGGTGCAAAGTCCGTTATTCTCACCGACGATTTCAATGCAGCCGCCCAGACTTCTCTGACGTTTCCGCTTCCGGTGACGACCCTCACGGTGAGCCCGGCCACAAACATCGTGCGCAATGAAAACGGCCCCGGCACCGCGGACGACACGGTGACCTTCAACACCACCATCACCGCGATAAACGGCGGCCCGGGCTGGACCACCACCGGCGCCACGCCAGCGAGCGGAGCTTACGGCCCGGTCACATTTACGGTGCCTGCAGGCCCGGCAACTGCGAGCCTCGTGATCGCGGATGCCAGCTATCCGGCGGTAACTCAAACGCTCAACGTAACGCTGCCCACACGTTACACCTTCGGCTTCCAGTACTACGGCGGTGCGCTTCTTGACCTTAACTCGCCGCTGGATTCTTCGCCGGCAGTGGAATGGATTAACGATCCGGCCGCTCATACACTCGAGATGAACACCGGCGGCACTTCGGATAAGGTCGTACTCTCCGAAGTGATCGACCTGACCGCGCGCGGCACGGTTTATTTTTCCGGCATTCTCCGCGCTCACGAAACCAGCACCGGCTCCAACTTTGAAACGACGGACCGTTTCAAAGCGGAACTCATCATCGACGGAACGACGACGGTAAATCTGGTTTCCACTTACGACACCGGCAACGGCGCCACCGCAGTGCTTCCGACCGGCGGTCCCAACGGCGCTCCCGACGGTTACATCAACGGCTACAGCGGAACCGCGGGCACAGATTACCTGTCCGGCACCGCTTACGCCGCCGGTGCGGACGATTACAATGCGAACCGTGTGCGTGACGAATTCAACCGCACCAGCGGGGATGTTGCTGCAATGCTCGATCATCAGTTCCTTCTGAGCCACACCATTCCGGCCTCAGCGAACAGCGTGCAGCTTCGCATCACAGGAGCCGGCGTCAGCGCCAGTGAGTTCTTCACCGTTTCGCGCGTGCTCTTCTCCACCGTGTCTCCCACTGCTGATACCGACAATGATGGTGTCAGCGATTACAACGAACTCGTCGCCGGCACTGATCCTGCGAACCCGTCGTCCGTTTTCGGCATCACCGGCGTCACTCCGGACGCGGGCAACCCGGGAACAGTGCTCGCCGCATTCCCGACGGTGGCCGGGCGTCTTTACCAGGGCTACTACAGCACAGACCTTGCAACCTGGGTGCGGGATGACTCTCATCCGGCGGTAAGCGGAAACGGCTCACCCGCCACCTGGCCGCTGACTCCGGCGCCGGCGCCTGGAGCGCGGCATCATCTGCGGGTTATTCCAGGCCTCACCACCAGTGATTTTCCGCTAACGCTTCCGTAATCGTCACCGTCAATCGACGACACCGCTGTCAGGAACACCTGACAGCGGTGTTCTTTTTTTTGGAAACACGGTCCAGCATCTGCAAGTGATGTCCCGCCTTTGCGTTCTCACAGCAGCACTTCCAACGTCGCCCTCCCGTTGCCGCTATGGACTTTTACCGCAACCCCCATGCTCCTCCCGCCGGTCTCATCCTGCGTGATACCGGGCTGCTCCTTCTGCGCTGGTGCGCAGGTCTTGCGCTCATCTTCTTTCACGCCCGCGAAGAGGTGGTCGCCGGATGGAATCACGTCTGGCACAAAACACCGTGGGCTTACGCCACGGAAATCACAGAGCGCGGATTCCCGCTTCCGGAGGCCGTGGCTATCATCTCGGCGGTGGCGGCCATGCTCTGCTCGGTTTTGTTAATTACCGGTCTCCTTTGCCGCGTCTCCGCATTGGTGCTTCTCGTATGCACGCTTTGCGCCATCTTCCTTTATGCGCGGGTGCCTGAAGTGGCGGAAAAGCTCGTGCTCTACGCCGGAGTGTATGCCGTGCTTGTGATCTGCGGGCCAGGAAGATTCTCACTGGACGCTTTGCTCGTTGGGCGTCAGACCTCGAAGCGATGAAGGTGGTAGTCACAGGTACGGGTGGCCGTCTCGGGGCGGCCGTCGCGAGACATCTGCGCCAGCGCCACCGGGTGGTGGCTTACGACCGCCGCGCCATGGATCTGAGCGAGCCTGCGCAGATTGAGGATCATCTGCTGGGTTTGGAATTTGACGTCCTCATCAACTGCGCCGCGGTAACCTCACTGGACTATTGTGAGCAGCATCCCGAAGAAGCCGCCAAAGTGAACGCTGAAGCCCCCGCGCTCATGGCGAACATCTGCCGGCAGCGCGGCGCGCGCATGATCCATATTTCCACGGACTACGTTTACGACGGGACGACTCCGGAGCCTCATTCCGAGAGCCACCCAACAAATCCGCTCGGCGTTTATGCGCGCAGCAAAAAAGAGGGAGAGGACCGGGTGCTTGAGGAGAATCCCGCGAACATCGTGGCGCGCACGGCATGGGTGATTGGTCCGGACCGCAAGAGCTTCGTGGATCAGATTATCGATCAGGCCATGAAGGAGTCCGAGTGCTCAGCGGTGGCAGACAAGTTTTCCTCGTGCAGCTACAGTCTCGACATGGCGGAGCAGTTGGAGCGGCTGATGGGGAAGCCGACGGCGACGGGCTTGTTCAACCTGTGCAACGAGGGGACGTGCTCGTGGCTGGAACTCGGTCAGGCGGCTCTGGACATTGTCGCTTCGCTCGGCTGGAAGCTGCGCTGCCATACGCTGCGCCGTGTTAGTGTGGCGGACATGAAGCAGTTCATCGCGCCGCGGCCGGCGCATACGTCCATGGATGTATCGCGGCTCGCGGCAGCCACGGGCCTGAGACCGCGACCGTGGAGGGAGGCTTTGAAAGATTACCTAACGACTTATTACGGAAAGCCGGCGTGATCAGTACACGCCTTCGATGACCTTTTTCTCCATGGCACCGAACGGCCTGACGTCGCCGACGCCGTCCCATGGAAACCTTTCGCAGGGCGGACGGCGGATGGCTTCATCGCGTTCGAGGAAGCGGGGCATGAAGAACTCCTTCGTCATCGTTGTCAGTTCCACCCGGCCATACTCGCCGTATTCCACGACGCGGTCGGTTTGCTTGGAGTCCACCACGCGGAGGACGGCGCGGGGCTGGGGAGACCAGTAGGTGACGGAGTAGTTGTTCTCGCGCAGGGTGTCAGGGAGGCAGCACGCGAGTCCCATGAGGGTGTTGCCGTAGGTGGGGAGGAACTGGCTCTTTCCTTCCAGCACCTCCTCCATGAGGAAGCGCACCATTTGCGGCGTCATGCTGGTGCCGCCGCAGAAGACGCCCTTCACTCCCAGTCCGGGGATGCTGATGCGCTCGGCGAGCGCTTCCAGCAGGCGCGGGGTGGTGAAGAGGCACTGCACTCCGCGGTGTTTGATCATCTCCACGCCCTGGTCCACGACGTGTTTCATGTAGCGCTCCACTTCATCGAACTGTTTGCGGGCGATGAGTTTCTTCACCCAGCGCGGATCGAGATCGACGAAGTAGCAGGAGCCGTCGCGGTAGTTCGCGAGGTGCTCGATGGCGAGACGCAGACGGCGCGGGCCGGTGGGGCCCATCATGAGCCACTTGGCGCCGCGGGGGAAATATTCGTCGTTGAGGCGGTCGCCGAATTCCTCGTAGTCGATCTTGTAGTCATCCCAGCCGATGCGCTGCTTTGGCACGCCGGTGGTGCCGCCGGTTTCGAAAATGTTGAACGGGCGGTTGCCGAAGCCTTTCGGAGCGAAGCGTTCGTTTTGTTCATCGCGCAGCCAGACGTCTTCGAAATGGGGGAACTTGTGGAGATCGGCGAAGGTGGTCACTTCCAGGCGCGGGTCCCATCCGGCTTTCTTTGCCCAGTCGAGCCAAAAGTCACAGCCCGTGGCGGGGGTGAAGTGCCATTCGATGATTTTACGAAGGTGGGCGTCGAGCTGTTCGGCGGCGGTCATGGAGGATGAGAGGGAGTAAGTCACGGGCTTTATCCACGGAATGGGAAGGCCATGCAATCCGGTTTCAGAGCACGGGACAACGGCCCGCGCCAGCGTTTCCTTTCGGTGGCGCGTCCGCAGATGCGCCCGCACGTTTGTGAATGTCCGCTGAACCCACCCCCGACCGTCCACCCCGGCGCAAACGCTATGCCGGGAAGCACCCGCGAAAGTTCGCGGACAAATACAAGGAGCACCGCGGGGACGCCGAGACGCTGCAAAAAGTGGAGGCCTCCGGCAAGACCCCCGCCGGACGACACCGGCCCATCATGGTGGCGGAAGTGCTCGCGGCGCTGGCCATTCGGCCGGGCGAAACGGTCGTGGATGGGACGCTGGGATACGGCGGGCACACCCGGGAGTTTCTGCAAAGGGTGTCCCCCGGAGGACGGGTCATCGGGCTGGATGTCGATCCGGTGCAATTGCCGCGCACGACGGAGCGGCTGCGCGCGGAGGGGTTCGGAGAGGATGTGCTGGTGACCGTGCCTTCCAACTTCGCCGGGCTGCCGCGTGTATGCGGCGAAGGCGTGGACGTCTTCTTCGCCGACCTCGGCGTTTCCTCGATGCAGATCGACGATCCGGAGCGCGGGTTCTCTTACAAGACAAAGGGGCCGCTCGACATGCGGCTCAATCCCTCGCGCGGGGTAACGGCGGCGCAGTTGTTGAAGAAGCTGACACCGGACAAACTCGCAGCGCTGCTGGAGGAAAATGCGGATGAGCCTCATGCTGCGGTGCTGAGTGAAGCCCTCGCGGGAAGGGATTTCGCTGACACGCTTTCGCTGGCAAAGGCTGTTAGGGAAGCCGCGGCACCTTTGCACCGGCTGCGGCCTGACAGCGAGGCAGAGGTGGAACTGTCGGTGCGGCGGGTATTCCAGACGCTGCGCATTGCGGTGAACGAGGAGTTCAGCGCGCTGGATACCCTGCTCCGGGTGTTGCCAGAGTGTCTGAAGCCCGGAGGTCGTGTTGGATTCCTCACGTTTCACAGCGGAGAGGACAGAAGGGTAAAGAAGGCCTTCGCAGCGTGGGAGCAGGACGGCGCCTGGCACCAGCCGGAAGGCCAGCCGGTACGCTCTTCCGCGGAAGAACAGCGGGCGAATCCGCGGAGCAGCAGTGCGAAGTTGAGATGGATCATCCGCTCCTAACAAATCACGCCAGCAGGTCCCTAACAACGTTCCCGGCGACGTCGGTGAGGCGGTAGTCGCGGCCGCCGTGGCGGTAGGTGAGGCGCTCGTGGTCGAGGCCGAGGAGGTGGAGGATGGTGGCGTGGAAGTCGTGGACGTGGACGCGATTTTCGGCGACGGTGGCGCCGAGTTCGTCGGTGGAGCCGTAAACGGATCCGCCTTTGACGCCGGCGCCGGCGAGCCAGGAGGAGTAGCAGGCGCTGTGGTGGCCGCGGCCTTTGGTGCCGTCGATGCCGGGGGTGCGGCCGAATTCAGTGGTCCAGACGACGAGGGTGTCGTCGAGCATGCCGCGGCGTTTGAGGTCGCGGAGGAGGCCGGCGATGGGCTGGTCGATGGCTTTGGCGTGGCCGGCGTGCTCGGCCATGTCACCGTGCTGGTCCCAGTTGTGGCTGGAGCTGCCGTCCACGAGTTCGACGAACCTAACACCGCGCTCGGCGAGGCGGCGGGCGACGAGGCATTGCCAGCCGAAGCCGTCGGTCTGGCCGCGTTTCATGCCGTAGAGGGAAAGGGTGTCGTCGGATTCTTTGGAGAGATCGAAGACTTCGCGCGCACTGGTTTGCATGTGGAAGGCGGTCTCAAAGGTGCGGATGCGGGCGGCGAGTTCGGAGTCATGGCCGCGGGCGTTGAGGTGGCCGCGGTTGAAGGCATCGGCGAGGCCGAGTTCGAGTTCCTGGAGGTCGCTTTGTTTGGTGCGGCGGTCGAGGTTGGCGATGGGTTCCTTGCCGGGGATGACGCGGACGCCCTGATGATAGGCGGGGAGGAAGTCGTTGTTGAAGATTTGGAGGCCGGCATACGGCATGGCGGGCGCGAGGACGACGAACGAGGGAAGGTTCTGGTTCATCGTGCCGAGGCCGTAACTCACCCATGAGCCGATGCTGGGGCGCGAGAAGAAAAAGGAGCCGGTGTGGATGGCGAGAGTGGCCTGATAGTGCTCGTTGTCGTCCGACTTCATGGAGCGGATGAGACAGATGTCGTCCATGCACTCGCGGAGGTGCGGGAAGAGATCGCTAACCAGCGTGCCGCATTGGCCGCCGGGGCGGAATTCCCAGCCGGGCTTGAGCAGCACGCGCTGCTGATTGGAGAGGCCGCCGCCGATGCCCATCATTTTTCCATCCGCTTTGAAGAGCTGCGGTTTATAGTCGAAGGTATCCATGTGGGATACACCGCCATTGGAAAAAATGAAGATGACGCGGTTGGCCTTCGCGGGGAAGTGGGAGGGTTTTTCGCCGAGGGGATTTTCCTCCGCGAGCAGATTGCCAAGAAGTCCGGGCAGCAGCAGCGAGCCGCCGACGAGGCTGCGCAGGACCTCACGGCGGCGGAAGGGGGCAGAGCGCGGGTTTTGCATAACGGTTAGTCGATATAAACGAATTCGTTGAGACGGAAGATCACGCGCACCATGGAGCGCCATGCTTCGGATTCGAGCTGGTCGTCCGGGGTTTTGGCGGCGCGGAGTTTTTCGCGGGCGGCGGCAAGAAACTGAACCGCGCCCTCGAATTCACTGGCGGATGGAGGGCGGCCAAGGCTGAGCTCCCACGCCGCCTTTATGCGGGAAGCGTCTTCGCCGAAGAATGTCCGCAGGCGCGAGGCGAGGCCGCGGGACTGCTCATGAACGAACGGATCGTTGAGGAGAAAAAGTGCCTGGAGCGGTGTGGTGCTGACGGGCCGGGAGGGAGTGCTGGCGGAGGGATCGGCGCCGTCGAAAATAGCGAGGAACGGATGCCGCTGGATGCGTTGCGTCATGAGATAGACACTGCGGCGGTTCGTTTCGTAAACGGCTTTGAAGGGATTGTGCTGGGTAAAATGCCAGCTTTCCTGCGGTGGAAACGGGTGCGGACCGGAGGGCGAAAAAAGATCGAGATTTCCGCCAAGCATGAGCAGCGTGTCGCGGATGGCTTCGGCATCGAGGCGATGGCGGGGGAAGGAAGAGAGAAGCTCGTTGTTAGGATCGGAGGTCGCGCTGTCGGGATCGCGCTGGCTGGAGATCTGCCACGTGCGGGAAAGCATGATGAGGCGGTGCATCGCTTTGACGGACCAGCCGGATTCCCGGAAACGGACGGCGAGCCAGTCGAGAAGTTCAGGATGCGTGGGTGGCTTGCCCTGACGGCCAAAATCGTTAGGCGTGGGGACGATGCCTTTGCCGAAATGGTGCAGCCAGAGGCGGTTCACCATGACGCGGGCGGTGAGGGGATTGTCCGGCGAGAGAATCCAGTCGGCGAGTTTGAGGCGACCGCTGGTTTTGTCATCGGGCGGGACTTCCGCGCCATTGAAGACGGTCAGGAAACGGCGATGGACAACAGGGCCGGGTTTGGCGGGATCGCCTTTTTGCTGCACGGCGGCGTCTTCGATTTTGGAAGCGTCGGCGACGGCGTAGGCGAGTTCGTAAGGAGCGGGGGCGTTTTTGTTATCTTCGGCGGCTTTCTTCGCCTCCTGCCATGATTTCTCCAGAGGCTTCTTTGCGTCGTCTTTGGCGGCTTCGAACTCCTTCTTTCGGCGGTCGGCTTCGGCATCGAGCGACTGCTGTTTTTCACGCCGGACTTTTTTGGCGGCTTCGATTTCCCGAGGCGTGGCGAGGGGGACGAGATCGCGCTGTTTTTGGTCGAGTTCGATGCCCGGCCACGGGTAGCGGGTGCTTTGGAAGATGCCGTAGAGCGCGTAATAATCCTTTGTGGGGATGGGGTCGAATTTGTGATCGTGGCAGCGGGCGCAGTTGATGGTGAGGCCGAGGAAGGTGCGGCCCAGATTGTCGATGGTGTCCTCGATGGTGAGGTGCTGCGGGTAGTCATCGACGCGGGAGCCGAAGCGGCGGGCGTTGGCGATGTAGCCGGTGGCGGTGAGACGCTGGCGGGCCTCCTCGATGCTGCCGCCGGGGATGAGGTCGCCGGCGAGCTGCTGGCGGACAAACTGGTCATAGGGGAGGTCGCGATTGAAGGCGGCGATGACCCAGTCGCGATAGCGGTAGATTTGCGGGATGGGGAAGTCCGAGTTGTCGCCCGCGGTGTCGGCGTAGCGCACGACATCGAGCCAATAGCGGCCCCAGCGTTCGCCATAACGGGGCGAGGCGAGGAGGCGGTCCACGACTTTGGCGAAGGCGTCGGGAGCCGGGTCAGCGAGGAAGGCGGCGATCTCGTCCGGAGAGGGGGGCAGGCCGGTGAGGTCGTAGGTGGCGCGGCGGATGAGGGTGCGCTTGTCGGCATCCGGCGCCAACCTTGATTTACCTTGATTTACCCGGGCGAGGATGAAGCGGTCGATGTCATTGCGCGGCCATGCGGGGTCGGAGACGTCAGGTGGGGCAGTGGACCTCAGAGGACGGAACGACCACCATTCGCGCGCCTTGTTCCAATCGATGCTGTGTTTGGCAGTGAAGGCGGCGACAGTGTCCTCTGTGCGGGGATCCGGCGCACCGCTGCGCACCCATGCCTCAAGGTCGCTGATTTGCTCCGGGGAGAGTTTCTTTGCGTCTTTTGGCATGGCCAATTCCTTGTCGGAATGGCGGACGGCATGGATGAGGAGGCTGGCATCGGGGTCGCCGGGGGTGACGACAGGGCCGGAGTCACCGCCTTTGATGATGCCGACGCGGGAATCGAGCAGGAGATTGCCGCCGACCTTCTTCGATGTGGCGCTGTGGCACTCATAACAGTGCTCGACGAGCAGGGGGCGTATTTTGCTTTCGAATGCAGCGGTTTGCTCCGCGGTGGGAGTGGTGATGAATGCGGGGCCAAGGGTGGCAGGGATGGCGCCGGAGCCGGTCCAGACTTCGATGCCGGACAGATTGGCCGCGCCGCCGCGCGCGGATACCTTGATTTGGCTTGATTTAGCCGTGGCGGGCCACGGGCCGAGTTTTTTCCACGCGCCAGCACTGCCGCTGTTGAAGCCTTTGACGACCACCTGGTCGTTCACAAGGATATCGAAGCGCTCGCTTTGGTTGTCTTCCCAAACATAGAGGAAAATCTGGCAGGGGCCGTCCGGGATGCGGCCCAGGGTGACGTCCACTTTGTCACCCCAGCGGCTGCTGCGGATCATTTTTGTCCGTGCGGCGTCGGTGACGGGACGAAGGGGAACGGTTTGGTTTTCGAAGGACTTGCCGTTGCAGGAGAAGTCCTGCGTGTCGTTGCCCTCCCACGCGTGACCGTCGATGGTGAGCGCGGGTCCGTTGAGGTTGATGGCGCGGAGGAAGGTGGGGTCGGCGGCGTTCGCCGGAGGCGAAAACATCAAACTCCAAACTCCAAACATCAAAGAAGCTTCAAGCACCAGGACCCGAACGGGAGCGGTGGAGCGGGGAGATGGAGGGAGGCGAATCAAGGGGAGGGGGAAGTTATTAGTTTGAGTTACCTTGATTCGCGGGGAGGGAAAAGCACCAAGCTCCAAGAACCAAGCACCAAAAAAACATCAAGCTCCAAGTACCAATGCGCGTTGGGGGGGGCGTGCGATAGCGGTGGGGAAGCACTTTGATTTGGTTTGATTTACCTTGATTTGGTTTGATTTGGTCGGAGGAGGGGCGCGGGGGTGTTTGCAGGATAATTTGCTGCCAAAAACGAGGAAGATACGGTGGTGAGGGACCGGTACATTTCCAATACACAGGGGATTACGCGGGAGTTTGTCAACTTTTTGACGGAGGATGGTTTAGCGCGCCGGGGCAGGTTGAAGTCCGATGCAGTACGCTGCAGACCGAGGCATTTTGTACCGGGTACGAATGCGAACGGACCTGAAAGATGCGGTTAGGCAAGACCGCCTGACACGGGGTTTTTTCCCCATTTTCCCGGTGTATCGTTACCATCCGGATGGTAACGATGGCATTTCGCGGCGGGAAAGGCTTTACCGTTTCAACACGCGGAGACGGACGAACCGATGGCCCTGATCGCCGGCGGGAAGAGAGAAGGTCACGCGCTGGCGTGTGCCGTCGTCTTCGATGATTACCGGATCGCCGGAAGCGGGAATCCATTGATTGTTGAGGGAATCGGTAAACTCCAGGCGGCAGGAGAGATGGAGGGAAGCGGAGGAGGGGCGCACGAAACTGTATTCGAGTGTACTTCCTTTCACTATCAATTGTACGGAAGGAGTGCCGGGCTGGATGGGGCTGGAGAGGGTGGCATATTCCAGCAGATTGGGGATGCCGTCGCGGTCGGGATCGCTGAGGTCGGCGGCGGGGCCTTCGTTGAGAAGGGTGTCGAAGAAGGTGAGACGCCATGCGTCGAGGCCTTCGGCTCCTCTGCCGGTGAGGTTGATTTCCAAAGGGAGGTTGAAGGTGTCAGTACTGGCAATGCGGAGTTTGGCGGTGCGCCCGCCGGGCCCGGAAGGAGTGAAGGTGACAGGGAAAGTGGTGGACTCGCCCGGGAGGAGGCGATCTGTTTCCGGAAGACCCGCGGTGAAATCCTCCGGTGTGCCGAAGGAGCCGAACGAAATTTGCAGAATCTGCAACTCGATGTTGCCGGTGTTTTTGAGGGTCAGGGCGCGGGTCAGAGGCTTCGCGGCGATGGTGGTGCCAAAGTCCACCACGCCATTTGCGGGCAGGGATTGCGTTTCATTCAAAAGTTCGAGAGTGGCGACGGCTGACACCGTGGAACCCCGCAGGATGATCATAAAGTTCTCAATGCCCGGATCGCCGGAATCGATTTCAAGAACGGCGCCAAAGCCGGAAACCTGCTGCTCCGGAGAAAAGCGCACATTGAGAGTCGCGGTGCCGCCGCTGTCCAACACAGGCGGAGGCGGGGAAACCAGCGTGAAGTGATCGCTGCCAGCGCCGGAGAGACGGGCGGAAAGATTTGTCAGGGGAACGGGACCGGTATTGCGCAGGGTAATAGTGGTTTCCTGCGGGCTGACCGCACCGCGGACGGTGGTCAATTGCACGGTGCCGCCATTCGGCAGCACCGTCCCCGCGGGCCACTCACCGCTGAGACTTTCTGTGAGAGAGCGATCCGTGAAGCGGGTCAGCACCGTGCTGTAGCGGCTGGATGCGGCATCCCACATACCGCCGCCTGAAACGAATTTACCATCCTGCTGCTGCAAGAGGGTATAGACGCCCCAGCCGAACGGGAGGGAGACTTCCGCCAGGCCGCCGGTGCCAAAACCGGTATCGGGGGTGCCATCCTCCAGAAAACGCGCAACGGAAAGGTGCAGATTGGCAAACCCGCCGACGATGAGTTTTCCATCGCTCTGCGGGAAGAGCCCTTTCACCACCGTGAAACCGAAGGGGGTGCCTGGCTGGGCTCTGCCGCTGCCGTTGAAAGAAGTGTCAGGGCTTCCGTCCTGGTTGTACCGCTCCAGATAAACAACGACCGGACTCAGTTGGTTGAGGGTGTCACCGGCGATGAGGATTTTTCCGTCGCTCTGCAGGGCGAGCCGGAGAGAGCCGTCGCTGGCGTGGTGCATGGTGAGAATCCGGCGAATGCCGGCGTCTCCAAAGGCGGGATCCGGAATGCCGGCGGTGTCGCAGCGGCCCAGCCATGCCTGCAACGCGCCGTCGAAGAACGTATGTCCCGCCATCACGATTTCTCCGCCGGGCTGCACGGCGAGTTGCCTGATCCCGCCCTCGAAACCTTCAAGGACAAGAGTTCCTGCGGCGCCGAAAGTCTGGTCCTCACCGCCATCCGGCAGGAACCGCAACAGGCATGGAACGTAGGCACCGGCACTGAAACCGCCGCCGCCGATGAGGATTTTTCCGTCACTCTGCAGGACCATGGTGTAGGCGTAACCGCTGCCGCCTGGAAAATTGACTGTGGCCGCACCGCCGGTGCCAAAGGAGGGATCGGGCGTCCCGTCCGGCATGAATCGCAGGATCTTCTTTGCCACGGCACTCGCGCCCGAGGCCAGGAGGATCTTTCCATCGGGCTGCACCGCTATCGGTCCCAGAGTTCCAAGCAGGCCCGTGTCCACCGGCAGAAGCCCACCATTCCCGAACGACGGATTCAAACTGCCATCGGGCAGCCAGCGGGCCAGAAAAACACGGTCGGCACTAACCAAACCCAGAATTTCCCCGCCCGGCAGGAGGACCATTTTATCAAGATCGGTGGAAGCGTTGTGAAGCTGCAGCCGGACAGTGCCCGGCGGGCTGCCTGAGCCGAGAGGGTTGAAGCGGAGATCCAAGTCACCGGGGCGGGCGGACGCAGATGCGGCGAACGCCGCCATGCCCGCGAGGAAGAGAATCCGGAGGCGGCGGAAAAGGAGTTTCATGCGAGGGGGGAGGTTCGCGGGGGGCGGGGCCGATGGTTTCCGACGCTGCAAGCGTGTCAGAATTGCATTCCGGCGTCAATACAGATGGAGAGGCGGCGGCCTGTGCAAAGCTACGACGGCTTTTTTGTTAGGGCGCGAAGGGCTTCGAGGGTGTCGGCGTCCTCCGGTTTTTTGTCGGTGCGCCAGCGGTTCATGCGAGGGAAGCGGAGGGCGAGGCCGGCCTTGTGGCGGGTAGAGGACTGGACGGCATCGAAGGCGAGTTCGAAGACGAGGTGGGGTTTGACGGCGCGGATGGGACCGAAGCGGCCCGTGGTGTGGTTGCGGACGAAAGCGTCCACTTTAAGGATTTCGTCATCGGTTAGGCCGGAATAGGCTTTGGCGACGGGGACGAGGACACCGTCCTGCCAGACAGCGAAAGTGTAGTCGGTGTAGAGGCTGGCGCGGCGGCCATGGCCGGCCTGGGCGCTGACGAGGACGGCATCGATGACGAGGGGATCGACTTTCCATTTCCACCAGTCGCCGCGGGTGCGTCCGACAGCGTAGGGAGACGTGAAGCGTTTGAGCATGAGGCCTTCGACGCCGCGGGCGCGGGAGTCGCGCTGGAAGGCGGCGAGTTCCTCCCATGACGCAGCGGTGAGGACAGGGGATAGACGGAGGGGGAGAAGAGGTGGCGGGGGAGGATCGAAGAGGCCGGGGAGTTCGAGAGTGCCTGTTAGGGTGGCGGGAGAGACGGCGGTGGCCGCGTGGGTGAGGCGGGTTTGTTCGAGGATGGATTCGAGGAGAAGGCGGCGTTCGGCGAGAGGACGCGGGCGGAGGTCTTCGCTGTTGGATTCGAGAAGATCATAGGCGAGGAAGACGACGGCAATTTCCTCTTTGAGACGGGCGCTAACAACCTTGCGGCCGAGGCGCCGCTGGAGAGCGCTGAAGGGGAGGGGCGCTTCGCCGGACCACGCGAGGAGTTCGCCATCGAGGACGGTGCCGGATGGGACGGAGCGGGCGGCGTCGCGGATTTCAGGGAAGGTATCGGTGACCATTTCATCGCCGCGGGACCAGAGAACGGCCATGCCGCCGCGGCGAATCAACTGAGCGCGGATGCCGTCCCACTTCCACTCGGCCTGCCAATCGGTGACGGGGCCGAGGGATTCCGGAGGGTCTTCGAGCGGAGAGGCGAGATAGAATGGATAGGGTTTGGCGGGTTGGTCGGTGGCGTCGGGGCTGTCGTGGAGGAGGCGAAGGTAATCGTTAGGAGTGGGCTGCCACTCACCGAGGACGCGGTGGGCCATGACGGCCTGGTCGATGCCGGCGACGGCCGCGAGTGCCCTCACGACGAGCGTCTGGGCGACGCCGACGCGGAAGCTGCCGGTGATGAGTTTGTTCCACACGAGGCGGCCCGGAGCATCGAGTTCGCGCCACGTTTCGAGAAGGACTTCGCGGCGGGCGGAATCGGTGGCGGACTTGAGGGGGAGGAGGCGTTGTTCGATGAGTTGGTGAAGAGGCGGGGGCTCGCCGCCGGTATTGTCAGGAAGGATGAGGCTGATGGTTTCGGCGAGATCGCCGACGGCTTCATAGCACTCATCCATGAGCCATGAGGGGACACCGGCTTCTTCGGCGGCCCACTCGCGGAGGACGGTGGAATTGACGGAACGGGGCGGGCGGCGTCCGCAGAGGAAGTGGAGGGCCCATGCGGCGTCGGCGGGCGGGGCTTCACGGAAGTAGGACTCCAGCGCGGCGGTTTTTTCACCGGTGCGGTTCGTTTGATCCAACTCGGTGTAGAGGCGGGTGAAGCGTTTCATCCGGTCAGGAGGATGGTTGAACAGGAGGAAGCGGAGGAAGCAGAGTCACGACGGGAAGTGGAGGGAGGCAGGGGGAAAGGCGGGCTTCATTCGGGAGGGTCGGGATTATTGCCGGACTCGTTGGTTTCGGCGGAGGATTGGTTAGGTGTTTCGCCAACGAAGCGGGTGGCGAGGGCGTCGGCCTGCCAGCCGTTTTCGCGCAGCCAGCGGACCATGACGTCCATGTAACCATGCGTGACGAGGATGCGCTCTGCGCCGGTGGCGCGGATGGAAGCAATGAGGCCGGCCCAGTCGGCATGGTCGGACATGACGAAGCCGCGGTCGAGCGCCTGGCGGCGGCGGGCGCCGCGGATGCGCATCCAGCCGGAGGCGAAGGCGGTGGAGATTTCGCCGAAGCGACGCAGCCACGGCGTGCCCTCGACGGAGGAAGGGGTGACGACGAGGCAGCGGCGGAGATCTTCGCGGGGCGTGTCGTTTTCCACGCGGCGAGTGGCAGGAAGATGAACGCCGGCGTTTTGATAGTGCGGAAGGAGATTCGCGACGGACCCGTGCACGAAGATGGGGCCGAGGGAGTCATCGACGCCCGCGAGCAGACGCTGGGCTTTGCCGAGGGAGTAGGCGTAGAGGACGCTGGCACGGCCCGCGGTTTGGTTAGTGCGCCACCATTCGTTGACGGCGGTGAAGGTTTCGGCCTGCGGACGCCAGCGGTAGAGGGGCATGCCGAAGGTGGATTCGGTGATGAAGGTGTGGCACTTCACCGGCTCGAAGGGATCGCAGGTGGGCTCGGGTTCGGTTTTGTAGTCGCCACTTACCACCCACACTTCGCCGCGGTACTCTACACGAACCTGGGCGGAGCCGAGGATATGACCGGCGGGATGGAGGGAGATGGTGACGCCGTTTCGTGCGATGCGTTCGCCGAAGGGGAGGGTCTCAATGCGAGTGCCCGAGCCGAGGCGTTCCTGGAGGACGCCTTTGCCGCGCGCGGAAGTGAGGTAGCATTTCGAGCCGGCGCGGGCGTGGTCGGAGTGGGCGTGCGTGGTGACCGCGAAGGCCACCGGTTTCCATGGATCGATGTGGAAATTCCCGGCGGCGCAGTAGAGGCCGGCGTCGGTTACCTGTAGAAGGTCCATGAGGGAGGAACGTCTGCGGCAGGAAGAAAGGACCGTCGAATGGGACGGAGGGGAAGCATGGGAGAAATGAAATGCCGGGCAATACACACGGCGAGGCTCGCCGCCCGGCAAAATGCACGGATTACGTGATCCAGGCAATGCCTTTGAAGGCGGCGGCAAGAATGCCGATGACGCCCGCAAAGACCGCCAGAGCACTCACGAAACCTCCCCGCCGGTGGGGAAGGAAGGCGATGAGAAAGCCGCCGACGCCGAGAATCATGGCGAAAACCGCGAGCAGAAAGCCGGCGAAGGCTCCAGCGGTGAAACTCCCGATGGCGCACAGGATGGCGAGTATGGAGGGGATGCTGAATTTAGGATCGTTGGAGTCCATGCCTGCGAATTCGCAGGAAGTGTTCCTGCTGCCTGGCTCATGCTGGCAGGCGCTTTTTTGCATAGGCGGAAACGGCAGGGCGCAGGTCGTCCGCCAGAAGGCGCAATTTCTCAAGAGCCGCTTCGGTGCCTACGTCGTGCAGAGCCCACGTGCACTTGCGCGCCAGAATATCGAGTTCGTCGTAATCGCGATAGGGAAGCTGCAGGAAGCAGGCTTGATAAAGGGCTTCGGTGCTGCGCGGATCCTTAAGTTTCTGAAGAAGGAAGGCAATGTCCTCGTGGCGGGTATGGAAACCGGCGAGCAGCAGGTGACACAGCACCGGCACTGCTTCCGGAGAGAGTGCGCCGAGACCGAGGAGAATCTCGACAGCTTCGGCGTCGCATTCCCCGGAGGCTGCCTCCAATAAACGAATGGTTTCCGCGGGAGAGGATCGAAAGTCCTGATCAAAACAGGTCAGGAATTCCCGGTCATCTTTGCGATGCAGGAGAACGTCCCATGCGGCGGCTTTTTGGAGAGGGGTCAAGATGGGGAAGGGATTGTCGGGGCTTGAGATCGTGCCCGAAATTCAGCCTTGGAGCAAATCGTGATATTTCGGAAAATTGACGCGAGAGGAGCAGGAATTTTCCCGAAATTCCTTGTCGGAACCGGAAAGCGGGCGTCGTTTTACCGGAGGCATGGAGTCTGACGAGTCAAATGTGCTGCTGCGCCGGTATGCGGAAGAGGGCTGTGAAGAGTCCTTCCGGATGCTGATGCACCGGTATGTGGATTTGATTTACAGCGCGGCGCTGCGGCGGCTGGAGGGAGACGGGGCCGCGGCGGAGGATGTGGTGCAGCGGGTGTTCGTGGAGCTGGCGGCGCAGGCGAGGTCGCTGAGGACGGACAGCCGGCTGGGCGGATGGCTTTACCGGTGCGCGGTGCGGTTTGCGGCGGATGTGCACAAGGCGGCGCTGCGGAGACGGAAACGGGAGCTAAAGGCGGCGGATTTGGCGCCTCCGAGCACCAACGGGCCGGATGCGTGGGAGGACGTGGCGCCGTGCATCGATGACGCCATGCAGCGGCTGCCGGCGGCGGACCGGGATGCGCTGGTGCTGAGGTTTTTTGAAGATCGCCCGCTGCGGGCCGTGGGGGATGCGCTGGGCCTGACGGAGGACGCGGCACAGAAACGGGTTTCGCGGGCGCTCTCGCGGCTGCGCGGACTACTGCTGAAACGGGGAGTGGCGGCGACGGCGGCGGGACTGGCGGCGGGGCTGACCAGCAACAGCGTGCAGGCCGCTCCGGCGGGACTGGCGGCGACGATTTCACTCCCGGCGGCGGCTCCCGCAACCGGATCACTGCTAACACTTCAAACCGTTATGAATATCAAACCGCTCCTGGCATCCGCGGCCTTCGTCGCGGCGGTGGCCATTCCGCTGTATCTTGTTATGCGCCGTGGCGATGACTCCGAAAAGCCGGGGCAACGTCACACTGTGATGGAGAAACCGGCTCCGGCTTCTGCACTTGCGGAACGAAAGGATGCGGCGGCAAAACCCGCTGATGCTGCAGCCGGTGAAGCGCGGGAAAACGAAAATGGGGATGGAGCAGGTGCGGGAAAAGAGAGAGCTCCTCTGTCACTGGCGGAACGGGAGGCCAAAACACGGAAGCGCGCGGAGGAGATAACGCTGCAGCGCTACACGGAGAAGATGGAACGGCTGACGTCGAAGCTGGCGCTCAGCGAGGAGCAGGCGGGCAAGATAGCGGCTCACCACCAGGCGCAGCGCGTGAAGTGGGTGGAATACATGACGGGTGCGGCTTTCGAGAAAGCGGATGCCCAGTACTATCAATTGGAGAATGGATATCGCGAAGACATCCCGCCGGCGCTGCAGCCGCTGCTGAGCGAGGAGCAAATGAAGCTTTACAAAGAGCACGATGCGAACAAACGCACAAATCACATCGAGGCCGTGACGTCGGGTGAGATCAACTATCTTGCGCAGCGGCTGGACCTCGATGCGCAAAAGAAGGATGCGCTGTTCCAACGGCTGGCGGAGATCAACGGCACCGATTTGTTTGCGGACCTTGGCGGCATCAAGGATCTGGAGGGAATTGCAAAGCAGGCGGACCATGATCTGGAGCGCCGGCGGGCGGCGTTTGCCGCCGTGCTGGACGAACAGCAAATGAAGGTGTGGGAAGCGGTGGCGACGGGATACCGGAAGGAGTTGCTGCATCGCTTTGGACAAAGAACGAAGGCGACGGTGGAGACCACAGGGGAAAAGGGAGGGGCGACGTCGTAGGAGCCCGGGCGGCCTCACAAGATGTCCAGCGGTGTTTAATGACGAAATGCGAATGACGAAGGGTCGTCGTGGATCGTCGTTTCTTTTGTGTTACCTTGTGATGCCGCGTTCGCTGGCACGGATGAAAGTGATGAGTTTGGAGACGCAGGGGTTGGCGGCGTGTTCGGTTTTCTCCAATGCGGCGAGGGCGGTGGCGGTGTTGGGCTTCCGGAAGAAGATGGCTTTGTAGGCTTCCTTGAGGGCGCGGACATCGGCATCGGCGAAGCCGGCGCGCTGAAGGCCGACGATGTTAGGGCCGCGGGTGGCGGCGGGGTTGCCGTCGGCGATCATGTACGGGCAAACGTCCTGGACGATCTTGGAACAGCCGCCGGTGATGGCATGCGTGCCGATGCGGCAGAACTGATGCACTGCCGTGAGGCCGCCAAGGATGACGTGGTCTTCCACGATAACGTGGCCGGCGAGGGTGCCGTTATTAGAAAAGATGACGTGATCGCCGACGATGCAATCGTGCGCGATGTGGCAGTAGGCGAGGAAATGATTGCGGCTGCCGATGACGGTCTTGCTGCCGGGAAGGGTGCCGCGATTTACAGTACAAAATTCGCGGAAGACGTTGTCGTCGCCGACTTCGAGAAACGTGGGCTCGCCCTTGTATTTCAAGTCCTGCGTCTGCTGGCCGACGGCTGCGGCGGTAAAGAAAGTATTGCGCGCTCCGATACGGCTGGGGCCGTGAATGGTGACGTGATTTTGCAGTTTGCAGCCTTCGCCAAGGACTACACCCTCGCCGATGACGCAATAGGGTCCCACCTCGACATCACGGGCCAGTTCGGCCTGCGGGGAAATGATGGCGGTGGGATGAATGACGGGCATGTGCGCTCACTTAGGGGGGCGGCGGAGGGTGTGCAAGCGGCGGTGAAGAAAGTCCGGCGGCAGGACGCATCCGGCGCATGAGCACGACGTCCTTTTGAGCTTCGTCAGTGAAGCCGAGTTCCCGATAATAGGAGATACGATCGGTGCGGCAGTAGAGTTCGATGTGACGCACCTGACTGATGACGGAGTCCTCAAGAATGCGGTACATCAGGTTGCGACCGAGGCCTTTGCCGCGGTGATCGGGGTGAACGATGACATCGAAAATAAAGGCCTTGAAGACGCCGTCGGTAAGCACACGGGCGAAGGCGAGGAGCGGACCGCCGGCGCCATTGCAAAGGGCGAAGAGGCGGCTGTCGCCGGCGAGCAGGCGGTGCACCTCCGCGAGTGTTCGCCCGTGCGACCACCACTCGCCCTGATAAAGGGCGTGGAGCTGCAGGGCATGCTCTTCGGTTAGGGTTTGAATGAAGAACGGCTCCATGGGGCTTAGCAAAGGTATTCGAAATAGATAAGAGGGACTTTCCGATAAACGACGCGCCCGGTTTCGCGAAAGCCGCATTTGGCGTAAAAGGCGCCGGCACCTGCGGGAGAGTCGTAGGCGTCGAGACGGATCGCCTGTGCGGGCCATGCTTTGGCGACGCTTACGGCTTCGTGGAGAAGCGCGCGTCCGATTCCCTGCCGCTGGAGGTCAGGGTGGACGGCCATGTCCAGTAAATAGAGAGCGCGACGCACTGCGGTGAAGTATGTGATGTCGATGGCCCATGGTTTTTTGGTCGCCATGCGAAGAGTGCCGACGATGGTGTCGCCATGACAGGCGACAAGCACACGGGAGGTGCTCATGACAAAACGCTGACCCTTTTCGGAAACCGCGCTGGACCAGTGACCGCGGCCGAATTGTTGCGTGAGGCTGTCCGCGACGGCCGTTCTGAGAGCCGCGAGCACGGGAATGTCGTCTTCCCGGGCGGTTCTGAAGATGAGGCCGGTCACGTGTTTCGATTTTAAGGTCAACCGTCGCGTGTGAATCCGGCAATTCAACACGGAGAAACGAGAGGTGCCTAACGCAAATCCAGCAGACTGCGGAACATGACAAAGGCATCCACGTAACCGAGGGTGGCATGGCGGAAAGCACCGGGCAGCGTGCCGGCGATGGCAAAGCCGAGGCTCTCCCAAAGATGCACCGCAGCTTCGTTGGTGGACACGACGATGTTGAACTGCATGCCCCGGAATCCGGCCGCCGCCGCTTCACGCAGACAGTGTTCGCCCATCGTACGGCCCGCGCCGAGTCCCCGGGCGGACGGCGATACCATAAAGGAAGCATTGGCGATATGCGAACCAAGACCGGGTTGATTCGCGCGGAAGATGTAACTGCCGATGATGCGATTTTCGTGTTCGGCGACATAGACGCGATGATCCTCCCGGAACCAGTAAGCGAGGGCTTCTTCACGGGAAATATCAGGGTCGAAGACAAAGGCATCCCCAGCACGGACCACCGATTTGAAGATTTCCCAGACAGACTCGCGGTCGGTGGAAGTGGCGGGACGGATGTCGATCATATCAAAAGCCATTCGAAATTACCGGTCGTCTGCAAGATGGATCGCTTTCCGTCATTCGGCATCCCCGGGGCACAGTGGCCGCTGAATCCCGAAAATTGGCCTGGAAATCGGAGCGGGCAGACATTACAAGACGGACCGCCCTTGCGGGAAAATGGTGACCGTAGCTCAGTCGGTAGAGCCCCGGATTGTGATTCCGGTTGTCGCGGGTTCGAGCCCCGTCGGTCACCCCACTCTTCCTTTCCCGGTTGCCGTGAGGTGTTTTCCGCCCCCGGTCCAAGCGGCTTTATTTCAATCAACCGCACTCTATGCAGTCGCTCGAAGAGCAGTTTGGCTACCATTTCAAAAACCCTCTCCTGCTGGCGGAGGCACTGACGCATCCGAGTCTGGCGTATGAGACGCACCGGGCGCACTTCGACAATCAGCGGCTGGAATTTCTAGGGGATGCGGTGCTGCAGCTTGTTTTTACCCATGAGCTGTTCCGCACCTTCATGGATTACAATGAGGGGAATTTGACGAAGCTGCGCGCGCGTCTGGTGTCCCGGACGGCTCTGGCCACGTATGCCCGGGCGCGGGGTCTGGGAGCGCATTTGCTGATGGGACGGGGCGAGGAGGCCTCCGGCGGACGCGAACGCTCCAGCACGCTTTCGGATGCGTTTGAGGCGTTAATCGGAGCCATTTATCTCGACGGGGGTCTGGAAGTGGCCCGTGAAGTGGTGCTGCGCCTGTGCGCAGCGGATTTCGGGCGGATTTGCGAAGAGCCAAAGGAGGTAAATCCGAAAGGGCAGCTTCAGGAGATGCTGCAGGCGCTTTCCGCCACCAGCCCGCATTACACCATTATCTCGGAGGATGGCCCGGATCACCAAAAGACGTTTGTGGCACGGGTGGAGTGGAACGGCATCACACTTGGGACCGGAAGCGGCCTCAGCAAAAAGCAGGCGGAAACCGCCGCGGCAGAGGCGGCGCTGGTCTCAGCGGAGATAAAAGCGATCGTGCTCGACCGGATGGAACATCCCTCCTCACCTTCCGTGAATAACCCGGTGAATGAGGAGGACTCTGAGCTGTGAGAAACTTATTAATAGTGCGTCTCAGAATTGCTAACCGCGTGCCACGAGAGGTTACGCACCATGGTGAGAGGCGTGGAACGCTTGATGCGTGGCTGCGGAACCCGGTTCCTGGACTTGTTCACAGGGCTTACGGTTACTTGTTTTCTTCTTTCTAAAATATCTTCTCAGAATAGAAGAGTTTGCTTTCCTCTTCCTGTCAGACTGCTCAGCCAAAGGAAGGAAACGCACAGGCACCGGTAAAAACTGAGAAATATCTTGCTCGCGGCGTCAGTTTTGGGGTTATTGGAGCAGTATCCCCCAAACCCCCATGCCTGACGATTTTTCCAACTGGCGGCGTATGCACGAGCGTCCGCAAGTGAAGGAGCCTTTTACCACGAAGGCCCGGCACATTCACCGTTACGGACGGCCTCAGAGGGAGAATCGCGCCAAGCGGGAAGCGGAAAGGGACCGGGTGATCTTCCTGTGGATCATGGCGGCGCTGGTGGCGATTGGCATCGTGGTGGCGGTGGCGGCGTTCCTGATCAACAAGGACGTGAGTTAGGTGACGGACTTGAGCTTGTCGAATGCGGTGCGGAGGATGCGACCACGATCCGGATTGGCCATGGAGATCCACGCGATCATTCCCTGCACCCACATGACGAAGTTCGGATGATTTTCGGTGTTTTGGGCAGCGAGACCGGTCTTGCGAGCGTTGTGCAGGATGGCGCGGAGGCGGCGGTAGAGATCGCGCGGGACATTGGGACGGCGGTTTACGACGATGCCGGTAACCGTTTGCTGTGTGTTTTGGCGCTGCACGCGGGTCTTCTTTTCGTTCACTGTGAAGCCTTCCTCAGCGCAGAAGCGGCGCAGGGCGGTGAGGAGGCCGCCGCATTGTTTGGCTGTTTCGCCGCTGGCTGAAAAGGTAAGGTCGTCGGCGTAGCGGGTGTAAGTCCAGCCGGTTTTTCGTGCCAGGCCGTTCAGACGGGCGTCCAGTTTGCGCGCAGCGAGGTTGCTGAGAGCGGGACTGGTGCAGGCGCCCTGGGGAAGAGCACGCGCTCCTGTGGCGACGTGGAGCGTTTTACCGTCGTACTCCACAGTGCGGCGCGGGGACTCGGTGCAGAGGAGAGCGAGGACCGTGGCTGCCGCCGGCGAGTAGCCGAGGCCTTCGAAGATGCCGCGCACGCGGGGGAAGGTGATCGTGGGGAAGAAGTCCTTGAGATCCACATTGACCACGGCATCCCGGCGAACGTGGGGCACGGCGTTCGACATGATGCTGCGGCCTTTGACGAAACCGTGGGCTGATTCGCGCACCGGAACTCTTTCGAGGATGTTGACGAGGATCCACATTTGCGCTGCTGCGGTGTCATGATGAGGGGCGGCCAGTTCACGGGTGCCGCCGCTCTTCTTCGGCACGGTAAAACGAACGTAGTGGGAAACCGGCGAGGCCTCGCTGTGGAATGCGAGCCAGCGGAGCCGATGAATAGGGAGACCGAGAGCTGTGGCGATGTCAGCCGGGCTGGTGAGCACGGGCAGGGAGAAAGCCGCGAGTTTTTCGACATTGGCACGCCGGTCCGCGAGGCCGCCGGAAACGCTGCGGCCAAGGAAGATGATGTCGGTGGCTTTGCGCCCTTCGATTGCTTTGGCGCGAAGCGCGCGCCGGGCCGCTGCGGCGGCGCGTTTTTCCTCCCGTGTGGAGGCGCGCTCCGCCTCGAGTTCACCGACGGCGCGGGAGGCAGCTGCCTGTTCCGCGATCCCCAGATTCTGAAGGGTGGGCCGCAGCCTTGCGTAAACTTCGCCGGTCTCATGAATCTCCACCAGCCGCCCGGGAGTGAGCAGTCCGTGCGCGACGAGAGCCTTGTCTATCAGCAGTGTGCGTTCATCGGTGGCCGGTGGAATCTGGCTGCGCAGGCCGAAGCGGAAGACCAGGGAGCGGTCCACTTTCTTCGCCCGGCGGCGCATTTCCTCCTCACTGATCGGCGCGAAATCACCTGCGTCCAGATGCGTTAAGGTGTTTCCCGCGGGCGGCGATGGCCGGGGCCCTGATGCGGACGACTCGCCCGACGGACGCATGTAAAGATCCGCCAGCGGCGCTGTGGCCGGGTGTCTGCGGAGAAGATCCCGCAGCGGCTCGTCGTCCCCGGGCGGATTTCGCTGATAGCGCCACACGATCAGCAGGGACTCAATTGCCACCCAAAGAAAGACGGCAGCCATAAGGTACCGCTTGAACTCGCTGTCCGGTTTTTGAATCAACACATAGATCCTCATTGCCGCCAGCAGGAGCATTCCGATCCCCGCCATCCAAAAGCCCGCCGGCTTCCGCAGGATCATCATCACCGCTCCGGCTGCGGCAAGGCTTCCGGAAATCAAATACAGCCAGACTCTCTCACGGGACACGCCCTCGATGACTGCCTTGTCCGCGAAAACAGAACTCCGGATGATCATCAGTCCCCCCCAGAGGGTCATCGCTCCAACGAGCAGGATCAACCCCGCACTGATATAGGAAGGCCTGGGACCGGGCTTCATAATGAGGGCGGGAGCCGGAATCCGGCGGGGCTGTGCATGCCGGGAGGATGAAGAATTCCACGGGCACCCGGCCGCCTGACTTCGTACTCAGGACCGGGGCCGTTCACCAGGGCCATATCGACAGCTAGTCGTGTGGGGACCCATGGGTCGCTCGCGGCCACACGACTAGCTGTCGATATGGCCAAACGAACAACGGCTCCGGGGATGCATGGTTGGGCAGAAGCAGCCGCGGCGTAGCACCGCAGCATGGTGGTCTCAGTGCGGACCGGGTGGCCCGTGGAAAGGGAAACAGCGGCAGAGCCGCCGAAAGGGTAAGGCGCGGAAAAGGCAAGCATCGCAGGCGTGCAAAGGCCGGGTCGGGAAGCAAGCGTATTTTTGTTATGGTTTCTGTTCATTCGCCCGCGAGTTTTGTCAGCCGGTGATACCACGCGGCCGGGGTTTGTTCCGCAGCGCCGTCATGCCGGAGGGCCAGCGCGCGAAGTGTCAGGAGGTGGCGGCAGGGGCCGGCGCGCAGGCCGGCCATGCGGTGGTGACCGCACAGGCACTTGCCGCGGCGGATGGTGCCGTCGGCATCGAGGAGAAGTTCCACCGGTTTAGACTCGACTTTGCCGGTGAGGAGGCGCGTGCTGTTGGGGCCGGCTTCGGTTTTCTCGATGCGTCCTTTATCGCGCGCGAGCAAAATGCGGCTGGCGGCCTGCTCTTCATTTTCCGCTCCCATTTCGGATTCACCGACCACTTGAGACATAATCTGCCGCCAGCGGTACACGCCGTGCGGAAGATCGAAAATCACCTGGCCTGAGTGTGCGAGATGTTTTAGCGCGGCGGCCACTTGGCCGTCATCCACCATGCTGTGCCGCGCGATGTGCGCAAAGTCCGCAGACCGCTTCTCTTTGAGAATGGAAGCGATGTGCTGCACCACCGCGGGCGCCGGGGAGACGGGCGGGGCGAGGAGGTCGAGGGCGGAGCCGCGCGTCCAATCATTCATGGTCCAGCCTGACAAACCGAGCGTGAGGCGCATGGAGCCCATTCGGACCACCCAGAAACTGGGCAGGCCGGTTCCCAGCAAGTGTACATCTATGCTCTCCGCGAGCGGGAGCAGTCTGGCCAGAGAAAGCAGCCGCTGCCGTCCCCAAATGCGAATGGGTTCCTGCGGCGCCGTGACCCATTCCCCCGCACGAACAGGGATGCGCACCTCCCACGGCTCCAGCACCAGTGCGGGTGCGCCAGGAAGCAATTCAAAGCGCAGCGCGCGGGGACTGCGCGGCGCCTTGTGCCGGCGCAGCCATGCGAGCAGGGAATACACCGCATCCCGCCCGAGCGAGACCCGCCGCATGGGCAGCGTCATCGCTCCCTGCACCTGCATGAGCCCGCGCAGCCAGCCCGGCGGCAGGTCTATTTTCCCCTCGCGATATTCCGGAGTGGCGTCAGTGCGCACTGTGAAGCCGCCGGGATCGAGCACGAAGCGCGTTTCGCGATAACTGCGCATCGCCTGGAACTGGTGAAACAAGTCCCAGGAGTAATCTACATTCGTCGTCCCCAACTGAAGCGATGCGCATCGCCCAAACGCCGTGGTGCGCTCCACGGACAGGCAGCCGTAGCTTGATTCGTCCGCGGAGAAACATTCAAAGAACACTACATCCTCCGCCACGGTGATGACCGGATCGTACGGCACCAGCAGGCGGAGGAGTTCCTGATCGTGCTGCTCGAGGTATTTCGAATAGCGGTCGCGGGCGTGCCAGTATTCACTGCGCGCCTTTTCGTAAGCCTTCTCGATATCGCCGGGGATTTTGACTTTCTGCGCTGCCGCAAATTGCGCTCGGGCCTGCTCGCGGGCTACCTGTGCTGCGGCCTGCTGCCGCCGGCCCTCGTCCTTTTTCCACTCCTCGTATGACGTTTTGTCGCGCGGCTTGAAACGCAGATCGGAAATGACCACATCGTGCAGCGCGGAGATGGCCTCGCGAAAGCGGAGGGGATCGCGCAAGGATGCATCGAACGCCACCGGTTCGCGCTCCAGATTTGGCGCGAGCGAACAGACGCCGTCAGCAAACCGGCTGCGGGTGTGGTAGGCGTAGGAGTACTTCATGCCATGGAAAAGAGGTTAAGCTCCGGCAGCGATTTTTTCACTGCCGCCTCCATGGCGGAACTGCGGGTAGCGAGAGCGACCACCGCCGCCAGTCCGGCGCGGCGCTCCGGCTCGCGAATGGATCGCACGGCGACGACGAGCACCGGGAGCAGGGAATCGGCCAGGGATTCGTCCGAAGCGATGGCTCCTGCGACCTGGTGCACGGCCTTCAACTTCTGCCTTCCGCCCCGATGCACGCCAAGCAGCACGGCCGTCCATACCGGCGCGAGATCCCCCGCGTGACGGCCCGGAAGGGCGGCACGCAGCGCGAGGGTATCCACCAGTTTGAGACGGAGGCCGTCGAACGGGGTCTCAGCGAGGCGGCTCCAGAGCACGGAGTCTTCCCATGCAGGCGAGTCTTTGTGAAATGCCAGCCAGTCCCACGCGGCCATGCGCGTGGCGTCGAGCTGGCTGTCGAAGAAGGTTGATAAGTGTTCGCGGTCATAGCCTCCCGCTGCCGTGAGCTGGTCGAGGCACCATGCCGTTAGATCAGGCGCGATGGCGGGGCACGCGGCTCCCGCGGCGCGCGGGAGAAGCGATGCCGCCTCTGCCGCGGGAATGGTTTTTGTCTTCAGGAAATCGAATCCCATGCGCGCCACAGGAACGGGGCGCACGCAGGCCAGCGCCATGCATTGCGTGGCATCGAGACGGTCCGGCCTGACGTGCAGTATCATTTGGGCCGTCACTGTTTCCATGATCGCATGGCCCGGCGCGTCCAAAAGTGAGAGCCACTGCGGGACCGTCCAGCGGGCGGCTTCCGGGTGCTCTTCAAGCAGGCGCAATGCAGAAGGCTGGATGTCTTCGTCTGTGGAAAACAGCAGGCGCTGCAAATCCGCAAAGGCGAGCGGACCGGCTGCGGCCATTTCCGGAGCGGCCATCCAGCGCACGGCCCACGTACGCACGGGACGGGAGGAGGCTTCGGCGACGAGCCTTGCGAGAACACTGAGCCCGACTGGATTTTGCCAGTGCGCGGCGAAGGCCGGGGATGGCGACAAATCGCCAAGGCTGCGGCCATCGCGGAGTTTGGCGCGGGAAGACGTGAACAACAGGGCGCCATGACCGGCGAAGCACGCGTGCATGAAGCCCCAGGAATCGAGGAGGTTTTCGCCTTTGCGGAAGTCCTCCTCACGATAACGCGCGAGGGCGGCGGCCACGGCATTCACATAGCGCTGCGGTTCCTTCCATCCCATGCGGCGGAAATACCGCCATGCGCGGCGCTGAAGGTAATAGCGGGTGCGATAAGTGAATAGACGCAGGCCGCCTCCATAGTAGCGGGGCTGCAATGGCTCCCAGCCTTTGCCGGAATCCAATCTCTCCGGTTTGCCGAAACTGTTTCGCGGAGTGACGAGCACCTCCGTCTCGTAAATGGAGCGGCTGACGCTGTCCCAGCGGGTTTGTTTTTTCCGGACGCGGCGGATAAGGCAGTCGAACGCGACCATGAAGGCGCCCATGAGACGATCGTCGCCGGTTTTCTCCGCGTGCTTGAACAGACGTTTGACCACAACGGCGTGACCCGTCCGGTCGAACGGCAAATCCAGATATCGGAGCATCTCCGCTTTGGCCCATGGGCGAGGGTCGGCGAGCCAGCGGTTTACGATGGGCTCAAGCGTGCGGGGGTCGGTGACACTGCGGAGCAGTTCGATAAAACGGCTGTCCTCTTCGGCATAACTCTCCTCCAAAAGCAGCCGTGAAGGGGAGGACGGAGGAGGCATGGGGAATTACGGGAATTCCTGGCAGGAAGCCGCAAGGTCGTCAATCCTGACGGATTCATTCAATTAAAAAAGGGATGAAGGGAGCTTCGGGAAGGGGGTTGCTTCGCTGCATCCCGGCGACAAACTGTCCGAACGCCTGCCGTATGGGAGGCCGATTTCTTTCTATGATCCGCTGCCTGCTCTTTTCTGTCATCGCTTTCACTGCCGCGCGCGCCGCGGAGCCTTTGAAGATTCTTTATATTTCCGGCGGCTGCTGCCACGACTATACGACACAGGAGGATTTGATTCCAAAAGGAATGGAGGAGCGGGCGAATGTGAAGGTAACTTCGTTTAGAGATCCGAATACAACGACCTCCTCACGCATCAAGGTTTACGAAGATGCGAACTGGGCGGCGGCCTATGACGTGATCGTGCACAACGAGTGTTTTGCGGAGACGAAGGATCCCGAATGGACACAGCAGATTCTGAAGCCGCACAAGAACGGGAAGCCCGGCGTGGTGATCCACTGTGCAATGCATTGCTATCGCGACGGGACGGACGAGTGGTTTCAGTTTTGCGGTGTCACTTCACGACGTCACGGGGCGGCGTATCCGCATGAGGTGCGCAACGTGGATGCGGCTCATCCGGTGATGCAGGGCTGGGGGCCGGCGTGGGCGAATCCGGCGGGTGAGCTGTATTGGATTGAGAAAGTGTGGCCGAATGCGCATGTGCTTTGCGAGGCGAAGAACCAGGAAAACGGGAAGAGCGAACCCTGTGTGTGGACGAACAATTACCTTGGAAAGACGCGGGTGTTTGGCACGACGCTGGGACACCACAATGAGACGGTGAGCGATCCCCAATTTCTCGATGTGCTGACGCGCGGCGTTCTTTGGTCGGCGGACAAGCTCAATGGGGACTACCTCAAGAAGCGCGAGGACAAAAAGGTGCCGGTGAATCTGGCGCTGAACAAGACGGCCACGGCCTCTTCATTCGAGCAGCCAAAGGGGAACGATGCATCGAAGGCGTTTGACGGAAAGGCCTCAACCCGCTGGTGCGCCGGCGGCGCGCAAAAGGGCGAGTGGCTTCAGGTGGACCTGGGGAAGCCGGAGACAGTGACGGGCGCGCGCATCGTGTGGGAGGGGCCGCATGCGTCCTATCAATTCAAGGTGGAGGGTTCGGTGGATGGCAGTGCGTGGCAGATGCTCAACGACTCTTCGAAGAATGCACTCAAGAGTCCTAACGAAGTGCCTTTCCGCGCTGACGGTGTGCGATATGTGCGCGTGACTTTCCTTGGAACCGACGCGGGCGGATGGGGAAGCATTTGGGAAATGCAGGTGTATGGCACGGCGACGGAGGCAGTAAAGGCGACGGTGTCCAATGACGACGCCAAAGTGCTGAGCGACGTGAGAGTGCCGCCGGAGTTTGATGTTTCTGTCTTTGCGACGCCGCCGGCGGCGAATTATCCGGTGTATGTGGCGGCGGCGCCGGACGGCACGCTGTTCGTTTCCTCTGACAAAAACGGTTCACTTGACCGGAAGCCGAAGCGCGGCTCCATCGTGCGACTGAAGGACCTCGATGGAGACGGCAAGGCGGATCAGTCGAATCTTTTTGTGGCCGATGTGGACAGTCCTCGGGGATCGGTATGGGACCATGACCGGCTGTATTTGGTTCACCCGCCGCATCTGAGTGTGTTTATCGATCACGATGGAGATGGTGTGTCGGATGAGCAGAAGATTCTGGTAAAGAATATCGCCTTCGGATTCAAGGACCGGCCTGCGGATCACACGACGAACGGGCTGACGCTGGGCATCGATGGCTGGCTCTATATCGCGGGCGGAGACTTTGGATTTGTGGAGGCGGAAGGAACGGATGGCCGGAAGCTGCAGCATCGCGGCGGCGGGGTGATTCGCGTGCGGCCTGACGGAACGGAATTGCAGATCTACAGCACGGGCACGCGCAATATCCTTGATGTGGCGATGAGCCCGGCGCTGGACGGTTTTTGCCGGGACAACACGAATGACGGGGGAGGATGGGATATTCGCTTCCACCATTTCACGGGCCTGGAGGATCACGGGTATCCGCGGCTTTACATGAATTTTGGAGACGAGCACATCAAGCCCCTAACGGAATACGGCGGCGGGTCGGGATGCGGGGGATGCTATTTGAATGAGCCGGGATTTCCCGCGCGTTACGCGGACGTGCCGCTAACCTGCGATTGGGGGCGCAACTTCACCTTCAGCCATCATGTGACGCCAAACGGAGCGACGTTTAAGGATGATTGCCGGGAGTTCATCGGTATGACGCGCGTGACTGATGTGGATGTGGATGCGATGAGCCGGATCGATGCGGCGAGCTGGAAAGGGGCGACCTTTTCCTACGAGGGGGAGAACGTGGGCTACATCGTGCAGGTGAAGCCGAAGGGCTATAAACCGGAGCCGTTGCCTGATTTTGACAAGGCCGGGACGGATGAGTTGATCAAATTGCTGGAGAGCCCGAGCGCCCGCCGGCGCATGGAGGCGCAGCGCGCGCTGCTGCGAAAGGGAGTGAGCGATCCAGTGGCGAAGTCACTCATTACGTTTGCGGAGGATGCGGGCAAGCCGCTGTATGGGCGCATCGCGGCGGCCTTCGCGATCAAGCAGGGAACGAAGCCGGAGGTTTCGAATAATCTGCTGGGTTTTCTTGCGCGAAGGGATGAAGCGATTAGGCCGTTTGCGATTCGCGCTGGAACAGATCGTGACGGGAAGGGTTTTGATGTGGATGCAATCCTAAGCGGGTGTACCAGCAGCAGCACTCCGAGGCTGAAGCTGGAGAGCATGGTGGCGATCGCGCGCGTGGAGAAACCGGAGCTGGCGCCGAAGGTTGCGGCTTTGGCGGGCGATGCCGATCCGGTGATCGCGCACACGGCGTTCCGGGTTCTCGCGACGTTGAAAGCGGCGAAGGCGTGCTTTGATGTAGTGGACACCAATGCGTCGGATGCGCAGCGAACGGGGGTGCTGCGGGCACTGATGCGCATGCATGAACCGGCGGTGGTGGATGGGCTCGTGTCGCGGCTTGCGGCGGAGACGCAGCCGGCGCGGCGGAAAGGACTACTGGGAGCGCTGTGTCGTTTGTATTTCCATGAAGGGCCGTGGAAGGGTGACTCGTGGGGCACGCGGCCGGATACGCGCGGTCCGTATTATCAGCCGGAGAAGTGGGCGGAGTCGGATAAAATCCTGACGGTGCTCAAACAAACGCTTGGCACTGCGGCTGGTGATGAAGCCGGCTGGCTGGCGTCCGAAATGGCGCGGAACCGCATCGAGGACGATAGTGCGGTGAAGCAGCTCATCACGCTGGCGGCTACAGATACAAAGCTGCGGTCCTCTTTGATAGGACAGCTCGCGAAAAAGGACAGTGTGCCGCACGAGGCGATTAGTCTTTTGACCAAGGCGGCTCTCGCGCCGGAAACTGCGGCAGGGGAGCGGGCGGACGCCATTGTGCTCCTGACAAAAACGGACAATGCGGAAGCGTGGCACGCGCTGCCGCAGGCGCTGGGCTTGTTCAGCCGGAGGGAGGGACGTCAGGCGGGCGAGCGTGCGGAGCGGGCATTCCTTGGTGCGCCGAAGCTGGAGAACTTCCATACCTGGTTTGAGGAGCAGGCGGCGAAACCCGGAAGCGATGTCAGCCAGTGGGCGGATGCGGCGCTGCTGGCGCTGAGTGTGCGCTTCACCGGCGCGCCGGAGGCCCGTGAACAGGCCGCGAAGGCGCTGGAAGCAGGCTGGGCGGATCCCGCAAGGCGGGCGCAGATCCTGGCGGCAGTCGCGGAGACGAGGCACCGCGCGTATTCCTCCAAAGTGCTGGCGTCGCTCAAGGACCCTGACAAGCAGGTGGCCGCCGCGGCGGAGCGGGCGCTTAGAGCACTTAGGCTTGATCCTGCGGAAGCCAATGCGCCAAAGATTGAGTCGATGAAGATCGAGGATGCCATTGCGGCGGTGCTGAAGACGAAAGGCGATCCCGCAGTGGGAGCGCAGATTTTCCAGCAGGCGACATGTGTGAATTGCCACACGACCAGCAAGGATGCGCCGCCGCGGGGGCCGTTCCTCGGGAACATCGCGGACACTTACAAACGGCCGGAACTGGCGATGAATATCCTTGATCCTAACAAGACGATGGCGCAGGGGTTTGTGACGAACTTCTTCATCATGAAGAAAGGCGATCCGGAGATGGGTTTCGTGGTGCAGGAGAGTGCGACGGAGGTGGTCATTCGCAATCAGGCGGGAACAGAACGGAAGCTGGCGGTGGCTGACATCGCGGAGCGTCAAAAAGTGCCGACAAGTTTGATGCCGCCTGGACTGTTGAATCAGATGACAGTGAAGGATTTTGCGAGTTTGCTCGATTATCTGGAGCAGTTGGCGAAGGAGCAGAAGAAATGATCAGGCGCGGGTCTTGCCCATGACGTCACCGATGCGGGCGTAGAGTTCGCGCTGTTCGGCGCTTTGAGCGAGCAGGTCTTCGGCGAGCGTGACTTTTCCCGGCTCAAAGAGGGTGACCGTACTGGAGCCGCCGAACCGGAAGTAGCCTTTCTCATCGCCCTTGGCGACGGGTTTGCCGGCGGTCATGGTTTGCACGATGCTGCCGACGTTGGTGGCGCCGATCTCGATGATGAGCACGGTGCCAAGATCCGGCGTGACGAGTTCGGTCAGGACGCGTTTGTTTTCCCACAGGAAGGCGAGGCGCCGGCGCAGGGCGATGGGGCTGACGGAATAGAGCGGGCCGTTGATGAGACGCGGTTCGCCGGGCGTGCCGGCGCAGGGGAAATGAAAGCGGTGGTAATCGACGGGACAAAGGCGGCTGAGGATGAGCGTGCCTTCACGATATTTGGCTCCGAGGGCAGCGCTGCCGACAAGCGCGGGAATGTCGAAATGCTGGCCTTTGACGAAGACGCCGGGGATGTTAGCAACGTTTTGAAAACCGAGGTGGCGGCCATCGGCAGGGAAGACGACGGTGTCGGTTCCGGCATCGATAGGGCGGGCTTCCGGACGGAGCTTGCGGTAGAAGAATTCGTTGAAGCTTCCGTAGGAATCCGGGATGTCCGCGAAGTCGTTAGGATCAAGGCGGTATTTCTGAATGAATGGAGTGACGCGCGATTTACTCGCGGGCGCGTCCATGCGGCGACCATACCAGCGGGAGAAGAGGGCACGTTTGATGAGAAGCGCGAGCAGTCCGCGACCGAGCGGGTTTTGATAGGCGAAACGCAGCGGGGCCTCGCCATAGATATCCTCCCGCTCTATTTTGCCGGTGTAGCGATTGAAGAAAGTGATGGGGTCGTCGGGCATGCAGGCGATGACAAAGCGCGGATGGCGGCGGAGGCAAGGCGGGGTTCGGCTCAGGCTTTTCTGATTCGCAGGCGAAGAGAGGCAGGACCATGCACGTTCAGGGCCTGACGCGGTTGCCACGGGGTGTTTTCCGCCCATTCGAAATGCGACACGCGCTCCAGAAACTCCGTCAACGCGATGGCGGCCTCCGTGCGGGCCAGCGCGGCGCCGAGGCAAAAGTGGATGCCGTGTCCGAAGGCGATGTGCGGATTCGGGTTTCGGGTGATGTCGAAACGATTGGCGTCAGTGAACACGGTGCCGTCGCGGTTGGCTGAGCCGAGCATGGGGAGGACGAGTTTGCCGGCGGGGATGGTACGGCCGTGCATCTCGATATCACGCCGCGGGGTGCGCATGGTCCATTGCAGGGGGGAGCGGAAGCGGAGGACTTCTTCGATGGCGGAGGGCAGAAGGGTTGGCCGGGATCGCAGCAGCCTCAGTTGGTCCGGGTGTTCGAGGAAGCAAAGGATGGCGTTGTTAATGAGGTTGGTAGTGGTTTCCTGACCAGCTACGACGAGTACCTGAAAGAAGCCGAGAATTTCCGGCTGGCTCAGCGTTTCGCCGCCGGGGCCGGGTTCCATGAGGCGGGTGAGAAGATCATCCTGCGGGCGGGCTCTTCGCTCAGCGATCATCCCGCCGAGGTATTCGTTCATGGACGAGGACGCTGCGGCGAATTCCTTCATGCCTTGTTCGGCCGCCTCACCGCCCGAACGGGTGAAACTGAGTTTCATAATGGCGTCCATCCACGTTTTGAACTGAGGCCAGTCGGTAACGGGGATGCCGATCATCGTGGCGATCACCTTTGCCGGGAGCGGGACGGCGAAGTCGGCGGCCATGTCCATGATGCCGCTTTCGAGGGCCTGATCAAGCAACCCGCGTGTGAAGGTGCGGATGCACGGTTCCAGGGCGGCGACAGTGCGTGGAGTGAAGGCGCGGGAAATGAGTCCGCGCAGTTTGGTGTGGATGGGCGGATCGGTGAAGATGAACCAGTGCCGGGGCGCCGGCACTTGCGAGCTGAAGGCCTCGTGATCAAAGAGGGCGCGTTTCACGCCGTCGTGGTCGAAGATCATCCAGCCGTCGAAGGGCGGGGGCACATGGAGCACCGGGGACTCCCGGCGCATGGCGTCGTAGAGCGGATAGGGATCGCGGCGGACGGCGTCGGAAAAGAGGTCCATGGATCGCATCAGGGAAGAATGGGAAGAATGGGCGGGGAAATTTATGAGTGGGCGGATGTTTCTGTCGGAGGATCGGCGGCTGAAGGGGGCTTCCGGGCGCACAAAGACGGCACGAGCTTGTCAAGGAGGGAAAATGCGCATCCCGTTGAGTATGATATTTATTGAAATTATTCTTTTGGATGTTTAATTTCTTTAATTTTGAACAAATCACCTGCCGAGTCGAGGGGCGTCCTACCACAGCGGCCCTCGCTTTGATACTATGCCCGTCTTCGTCGAACAGAAACCAAAAGTCTCCCCCCGGGAAGTGGAGGAGTTGAAGGCTGCGCTGGACGAGGGCAGCGTCGTGGCGGTGACGGACCCGCTGGGGAGAATCATGTATGTGAATGAGAAATTCTGCGACATTTCGGGGTACTCCCGGGAGGAGTTGGTGGGACGGGAACACCGGATCACCGACATCACCGGTCGCAAACAGGCGGAGGAGGCGCGGCGGTCTGCCGAGGCGAAATACCGGCGGCTGGTGGAGCAGTCGCTGGTGGGGATCTATGCGATTCAGGATGAGAGGCTTGTCTATGTGAATCCGCGCATGACGGAACTCGTGGGCTTCTCGCAGGAGGAATTGACGTCTGCGCCGCTTGCTGATTTCATCGTGGAAGAGGATCGCGCGAAGGTGCGCGAGAATATCCGGAAGCGCCTCGCGGGAGATATCGAGAGCATTCGCTATGGCCTGCGCATGGTGCGCAAGGACGGAAAAGTCATCCATGTGGAGGCGCACGGGGGACTGTCTGAATTCAATGGCCGCCCCGCGATTTTGGGCACGCTGCTGGACATTACCGAACGCAAGCAGGCGGAGGAAAAACTGGCGGAGGAGCGCAACCTTCTGCGCACGCTGATCGACAGCATGCCTGATGTGATTTTCACCAAGGATCTTCAGGGCAGGCTGGGGATTTCCAATGCCGCGCATGTGCGGTTTACGGGGGCGTCGTCGGAGGCGGAGTTGGTCGGCAAGACGGCCTTTGATCTTTTTCCGGCGGAGGTGGCGGAAGTTTATCACCGGGACGACAACGAGGTGCTCACGAGCGGGCAACCGATTTTCGACCGGGCGGAGCCGTGTGTGACGCGGGAGGGCAGAGATCTGTGGCTGATGACGACCAAGGTGCCGCTGCGGGACCACACCGGTGCGATCACCGGTCTCGTGGGGGTAAGCCGGGACATCACCGACCAGAAGCAGGCGGAGGAGAAAATCCGGCAGTTGAATGCTGAACTGGAGCAGAGAGTGATCGAGCGCACGGCGGAACTGGAGGCGTTTTCGTATTCGGTTTCCCACGATCTGCGCGCGCCGTTGCGGGCGATGGGGGGATTTACACGCATGATTCAGGAGGATCACGGCGCGCAACTTCCGGACGAGGTGCTGCGGAAACTGGAACGCATTCACCTGAACGCGGTGAAGATGGGTCAGCTCATTGATGGACTGCTGGCGTTCTCGCGGCTGAGCCGGCAGCAATTGACGAAGCGCACAGTGCAGCCGGCGGTGATGGTGAATCGCGTGCTGGACGATCTCCACGGCGAGCGGGAGGGCAGGAACGTGGAAATCCGGACGGGCGATCTGCCGGTTTGTCAGGCCGATCCGACGCTGCTGCAGCAAGTTTTTATGAACCTTCTTTCCAATGCACTTAAATACACACGGCATCGTGATCCCGCGCTCATCGAAATTGGATCGCGCGAAGTGGAGGGAAGGTGTGTTTATTTCATCAAGGACAACGGAGCGGGTTTTGAAATGAAGTATGCGCACAAGCTTTTCGGGGTCTTTCAGCGGCTGCACACCGACGAGCAGTTTGAGGGCACCGGCGTGGGGCTGGCAATCGTGCAGCGCATCGTGCGCCGGCATGGCGGACGGATTTGGGCCGAGGGAGAACCCGACGCGGGAGCGGCATTTTACTTTACCCTGGAAGGAGAGGCCAATCATGTTTGATCAAGACGCGGAAATTCTTCTCGTGGAGGACAGCTTCGATGACGCGGCGTTCTTCACTCGCGTGTTCAACAAGGCTGATCTGCCCGCCACGTTGCATGTGGCGTCGGACGGGAAGGAGGCGCTCGATTTCGTCTATGGCACCGGCGGGCACGCGGGGCGGTGCGCCGGCAGCCGGCCAAGGGTTATCTTTCTGGATCTCAAGCTGCCAAAGCTCAACGGGATGGAAGTGCTGCGGCGCTTGAAAAACGATCCCGATACACGGGCGATCCCGGTGGTGGTTTTGACTTCTTCGGAAGAGGAATGTGATTTGATCGAAAGCTATGAACTGGGCGCCAACAGTTACCTTGTGAAACCCATGGACTTCGACCGGCTGGGCGAATCGGTGCAGAGGGCCAGCCGCTATTGGCTGGAGCTCAATCAAACTCCCAAGCGCTGAGTGATGGCTACGCCGCTGAATATTCTGATCGTGGAGGATTCGCAGGACGACGCGGATTTGGTCCTGCATGAATTGAGGAATGCGGGATACGAGGTGAAATGGAAACGGGTGCAGACGGAAGCGGAGTATCTGGCCGCTCTTGAGGAGCAGCCGGAGGTGGTGCTCTGTGACTACAAGCTGCCGCTGTTCAACGGAGTGCGGGCGCTGGACCTGCTGCGCGCGAGATCGAAGGATATTCCGTTTATATTGATTTCGGGAACGGTGGGTGAAGAAACGGCGGTGGAGGCGGTGAAGCGCGGGGCGACTGATTACCTGCTGAAGGATCGCATCGTGCGACTGGGGACGGCCGTGCGGCGCGCACTGCAAGAGGTGGCGGAGACCGCTCAGCGCAGGAAACTGGAGGCGCAATTTATCGAGGCCCAGAAGATGGAGGTGATAGGGCAACTGGCGGGCGGCGTGGCGCACGATTTCAATAATATCCTGATGACGATCATGGGGTATAACGATTTGATAGCGCAGAGCGTTGGTCAGGACAGTCCGCTGCAGGAGCACACGGCAGAAATACGGCTCGCCTCCGAGCGGGCCGCGGGATTGACGCGGCAGTTGCTGGTTTTCAGCCGCAAAGAGACTGTGGCTCCCGTCGTGCTCGATCTTAACGAGGTGGTGAAGGACCATGAAAAGATGTTGAGGCGGGTCGTCGGGGAGACGGTGGAGATGACGATCCTGCCTGGCGCTCACGAGGGACGCATCAAGGCTGATGCGGGCTACATTGGTCAGGTGCTGATGAATCTGGCGGTCAATGCCCGTGATGCAATGCCCAGCGGCGGGCGGCTTACGATTGCGACGGGCACATTTTTGAACGGTCAGAATGGCTCGCGCAAATTCCCTGATGCCCCGCCCGGGGAATGCGTGGTGCTCAGCGTAAGCGACACGGGAACGGGAATGAGCGACGAGGTGAAAGCTCATTTGTTCGAGGCGTTTTTCACAACGAAGCCGCGGGGGAAGGGCACCGGATTGGGGCTGGCAACGTGCCAGACGATCGTGCAGCACTCGGGAGGTCACATTGCCGTGGAAAGTGCGCCGGGCAAAGGCACGACCTTCAGGATTTACTTTCCGGGGGTGGATCAGCCTGCGGAAACGCACCGGCAGCCGTCCCAAAAGGAGGAGGCGCCGCGCGGAGCGGAGACCCTGCTGGTGGTGGAGGACGAGCCTGCGGTGAGGCATCTGGCCTGCAGTATTTTGAAAACCCATGGCTATGAAGTGCTGCCGGCTTCGAACGGCCAGGAGGCGCTGCACGTGGCGAGTGAACACCACGGTTCGCAAATCCGGCTGGTGGTGACCGATGTGATCATGCCTCTGATGGATGGCAAAGTGATGGCGGAGTGGCTGAGAGCCACTTATCCGGATCTGGGCATCCTCTTCACGTCCGGCTACACCGATGAGGCGCTGGCGCCCCACGGGGTGCTGGAGGAGGGCGTTGAATTTTTGTCCAAGCCTTATTCGCCGGCGACACTGCTGTGCAAGGTGCGTGAGATGCTGGACCACTGAATTTAGAAACCCGAAACCGACCCCATGAAAGCTCCCTTGCCATGTGATGAGGAAGAGCGGTTGAGCGCGTTGCGGCGCTACGATGTTCTGGATACCGAACCGGAGCAGGAACTGGATGACATCACGCTGCTGGCCTCCAGGATCTGCGGCACTCCGATCGCCATGATCAGCCTTGTCGATGAGAACCGCCAATGGTTCAAATCGAAGGTAGGCGTCAGCGGAAGCGAAACGTCCCGGGATATAGCATTTTGCGCTCACGGGATATTGCAGGCCGAAGTATTCGTGATCAAAGATGCGCAGGCGGACCAGCGGTTTTCGGAGAATCCGCTGGTGACGGAAAATCCACGGATACGGTTCTATGCGGGCGCGCCGCTCATTTCGCCGGACGGTCACGCGCTGGGAATGCTGTGCGTGAATGATCAGGTGCCGCGTGAATTGAGCGCGGAACAAATGGAGGCACTGCAGGCGCTGAGCCGCCAGGTGGTGGCGCAATTCGAAGCGAGACGGAACCTCGCGGAACTGCAGGAAACATTCGACCGGTTGAAACTGGCGGAAAAATCGCTGCGGGAGAGTGACGAAAAGTTTCGTCAACTGGCGGGGAATATTACCGATGTCTTCTGGATGACCTCGGCGGACAAACGGAGGATGCACTATGTCAGTCCGGCCTATGAACGGATTTGGGGCCGCTCCATGGAAAGCCTGCGGACTGACCCCGGACAATGGGTGGAAGCGATTTTGCCCGAGGAGCGGGAGCGTGTGTTTGCGGCCTTCTCCTGTCTTGGTGCGGACGCGGCGAGCGTGAGTGTGGAGTACCGCATCTCGCGCCCGGACGGGTCGATCCGCTGGATTCACGATCGCGGTTTCGTGGTGCGTGATGCCGAGGGAAAAGTGATCCGGCACACGGGGATCGCGAGCGACATTACGGAACGCAAACGAACCGAGCAGCAGGGGAAGCTGCAGAATGCGATCAACTGTGTGCTGGCGGAGTCGTCCACGATGAGAGAGGCTTCGACAGGAATTCTGCGGACGATTTGTGAGGATCTGAAATGGGATGCAGGTATCTTTTGGAATCTGGACCGGCGGGCCGGAGCGATGCAATTCGACGATGCGTGGACTGCTCCGGAGATCCAGGCCGATGAGTTTGTTAGAGTTTGCCGGCAGAGAACCTTTGCGCGCGGAGAAGGACTGCCGGGGCGCGTTTGGGAAGGCGGCGAAGCAGTGTGGATTCCTGACATCGCGAAGGAAGCGGGCTTTCGGCGGGCGGACGCAGCAGAGGGCGCCGGGCTTCGCGGTGCGCTTTCGGTTCCGGTGCTGGTGGCGAATGAAGTGCGAGGCGTGATGGAGTTTTTCTGCCGCGGTATTCGCCCGCCGGATAAGGAACTGCTGGGGATGTTTGCGGTATTGAGCGCCCAACTGGGGCAGTTCTTTGAACGCAAGCGGCTGGAGGAGCACCTGATTCATTCCCAAAAGATGGATACCGTAGGCAAACTGGCGGGCGGAGTGGCGCACGAATTCAACAGCATCATGACGACCATTATCGGGCAGAGTGAATTGCTGCTCTCGGATCTTCCGCCCGGCAGTCCCCTGTGCGAAAACGCGGGCGAAATCCGGAAGGCGGCGGGTGTGGCGGCGACGCTGACGCGACAACTGCTGGCCTATGGGCGCAAACAATTCCTCCAGGCCGAAATGCTTGATCTGAACACGATTCTGACGGGGATGGAGACGACGCTGCGTCATTTGGCGGGGCGGAACACGGACGTGCGCATCATTCCCTTTGCGGGCTTGAATGCCGTAAGAGCGGACGCGGGCCAGATTGAGCAGGTGATCCTGAACATGACGATGAATGCGGCGGATGCGATGCCCCGCGGCGGGAAGCTGACCCTGGAGACGGCGAACGTGACGCTGGACGGTGAGTACGTCAGCGCGGACCCTGAGTTGAAAGCCGGCGAGTATGTGATGGTGGCCATCACGGACAGCGGCATGGGCATGAGCGAGGAAGTGAAGGCGCGGCTTTTCGAGCCGTTCTTTACGACCAAGGGTGTGGGTCAGGGAACGGGGCTTGGCTTGTCGAGTTGTGAAGGCATCATCAAACAAAGCGGCGGTCACATCGGTGTGTATTCGGAGCAGGGCCGCGGGACGACTTTCAGAATCTATCTGCCGCGGGTGGAGGCGGTGTCGAAGCCGGAAGCGCAGGCGCCCGCTGCGCCGAAGACGCGCTACGGGTCGGAGTCGATCCTGCTGGTGGAGGATGACACGGCCCTGCGGGAAATGGCGACCAATCTGCTGAGACGGCTGGGATACACGGTATATCCGGCGGCTAACGGAATCGAGGCGCTGAAGCTCCGTGAACGGCACGACACGGGGCCTGTGCAGTTGCTTCTGACGGATGTGGTGATGCCGCTGATGGACGGGAAGGAGCTGGCGGACCGCATCCGCGCGCTGTATCCCGGAATCCGGGTGCTGTTCACTTCCGCCTATACCGGTAATGCGATCGCGCATCAGGGGATGTTGAATGAGGGTGAGTCGCTGCTGCCGAAGCCGTTTACGCCGTCGGCGCTGGCGGGCAAGCTGAGGGAAGTGCTGGACGGCGGACCGGCTGCGCCGGAAGCTCCAAACATCAAGCACCAAGCACCAGAGAAGCTCCAAGCGCCAAACATCAACGGGGCGGTGAGTGGTTAGGGGACGGGGTTTTCGGCGGGTGGGAGGGGTTAAAGTGGTTTGATTTGGTTTGATTCGGTTTGATTCCGGGGGAGAGGAAGGAGGTGGAAGGACGGGTTCGGGAGGAGGAAAGGAGGGTAG